>NZ_CP019427.1:0-600000 GCF_009834545.1 Pseudomonas sp. S04
GTGTCAGTGGAACTTTGGCAGCAGTGCGTGGAGCTTTTGCGCGATGAGCTGCCTGCCCAACAATTCAACACTTGGATCCGTCCACTACAGGTCGAAGCCGAAGGCGACGAGTTGCGTGTCTACGCACCGAATCGCTTTGTTCTCGACTGGGTCAATGAAAAGTACCTGAGCCGCGTGCTCGAACTGCTGGATGAGCATGGCAACGGCATGGCGCCTGCGCTTTCCTTATTAATAGGCAGCAAACGCAGTTCGGCACCGCGGGCCGCGCCCAATGCACCTTTGGCTGCTGCGGCATCGCAAGCCCAGGCTGCAGCGGTGCCGGCACCGGTCAATACACCAACGCCGGCTCCAACCAGCAAGCGTTCGACGCAGAAAATCGTCGAGGTCAATGAAGAGCCGTCCCGCGACAGCTTCGATCCGATGGCTGGCGCCAGTTCGCAACAGGCCCCGGTGCGTGCCGAACAACGTACCGTGCAGGTAGAAGGTGCGCTCAAGCACACCAGTTACCTGAACCGGACCTTTACCTTCGAAAATTTCGTCGAGGGTAAGTCCAACCAGCTGGCCCGCGCTGCGGCCTGGCAGGTCGCGGACAATCCCAAGCACGGTTACAACCCGCTGTTCCTGTATGGCGGCGTTGGCTTGGGTAAAACTCACTTGATGCACGCTGTGGGTAACCATCTATTAAAGAAGAATCCGAATGCCAAGGTCGTGTACCTGCATTCCGAGCGCTTCGTGGCCGACATGGTCAAGGCGCTGCAACTGAATGCGATCAACGAGTTCAAGCGTTTCTACCGTTCGGTGGACGCCCTGCTCATCGATGACATTCAGTTCTTCGCCCGCAAGGAACGTTCCCAGGAAGAGTTTTTCCACACGTTCAACGCCCTGCTTGAAGGTGGCCAGCAGGTCATCCTCACCAGTGACCGTTATCCCAAGGAGATCGAAGGCCTTGAAGAGCGCTTGAAGTCGCGCTTCGGCTGGGGCCTGACGGTTGCCGTCGAGCCTCCTGAACTGGAAACCCGCGTCGCGATTCTGATGAAGAAAGCCGACCAGGCCAAAGTCGACCTGCCGCACGATGCCGCGTTCTTTATCGCCCAGCGCATTCGCTCCAACGTGCGTGAACTCGAAGGCGCGCTCAAGCGTGTTATCGCGCACTCGCACTTCATGGGCCGCGACATCACCATCGAGTTGATTCGCGAATCCCTGAAAGACCTGTTGGCGCTCCAGGACAAACTGGTCTCTGTGGATAACATTCAGCGCACCGTCGCCGAGTACTACAAGATCAAGATTTCCGACTTGCTGTCCAAACGCCGTTCGCGTTCGGTGGCCCGTCCACGTCAAGTGGCCATGGCCCTGTCCAAGGAACTGACCAACCACAGCCTGCCGGAAATCGGTGATGTGTTTGGCGGTCGCGATCACACCACGGTGTTGCACGCCTGCCGCAAGATCAACGAACTTAAGGAATCCGACGCGGACATCCGCGAGGACTACAAGAACCTGCTGCGTACACTGACCACTTGATGAACACCAGCGCAGCTTATTAAGGCAAGGGACTAGACCATGCATTTCACCATTCAACGCGAAGCCCTGTTGAAACCCCTGCAACTGGTCGCAGGCGTCGTCGAGCGCCGACAGACCTTGCCGGTGCTTTCCAACGTGCTGCTGGTTGTCGAAGGCCAGCAGTTGTCGCTGACCGGTACCGACCTGGAAGTCGAGCTGGTCGGTCGTGTGCAACTTGAAGAACCGGCCGAGCCGGGCGAAATCACTGTCCCGGCACGCAAGCTGATGGACATCTGCAAGAGCCTGCCGAACGACGCGCTGATCGACATCAAGCTCGATGAGCAGAAGCTGGTGGTCAAGGCCGGTCGTAGCCGTTTTACCCTGTCGACCCTGCCAGCCAACGACTTCCCTACCGTGGAAGAAGGCCCGGGTTCGCTGACGTGCACCCTGGCGCAAAGCAAACTGCGTCGTTTGATCGAGCGCACCAGCTTTGCCATGGCGCAGCAGGATGTTCGCTACTACCTCAACGGCATGCTGCTGGAAGTGTCCGCCGGGATCATCCGCGCCGTGGCTACCGATGGTCACCGTCTGGCCATGTGCTCGATGCAGGCTGACATCGGCCAACCGGATCGCCACCAGGTGATCGTGCCACGCAAAGGTATCCTGGAACTGGCACGCCTGCTGACTGAGCCGGACGGCAACGTGAGCATCGTGTTGGGCCAACACCACATCCGTGCCACCACCGGTGAATTTACCTTTACCTCGAAACTGGTCGACGGCAAGTTCCCGGATTACGAGCGCGTCCTGCCAAAAGGCGGCGACAAGTTGGTACTGGGCGATCGCCAGGCCCTGCGTGAAGCATTCAGCCGTACGGCGATTCTGTCCAACGAGAAGTACCGCGGCATTCGCCTGCAACTGGCCAATGGTCAGCTGAAGATCCAGGCGAACAACCCGGAACAGGAAGAGGCGGAAGAAGAAGTAGGCGTTGAGTACAACGGCGGCTCCCTGGAAATCGGCTTCAACGTCAGCTATTTGCTGGACGTGCTGGGCGTGATGACCACCGAGCAGGTGCGCTTGATCCTGTCTGACTCCAACAGCAGTGCGCTGGTGCAAGAGTCCGACAACGACGACTCGGCTTACGTTGTCATGCCGATGCGCCTGTAAACATGTTCAGCAGCCGCTAGATGTCCCTCAGTCGCGTCTCGGTCACCGCGGTGCGCAATCTGCACCCGGTGACCTTCTCCCCCTCCCCCCGCATCAATATTCTGTACGGCGCCAACGGCAGCGGAAAAACCAGTGTGTTGGAAGCCATCCATCTGCTGGGGCTCGCCCGTTCGTTTCGCAGTACCCGCCTGCTACCGGTGATCCAGTACGAACAGTTGGCCTGTACGGTATTCGGCCAGGTCGAATTGGCCGAAGGCGGCCACAGCGCGCTGGGGATTTCCCGTGATCGGCAAGGCGAGTTTCAGATTCGCATCGATGGGCAGAACGCCCGCAGTGCCGCACAACTCGCAGAAATCCTGCCACTGCAATTGATCAACCCGGACAGTTTTCGCCTGTTGGAAGGTGCGCCGAAGATTCGCCGTCAGTTCCTGGACTGGGGGGTGTTCCACGTGGAACCGCGCTTCATGTCCACCTGGCAGCGCTTGCAGAAGGCCCTGCGCCAGAGAAACTCTTGGCTGCGGCATGGTACACTTGACGCCGTTTCGCAAGCGGTTTGGGACAGAGAATTGTGCCAGGCCAGCGCTGAAATTGATGAATACCGCCGCGCTTACATCAAAGCCTTGAAACCAGTCTTTGAACAGACCTTGAGCGAACTCGTCGAACTCGAGGGCTTAACGCTTAGCTATTACCGGGGTTGGGACAAAGAGCGGGAACTGAGTGCAGTGCTCGCCGCGTCCGTACACCGGGATCAGCAAATGGGGCATACCCAGGCCGGACCGCAACGCGCTGATTTGCGCCTTAGATTAGGCGCGCACAATGCCGCGGACATCTTGTCCCGGGGTCAGCAGAAGTTGGTGGTTTGCGCCCTGCGGATCGCCCAAGGGCATTTGGTCAGCCAGGCCCGGCGCGGCCAATGTATTTATCTGGTGGATGATTTGCCGTCCGAACTGGATGAGCAGCACCGCCGCGCGCTTTGCCGTTTGCTGGAAGACTTACGCTGCCAGGTGTTCATCACCTGTGTAGACCACGAATTATTGAGGGAAGGCTGGCAGACGGAAACGCCAGTCGCTTTGTTCCACGTGGAACAGGGCCGTATCACCCAGACCCACGACCATCGGGAGTGAAGGCATGAGCGAAGAAAATACGTACGACTCAACGAGCATTAAAGTGCTGAAAGGCCTGGATGCCGTACGCAAACGTCCCGGTATGTACATTGGTGACACAGACGATGGCAGCGGTCTGCACCACATGGTGTTCGAGGTGGTCGATAACTCGATCGACGAAGCTTTGGCTGGCCATTGCGACGACATCAGCATCATCATCCACCCTGATGAATCGATCACCGTACGCGACAACGGTCGCGGCATTCCGGTAGACGTGCACAAAGAAGAAGGCGTTTCGGCAGCCGAGGTCATCATGACCGTGCTGCACGCCGGCGGTAAATTCGACGACAACTCCTACAAAGTATCCGGCGGTCTGCACGGTGTAGGTGTGTCGGTAGTGAACGCACTGTCTGAAGAACTGATCCTGACCGTTCGCCGTAGCGGCAAGATCTGGGAACAGACCTACGTGCACGGCGTTCCGCAGGAGCCGATGAAGATCGTTGGCGAAAGCGAGACCACCGGTACCCAGATCCACTTCAAGCCATCGGCTGAAACCTTCAAGAACATCCACTTCAGCTGGGACATCCTGGCCAAGCGGATTCGTGAACTGTCGTTCCTCAACTCCGGTGTGGGTATCGTCCTCAAGGACGAGCGCAGCGGCAAGGAAGAGCTGTTCAAGTACGAAGGCGGCCTGCGTGCGTTCGTTGAATACCTGAACACCAACAAGACTGCGGTCAACCAGGTGTTCCACTTCAACATCCAGCGTGAAGACGGCATTGGCGTGGAAATCGCCCTGCAGTGGAACGACAGCTTCAACGAGAACCTGTTGTGCTTCACCAACAACATTCCCCAGCGCGATGGCGGCACTCACCTGGTGGGTTTCCGCTCCGCGCTGACGCGTAACCTGAACACCTACATCGAAGCCGAAGGCTTGGCCAAGAAGCACAAAGTCGCCACCACTGGTGACGATGCGCGTGAAGGCCTGACCGCAATCATTTCGGTGAAAGTGCCGGATCCGAAGTTCAGTTCCCAGACCAAGGACAAGCTGGTTTCTTCCGAAGTGAAGACCGCGGTCGAACAGGAAATGGGCAAGTACTTCTCGGACTTCCTGCTGGAAAACCCGAACGAAGCCAAGCTGGTAGTCGGCAAGATGATCGACGCCGCCCGTGCCCGTGAAGCGGCGCGTAAAGCTCGTGAGATGACGCGTCGTAAAGGTGCGCTGGATATCGCCGGCCTGCCGGGCAAACTGGCGGACTGCCAGGAAAAAGACCCTGCCCTCTCCGAACTGTACCTGGTGGAAGGTGACTCTGCTGGCGGTTCCGCCAAGCAGGGTCGTAACCGTCGCACCCAGGCCATCCTGCCGCTCAAGGGCAAGATCCTCAACGTGGAGAAGGCACGCTTCGACAAGATGATCTCTTCCCAGGAAGTGGGCACCTTGATTACCGCGCTGGGCTGCGGTATCGGCCGTGACGAGTACAACATCGACAAGTTGCGTTATCACAACATCATCATCATGACCGATGCTGACGTCGACGGTTCGCACATCCGTACCCTGCTGCTGACCTTCTTCTTCCGTCAGTTGCCGGAGCTGATCGAGCGTGGCTACATCTACATCGCCCAGCCGCCGTTGTACAAGGTGAAGAAAGGCAAGCAAGAGCAGTACATCAAAGACGACGACGCCATGGAAGAATACATGACGCAGTCGGCCCTGGAAGATGCGAGCCTGCACCTGAACGAGGACGCGCCAGGTATCTCCGGTGAGGCCCTTGAGCGCTTGGTGAACGACTTCCGCCTGGTGATGAAGACCCTCAAGCGTCTGTCGCGTCTGTACCCGCAGGAGCTGACTGAGCACTTCATCTACCTGCCGGCAGTGAGCATGGAGCAGTTGTCCGATCACGCAGCGATGCAGGATTGGCTGGCCCAGTACGAAGTACGTCTGCGGACCGTCGAGAAGTCGGGCCTGGTCTACAAGGCCAGCCTGCGTGAAGACCGTGAGCGTAACGTCTGGCTGCCGGAGGTCGAACTGATCTCCCACGGCCTGTCGAACTACGTCACTTTCAACCGCGACTTCTTCGGCAGTAATGACTACAAGACCGTGGTCTCCCTGGGCGCGCAACTGAGCACCCTGCTGGACGACGGTGCGTACATCCAGCGTGGCGAGCGCAAGAAAGCCATCACCGAGTTCAAGGAAGCCCTTGAGTGGCTGATGAACGAAAGCACCAAGCGCCACACCATCCAGCGCTACAAAGGTCTGGGCGAGATGAACCCGGATCAGCTGTGGGAAACCACCATGGACCCAGCACAGCGCCGGATGCTCAAAGTGACCATCGAAGACGCCATTGGCGCGGACCAGATCTTCAACACCCTGATGGGTGATGCGGTCGAGCCACGCCGTGACTTCATCGAAAGCAACGCTCTGGCAGTGTCGAACCTGGACTTCTGATCCGGTTTCTCCTGCAGTAAACAAAAAGGCCAACGCATCGCGTTGGCCTTTTTTATTGCTCGCTGGTTTCAGGCGCTGACGCTTTCCAGTCGATAGCCGTAACCGTAGATCGTCAGCAGTTGCCAACCCCGGTCGGCGGTCAGCCCCAGCTTGTTGCGCAAGCGGTAGATATGGGTGTCCAGCGGTCGGGAAGAGACCATTTCTTCATGGGTCCAGAAACGCTGGTACAGGTATTCCCGGGACAACGGTCGACCCAGGTTGGCGAACAGGCAGCGTGCCAGGCGGTACTCGCGCTCGGTACAACTGATGGGGATACCGGCACGGGTGACCGTGAGCTCGGCGTCATCGAACACCAGGTCGTTGAAGCTCTGCACTTCGCTGGCGGCGTGGCGCAACACGCCATGGCGGCGCAGCACCGCATTGACCCGGGCCTTGAGCTCGTTGGGGCGAAAGGGTTTGCTGAGGTAATCGTCTGCCCCGGCGTTAAGCGCCTGGACAATATCGCTCTCGGCATCGCGGCTGGTGAGCATGATCGCCGCCGGCGGGGCTTCCATGTGCTCGCGCGTCCAGCGCAACAGCGCCAGGCCACTGAGGTCTGGCACTTGCCAGTCGAGGATCAACAGGTCGAAGGTCTCGCGCCGCAGTTGCCGCAACAGTTCCTCGCCGCGCTCGAAACTGTGCAAGCTCCAGGCGTCTTCCCCGGCTTCCGGCATCTGTCGCAGTGTCTGTTCCACCCGGCGTAGCTCGGCGGGTTCGTCATCCAGTATGGCGACACGCATTCGGGGTCGTTCCTTTATTTCGTGAAGTGTGGACGGGCAAGGCAAGGCCGTGCCGGAGCGAGTTTAGGCTGATTGGTTGAATCTGAACAATTATGGCGATTTGCTCCAGGTCGAGTGATGGCTGGTTACGCTGATATCAATTAGCCGGTAACTGGCCAAAATCTGACTCGATGGCGCAAGGAAAGGAACGATGGTTAGCAGGTTGGATCTTCGCGCCGGGATGTCGGAGGTGACCTTGGGCGTGGTGCTGACCCGGTGCCTGTGTTTGGCATTTTTCACCAGTATGGGGATGGCTTCGCCCACGGTGAACTCCAGCACCGCGGCTGCGCCCGTGGCGCAGGCGCCACGCTACTACAGCCCGGCAGTGATCAATGTCGGCTTCAGTGATTCACGGGGTTTTGCCCCGGTCAGCGGCGCCGAGGACGGCGACCAGGGCACGCGTTTGCGAACCCGGGAAGACCAACCGCGCTGGGTGTTCTGAAGGGCTGGACGGAGAATTCTGAACAAATATGCAGAATCGACTTTTCGGTCATTGGTGTAGGTAAATTCGTAAGTGTCGAGCGGCAATGGAGCATTCGGAAGTGCTCCGACACAGGGAGTGTCGACGCCAACCTGGCGGGACCGCCGATCGCCGGTTCGCTTGCGGTCTGCAGTCCAGGGGGAAAACAGGGAGCCGCTCAAGATCCACGCTGGATCCTGACAGATCCGGCCGACACAGGGACGTGTCACCTCAATCCCTTCAGGTCTGTGCAAATCTGCCTACCTGGCGCAGCGCCCCGTCAGGTATGGTGCGTGCTGCTGTTGACTCAGCGGCTCGAACAGATTTTCAGAAAATGCGCCAAAGCGAATCCCATGACTCCAATCTCCTCCTTGCACTGTCGCCACTTGGGTACTTGCCTGTTGCTCGTGGCAGGCCTGGTCGGTCCGTTGACCCAGAGCGCCACTGCCGCCTCTTCCAGCGCCAAGCGCCTGCCCTACATCGATGACCAGCAGCAATGCCGTGGCCAACCGCTGCCCGCTACGGTCGAACACCTGACGGGCGAAGCCTGGAAGCTTGATCGCAAGGGCCAGCAGGTGGCGCTGGAGGAAGGCATGACGGTGGATGAGGAGGAAGGCGTGAAGACTTCTCCTACAGCCTTTGTCAGCCTGTCCCTGGGTGATGGCTCGCGTATCGTCCTGCCCTCCAGCTCCCAGGTCACCCTGAGCCTCAACGATGAGCTCAAGGTGCCTCAGGTCCTTCTGCAACAAGGTCAGGTCGAGTCTTATGTGATCAAGCGCGCCAGCGACTATGATCGTTTCCAGATCGTCACACCGGTAGGTGTGCTCGGCGTTCGCGGTACCCACTTTCGGGTGCGCAACGATGCTACCGGGCACTCGCTGCTCGAGGTGCTCAATGGCCAGGTGGCCGTGGATCGGGATGAGCTGGCGAAAAAACCTGCGGGCAAACCCTTGCCCGTAGCCCGCGCGGATGATGAAGTACAGGTCATGGCTCGCCAGGGGCTGCGCATCCAGAAGGAAGGCAAGTTGACTCCCAGCGACCTGCTTCCGGCTCCTCGATTGCTCGGCCAGGCCGGGCAGACGGGCCCGACACCGGTCTGGAAATTGATCATGAAACCGCTGGAAGGCGCCACGCGTTATCGGGCCCAGGTCGCCACCGATTCCGGGTTCATGAACATCAAGCAGGAACAGTTTTCCGATACGCCAGAGATCAATTTCAGCGGATTGAAGGCGTTTTATTATCACGTTCGGCTCTCGGCATTCGATCAGCAGGGGCTTGAAGGAGAAACCGGGGTATATGACATCTTCTATTACCCCAGCCCCTCACGGGTCCAATAGCGCCGCGGCGATGGGCCGATGACGCGCTGGCCAAGGAAGGAAGGTCGCGAGCCGACCCAGGCGCAGCGATTGTTTCGGCGAATGGTCCGCGAATGGCTAGGGGTCAGCCTGATCCTGCTGCCGCTGACGGCGGTATTGTCCCTGAGCCACGGCCTGACCCTGAGCAACTTGCTGTACGACAACCTGCGACGCTTGAGCCCGCTGCCGGTCGACCCGCGCATTCTCATCGTGACCATCGACGACTACAGCCTGCAGCAACTCGGCAAGTGGCCCTGGCCGCGGACCGTGCACGCCGACCTGCTCGACCGGTTGACCGCGGCCGAGCCCAAGGGCGTGTTGTTCGATGTGATCTTCAGCGAGCCGGACTCCTCCCCCGAGAATGACCAGCGCCTGGCCCAGGCACTCTGCCGGGCCGGCAATGTGTACATTCCGTTGCTGCGCGAAGGGGCCGCTCGCTTTGACCAACCACTGGGTGAGATCGAACCCGTGGCACCCTTGAGCCAATGCGCCAAAGGGGTCGGACACATCAATGCCGAAGCGGACGCTGACGGCAAGGTACGTAGTGTCTACCTGCGTGAAGGTCCGGCGCCGCAACTGCGAGCGCAATTGGCGTGGCTGCTCTACCAAGCGAGCACCGACGCTCCTGCCGCCCTGCCCGGCTCGTATGCGCCGCAGACGGTGCAAGGCTGGCAACGGGCCAATAGCGTGCGTATTCCGTTCATCAGCCAGCCTGGTGGATTTCCCACAGTGCCTTACGCCAGCGTGTTGCGTGGGGACGTGCCAGCGCAACTGTTGCGCGACCGCTTGATTCTGATCGGGTCCACCGCGCCGGGCCTGGGCGACCGCTATGTGACACCACAGTCAGCGAGCCTCGGCACCACACCGGGCATCGAGATCCAGGCCAATCTACTCAACGGCCTGCTGCAACAGCGCAGCATCCTGGTGCTGGGCAATGGCTGGACGCTGAGTTTATCCACAGCCCTGGTTGCCGGACTGCTGGCCCTGCTGCTGTTCCGGCCGCGGCGCGCGCTGTGGTTGACCCTGGGCGGCATGGCGAGTGCCCTGCTGGTCTCTGCGTTATTGCTGCGGGCAGGATGGTGGTGGTCGCCGATGGCCAGCCTGCTGGGGATGCTACTGGGCTATCTGATCTGGAACTGGCGTCGCCTGAATGCGGTGCTCGCCTATTTCGGCTGGGAACTGGAGAGGCTGGATAACGAACCCAAGGTATTCCCCGAGCGCCGGCGTACAGCGGCCCCGGCTGGCGATGTACTTCAGGGACAGATTGTCGCCCTGGAACAGGCCATGAGTCGCACCCGCGATACTCGTCGGTTTATTGCCGATGGCCTGGAGTACTTGCCAGTGGCGACCTTGATCAGCGGACCGGATGGCCAAGTGCTGTTGGCCAACCGCAATGCCCGCGCGCTGTTCGCCGATGACCTGGTGGGTGAGCCACTGGTGGCCCGCCTGGCCGGACTAGGTTATCCAGGGCTGCAGGAAGGGGCTTTGCCGGCGGTTTCGACCCTGGGCAGCAGCGAGTTTCGCGACCATCAGGGACGCAGTCTGCGGCTGGAGCTGGCACCGTTGCTGCCGGCTGAAGGCGGCGTGGCGATTGGCTGGCTGCTCAGCCTGACCGACCTGAGCCTTGAGCGTGAGGCCGAGGAACAGCGCGCGGTGCTGCTGCGCTTTCTTTCCCATGATCTGCGTGCGCCGCACTCGGCGATCCTGGCCCTGCTCGACGTGCAGCATCAACAAGGCAGCGCGGACCCGCACCTGCACAGTCAGATCGAGCTACAGGTGCGCAAGGCCCTGGGCCTGACCGAAGCCTTCGTACAACTGGCCAAGGCGGAATCGGAGGCCTATCAGTTCGCGCCGAGCATGTTTGCAATGTTGGTGCTCGACGCATTCGATCAAGCCATGAGCAGCGCCCAGCTGAAACAGATCGAGCTGCTGCATGACCTGGATGACGAAGCCGAAGGCATGGTGCTGGCGGACCAGTCGCTGCTGACCCGGGCCCTGTTCAATCTGTTGGAGAACGCCATCAAGTACAGCCCGGCCGGGAGCCAGGTACGGCTGCGGGTCAGTTGTGCACAGGGCTGGCTGAGCTGTGAGATCAGTGATCAGGGCCAGGGTATCGCGGCCGAGGAGCTACCAGAGTTATTCAGCCAGTACCGGCGCTTTGCATCCTCGCAGGGCAGTGAAGGCTTGGGCCTGGGACTGTCGATGGTCAAGGCGGTAGTGGATCGCCATGGCGGGCGGATCCTCTGTCAAAGCCGGGTCGCCGAGGGCACGACTTTCCGGGTTGAGTTGCCGTTACTGGAGGATTGATTGGTGGTTCGAACGGGCATAAAAAAACCGGCATCCATGGCCGGTTTTTTTATCACTGGGAAAACTTATGCACGTTTTACGGAGTTTTATCAGCTTAAGAAATATGCATATAAATCATTAAGTTAGATAAAGAATAAAGCATTCAGCAGGAAATCCGTGCACAGGTTATCCACAGAATCACTGCGCTTGTTTATCCACCGCAGCGGACAGTGGCGGCAGTGAGCCCATGTCGCGCTGGGTCTGCTCATTCCATGCGGCAGCGCGGTCGTTCAACTCGGCAACCGCCCGCGGCCCGCTGCCTTCGGCGTACATTGGCGCGCCGATGACCACGGTGATAACCCCCGGCTTCTTCGCCCAGCCGGTTTTCGGCCAGAACTTGCCAGCGTTGTGCGCAATCGGCAGCACCGGCAACTGGGCGTTGACCGCCAGCGCCGTACCGCCCCGGGAGAACTTGCCGACAGTACCAAACGGTACGCGGGTGCCTTCCGGGAAAATCAGCACCCAGACCTTGTCCTTGAGCAGTTCGTCACCCTTCTTGGCGACATGCTTGAGGGCGGCCTTCGGGTTGTCGCGGTCGATGGCGATCGGGCGCAGCATGGCCATTGCCCAGCCGAAGAACGGCACGAACAGCAACTCGCGCTTGAGCACTTGGCTCAAGGGCTCGAAGTACGCGGAGAGAAAGAAGGTCTCCCAGGTGCTCTGGTGGTTCGACAGGATCACGCACGGCTGGTCCGGGACGTTCTCGGCGCCTTTGACTTCATAGCGGATGCCCAGGAACACCTTGCTCAGCCACAGCGCGCAGCGGCACCAGTAGACGTTGATGAAACGGTAGCGTGCCTTGAACGGCAGGAAAGGCGCGATGAAAAAGCTCAGGCTGCACCACAGCAACGAACTGGTGCCCAGCAGCAGGTAAAAAAGAAAGGTTCTGATTGCCTGCAAGATCGACATGGTCGCGATTACCGTTGCGGGTCAGTGCCCGCCTTCTAAAAGCGCGCTCCCGAACAGTCCTTGGTCAGGAAGTCAGAATCGCCCTAGTTGTTGATAAGTTCTGCGGCAATCGCCGCCAGATCGTCAAAAATCAAAGTGCCTGCCGGCAGGGTCTTGCCCTGAGTCTTTGCGCCTTTACCGGTTTTTACCAAGACTGGCTGAGAGTCGACGGCTTTTGCCGCCTCCAGGTCACTGAGACTGTCGCCGACGAACCATAGGCCCGTCAGCGGCACGTCGTAATGTGCGGCAATGGTTTTTAGCATGCCGGGTTTCGGCTTGCGACAGTCACAGCCTGCGTCCGGCCCGTGGGGGCAGTAGACGATCAGGCCGAGTTCGCCACCCTGCTCGGCCACCAGCGTACGCAAGCGCGCATGCATGGCGTCCAGGGTGGCGACATCGTAATAGCCACGAGCGATGCCCGACTGGTTGGTAGCAACCGCTACCGTCCAGCCGGCCTTGCTCAACTGCGCGATGGCTGCGATCGATCCCGGCAGTGGAATCCACTCCGCCACCGACTTGATGTAAGCGTCGGAGTCATGATTGATCACCCCGTCCCGATCGAGAATCAGCAGTTTCAAACGGTCTTACCCCAGCAACGAAATGTCGGCAACGCCCAGGAACAGGCCACGCAAGCGTGCCAGCAGTGCGTAACGGTTAGCCCGCACGTTGGCGTCTTCGGCATTGACCATTACCGCTTCGAAGAACGCATCCACTGGCTCGCGCAGGGCTGCCAGGCGCGCCAGTGCTTCACGGTACTGGCGAGCGGCGGCCATTGGCTGCACAGCCTGGTCCGCTTGCTGGATCGCCGAGTACAGGGAGAACTCGTTGGCGTTGTCGAAGTACTTGGCCTCAACCGTGGTCGGTACGCTGCCTTCGAGCTTGCTCAGCAGGTTCGACACGCGCTTGTTCACCGCGGCCAGGGCGGCGGCTTCAGGCAACTGACGGAAGGCTTGTACCGCCTGCACGCGTTGATCGAAGTCCAGCGCCGAACCCGGGTTCAGGGCACGCACCGACAGGTAGGTAGCCACGTCCACGCCTTCGTCTTCGTAACGCGCACGCAGGCGGTCGAAGATGAACTCCAGCACCGAGTCAGCCAGGCCTGCGGACTTGACCTTGGCCCCGAAGGCTGCCACGGCGAAGGCCACGGCGTCGGTCAGGTCGAGTTCCAGCTTCTTGTCGATCAGGATGCGCAACACGCCCAGCGCTGCACGGCGCAGGGCATACGGGTCTTTGCTGCCGGTTGGCAGCATGCCGATACCGAAGATGCCGACCAGGGTGTCGAGTTTGTCGGCGATCGCCACGGCCGCACCGGTCAGGGTGCTCGGCAGCTCGGCGCCAGCACCGCGCGGCATGTACTGCTCGTTCAGGGCCAGGGCAACGTCTTCTGGCTCGCCATCGTTGAGGGCGTAGTAGTAACCGGCGACGCCTTGCATCTCCGGGAACTCACCGACCATTTCGGTCGCCAGGTCGCACTTGGACAGTAAGCCCGCGCGCGCAGCCCATTGAGCGTTGCCGCCAATGTGCGGGGCGATGAAGGCGGCGAGCTTGGAAACGCGCTCGGCCTTGTCGTAGACGCTGCCCAGTTTTTCCTGGAACACCACGTTCTGCAGGCGCAGGTTGAAGTCTTCGAGTTTCTGCTTCTTGTCTTGCTTGAAGAAGAATTCGGCATCGGTCAGGCGTGGGCGAACCACTTTCTCGTTACCGTCGATGATCTGCTGCGGGTCTTTGCTCTCGATGTTGGCCACGGTAATGAAGCGTGGCAGCAACTTGCCGTCGGCATCCAGCAGGCAGAAGTACTTCTGGTTGTCCTGCATGGTGGTGATCAGGGCTTCTTGCGGCACGTCGAGGAAACGTTCTTCGAACGAGCACACCAGCGGCACTGGCCATTCGACCAGCGCGGTCACTTCATCGAGCAGCGCTGGCGGAACGATCGCCGTGCCTTCCTGGCGGGTGGCCAGCTCTTCGGTGCGCTTGCTGATGATCTCGCGGCGCTCGTTGGCGTCAGCCAGCACGTAGGCGGCACGCAGGTCGGCCAGGTAGCTTGCCGGCGAACCGATGCGCACGTTTTCCGGGTGGTGGAAGCGGTGACCACGGGAATCGCGACCGGCCTTCTGGGCCAGGATGGTGCAGTCGATGACCTGGTCACCCAGCAGCATGACGAGCCATTGGGTCGGACGGACGAACTCTTCCTTGCGGGCACCCCAGCGCATGCGCTTGGGAATCGGCAGGTCATTGAGGGAATCTTCGACGATGGTCGGCAGCAGGCTGGCGGTTGGCTTGCCCTTGATCACCTGGCTGAAACGCAGTTTCGGGCCGCTCTGGTCGATTTCGCTCAGCTCGACACCGCACTTCTTGGCAAAACCCAGGGCGGCCTGGGTCGGGTTGCCTTCGGCATCGAACGCGGCCTGGCGTGGCGGGCCGTCGAGGTTGATGCTGCGATCCGGTTGCTGGGTCGCCAGCGCGCTGATCAGCACGGCCAGGCGCCGTGGCGCGGCATAGACCTGCTTGGCTTCATAGCCCAGGCCCGCAGCTTGCAGGCCCTTGTCGATACCGGCCAGGAAGGCCTCGGCCAGGGTGTTCAGGGCCTTGGGTGGCAGCTCTTCGGTGCCCAGTTCAACCAGGAAATCTTGCGCACTCATTGTGCAGCCTCCAGCTTGGCCAGTACTTCATCACGCAGGTCCGGTGTCGCCATCGGGAAGCCCAGCTTGGCGCGCGCCAGCAGGTAGGCTTGCGCAACGGAACGCGCCAGGGTGCGCACACGCAGGATGTATTGCTGACGCGCGGTCACCGAGATCGCCCGGCGCGCATCCAGCAGGTTGAAGGTGTGCGAGGCCTTCAACACCATTTCGTAGCTTGGCAGCGGCAGCGGCTGGTCGAGTTCGATCAGGCGCTTGGCTTCGCTTTCGTAGAAGTCGAACAGTTCGAACAGCTTCTCGACGTTGGCGTGCTCGAAGTTGTAGGTCGACTGCTCCACTTCGTTCTGGTGGAACACGTCGCCGTAGGTCACCTTGCCCATCGGGCCGTCAGCCCAGACCAGGTCATAGACCGAGTCCACGCCTTGCAGGTACATGGCCAGGCGCTCGAGGCCGTAGGTGATTTCGCCGGTCACCGGGTAGCACTCGATGCCGCCCGCCTGCTGGAAGTAAGTGAATTGGGTCACTTCCATGCCGTTGAGCCAGACTTCCCAGCCCAGACCCCAGGCGCCGAGGGTCGGCGATTCCCAGTTGTCTTCGACGAAACGGATGTCGTGCACCAGCGGATCCAGGCCCACGTGCTTGAGGGAGCCCAGGTACAGCTCCTGGAAGTTGTCCGGGTTCGGCTTCAGGACTACCTGGAACTGGTAGTAGTGCTGCAGACGGTTCGGGTTTTCGCCGTAGCGGCCGTCAGTCGGGCGACGACTGGGCTGCACATAAGCGGCGTTCCAGGTTTCCGGGCCGATGGCGCGCAGGAACGTGGCGGTATGGAAAGTGCCGGCGCCTACTTCCATATCGTAGGGCTGAAGTACCACACAACCTTGCTCGGCCCAGTATTGCTGGAGGGCGAGGATCAAGTCTTGGAAGGTACGCACGGCTGGCGTAGGCTGGCTCACGAAATTCACCTGTTTCTTGGGCTGCGATTTAAAGAGCGGGAGTATACCCGATTCGTTCGTGCGCACGCCCCCTGGAGCCTTATGCCACGCTGCTTTTGGTGTTCCGAAGATCCGCTGTACATGGCCTATCACGATCAGGAGTGGGGCGTACCGCTACGCGATGCGCAGCGCTTGTTCGAGTTGCTTTTGCTCGAAGGGTTCCAGGCCGGACTGTCATGGATCACTGTGCTGAAGAAGCGCGAACGCTACCGTGAGGTGCTGTACGGCTTTGATGTGCAGCGCGTGGCGCAGATGAGCGACGCCGAAATCGATGACCTGATGCTCGATCCCGGGATCATCCGCAACCGCCTGAAACTCAATGCCGCCCGGCGCAACGCCCAGGCCTGGCTGGCGCTGGAAGATCCGGTGGGCTTTCTGTGGTCGTTTGTTGGCGGGGTGCCGACCATCAACCATTTTCAGGATCGCAGCCAGGTGCCGGCCGTGACCCCGGTCGCCGTGGAAATGAGTCGCGGGCTGAAAAAGGCCGGTTTCACGTTCGTCGGGCCGACCATTTGTTATGCCCTGATGCAGGCCTCTGGCATGGTCATGGACCACACCCGCGATTGTGATCGTTACGCCGAGTTGGCGGTGCGCGGTTAGAATAGCCGGCTCGCAACAGGATTCAGACAACAGGAGTGACCTGTGGATAAGTTTAAAGGCGCCTTGCTGGTAGGCGCTCTAAGGTTGTTTGCCCTGCTCCCGTGGCGGGCAGTGCAAGCGGTGGGCGCGGCGATTGGCTGGGTCATGTGGAAAACCCCCAACCGTTCCCGCGACGTGGTGCGCATCAACCTGGCCAAGTGTTTCCCTGAAATGGACCCCGCCGAGCGTGAGCGCCTGGTGGGCCAGAGTCTCAAGGACATCGGCAAGTCCCTGACCGAAAGCGCCTGCGCGTGGATCTGGCCTGCCCAGCGTTCGATCGACCTGGTGCGTGAAGTCGAAGGCCTGGAGGTGCTCAAGGAAGCCCTGGCGTCGGGCAAGGGCGTAGTCGGCATCACCAGCCACCTGGGCAACTGGGAGGTGCTCAACCACTTCTATTGCAGCCAGTGCAAACCGATCATTTTCTACCGTCCACCCAAGCTCAAGGCGGTGGATGAACTGCTGCGCAAGCAGCGCGTGCAACTGGGCAACCGCGTGGCGGCGTCCACCAAGGAAGGCATTCTCAGTGTCATCAAGGAAGTGCGCAAAGGCGGCGCGGTGGGGATCCCGGCTGACCCGGAGCCGGCTGAATCGGCCGGTATCTTCGTGCCCTTTTTCGCCACCAAGGCCCTGACCAGCAAGTTTGTGCCGAACATGCTCGCCGGCGGCAAGGCGGTCGGGGTATTCCTGCACGCCCTGCGCCTGCCGGACGGCTCGGGCTACAAGGTGATCCTGGAAGCCGCCCCCGAGGCGATGTACAGCACCGACACCGAGACGTCCTGCGCGGCCATGAGCCAGGTGGTCGAACGCTATGTGCGGGCGTATCCGAGCCAGTACATGTGGAGCATGAAGCGCTTCAAGAAGCGTCCGCCGGGTGAAGAGCGCTGGTACTGAAGATTCACTGAGCTTCAGGATACCCGTGTCATCGTTGACGACCATCGCGGGCAAGCCCGCTCCCACAAAAGCCGCGATGGTCTCAAGAGCACCGCGCCCCTACAGGGCGCTCGTGCGATCGAGCTTTTTCAGGAACACCGTCATTTCCTTTTCGGCCTGCTTGTCGCCATGGGCGCGAGCAGCTTCCAGGCCCTGTTCCCAGGCCTGGCGCGCGGCCGGATAGTCCGCGAGCGCCAACTGAGCCTTGCCCAATAGCTTCCAGGCCGCAGAATATTTCGGATCGAATGCCACGCAGCGCGTGAAGTGTTCGGCGGCCTTGGCGTTTTCTCCCAGATCCAGATACCCCTTGCCCAGCCCGAAGCGCAGCAATGAGTTATCCACACCCTTGGCGAGCATTTTTTCCAGGGATTCGAGCATGGTTCAATTCCTTAAATCCAATGTAGGAGCGGGTGCCCGCTTGCGGCTTACTCGCGAAGAGGCCCGCCCAGGCGCCGCAAATCCGCGATCAGAAGAAGCTCAATCCCACGTGGAACAGCTTCTCCACATCGCGAATATGCTTTTTATCCACAAGGAACAGAATCACATGGTCCCCGGCTTCGATCACTGTGTCGTCGTGGGCGATCAACACTTCCTCGTCGCGGATGATCGCGCCAATGGTGGTACCTGGCGGCAATGCGATGTTCTCGATGGCCTTGCCGATGACCTTGCTCGACTTCTCGTCACCGTGGGCAATTGCCTCGATGGCTTCTGCCGCCCCCCGGCGCAGTGAGTGCACGCTGACGATGTCGCCTCGACGCACGTGAGCCAGCAAGGTGCCGATGGTCGCCAGTTGCGGGCTGATGGCGATGTCGATGTCACCGCCCTGGATCAGGTCCACATAGGCGGGGTTGTTGATGATGGTCATGACCTTCTTCGCACCCAGGCGCTTGGCCAGCAGCGAAGACATGATGTTGGCTTCATCGTCGTTGGTCAGCGCCAGGAAGATATCGGCGTCGGCGATGTTCTCCTCCAGCAGCAAGTCGCGGTCCGATGCGCTGCCCTGCAACACCACGGTGCTGTCGAGGGTGTCCGACAGATAGCGGCAGCGGGCCGGGTTCATCTCGATGATCTTGACCTGGTAGCGGCTTTCGATGGCCTCGGCCAGGCGCTCGCCAATCTGCCCGCCACCGGCGATGACGATGCGCTTGTAGCTTTCGTCGAGGCGGCGCATTTCGCTCATGACCGCGCGAATGTTGGCTCGGGCGGCAATGAAAAACACTTCATCGTCGGCCTCGATTACGGTGTTGCCTTGCGGCAGGATCGGCCGGTCACGCCGGAAAATCGCCGCCACCCGGGTATCGACGTTCGGCATGTGTTCGCGCAACTGGCGCAGTTGCTGGCCTACCAGCGGTCCGCCGTAGTAGGCCTTGACCGCCACCAACTGGGCCTTGCCCTCGGCGAAGTCGATCACCTGCAGGGCACCGGGGTGTTCGATCAGGCGCTTGATGTAGTTGGTCACTACTTGTTCCGGGCTGATCAGCACATCGACCGGAATCGCGTCATTGTCGAACAGCTCGGCGCGGGTCAGGTAGGACGCCTCGCGCACCCGGGCGATCTTGGTCGGGGTGTGGAACAGGGTATGGGCGACCTGGCAGGCGACCATGTTGGTTTCGTCGCTGTTGGTCACGGCCACCAGCATGTCGGCGTCGTCGGCGCCGGCCTGGCGCAGCACCGTAGGCAACGAGCCGCGACCTTGCACCGTGCGGATGTCGAGGCGATCGCCGAGATCGCGCAGGCGTTCGCCGTCGGTGTCGACCACAGTGATGTCGTTCGCTTCGCTGGCCAGATGTTCTGCCAGTGATCCACCCACCTGCCCTGCGCCGAGGATGATGATCTTCATCCGTCTACTCCCTTAAAACCGGTTAACCGCGCGCGGCGGCAATCTTGATCAGCTTGGCGTAATAGAACCCGTCATGGCCACCCTCTTGCGCCAGCAACTGGCGACCATGGGGTTGCTTGATGCCGGCCTGGCTGGCGATGTCCAGTTCGCGAGCGCCGGGGGTGCGCCCGAGGAAGGCTGCGATCACTTCGGTGTTCTCGGTCGGCAGTGTCGAGCAGGTGGCGTACAGCAAGATGCCGCTTACCTCGAGGGTTGGCCACATCGCGTCGAGCAGTTCGCCTTGCAGCACGGCCAGCGCGGCGATGTCATCGGGTTGGCGGGTCAGCTTGATGTCCGGGTGCCGGCGAATTACGCCCGTCGCCGAACAAGGCGCGTCGAGCAGAATCCGCTGGAACGGCTTGCCGTCCCACCAGGCCTGGGTGTCGCGGCCATCGGCGGCGATCAGCTCGGCGCTCAGGCCCAGCCGTTCGAGGTTCTCCTTGACCCGTACCAGGCGCTTGGCTTCGAGGTCCACCGCCACCACACCGGCCAGCCCAGGCTCGACTTCGAGGATATGGCAGGTCTTGCCGCCGGGTGCGCAGCAGGCGTCGAGCACTCGCTGGCCCGGCGCCAGGTCCAGCAGTTCGGCGGCCAGTTGCGCCGCTTCGTCCTGCACGCTGATCCAGCCTTCGCTGAAGCCCGGCAGGCTGCGCACATCAGTCGGGGTCTCGAGCACGATACCGTCCTGGCTGAAGGTGCACGGCTGAGCGGCTACCCCGGCCTGGCTCAGCAACTGCAGGTAGGCAGCGCGGTCATGATGGCGGCGATTGACCCGCAGAATCATCGGAGGGTGTGCGTTGTTCGCGGCGCAAATGGCTTCCCACTGCAGGGGCCAGAAGGCCTTGAGGGATTTTTGCAGCCAGCGTGGATGGGCGGTGCGTACTACCGGGTCGTGCTCGAGTTCGGCCAACAGCGCTTCGCTTTCACGTTGCGCGCGGCGCAGCACGGCGTTGATCAGGGCCTTGGCCCAGGGCTTTTTCAGCTTGTCGGCGCAGCCCACGGTTTCACCGATGGCGGCGTGGGCTGGTACCCGGGTGTAGAGCAGTTGGTACAGGCCGACCAGCAGCAACGCCTCGACATCGGCATCCGCCGCCTTGAAGGGCTTTTGCAGGAGTTTTCCCGCCAGCGCCGACAAGCGTGGCTGCCAGCGTGCGGTACCGAAGGCCAGGTCCTGGGTGAAGCCGCGATCGCGGTCTTCGACCTTGTCCAGTTGAGTCGGCAGGGAGCTGTTGAGGGACGCTTTGCCACTGAGGACAGCGGCCAGTGCCTTGGCGGCGGCCAGACGTGGGTTCATTGCGCGTCCACCGACTGGCCGAGCACGGTGCCCAGGGCAAATTTCTCGCGGCGGCTGTTGAACAGGTCGCTGAAGTTCAGGGCCTTGCCACCGGGCAATTGCAGGCGGGTCAAGCACAGCGCTTGCTCACCGCAGGCGACGATCAGGCC
Organism: Pseudomonas sp. S04; assembly: GCF_009834545.1. Classification (NCBI taxonomy): domain Bacteria; kingdom Pseudomonadati; phylum Pseudomonadota; class Gammaproteobacteria; order Pseudomonadales; family Pseudomonadaceae; genus Pseudomonas; species Pseudomonas sp. S04. The sequence continues at coordinate 20,654 of NZ_CP019427.1, forward strand.
GTCCTTGCTGGCGCCGAGCACCTCGCCCGGGGCGCCTTGGCCATCGGCCAAGTGGGCGGCCAGGACTTTCAGGGCCTCGCCATTGAGGGTGCTGTGGCAGATCGGCCATGGGTTGAAGGCGCGTACCAGGCGTTCCAGTTCGACCGCCGGGCGGCTCCAGTCGATGCGCGCCTCGTCCTTGTTCAATTTGTGCGCATAGGTGGCGAGGCTGTCGTCCTGCACTTCGCCTTGCAGGGTACCGGCGGCCAATCCGGCAATCGCCTGCAGCACTGCGGGCGGGCCCATCTCGGCAAGTCGGTCATGCAGGGTGCCGCCGGTGTCCTGGCCGCTGATCGCAGTGCTCACCTTGAGCAGCATCGGCCCGGTGTCGAGCCCCGCCTCCATGCGCATCACGGTGACGCCGCTCTGCGCATCGCCCGCTTCGACGGCGCGCTGGATCGGCGCCGCACCGCGCCAGCGCGGCAACAGGGAAGCATGGCTGTTGATGCAACCCAGGCGTGGGATATCCAGCACCACCTGCGGCAGGATCAGGCCATAGGCGACCACCACCATCAGGTCCGGCTGCAGCGCGGCCAGTTCGGCCTGGGCGTCGGCATTGCGCAGGGTCGGCGGCTGGAATACTGGAATGTTGTGTTCCAGGGCCAGTTGCTTGACCGGGCTTGGCATCAGCTTTTGCCCACGACCTGCCGGACGGTCCGGTTGGGTGTAGACCGCCACGACCTCGTAAGGGCTGTCGAGCAGGGCCTTGAGGTGTTCGGCGGCAAATTCGGGGGTGCCGGCAAAGACGATGCGCATTGAGGAGGCTCTCGGTTTCAGAAGCAGTCACAAAAGAAAAAGGCTTGCCGCAGCAAGCCTTTGGAAGAAAGGAATCAAGCGTTCTGGCGATGGAGCTTTTCCAGCTTCTTCTTGATCCGGTCGCGTTTGAGCGTGGACAGGTAGTCGACGAACAATTTGCCGTTGAGGTGATCGCATTCATGTTGAATGCACACCGCCAGCAGGCCTTCGGCGATCAGTTCGTACGGCTTGCCGTCGCGATCCAGGGCCTTGATCTTGACCTTCTGCGGGCGATCGACGTTTTCGTAGAAGCCGGGTACCGAAAGGCAGCCTTCCTGGTACTGGTCCATTTCGTCGGTCAGGGTCTCGAACTCGGGGTTGATGAACACCCGCGGTTCACTGCGGTCTTCGGACAAGTCCATGACCACGATGCGCTTGTGCACATTGACCTGGGTCGCCGCGAGGCCGATACCTGGCGCTTCATACATTGTTTCAAACATGTCATCGACCAACTGCCGCACTTCGTCGTCCACTACGGTCACCGGTTTGGCGATCGTGCGCAGGCGCGGGTCGGGGAATTCGAGGATGTTCAAAATGGCCATAAGCGTAATTGCTGCACGTGTGAAGTAAGGTCAGGGCCGATCGCCTGGCAGTCCGCAGAGGCTGGCGATGGCTGTAAAACGAAGCCCCCTCGCGGGAGCGAGCCATGCCGGCTCTGGCGTTTTACGCGAGCCCACATAATAAAGGGATTCACTGCGTGAGGGAAATCACAAACCTTTGGCCGTCGCCCGCCACAGCCTGCACGCAGGGCAAAAATCCCTGCCCTCCAGGGCCTCTGGGCGGGAAAACACTCAACAAGTTACCAACAGACTTATCCACAGCTTGTTCCTGGCTCGTCAGGCGCAATTACGATCAAGGATGATCTTATGCCGTCGTCTATATCCCTGCCGGTTTCGCCGGCGGAACTGGAAGCTCGTCTGCGTTTACACCTCCTGCCTGAACTGGGGCCGCGGCGTTTTCAGAAGTTGCTGCAAGCCTTTGGTTCGGCCTCCAAAGCCATCAGCGCCCCGGCCAGTGCCTGGCGCGCCCTGGGTTTGCCCGCCGCCTGCGCAGAGGCCCGGCGCAGCCCGTTGATTCGTGATGGCGCGCATCACGCAATGACCTGGCTAGAGCGTGAGGGCCAGCATTTGCTGATGATTGACCAGCCCGGTTACCCCGCGTTGCTGGCCGAGATCAGTGACCCGCCGCCCTTGTTGTTTGTCGCCGGGGATCCGTCGATCCTGGAAAAACCGCAACTGGCGATGGTCGGCAGCCGTCGCGCTTCCAGGCCGGGAATGGACACCGCGGCGGCGTTCTCCCGCAGCCTGGCAGGCGCCGGTTTTGTGATCACCAGTGGCTTGGCGCTGGGCATCGATGCGGCTGCGCACCAGGCCGCGCTGGATGTTGGAGGGCAGACGGTGGGCGTGCTGGGTACTGGCCTGGAAAAATTTTATCCACAGCGCAACCGCGCCCTTGCCGAGGCGATGATTGCCCAGGGTAGCGCGGTGGTTTCCGAATTTGCCCTGGATGCCGGGCCGCACCCCAGCCATTTTCCAAGGCGTAACCGGATCATCAGTGGTTTGTCCCTGGGCGTGCTGGTGGTCGAGGCCAGTGTCGCCAGTGGTTCGTTGATCACCGCCCGGCTGGCGGCAGAGCAAGGGCGCGAGGTCTATGCGATTCCCGGCTCCATCCATCACCCCGCTGCCCGAGGCTGTCACCAGTTGATTCGCGATGGGGCAACCCTGGTGGAGACCATCGAGCATATTCTCGAAGGCTTGCGTGGCTGGCAGTACCTGCCGGCCGCCCCGGTCATGGCCCCGGTCCCAGCCGAACTCGATCACCCGCTGTTGCGCCTGCTGTTTGCCGCGCCCCATACCAGCGAAGCCCTGGCCGACTCCAGCGGCTGGGCCTTGCCCAAAGTGCTGGTGGCGCTGACCGAGCTGGAAATGGAAGGTCGGGCGGTGGCGGAAGGCGGACGCTGGTTTGCCCGCCTAAGCTAGGTTCATGCACTGGGATTTATAAGGAAGATGGGTAAACTGCGCACAGCCTTATTTTGGAGAGTCGGTCATGGTCAACAGTTGGCGTGTGCAACAAGCCGCACGAGGAATTCGCGCAGGGGCGGTGCTTGCCTATCCAACCGAAGCCGTCTGGGGCCTGGGGTGCGACCCCTGGGATGAAGAGGCGGTGTATCGCCTGTTGGCGATCAAGGGACGCTCGGTGGAAAAGGGCCTGATCCTGGTAGCCGACAATATCCGCCAGTTCGATTTCCTGTTCGATGACTTCCCGCAGTTGTGGCTCGATCGAATGGCCAGCACCTGGCCAGGGCCGAATACCTGGCTGGTGCCCCACCAGAACATGTTGCCGCAATGGATCACCGGGGTTCACGAAACCGTGGCCCTGCGCGTCAGCGATCACCCGCAGGTGCGCGATCTGTGTGCGTTGGTCGGGCCACTGGTGTCGACGTCCGCCAACCCTCAGGGACGGCCGGCGGCGCGCACGCGGATTCGCGTCGAGCAGTATTTCCGTGGGCAAGTCGACCTGGTGTTGGGCGGCCAACTCGGCGGGCGCAGGAACCCCAGTGTGATTCGCGACCTGGCGACCGGCCACGTGGTGCGTCCGGACTGAGATCGCGCTGCTGCGGTTCGCTGCAGGAGCAAAGCTTGCTCGCGTACGCCACCTTCGCGAGCAAGCCGCCAGCGAAGACCTCCTGTCTGAGGCAATAACTCTCAGGGCAGCAGAATGGTCGAGCCAGTGGTACGTCGAGCCGACAGCTCGGTCTGGGCCTTCGCCGCTTCAGCCAGCGAGTAACGTTGGCTGATATCAACCCGCAACTGACCACTGATGATCATCTCGAACAGCTCATCGGCCATGCGCTGCAGGTTCTCTGCATTGTTGGCGTAGGTCGCCAGGGTCGGTCGGGTGACGTACAGCGAACCCTTGGCCGAGAGAATTCCCAGGTTCACCCCGTCCACCGCCCCCGACGCGTTGCCGAAACTCACCACCAGCCCACGGGGTGCAGTGCTGTCGAGGGAGGTCAGCCAGGTGTCTTTGCCGACGCCGTCGTAGACCACCGGGCACTTCTTGCCGTCAGTCAGTTCCAGTACCCGCTCTGCGACATTTTCATGGCTGTAGTCGATGGTCGCCCAAGCGCCGTTGGCCTTGGCCAGTGCGGCCTTTTCCGGTGAACTGACGGTGCCGATCAGCTTCACGCCCAGGGCCTTGGCCCATTGGCAGGCCAGCGAACCGACACCGCCGGCAGCGGCGTGGAACAGGATGGTTTCGCCAGCCTTGAGTTCATAGGTCTGACGCAGCAGGTATTGCACCGTCAGGCCTTTGAGCATTACACCGGCGGCCTGTTCGAAGCTGATGGCCTCGGGCAGATGCACCAGGTTGGCTTCCGGCAGTACGTGTACATCGCTGTAGGCCCCCAGTGGGCCGCTGCCATAGGCCACGCGGTCGCCGACCTTAAATCGGCTGACCTGGCTGCCGACGGCCTCGACCACGCCGGCACCCTCGGCGCCCAGGCCCGATGGCAAGGCTGGAGGCGCATACAGGCCACTGCGAAAATAGGTATCGATGAAATTCAGGCCGATGGCTTTGTTGCTTACGCGCACCTGCTGCGGGCCCGGCTCGGCCGGCTGATAGTCCACATACTCAAGCACTTCGGGGCCGCCATGGGCACGGAACTGGATTCGTTTGGCCATCTGCACTCTCCTTGGGTGGTTTTGCGTAGGGTCCTATCGGACTCCTAAGCTTGATCTTCGTCAACTGTGGCAGGCCCGGGTGCAGTGTTATGCTACGCGCCCATTTGCGTCGGCTGCCGTTCTGATCGAGCGCCGCGTAGCTTTGCCCGATTCAAGGTGATGCCATGACTACCCGCACCGAAGCCGTTAAAGCCTACCTGCTCGACCTGCAAGACCGCATTTGTGCCGCGCTGGAAACAGAAGACGGCGGCACGCGCTTTGTCGAAGACGCCTGGACCCGACCAGCCGGCGGTGGCGGGCGGACGCGGGTGATCGAAAATGGTGCGGTGATCGAAAAAGGCGGCGTCAACTTTTCCCACGTGTTTGGCAGCGGCCTGCCGCCCTCGGCCAGCGCACACCGGCCGGAGTTGGCTGGACGCGGCTTTGAGGCCCTCGGCGTGTCACTGGTGATCCACCCGCACAACCCTCACGTGCCGACGTCCCACGCCAACGTGCGCTTTTTCATCGCGGAAAAACCCGGTGAAGAGCCGGTGTGGTGGTTCGGTGGTGGCTTCGACCTGACCCCTTACTACGGCAATGAAGAAGACTGCGTGCATTGGCACCGTGTCGCCGCCCAGGCCTGCGCGCCATTCGGGCCGGATGTCTACAGCCGTTACAAGGCGTGGTGCGACAGCTATTTCCACATCAAGCATCGCAACGAGCCCCGGGGCATCGGCGGCCTGTTTTTCGATGACCTGAACGAGTGGGATTTCGACACCTGCTTCGCGTTCATCCGCGCCATCGGCGATGCCTACATCGAGGCGTACCTGCCGATCGTGCAGCGCCGCAAGGCCCAGGCCTACACCGAGCAACAGCGTGAATTTCAGGAATTTCGCCGTGGTCGCTACGTCGAATTCAACCTGGTTTACGACCGTGGGACGCTGTTCGGCCTGCAGTCGGGCGGGCGTACCGAGTCGATCCTCATGTCGCTGCCACCGCAAGTGCGCTGGGCCTACGACTGGAAGGCCGAGCCGGGTAGTGAAGAAGCGCGCCTGACGGAGTACTTCCTGCAAGACCGCGATTGGCTGGCGGGCTCGGCCTGATCTGCAGGCGCCGGATAGCCGGCACACAACGCTAAGTGGTTGAGCACAAAAGCGCCTGCAGGGGCGCGCTCCAAGAGGGTTTGAGATGGATCAGTACGTCGTTTTCGGTAACCCGATTGGCCACAGCAAGTCGCCGTTGATCCATCGCCTGTTTGCCCAGCAGACGGCACAGCAACTGGACTACAACACCCTGCTGGCACCGCTCGATGATTTTTCCGGCTGTGCCACGGCATTTTTCGCTGAAGGGCGCGGGGCCAATGTCACGGTGCCCTTCAAGGAAGAGGCCTACCGCCTGGCCAGCCAACTGACGGCCCGTGCGCAACGGGCCGGGGCGGTCAATACCCTGAGCAAGTTGGCCGACGGCAGCCTGTTGGGTGACAACACCGATGGCGCCGGGCTCGTTCGAGACCTGACGGTCAATGCCGGATTCAGCCTGCACGGCAAACGCATCCTGTTGCTCGGCGCCGGTGGCGCGGTGCGCGGTGCGCTGGAGCCGTTGTTGGCCGAGCATCCGGCCTCAGTGATCATCGCCAATCGCACGGTGGAAAAAGCCGAGCTGCTGGCCGAGCTGTTCGCCGATCTGGGCCCGGTCTCGGCCAGCGGCTTCGATTGGCTGCGCGAGCCAGTGGACCTGATCATCAACGCCACGTCGGCCAGCCTGTCAGGCGATGTACCGCCGATCGCCAGCAGCCTGATCGAACCCGGCAAGACCCTGTGCTACGACATGATGTACGGCAAGGAGCCAACATCCTTCTGCCGCTGGGCCAGTGCCCATGGCGCCGCCATGGCACTGGACGGCCTGGGCATGCTCGCCGAACAGGCCGCCGAAGCCTTCTTCCTGTGGCGCGGGGTGCGTCCGGACACGGCACCAGTGTTGGCTGAACTGCGCCGGCAATTGGCGCTGTAGTTCAATCCTCGAAGCGGATCGGGCATTTCTCCGCGCCTTCGAGTTTGCGCAACTCTTCGACCACATGCCCCCGCGCCCGACGCAAGGTCAGGCTGCGGTCCTGTCTGAGCAGGCGGCGGGCTTCCTGGTGGAGCATTTCCACACCGGAATAGTCGATGAAGTTGATGTATTGCGCCTCGATCACCACCGCCAGGCCCTGGGTGCGCTGCAGGCGCACTTGCAGGTAATGGCTGGCGCCGAAAAAGATCGAACCGCCGACCCGCAGAATCTCTTCATCGCCCTCGCGCCATTGCTGCACGCGGGGCTGTGAGGTGCGCTTGAGGTAGAAGAACAGCGAGGCCAGCACGCCGGCGTAGATTGCCGTTTGCAGCTCCAGCAGCAGCGTGGCGACGCAGGTCAGCGCCATCACCGCAAACTCGGCCCGGCTTACCCGAAACAGCGCCCGAATGCCGCGGTGGTCCACCAGGCCCCAGCAAATCAACAGAATGCTGCCGGCCATGGCAGGGATCGGGATGTGCGCGATGAGTTTTGCTCCGGCCAGTGCAAACAGGGCTACCCACAGCGCCGAGAACACGCCCGCCAGCGGTGAGCAGGCCCCGGCTTCATAACTCAAGCCGGAGCGGGTGAAGGAGCCGGCCGACAGTGAGCCGGAGAAAAAACTGCCGACGATGTTGGAAAAGCCCTGGGCGCGGACTTCCTGATTGGCGTCGAGCAACTGTTGCGAGCGTGTCGACAGCGAGCGGGCAATCGACAGGCTGGTGACCAGCCCCAGCATGCCGACCGCCACGGCACTGGGCAGCAGGCGCAGGATCAGGTCCAGATCCAGGGGCAAGGGGTTGAACGGTGGCAGTCGCCCGACAAACGCGCTGACCCGTTGCACATGACCGAACCACGAGGGCCACAGCCAGACCACCAGGCTGCTCAGTACCAGGGTGATCAACAGGCTCGGCCAGCGCGGCAGGCACAGCTTCAGGGCGAAACCCAGCGCCAATGTGCCGAGGCCCAGCGCCAACGAGGGTTTGTCCAGCTCATGCAGATGGCTGGCCAGCGACACCAGGCTGTCGAGTGCCGTGGCCTGGCTGGGCAGGTCCAGCCCCAGCAAGTTTGGTAGTTGCCCGAGGGCGATGACCACCGCGGCACCGAGGGTGAAGCCCAGCACCACCGAATGCGAGACGAAGTTCACCAGGGCGCCGAACCGCAGCAGGCCGAGCAGCCACTGGAACGCCCCCGCGAGGAAAGTCAGCAACAGGATCAGGGTGACGTAGTCCTGGGAACCGGGCACGGCCAGCGGGCTGACACTGGCGTACAGGACGATGGAGATGGCCGCCGTAGGACCGCAGATCAGATGCCAGGAGGAGCCCCAGAGGCAGGCAATCAGCACCGGGATGATGGCGGCGTACAAGCCGTACTCCGGCGGCAGGCCGGCAATCAGTGCGTAGGCAATCGATTGTGGCAGCGCCAGAATCGCCCCGCTCAACCCGACGACAAGATCGCGGCCGACGCTGGCGCGGGTCTGCCGGGGCAGCCAGCGGAGAAAGGGAAAGAGCGAATGGCGGCTGGGGAGTGCCATGAATCCTCGCGAATGGGCTTTTGCCAAAGAGTATCAGGGCAAAGGTGATTGTTCCCACGTGTGCGCAGGAACAATCCCGTGGGCCAGTGCTTAGAGCTTGGCCTTGACCGCCGGCAATGCCTCTTTGCCGTCTGCCGTTTGCACCCCGTCCAGCCACTTGTCCAGCACCGCCGGGTTGGCCTTGAGCCAAGCCTTGGCGGCCTCGGTGTTGCTGACCTTGTTGTTCAGCACCTCGGCCATGATGCTGTTTTCCATGTCCAGGGTGAAGCTCAGGTTGCTCAGCAGTTTGCCGACGTTCGGGCAGGCTTGGGCATAACCCTTGCGGGTCAGGGTATGGACACTGCCGGTGTCGCCGAAGTACTTCTCACCGCCCTTGAGGTAGCGCATTTTCAGCTGTACGTTCATCGGGTGTGGAGTCCAGCCGAGGAAAGTCACGAACTTGTGTTTCTTCACTGCGCGCGAGACTTCCGCGAGCATCGCCTGCTCACTGGACTCCACCAGCTTCCATTGGCCCAGGTCGAAGTCGTTTTTCTTGATGATGTCCTGCAACGAGAGGTTGGCCGGTGCACCGGAGCCGATGCCGTAGATTTTCTTGTCGAACTGCTCGGCGTACTTGTTCAGGTCGGCGAAGTCATGCACGCCGGCCTCCCAGACGTAGTCCGGAACTGCCAGGGTGAACTCGGTGCCGTCGAGGTTCTTCGCCAGTTGGGTGACCTCGCCGCTGGCCACGAACTTGTCATAGAAGCCCTGCTGGGCTGGCATCCAGTTACCGAGGAAGACATCGACCTGACCGTCCTTGAGGCCACCAAAGATGATCGGCACCGCCAGGGTATCGATCTTGGCCTTGTACCCCATGCCCTCAAGCAGCACGCTGGTGATCGCGTTGGTCGCGGCGATGTCGCTCCAGCCGGGGTCGGCCATCTTCACGGTGTCGCAACGTTGCTCGGCCCAGGCCGAAACACTGCCAAGCATCAGTAACCCGGCGGTCACTACTGTGGATAACCTTTGCATGCGCTTCCCCTTACATTATTGGTTTTGGCAGGGTTGTGGATAACGAGCCTTGCGCTCCAGATCATCGAGGTCGATGTGGTTGCGCATGTACTGCTGGCTGGCGTCGACCAGTGGCTGGTGGTCCCAGCTCTTCAGGTGGCCAAGGCGCAGTGCGTCAGCCACGAATCGCCGGCGGCGCTGGCTGGCCAGGACCTGCTGGTGAATCGCCGGGATATCCCACTTGGCGCGAGCTTCGGCAAGAAAGGCGGCGTAAACCGGTTGATGCTGAGGCGAGTGACTGAGCTCTTCCTGTTCGCGAGGGTCGTTGCGTACATCGAACAACAGGCAGGGGTCGTCTTCACTGTAGATAAATTTGTAGGGCCCCCGGCGGATCATCATCAACGGGCTGACGGTGCCTTCGGCCATGTACTCACCAAACACTTCATCGTGGCCGCCCTGCCCCTGCAGGTGCGGCAACAGCGAGCGGCCGTCCAGTGGCAGGCCAGGCTGCAGCTCGCCACCGGCCAGGGCGACGAAGGTCGGGAGCAGGTCGGCGGTGGACACGGCGGCACTGACGCGTCCGGCCGCGAACTGGCCAGGCGCATAGACCAGCAGCGGCACCCGGGCGGCCATTTCGAACCAGTGCATTTTGTACCAGAGGCCACGCTCGCCGAGCATGTCGCCGTGGTCGCCGGAAAACACGATGATGGTGTCGTCGCTCAGCCCGGTGTCTTCGAGGGTCTGCAGGAGTTTGCCGACGTTGGCATCGATGTAACTGCATGCGCCGAAATAGGCTCGGCGGGCATCACGGATCTTGTCCACGGGCAGTGGCTTGTTCCACAGGTCGTAGACCTTGAGCAGGCGTTGGGAATGTGGATCGAGGTCGGCCTGCGCCGGGGTCGCCGGCAGCGGGATGTCCTGGTCGTCATACAGATCCCAGAATGCCTTGGGAATGGTGTACGGGTCGTGTGGGTGGGTCATCGACACCGTCAGGCAAAACGGTTGGTCGCCGTCTTCGCGGATGTGATCGAACAGGTACTGCTGGGCCTTGAAGACCACCTCTTCATCGAAGTCCAGCTGGTTGGTGCGCACGCAAGGTCCGGCCTGCAGGACTGAGGACATGTTGTGATACCAACTCGGGCGCACATCCGGTTCATCCCAGTTGACTGCCCAACCGTAATCGGCCGGGTAGATGTCGCTGGTCAGCCGTTCTTCATAGCCATGCAGTTGGTCCGGGCCGCAGAAATGCATCTTGCCGGACAGGGCGGTGCGATAGCCGAGGCGACGCAGGTAGTGGGCATAGGTCGGCACATCGGCGGGAAAGTCTGCGGCGTTGTCGTAGGCGCCGATCTTGCTCGGCAACTGGCCACTGACCAGGGTGAAGCGCGAGGGTGCGCATAACGGGCTGTTGCAGTACGCAGCGTCGAATACCACGCCCTTGTCCGCCAGTCGGCTCAGGTTGGGCAGCTTGATCGGTGAAGCGCCGTAGAACGGCAGCAAGGGCGCGGCCATTTGGTCGGCCATGATGAAAAGAATGTTCTTGCGCTTCATGTGATAGCGGCATTCCATAGTGGGCAGTTATGCGAAAGTGCTGTGATCGAGAATGTAGCCCGTGCTCTTCGCGGTAAAGCCCATGTCCGGCAATGACTAGGATAAGCCCACCTTATGTATGACGCCCTTGGTGAACTCTCCCTGGACTTGTTGCGCACCTTTGAAGCGGCAGCGCGCCATGGCAGTTTCACCGCCGCCGCAGTGGAGTTGGGCACCACCCAACCTGCTGTCAGCCAACAGCTCAAGCGGTTGGAGGAGCAACTGGCAACACGCTTGTTCGACCGCATCTACCGGGGCATCGAGCTGACCGAAGCCGGGTCGATCCTGTTCGAGCAGGTGCAGGGCGGCCTGCAGAGTATCGAGGCCGGGTTGAGCGCGATCAGTGCCCAGCACCAGCATGAGGTGTTGCAGGTGGCCACCGATTTCGCCTTCGCCGCTTACTGGCTGATGCCGCGTCTGCATCGCTTTCACGAGGCCAACCCCCGGGTGGATGTCAGCCTGGTGACCAGCGAACGTAATCACAACATGTTGCGTCCCGACATCGATGTGGCCGTGCTGTTCGGCGAAGGGCGCTTCAAACAGGGTGAAAGTCACTGGTTGTTCAGCGAGGAAGTGTTCCCGGTGTGCAGCCCGCAGTTACTCAAGGAGCGGCTCATGCCCCTGCCCGCCCACGCTTTGCTGGAGTTGCCGCTATTGCATCTGCGGGGCGAGAACAGCAGCCATTGGTTCGACTGGAGCGGTGTGTTCCGCAGCCTGGGTATCGCCACCGCGCCGACGCCTGGGCAATTGCGGTTTGATAATTACACCCTGTTGATTCAGGCGGCGATTGGCGGTCAGGGCGTGGCCATCGGTTGGCGGCATTTGGTCGATGACCTGCTGGCGCAGGGGCTTTTGGTGCGGCCGATTGCCGAGACGGCGATCTCGGGGTTCGGTTACTACGTGGTGCTGCCCCAGCGCAAACGCCGCAGTGCGTTGATCCAGCAGTTCGTCGACTGGCTGATGAGTGAACAGGCCAGCAGCGCTGAGTCGCTGGCAGGATTGGCCCTGCCGTCCATTGCGGTGTAGCGTTGCCCTTGGGACTTGGATTGGGCAAGACGAGAGCACTATGCAACGGATCAAGGGCTACCACGCCCATGTTTATTTCGACGCGAGCACCCTTGCTCAGGCGCGGGCGCTGTGTGAAGAGGCTGCCCTGCTATTTCCCCTGCAAATGGGTCGAGTCCACGAACGCCCGGTGGGGCCGCACCCGGACTGGAGCTGCCAGTTGGCCTTTGGGCCGGAATTGATCGGCGTGGTGCTGCCGTGGCTGGCGCTGCATCGCAACGGACTGGTGGTGTTCCTGCATCCCGAGACCGGGGATGAGCTGGCCGATCACACGGACCACGCGATCTGGATGGGGGCGATCCGGCCGCTGGACCTGTCGATTTTTTGAGGGGTGGGCGGGCGCCAGAAAAAAAGGGCCCGGAACATGGTTCCGGGCCCTTGGTTGTTACGGGATCAAAACTTAGCCAACGCGAGCGTTGCGTACACCTTCAGACAGCGCCGCACACAGGCTCAGCACGCCATCAATGGCCTGGTCCGGCGTGGTGGCATTGGCGATATGGTCGATCAATGCCGAACCCACCACCACCCCATCTGCCAAGCGGGCAATTGCCGCCGCTTGCTCTGGCGTACGGATGCCGAAGCCGATGCTGATCGGCAGGTCGGTGTGGCGGCGCAAACGGGCCACCGCTTCTTCGACGTGCTCCAGGGTGGCAGCACCTGCGCCCGTCACACCCGCCACCGAGACGTAGTAGACAAAACCGGAGCTGCCATTGAGTACGGTTGGCAGGCGTACGTCGTCGGTAGTCGGGGTGGTCAGGCGGATAAAGTCCAGGCCCGCGGCTTGGGCCGGATCGCACAGTTCGCCGTTATGTTCAGGTGGCAGATCGACCACGATCAGGCCATCCACCCCCGCTTCCTTGGCGTCCGCGATGAAGCGTGGAACACCGTAATAGTGAATAGGATTGAAGTAGCCCATCAGTACCAGTGGTGTGTCGTTGTTGCTCGCCCGGAACTCGCGAACCATTTGCAGGGTTTTCGCCAGGTTCTGTTTGGCGCCCAGGGCCCGGATGTTCGCAAGCTGGATCGCCGGGCCATCGGCCATCGGATCGGTGAATGGCATACCGAGCTCAATTACATCGGCACCGGCAGCCGGCAGCCCCTTGAGGATCGCCAGGGAGGTGTCGTAGCTGGGGTCGCCAGCAGTGACAAAGGTCACCAGGGCCGCACGGTTTTGCTCTTTGAGTTCGGCGAAACGGGTTTGCAGGCGGCTCATCAGTGTTTCTCCTGCTGAGAGTGTTCCATGTGGAACATTACGGTTTGCATGTCCTTATCACCACGACCAGACAGGTTGACCACCATCAGGTGATCCTTGGGCAAGGTCGGTGCGCGCTTGAACACTTCGGCTAGGGCGTGGGCGCTTTCCAGTGCCGGAATGATCCCTTCCAGGCGGCAGCACTTGTGGAACGCGTCGAGGGCTTCATCGTCGGTCACAGAGGTGTACTGGGCGCGACCGATGTCATGCAACCAGGCGTGCTCAGGGCCAATGCCCGGATAGTCGAGGCCAGCGGAAATCGAGTGGGCATCAATGATCTGGCCGTCGTCGTCCTGCAGCAGGAAGGTGCGATTGCCGTGGAGTACACCAGGTACCCCGCCGTTCAGGCTGGCGGCGTGCTTGCCGGTTTCGATGCCATGACCGGCCGCTTCAACCCCGATGATCTCGACGCTGGTCTCGTCGAGGAACGGATGGAACAGGCCCATGGCGTTGGAGCCACCGCCGATGCATGCCACCAGGCTGTCAGGCAGACGACCTTCCTGGGCTTGCAACTGGTCACGGGTTTCCTTGCCGATCACGGCCTGGAAGTCACGGACCATCGCCGGATAAGGATGCGGGCCGGCGACGGTGCCGATCAGGTAGAAGGTGTTGTCGACGTTAGTCACCCAGTCACGCAGGGCTTCGTTCATTGCGTCTTTCAGGGTGCCGGTGCCGGCCACTACCGGGATCACTTCGGCACCCAGCAGTTTCATGCGAAACACGTTGGCCTGTTGGCGCTCGATGTCGGTGGTGCCCATGTAGATCACGCACTCCAGACCAAAACGCGCGGCTACAGTGGCAGTGGCCACACCGTGCATGCCGGCGCCGGTCTCGGCGATGATGCGTTTTTTGCCCATGCGCCGTGCCAGCAGGATCTGGCCGATGCAGTTGTTGATCTTGTGTGCGCCGGTGTGGTTCAGCTCTTCACGCTTGAGGTAGATCTTGGCGCCGCCACAGAATTCGGTCAGGCGTTCGGCAAAGTACAGCGGGCTCGGACGTCCGACGTAATCGCGCTGGAAGTAAGCCAGTTCTTCTTTGAAAGCCGGATCTTCCTTGGCCGCTTCGTATTCGCGGGCCAGGTCGAGGATCAACGGCATCAGGGTTTCGGCGACGTAGCGGCCACCGAACGCGCCAAACAGGCCGTTGGCGTCAGGGCCGTTGCGCAGATTAGTCTGGGTCATGGGGCGCTCCAGTTGAATGCGTGAAGTGACAATGGCGTTCACTCTACCCCTGACGTCGATGGCTGAAAACCGATAAGATCGCCACAACCTGTCAGGAAAACTCACAGATACCATGAGCCACGACCTGCCCCCTCTCAACGCTCTGCGCGCCTTCGAAGCCGCTGCCCGCCTGCACAGTGTCAGTCAGGCGGCGGAGCAATTGCACGTTACCCATGGAGCAGTCAGCCGGCAGCTGAAAGTGCTCGAGGAGCACTTGGGGGTGAGTCTGTTCGTCAAGGACGGACGCGGCCTGAAACTCACAGATGCCGGCGTACGCCTGCGCGACGCCAGCACTGAGGCATTCGAGCGCCTGCGCACGGTCTGCGGTGAGCTGACTCAGGGCCACGCCGAGGCGCCTTTTGTCCTGGGCTGCTCCGGTAGTCTGCTGGCTCGTTGGTTTATTCCGCGCCTGGGGCGGTTGAATGCCGATCTGCCGGATTTGCGCTTGCACCTGTCGGCCGGCGAAGGTGACCTGGACCCGCGTCGTCCGGGCCTGGATGCCTTGCTGGTATTCGCCGAGCCGCCATGGCCTGCGGATATGCAGGTGTATGAACTGACCAGCGAACGAATCGGCCCGGTGCTCAGCCCCCGCTTCTCCGGGTATGAGTTGCTGCGTGACGCACCGGCCAGTGCCTTGCTCGAATTACCCTTGTTGCATACCACATCGCGACCGCAAGCCTGGCCCAGCTGGGCACAGCACAACCAACTCGACCCAGGGGCCTTGAAGTTCGGCCAGGGTTTCGAGCATTTGTATTACTTGCTGGAGGCGGCCGTGGCCGGGCTGGGTGTGGCGATTGCCCCACAGCCATTGGTGGCCGAGGACGTGAAGGCGGGTCGCCTGGTTGCGCCGTGGGGGTTTTCTCAAACCCCGGCGCAACTGGCGTTGTGGTTACCCAAGCGCGCCGCGGACGGACGCGCTCGGCAGCTGGCGCAGTGGCTCAAAAACGAGCTGCGCCAGGCAGATTAATCACCGCGTTTGCACAGCAGGTAGGCCGCCAGCAAACCCAGGGCCCCGACGGCTACACCCGCGGTGGTCCAGGGGTGTTCCTGCGCGTAATCGCGGGTCGCGATCCCGGTCTCACGGGTTTTCACTTTGACTTCTGTGTAGGCATCGCTGAGCAGGCTGCGCGAGTGTTTCAGCGCGCTCTCGGCATTGCTTTTGAGGGACTTGAGGGTTTTCAGCGACTCGTCCGAGGCATCACTTTTCAGGCTTTCCAACGACTTGAGCAGACTCTCGATCTCGGCTTCCATGCTTTGCAATGAGGCTTTACGTAAAGAGGTGTTGGCCATGGTGGCTCTCCTGCATTGATTGAGTAGCGTGTGTTGGTTCCGACTCCAGCAGTTCGTGAAAGTGCAGAAAATATGAACCTTAGCAGCAGAAATGCCCACAGAAGAAATACCGAAAATCACTGCTAGGCTGTAGGAACACCCAAGGAGATCGCCATGACAGACCACCACACGTACAAGAAAGTCGAACTGGTTGGCTCCTCGCCCACCAGTATCGAGGACGCCATCAACAATGCCTTGGCTGAGGCCAGCAAAAGCATCAAGCACCTGGAATGGTTTGAGGTCACTGAAACCCGAGGCCACATCAAGGACGGCAAGGCTGCGCACTTCCAGGTGACGCTGAAGGTCGGGTTCCGGATTGCGAATAGCTGAAGATGAACTAGATTTCTGAACTTGTGAGCTGGCCGATTGCCATAGGGAGTGGCAAAGCGCTACTTAATCTGCGAGCGCTGATGCCTTGGGCTAAACGCTAATCCTATTGATCCGACCAGGGAATGTGACCGATGAAGAAGTTGATTCTGGCTATTGGTTTGCTGAGCATCGCAGGAACAACCCTTGCGGCCGGCAAGCCTTGTGAAGAACTGAAAGCGGAAATTGCAGCGAAACTCGATGCCAAGGGCGTGTCAGGTTATTCGTTGGAAATCGTCGACAAGGGCACTGCGGCTGACGGTAAAGTCGTAGGCACCTGTGAAGGTGGTTCCAAGGAAATCGTCTACAAGAAGTAGTTTGAATTCGCTGCAAGTGAAAAGCCGACGCTCTGGCGTCGGCTTTTTTATGGGCGCGGGGTAAGTGCTCAGCCTCTCATCACCTGCGCCAGCAGCTCGTAGGAGTGCAGGCGATCGGCGTGCTCGTACAGGTCGCAGGTGAAGATCAGTTCATCGGCCTGGGTCTGTTCGATCAGGACTTCCAGCTTGCCGCGAATTTTTGCCGGACTGCCGACCATGGCCAGCCCGAGGAAATCCCCGACTGCCTGTTTCTCATGGGGTAACCACAGGCCGTCCATGCTCTCGACGGGCGGGCGCTGAACCAGGCTTTGCCCACGCATCAGCGCGAGGATGCGCTGGTAGACCGACGTAGCCAGGTACTCGGCCTGCTCATCGGTGTCGGCGGCGACCAGTGGTACGCCGAGCATCACATAGGGCTTGTCGAGGACCGCTGATGGCTTGAAGTGATTGCGATAGACGCGAATCGCCTCGTGCATGTAGCGCGGTGCGAAATGCGAGGCAAAGGCGTAGGGCAAGCCTCGTTCGCCCGCCAGCTGTGCGCTGAACAGGCTGGAACCCAGGAGCCACACCGGGACGTTGGTGCCGGTACCGGGCATGGCGATGATGCGTTGGTCCGGTGTGCGGGGGCCGAGGTAGCGCACCAGTTCGGCGACGTCTTCGGGGAAGTCATCGGCGCTGCCGGAACGTTCGCGACGCAAGGCGCGAGCGGTCAGTTGATCGGAACCTGGGGCACGGCCCAGGCCGAGGTCGATCCGGCCCGGATAGAGGCTTTCCAGGGTGCCGAACTGTTCGGCGATCACCAGTGGTGCATGGTTGGGTAGCATCACCCCGCCGGAGCCGACACGAATGCTCGACGTGCCGCCGGCCAGATAACCCAGCAACACCGAGGTGGCGGAGCTGGCAATGCCGTCCATGTTGTGGTGCTCGGCGACCCAGAAGCGGTTGTAACCCCATTTTTCGACGTGCTGCGCCAGGTCCAGCGAGTTGCGCAAGGATTGGGCCGGGCTGCCGTTCTCCCGCACGGGCACCAGGTCGAGGGTCGAGAACTTGATATCGGACAGTTGTTTCATAAGCCTGCGTCTCCAAGGGGTATGCAGGCTTTTCTCACTAACGAAAACCTGCCGAATGTATAAGCCTGTTCTATGCAATGTGGGCATATACCCGAGTTTCAATAGCTGACCTGAAAATGCCTACCAGATAAGCGGTTCTATCCGACAGGGTGAACTTTGTCCGGCCATCTATCCTCAGAACCCTTAGCTACCGAAAACCATCAAGGCGCGACTCTCGCGCCGGATCTTGAGGAGGCACACATGAGCATCAAGAAGAAAGCATCGGCACATTGGGAAGGTGACCTGAAAACCGGGATCGGCTCGATTTCCACGGAAACCGGGGTCCTCAGGGAAGCCCCCTACGGCTTCAAGGCGCGTTTCGAGGGTGGTAAAGGGACCAACCCCGAAGAACTGATCGGCGCAGCACATGCAGGCTGTTTCTCCATGGCCTTTTCGATGATTCTCGGCGACGCCGGCCTTAAGGCCGAGAGCATCGATACGCAGGCAGAGGTGACCCTGGATCAGGTCGACGGTGGTTTTGCGATTACCGCCGTGCACCTGATTCTCAAGGCAAAAATCCCCGGCGCCAGCCAGCAGCAATTTGACGAGTTGAGCAAAAAAGCCAAGGAAGGTTGCCCGGTGTCCAAGGTGCTGAACGCGACAATCACCCTGGATGGCACGCTCGTCAGTTGAACCTCTCCTCCCCCACATAGGAGTTGGCTTGCCAGCGAAACGGACCTGTCTGACACCACGAGTTGGCAGATTCGCCAACAAGCCGACTCCTACAAATCAGAACTCCCAGGGCGAAATTGTGGTCGAATAAATGACAGCAGCCCAAGCGCACACCCGTGCGCGCTGCTTCAAGGGAGCTTCAACCATGAAACGTTTTGCCTTGGCGGTTATCTGCGGTGCGCTGGCCACATCGGCCCTGGCGGCGCCAAAACCGTGCGAAGAACTCAAGGCCGAGATCGAAGCCAAGATCCAGGCCAACAACGTATCGTCCTATACGCTGGAAATTGTCAGCAAAGATGATGCGCATGACCCGAACATGGTAGTCGGCACCTGCGACGGCGGTAGCAAAAAAATCATCTATCAAAAGAACGACCGCTAAGACGCCTCAGGGCACGCAATTGACCTGACGTTCTTCGGCAACGAGCTGGCGCTGGGCGTTGTACAGCCGGGCGCTGGGGGTAAAGGCCAGTGAGCGGGCCTCGAGCCGGTAACGCTGGCCCGCTTCGAAATGCTCGTAAGAGATGGTCATGTAGCACAACCGCTCCTGCGGGTCGGTGTTCATGCCCATGCCACCGCCAAACACTTCAAAGTCAAAACGCACGGTCAGTTCATGGCTGCCCGGCGTGACCTGGAAAAAACGCCCATCACGCTGTGGTTGATTGTCCAGGCGCTCGGCCATCAGGACTTTTCCGCCGGGGGTTGGCATGGCGAAGTCGACCCAGGCCATGTTCGGATTGACATCCGGCAGGGGGCTGGCGGCGCACGCAGACAATGCGCCGAGGGCAAAGAACAGCAAATACCTGTGCATGATTCAGTTCCGGGTGGTCAGGTATTCAGCATAGCGCCGATCAGGTGCGCTGACAGCCCGCTGGTTGCGCCTGGCCAACCACTTTGCGCTGTTCGTCGTAGAGTTTGGCCCAGGGACGGAAGCCAATGTTGCCAGCCTGCAACTGATAGCGCTGGCCAGCGTTGAAGTCGTTGAATTTCACGCTCAACTGACAATCTCGCCACAACGGCTCGGCGTTTGGGCCGATGTTGGTTGGATCGACGGTGAACTGATAACGCACCGTCAGTTCATGGCGGCCGGGCGGAACCTGGAAGTAGCGTTTGTCCACAGAGGTTTTGTCATCCACCTCCAGCGCTTGCAATGCAGTGTCTTCAGGGTGAGGGGCGAGGTCGATCCAGGCTTGCGTCGGGTCGGGTTGGGGCAATCCAGCACAGCCGGCCAGCATCAGCAGGCCTCCAGTCAGCAGTAACGCGCGCATAGCGAAGCTCCAGTCAGGCGAGATAGTCTTGCGGGCAGACTCCCCAAGGATGATTCGATGTGATCAGGCTGCTTCCAAGCCATCGGTTACTTGATCGCGTTTTGCGCGTTTTGTTTCCGGCTATGATGTTTTTGTTGCTCAACGGTTGTGCCAGCGTCGATTACTACAGCCAGTTGGCCAGCGGTCAGTGGCAGTTGCTGCGGGCTCGCGAGCCGGTCAGCAAGGTGCTGGCTGACCCGGCCAGCGACGCGACATTGCGCGCGCACCTGGAGCAATCGCAAAAGGCCCGCGACTTCGCCAGCCAGCACCTGCACCTGCCGGACAACCTGAGCTATCGCCTATACGCAGACCTAGGTCGCCCCTATGTGGTGTGGAATGTGTTCGTCACTGCGGAATTTTCCCTCAGTCCGCAGAACCATTGCTTCCCAATTGCCGGGTGCGTGGCCTACCGCGGGTACTACCGCCAGAGTGCGGCGCGGGGCGAGGCAGCCCTGCAGCGACTGCAGGGCATGGATGTCTCGATCAGTGGCGTGGAGGCCTATTCAACCTTGGGTTGGTTCAATGACCCGATCCTCAATTCGATGCTGGGCTGGGGCGACGAGCGCCTGGCCAGCCTGATTTTTCATGAGCTGGCGCATCAGCGTTTTTATCTGAAGGACGACACTGAGTTCAACGAGTCGTTTGCCACCTTCGTTGAGCAGCAAGGCACTCGGCAATGGCGCATAGCCCGCGGGTTACCCCCGGCCAACGACGCCCGGGTGCGACAGCGCGAGCAGTTCACCCAGTTGCTGCTGGACTGTCGCACGCGCCTGGAGGCCCTGTACGCCCTGCCCTTGCCGAGTGAGCAGATGCGCCAGCGCAAAAACGCCGAGTTCGAGCGCTTGCGCAGCGACTACCGAACCCTACGTGACAGCCAATGGGCCGGCGATAAGCGTTACGACGCCTGGATTTACGCCCCCATGAACAACGCGCGTCTGCTGCCCTTCGGTCTGTACGAGCAATGGGTGCCGGCGTTTGCCCAGTTGTTCAGGCAGTTGGCGGGGGATTGGCAGAGGTTTTACGACGCCGTCGAACAGTTAGGTGCGTTACCGGCGCAGCAGCGCAAGGCGGCCCTGAGGTCGTTGTCTGGCTAAGGGGCGCCATCGCGGGCAAGCCTCGCTCCAAGGGGGGCGCTTGTAGCAGCAAGGCTTGCCCGCGATGACAATCTTAATCGTCGCGCAAAAACGCTTGATGCAACTGCGCCAGCGTTTCGAAGTAGTACGCTGGGTGCTCGGCGTTCAGTTCTTCAAGGCTGCCAAAGCCATAGCCCACCGCGGCGGCATCCAGGCCGTTGCGCTTGGCGCCGATCAGGTCGTGTTTACGATCGCCGATCATCAGGGTGCTGCTTGGGTCCAGCCCCTCCTCGGCCACCAGGTGGGCAATCAGTTCGACCTTGTCGGTGCGGGTGCCGTCCAGCTCACTGCCGTAGATCACCTTGAAGTGTCGGTCGAAATCGAAGTGGCGCGCGATCTCCCGGGCAAAGATCCAGGGTTTCGACGTTGCGATATACAGCTCTCGCCCCTGCCCGCTCAAGGTTTCCAGCAGTGGTGTGACGCCATCGAACACCCGATTTTCATAGAGCCCGGTGACTTTGAAGCGCTCACGGTAGAAGTTCACCGCGTCCCACGCCTTGGCCTCGTCGAAGGCGTAGAACTGCATGAAGGCCTGCAGCAAGGGCGGGCCGATGAAGTGTTCAAGTTTGCCGAGGTCCGGCTCATCAATCCCCAGTTTGCCCAAGGCGTACTGGATGGAACGGGTGATCCCTTCGCGCGGGTCGGTCAGAGTGCCATCAAGGTCGAATAAAACGCTTTGGTAATGCATGAAAATTCCCGAATGAGAGTCAGAGCTGGTCGTAGCCTTCGGCCAGATGCAGGTCTTTGAGCTTGACGTAGTTGGCCGCGCTGTAGGTAAAGAATGCGCGCTCCTTGTCGGTCAACGGCCGGGCCTGTTTTACCGGGCTGCCCACATACAGGAAGCCGCTGGCCAGGCGTTTACCTGGCGGCACCAGGCTTCCCGCGCCGATGATCACCTCGTCCTCGACCACGGCCCCGTCCATCACAATGCTGCCCATGCCGATCAGAATCCGGTTGCCGACGGTGCAGCCGTGCAGCATGACTTTGTGGGCAATGGTCACGTCATCGCCGATCAGCAGCGGGAAACCGTCCGGGTTGAATGGCCCGGCGTGGGTGATGTGCAGTACGCAGGCG
Organism: Pseudomonas sp. S04; assembly: GCF_009834545.1. Lineage (NCBI taxonomy): Bacteria > Pseudomonadati > Pseudomonadota > Gammaproteobacteria > Pseudomonadales > Pseudomonadaceae > Pseudomonas > Pseudomonas sp. S04. The sequence goes on from NZ_CP019427.1 coordinate 42,151, forward strand.
TCCTGCACGCTGGTGCGCTGGCCAATGCGGATGCGGTGCATGTCGCCGCGGATCACGGTCAGCGGCCAGACGGAGCTGTCGGCGCCTATTTCGACGTCGCCGATCACCACTGCCGAACCGTCGACAAACGCGCCATGGTCGAGCACGGGAGTGTGGTTCTGATACTTGCGAAGGGACACGATAGGCTCTCTCTCTGTTGCTGATAGCTGCGGTTGGCGTCGATTGTAATTAAGATGGGGCAATGTTTCTTCCAGCCAAGGTGCCAACCGTGAGCGTGAACAACCCTCTTTTGCAGTCCTACGACCTGCCGCCGTTCTCGGCGATCCGCGCCGAGCATGTACAACCGGCCATCGAACAGATACTCGCGGACAACCGCGCTGCCATTGCCGACCTCCTCAAGACCCAGGGCACTGAACCGACCTGGGCCGGCCTGGTGCTGGCGATGGATGAGCTCAACGACCGCCTGGGCGCCGCCTGGAGCCCGGTCAGCCACCTTAACGCGGTGTGCAACAGCGCCGAGTTGCGTGAAGCTTACGAGTCCTGCCTGCCAGCGCTGAGCGCCTACTCCACCGAGCTGGGGCAGAACCGTGAACTATTCCAGGCCTTCGAGGCCCTGGCCAACAGCCCGCAGGCGGCCGGCTTTGATGTGGCGCAAAAAACCATTCTCGAACATTCCCTGCGGGACTTCCGCCTGTCGGGTATCGACCTGCCGGAGGCTGAGCAAAAGCGTTATGCCGAGGTGCAGAGCAAGCTGTCTGAACTGGGCAGCCGCTTTTCCAACCAGTTGCTCGATGCCACCCAGGCCTGGACCAAGCACATCACCGAGGAGGCCGCCCTCGCCGGCCTGACGGATTCGGCCAAGGCGCAAATGGCCGCCGCGGCGCAAGCCAAGGAGCTGGATGGCTGGTTGATCAGCCTGGAGTTTCCGAGCTACTTCGCGGTAATGACCTACGCCCATGACCGTGCATTGCGCGAAGAAGTCTACGCCGCCTACTGCACTCGTGCGTCGGACCAGGGTCCCAACGCCGGTCAGAACGATAACGGGCCGGTGATGGAAGAGATCCTCGACTTGCGTCAGGAACTGGCCCGGCTGCTGGGCTACAGCAGTTTCTCGGAACTGAGTCTGGCGACCAAAATGGCGGAGTCCAGCGATCAGGTCCTGAGCTTCCTGCGGGACCTGGCCAAGCGCAGCAAGCCGTTCGCCGCCCAGGATCTGGAGCAGTTGAAGGCCTATGCGGCCGAACAGGGCTGTGCTGACCTGCAAAGCTGGGACAGTGGTTTCTACGGGGAAAAACTCCGTGAGCAGCGTTACAGCGTCGCTCAAGAGGCGCTGCGCGCGTACTTCCCGATCGATAAAGTACTGGGCGGTCTGTTCGCTATCGTCCAGCGCCTGTACGGCATCGAGATCGCCGAGCAGACGGGGTTCGACACCTGGCATCCGGATGTTCGCCTATTCGAAATCAAGGAAAACGGCGAGCACGTTGGCCGCTTCTTCTTCGACCTGTACGCGCGCGCCAACAAGCGCGGTGGTGCCTGGATGGACGGTGCCCGCGACCGTCGTCGCACTGCCGAGGGCGTTCTGCAAAGCCCGGTAGCCAACCTGGTGTGTAACTTCACCCCAGCCGACAGCGGCAAGCCGGCGCTGTTGACCCATGATGAAGTCACCACCCTGTTCCACGAGTTTGGCCACGGCTTGCATCACCTGCTGACCCGAGTCGAGCATGCGGGTGTATCCGGTATCAATGGTGTGGCCTGGGATGCGGTCGAGTTGCCGAGCCAGTTCATGGAGAACTGGTGCTGGGAGCCGGAAGGCCTGGCGCTGATTTCCGGTCACTATGAAACCGGCGAGCCACTGCCACAGGACTTGCTGCAGAAAATGCTCGCGGCGAAGAACTTCCAGTCGGGCCTGATGATGGTGCGTCAGTTGGAGTTTTCCCTGTTCGACTTCGAACTGCACGCCACCCACGGCGATGGTCGCAGTGTGCTGCAGGTGCTCGAGGGCGTGCGCGACGAGGTCTCGGTCATGCGTGCGCCGGCCTACAACCGCTTCCCCAACAGTTTCGCGCACATCTTTGCCGGTGGTTACGCCGCGGGTTACTACAGCTACAAATGGGCGGAAGTGCTGTCGGCTGACGCGTTCTCCAGATTTGAGGAGGAAGGTGTACTCAACGCTGCGACCGGTCGGGCCTTCCGTGAGGCGATCCTGGCGCGTGGAGGCTCCCAGGAGCCAATGGTGCTGTTCGTCGACTTCCGCGGACGTGCACCGTCGATTGACGCACTCTTGCGCCACAGCGGCCTGGATGAGGGCGCGGCAGCATGAGTGATGGGCCTGTGAGCATAACCAAGAAGCGCTTTATTGCTGGAGCAGTGTGCCCGGCGTGCAGCGAGCCGGACAAATTGATGATGTGGAGTGAAGACGACGTACCGCACCGCGAATGCGTGGCGTGCGGTTACTCGGACACACTCAATGAGCAGGGTCTGTCGGTTCCCAAGGAGTTGGGGACGCGGGTCAACACCGGTGCTGTGAAGGTGGCTGATACCAAGGTTCAGACTGTGCAGTTCTTTGTGAACCCGAAGTTGAAGAAAAAAACTGACGAGGCACAGTAACGGCAACTAACAAAGCCGGCTCTCTGAGAAGCCGGCTTTGTTCAGGCTAATGTGCTGATTTATGATCAGCCATTAACTTTAATCCACTTTAATGTCATTCGACTTATAAGTTCAATTCAAGGACTGGTAATACTGGCGTAGGCTTTTGCCAAGGCCAGGAGTTTTGCCTTGTCATCCTCATCGATATCACGGTCATCATCGACATCCTTGTTGATGTTGGCAATGCTGAACGACTGGCCGCCATCGTAGGAGGACGCAATAATTGTGGTGGAGTCCAGCAGCGCCTCGGTCGGCGCCTCGTTTTGTGGATCCCAGCCTGACTCTTTTAATGCAAACTGCATGGACACCAGGACTTCATTTGGATCGACCACAGTGGGACCCAGTTTTTGCAGAAAAATACCACGACGATTGAAGTACGACATTATTAAATCCTTTTAAATAATGATCAAAGTTATAAACGAGCGTCTGGATACTATCGAGGTGCACATGACGATCGCCACTTCATTGTTGTAACGCAGCATGTCGCCAAGTTCATTGTGTTGTTATAAGAGCGCTCATTAGCGTTGTGCAGGTGCCGAACGGCACTAGGCGGAGAAAGGTTCGGGGTGTACTGTATATTCATACAGTCAAAGGGCTCCGCCATGAATTCGCCATTACCCCCGCGCGGTCGTGGTACCGCAACAAACCCGCACAACCGCTTCGCGTCGAGCTGCTCAGTCGCCGAAGACGATGGTTGGTACCAGGAAGTGCCGCTGACCCAAGGCACCGAGGTGCGCATTGAAACGGCGAAGACCATCATCACCCGCAACAACTCGCCAGACTTACCCTTCGACCGTTCGATCAATCCTTATCGGGGCTGTGAGCACGGTTGCATCTACTGTTATGCGCGGCCCAGCCATGCGTATTGGGACCTATCCCCCGGTCTGGATTTCGAGACCCGGCTGATTGCCAAAACCAACGCCGCCGATGTGCTTGAGGAGCAACTGTCCAAGCGTGGCTACCGGTGCGCGCCGATCAATCTCGGCTCAAATACCGACCCCTATCAGCCGATCGAGCGCGAACACCGAATTACCCGGCAAATTCTCCAGGTACTACTACGCTATCGGCATCCAGTGACGATTATCACCAAGGGGTCGCTGATCCTGCGCGATCTGGATCTGTTGACCGAATTGGCTTCGCAGCGGCTGGTGGCGGTGATGATCAGCCTGACCAGTCTCGACGACGAGCTCAAGCGCATTCTTGAGCCGCGTACAGCGGCGCCCAAGGCGCGATTGCGGGCCATCAGGGTGATGCGTGAGGCAGGTATTCCGGTGGGCGTACTGTGCTCGCCAATGATTCCGATGATCAACGATAGCGAGTTGGAGAGTCTGCTGGCGGCCGCCCAGGCGGCTGGTGCCCAGAGCGCGGCCTACATGATGTTGCGTCTGCCGCTGGAGGTCGCACCGCTCTTCGAGGAATGGCTGGCGGCGCATTACCCGCAACGAGCGGCGCATGTGCTGAGCCTGATCCGCCAGAGTCGTGGCGGCGAGTTGTACGACAGTCGCTTTGGCGCGCGAATGCGCGGTGAGGGGCCGTTCGCTGACTTGCTGGCACAACGGTTTGCCAAGGCCATGAAGCGGCTGGGGCTGAATCAGCGTGAGGGGTTCAACCTCGATTGCACGGCTTTTTGTCCTCCGGGTGCGCAGATGTCGTTGTTGTAGATAACGATTAGGCCTGTTTTATCGTGGTACGTAATATGCGTAACGGTACGTTATTGTCGGTTTTTGGCTTGTGGCGCTTGTGGCGCTTGTGGCGCTTGTTGCCGGGTGGTCGATTTCGATTGAGATACGTATTACCAGCCGCTGGTTGCGCCAGCTTCGCTTAGCCAGACCTTCGGCCAACTACTCAGGTATCAAGGGGGGGGGCGGTAGACGGATAATGTACCGACGCCCCAGGTTGACCGTAACTCGCCAAGCCTGTCCTTGGTCTTGGATTACAGCACTGGGACGTCGGGTGCTCAGAGTTACTAGCGTAATTAATTAACTGGTAAACCAGCCTTGAATCCAGCCGCTAATATTATTGAAAGTCGACTTGATATCGGCGAAGGCGTTTTTAACCCACGTGATAGTTTCGGCTACAACTTTTGTAATGAAGGCATTGAGTTTTTCCGACATGATTCGGAATAGATTGAAAATAATATCAGTTGTGGACATTATTGCTTTTTGTGCGTTCGGGTGCCGCTCGCCGATTTCAATGGCCTTATCGAAAATCCGGTCGATATTTTTTTCGGATTGCTCTTTTTCGTAAGCGCGTCTTTCATTCATTTGCTGTTTGAATGTCGCAATGGCAGCTGCATCACCCGCAGCGTTGCTCAAGTTTTGGGCGTCGTTGGTAATGCTGAGCTCTACGCTCTGATTCTGGGTGGTAGCCAGCATTTTTGCTTCCGACTTCAGTTCTTCCAGTGCGATTGCTTCATCTGGGGAAATGTCATCTAGTTGGGTAGCGTTGGGCATGGAGAAACTACGAGCGGGTTGTTGTTTGCCACCCGCCAACACGGATTTGTGGTGGGCGCGAAGTTCGTTCATGGTTTCGACAAAAGCAGTCATTGGGTTCATTCCTTTGAAGGTGTTTTTAGTTTTCAAGTGCTGGTGCACTTGCTGGTTAGATTAATGAGAATTTCAGAATAAAGTAGGCTTAAAGCCTTTCTTTTTGTTTCTTGAGCCAGGCATAAAAGTTGTTCGCTGCCCTGTCAGGATTAGGTGTTGCTGTTAATGTATTCGTAGCGATTGTTCGTGCCACAAGTGTTGAACTGTCGCATATGCTGCTCAATTGTCTTTGTTCAGTCTCAATTAAGTCCGAGGGTTATTGCGGTGTCTGGCTTGTTCTTTGTGGTGACGCCACCGTCGTTTGCATTGCACCTGAGTGATGTAAACTCTGGGGCACCCCCCCTAATGTGCCAACGAGGATGAGTGATGAGTGACAAAGACAAGCCACCGTTGGCTGCATCGGCTTCAGCCCTTCCAGAGGCTGAAAGCGCCGATGCAGCGCTGCAGCACATTGTTGACGGCTTTCTGCATTTTCATCATGAGGTCTTCCCGCAACAGGAAGAACTCTTCAAGAAGCTCGCTACGGCCCAGCGGCCACGGGCAATGTTTATCGCGTGTGCCGATTCGCGAATCGTCCCTGAACTCATCACGCAAAGCGCGCCAGGCGACCTGTTCGTCACGCGCAATGTGGGCAACGTCGTCCCGCCTTACGGGCAAATGAATGGCGGTGTTTCTACGGCCATCGAATACGCCGTGCTGGCGCTGGGTGTTCAGCACATCATCATTTGCGGGCACTCCGATTGCGGCGCCATGCGGGCGGTCCTCAACCCGCAGAGCCTGGAAAAGATGCCCACGGTCAAAGCCTGGCTAGTTCATGCGGAAGTCGCCAAAAGCATGGTCCAGGACAACTGTCAGTGCGCCACCGAACACGAAAGCATGCAGGTGCTGACCGAAGAAAACGTGATCGCCCAGCTGCAGCATTTGCGTACTCACCCCTCAGTGGCTTCGCGCATGGCCAACGGTCAGTTGTTCATCCATGGCTGGGTCTACAGTATCGAATCCAGTGAAATAAAAGCCTACGACGCGGACAAGGGCTGCTTCTTGCCTTTGGACGGTAGCCTTCCGATCCCCATGGCGACGCCCAAGGCGCGCTTCTAGATCTTGCGTGGCTGGTCGGGGCGGCTGAAAAAGCGTGCAGGCTTCGCCATACCGAATCAATCCGGGGAAGGCTCATGGAGGGGGCGACTGAAAGCGCTTCAGCCAAGGAAGCTGCTGGCTTGCAGGGTGATGTTTCTGGCTGAGGTTCAGCCGGTCAAAGTCCTTGTGGGAGTAAGCAAGGCTACTCCCACAAGTGTTGGAGGGGTCAGGCGGCTGGTTGATCCAGCTCCAGGCCCACACCCAGTTGGCGCGACAGGCACGGCCAGCGTTTCCAGGCGGCACCGGTGTCCGGGCTGTTGAGTTTTTCCCGATAGGCTTCGACGGACTCCAGGGCGAAGCTGTCTTCGTTGAGCATTTCGTCAACGGCGTGATGAACCGCCTCATCCAGTTGATTGGCGAAGTCTTCGCCGATCAGTTGGTGGGCAATCAGGTTGGCGACAGTCATGTCCAAGGGGATCAGTGGCTGGCCGAAATGTTTGATGTAGAGGTCGTTCACTTCTTCTACCAGGCGATGGGCCAGGTAGGCTTCGTCCAGCAGGCTGTCCAGGCCTACGTGGCCGTTCATGATTGCCGGCGGTTGGAGGAAGAACTGCTCGGCGATCTTCAGGACCGGCTTGATCTGTGATTCGATCCCGGCTTCGCGCGCGACTTCGTTGGCAGCGTCGAGCAGGTCCGGGACCTGGTCGATGTAGGCGGCCACAAAACGGGTCATCACGCCCTTGGCGTCGACGTCCGGCAATTGGATAGCGGCATGCAGGTGGGGCAATTGGACTTCCAGCTGACGGGTCAGCTGACCGGTTTCGGACTCATGTAAATGGGCACGTTGAATCTGCTCGCGCAATGCGGCGGTGTTCATGAAAACTCCAGGAAACGAAGGCAAGGAAATAGGGGAAGACATAAGTTAGCTTGCTTATGAAAACCGTTAAGACGTATTTGTCATAATTGTTTCACCTTTGATGCATCCAAGTTATATCGATTTGCCATCACCTGGTCACATCCTTCTCCATCCGCAGCCTGCGGCGCAAGCCCCAGGTGTTTCAGCTGATTTACGCCATCGCGTTGCGAGGTCCCACTCGCTGTCTATACTCGGTTCTGTATGAAGTTAGCTGATGACGCCCGACTGCATGTGCAGCAAGGCTTGGCGGTTTAAGTTCGTAGTCTAGGCAGCCGCTCCCTTGGACGCAGGTGAAAGCCGGCGGGATAACAAGAACGATAAGGGGAACCCGCAATGATGCGACATCCACAAGTCTGGATGGGCCTCCTGTTGTGGTCGATTTTCAGCCAGGCGCAAGCCGCCTGGACTGTGAATATGGCGCCTGGGGCTACTGAAATCAGTCACGCAGTCTTCGACCTGCACATGACCATTTTCTGGATCTGTGTAGTGATCGGCATCATCGTCTTCGGTGCGATGTTTTGGTCGATGATCATGCATCGGCGCTCCACCGGGCAGGTGGCCGCCAAATTCCATGAAAGTACGACGGTCGAGATCCTCTGGACCGTGGTGCCCTTCATCATCCTTGTCGCCATGGCTGTTCCTGCGACCGCCACCCTGATCAAGATGTACGACAGCAGTGAGCCGGATATCGATATCCAGGTCACCGGCTATCAGTGGAAGTGGCACTACAAATACCTGGGCCAGGACGTCGAGTTCTTCAGCAACCTGGCCACCCCGCAAGAGCAGATCCGCAACCAGAGCACCAAGGGCGAACACTACCTGCTGGAGGTCGATCAGCCATTGGTGCTGCCGATCGGTGCCAAGGTACGCTTTCTGGTGACCTCCGCCGATGTCATTCACTCCTGGTGGGTGCCGGCCTTTGCGGTCAAGCGCGATGCCATCCCCGGCTTCGTCAACGAGGCCTGGACCCGGGTCGACAAGCCTGGGATCTACCGTGGCCAGTGCGCCGAACTGTGCGGCAAGGACCACGGCTTCATGCCCATTGTGGTCGACGTCAAAAGCCAGGCCGATTACGACACCTGGCTGGCCGAGCGCAAGGCCGAAGCGGCCAAGCTCAAAGAGCTGACCAGCAAGGAATGGACGCTGGAGGAACTCAAGGAGCGCGGTGACAAGGTCTATCACACCACCTGCGTGGCCTGTCACCAGGCTGAAGGCCAGGGCTTGCCGCCAATGTTCCCGGCGCTCAAGGGTTCGAAAATCGCCACCGGCCCCATAGCGGATCACTTGGGCATTGTCTTCCACGGCAAGCCAGGCACCGCCATGGCGGCGTTCGGCAAGCAACTGTCGGAAGTCGATATCGCTGCCGTGGTGACCTACGAGCGCAATGCCTGGGGCAACAACAAGGGCGACATGGTCACGCCAAAAGACGTGCTGGCCCTCAAGCAGGAGGAAAGCAAATGAGGCGCTCGATTGCATGTTCCCGTGAGCGCTTGGGGCGTGATGCCTCGAGCCGCCCAGTCCATCCGTCTACAGGAGTCAGGACATGAGTGCAGTGATCGATGACCATGGTCATGCCGGCCATGACCACGCCCATGGCCCTGCCAAGGGCCTGATGCGCTGGGTACTGACCACCAACCACAAGGACATCGGCACGCTGTACCTGTGGTTCAGCTTCATGATGTTCCTGCTCGGTGGCTCGTTTGCCATGGTGATCCGTGCCGAGCTGTTCCAGCCCGGGCTGCAGATCGTCGAGCCGGCGTTCTTCAATCAGATGACCACCATGCATGGCCTGGTCATGGTCTTCGGCGCGGTGATGCCGGCGTTTGTCGGCCTGGCCAACTGGATGATCCCGCTGATGATCGGCGCGCCGGACATGGCCCTGCCGCGGATGAACAACTTCAGTTTCTGGCTGCTGCCGGCAGCGTTCCTGATGCTGGTCTCGACCTTGTTCATGCCTGGTGGCGGACCGAACTTCGGCTGGACCTTCTACGCGCCCCTGTCCACGACCTACGCCCCGGAAAGCGTGACCTTTTTCATCTTCGCGATTCACCTGATGGGTATCAGTTCGATCATGGGGGCGATCAACGTGATCGCCACCATCCTCAACCTGCGCGCCCCCGGCATGACCCTGATGAAAATGCCATTGTTCGTCTGGACCTGGCTGATCACCGCCTTCCTGCTGATCGCGGTGATGCCGGTGCTGGCCGGTTGCGTGACCATGATGCTGATGGACATCCACTTCGGCACCAGCTTCTTCAGTGCCGCCGGTGGCGGTGACCCGGTGCTGTTCCAGCATGTGTTCTGGTTCTTTGGTCACCCCGAGGTGTACATCATGATCCTGCCGGCCTTCGGTGCCGTCAGCTCGATCATCCCGACCTTTTCGCGCAAACCGTTGTTTGGCTACACCTCGATGGTCTACGCGACAGCGAGCATCGCCTTCCTGTCGTTCATCGTCTGGGCGCACCACATGTTCGTGGTGGGCATCCCGCTGGTGGGCGAGCTGTTCTTCATGTACGCCACCCTGCTGATCGCGGTACCCACCGGGGTCAAGGTGTTCAACTGGGCCAGTACCATGTGGCAGGGCTCGCTGACGTTCGAGACGCCCATGCTGTTTGCCGTGGCGTTCGTGATCCTGTTCTCGATCGGCGGTTTCTCCGGATTGATGCTGGCCATCGCGCCGGCGGACTTCCAGTACCAGGACACCTACTTCGTGGTGGCGCACTTCCACTACGTGCTGGTGCCGGGGGCAATCTTCGGGATCTTCGCGTCCGCCTACTACTGGATGCCCAAGTGGACCGGGCACATGTATGACGAGACCCTGGGCAAGCTGCATTTCTGGTTGTCCTTCATCGGCATGAACATGGCGTTTTTCCCGATGCACTTCGTCGGGCTGGCGGGCATGCCGCGCCGGATCCCCGACTACAACCTGCAGTTTGCCGATTTCAACATGGTGTCTTCGATTGGCGCCTTCATGTTTGGCGCCACGCAGATCTTCTTCCTGTTCATCGTGATCAAGACCATTCGCGGCGGCGAGCCAGCACCGGCCAAGCCATGGGATGGCGCCGAAGGCCTGGAGTGGAGCATTCCCTCGCCCGCGCCGTATCACACCTTCACCACCCCGCCGGAAGTGAAATGAACGCCCCGGCAGGGTTCTCGGCGGAGGTCGTGAATCATGGCTGATTCGATCTCCACGAAAAAACTGGTTACCCGCTTATTGCTGGTGGTGGCGGCGATGTTTGTCTTCGGGTTTGCCCTGGTGCCGATCTATGACGTCATGTGCAAGGCGCTGGGAATCAATGGCAAGACTGGCGGGCAGTATTCCGGCGAGCAGCAGGTGGACGAGTCGCGCCAGGTGCGCGTGCAGTTCCTGTCCACCAATGCGATCGACATGGTCTGGGAGTTTTATCCCAAGTCCGATGACATCGTGGTCCACCCCGGTGCGGTGAACGAGATGATTTTCATCGCCCGCAACCCCAGCAGCCACCCGATGAGCGCCCAGGCGGTGCCGAGCATTTCACCTAGCGCGGCGGCGATGTATTTCCACAAGACCGAATGCTTCTGTTTTACCCAGCAAGTGCTGCAGCCCGGTCAGCAGATCGAGATGCCGGTACGTTTCATCGTTGATCGCGATATGCCCAAGGATGTGAAGCACTTGACGCTGGCTTACACGCTGTTCGATATCACCGCGCGTCATCCACCCGTGGCCGTTGCACAAAAGACCGGTGGCTAGACGTTCAAGCGTGCCCGATAAGGAGAACAATAAATGGCAACTCATGAGCATTATTACGTTCCCGCCCAAAGCAAATGGCCGATCATCGCCACCGTCGGCATGTTCGTCACGGTGTTTGGCCTGGCTACCTGGTTCAACGATCTGAAGGCGGCGCGCCCGGATTCCCACGGCCCGCTGATCTTTTTCGTCGGGGGGTTACTGCTGGCCTACATGCTGTTTGGCTGGTTTGGCGCGGTGATCAAGGAAAGTCGTGCGGGGCTGTACAGCGCCCAGCTGGATCGCTCGTTCCGCTGGGGCATGAGCTGGTTCATCTTCTCCGAGGTGATGTTCTTCATCGCGTTTTTCGGTGCGCTGTTCTACGTGCGGCATATCTCGGGGCCGGCGCTGGGCGGTGAAGGGGCCAAGGGCATTGCGCACATGCTCTGGCCGAACTTCCAGTTCGTCTGGCCGTTGCTGGAAAACCCGGACTCCAAGCTGTTCCCGCCACCCAAGGACGTCATCAGTCCCTGGGGCCTGCCGCTGCTCAATACGGTGATCCTGGTCAGCTCCAGCGTCACCGTGACCATCGCCCACCATGCTCTGAAAAAAGGCCATCGCGGGGCGCTGAAAATCTGGCTGGCGCTGACCGTACTGCTGGGCTGCGCCTTTCTCGGCTTCCAGGCCGAGGAATACATCCACGCCTACCACGAACTGGGCCTGACCCTGGGCTCGGGCATCTACGGCGCAACCTTCTTCATGCTCACCGGATTCCACGGCGCCCACGTAACCATCGGCACCCTGATTCTGTTCGTGATGCTGATGCGGGTGTTGCGCGGGCACTTCGATGCCGAGCACCAGTTCGGCTTCGAGGCCGCGAGCTGGTACTGGCACTTTGTGGACGTGGTCTGGATCGGCCTGTTTGTTTTTGTCTACGTACTCTGAAGCGCGCTACCAGGGGGCATGAGACACCAGTTGGCCACTGAAGAAGCCCCAAGCGATCAGGCCAACGGTAAGTGCGGCAAGGCCGACACGAATGCTCAAGGCGATGACCAGGCGATGTGAGCTGCTGTCGTCCTTGACCAGAAAAAACAGGCCGCTGAACAGGCTGACGACCGTGGCAATCAGCATCAGGACGATGGCTGCTTTGAGCATGGTGGGACTCCGGGGGAAATGCGATGCACTTGAGTATAGCTAGCTCGCCCGCTGACTTTCTGGCGCTGCCATGAAGCGTTTCCGGCCGGGCCTCGTGCCGACGCTGGTGGTGGCACTGTTGCTGCCGCTACTGGTGTCGCTGGGGTTCTGGCAACTGAGTCGGGGCGCGGAAAAAAGCGCGCTGCTGCACAGCTACGCTGAGCGTCGGGTCGCCGAGCCGATGGCCAGCGCCGAGCTGCAGCACACCGAGGATCCAGCCTTTCGCCGAGTGCGTCTGCATGGCCAGTTCGATGCCGGGCACAGTCTGCTGCTCGATAACCGGCAGCGCGATGGCAAGGTTGGTGTCGAGTTGCTGCAACCGTTCCAGGATCAGGCGACGGGACTCTGGCTGCTGGTCAATCGTGGCTGGCTGCCATGGCCGGACCGGCGCACACCACCGCAATTCACCACGCCGCAGGCGGTGCTGAGCCTCGACGCCTGGGTGTATGTCGCTCCGGGCGCGACCTTCCAGCTGCACGCCGACCCGAAGTCCGCGACCTGGCCACAACTGGTCACCGCAGTCGAGCCGGGCAAACTTTGGGCGACGCTGGGTCGTGAAGGTTTCGCCTACGAATTACGCACCGAAAGCGGCCCGGCGGCCTACCAGGCTGATTGGCCGGTGGTGGCCATGGGGCCGGAAAAACACCTGGCTTATGCCGTGCAGTGGTTCGCCATGGCGATCGCCCTGCTGGGCCTTTATCTCTATCTCGGTTGGCACAACGCAAAGGAGAAACACCATGGGAGCGGCCATGAATCCACCCAGCATGTCTGAGGCGAAATCCTCATCGAGCCGGCGCAAGGGGCGCGTGCAGTTGCTGCTTATCCTGTTGGGGGTGATCGGTCCGATGGTCCTCGCCACCGGCATGTACAAATTGCAGTTCTGGGTGCCGGAGGGTCGCAGTTACCACGGTGAACTGATCGGCAACGGACAGACCCGCGCCGATCTCGGCGTGCAGGCCCAGGACGACCGCTGGCAGGTGCTGGTGACGGCGCCCAAGGCGTGTTCGGTGGACTGCCAGCAACTGGTGTATCTGGCGCGCCAGATCCAGATCGGCCTCGGCCGCGATGCTTCCCGCGCCAGCCATGCATTGGCTGCCGCACAACCTTTGAGCGGCGACTACGAAGCCAAGCTGACCCGCGAATACCCGCAGCTACAGCGCTATCCCATGGACCTGACCACGTTCAGTAAAACCACCGGGGATCAGGCTGCACCGCAGCTGTGGATCATCGATCCCCACGGCAACCTGGTGCTGCGTTATGGCCCCACTGTCAAAGGCAAGGACCTGCTCAACGACCTGCGCCATCTGCTGAAACTGTCGAACATCGGATAAGGGCATCGTCATGGCCAAACCTGGATTTCGCCTCGCGCTGTTTGCCACCTTGCTGGCACTGATTGTCGTGTTGCTGGGTGCCTACACCCGGCTGACCCACGCTGGCCTGGGCTGCCCGGACTGGCCGGGGTGCTACGGCTTTATCAGCGTGCCGAAAAGCGAAGCCCAACTGGCCCATGCCGAGCTGCATTTTCCCGACACCCCGGTGGAAGCCCACAAGGGCTGGAACGAGATGATCCACCGCTACTTCGCCGGCACCCTGGGCCTGCTGATCGCGCTGTTGGCGGTGCGCGCCTGGACCCATCGCCGGCATCCCGACCAACCCTTGAAGCTGCCGTTGTTCCTGCTGGTAGTGGTGTTTGCCCAGGCCGCCTTCGGCATGTGGACGGTGACGCTCAAGCTCTGGCCACAGGTGGTGACCGGGCATCTGCTCGGCGGGTTTGCCACCTTAAGCCTGCTGTTTCTGTTGACCTTGCGCTTGTCCGGGGTGCTGCCGGCATTGATTGTGCCGCGCCGCTTGCAGTACTGGGCAACGGCCGGCTTGCTGCTGGTGATCGGACAGATCGCCCTGGGAGGCTGGGTCAGCTCCAATTACGCGGCGGTGGCGTGCATTGACTTCCCGACCTGCCATGGCCAGTGGTTGCCGCCGGCGGATTTTGCCAACGGTTTTCACCTGACCCAACACATTGGCCCCAATTACCTGGGTGGGCAGTTGGACAGCGATGCGCGCACGGCCATCCACCTGACCCACCGTATCGGTGCCTTGCTGGTGACCTTGGTGTTGCTCGGCCTGGCCTTGCAACTGAAGGGGGTCGGCATGACCCGCCTCGCCGGCCTGGTGCTGGTGGCCCTGGCAGCGCAAATCAGCCTGGGTATCAGCAACGTGCTGTTCCATTTGCCCCTGCCGGTCGCCGTGGCCCACAACGCGGGTGGCGCGGCATTGTTGCTATGTCTGGTGCTGGTCAACTATCACGCCCGCACCAGCCTGGTCCGGGTCAAGCAGCCGGCGCTGCGACGCTGGCGCTTCAGCCCCCGTAAACATGCGGCCGGGCTCATAACAATAAAAGGAGAAATGCCATGGCGACTCTGATCGGCGAACGGCCCAGCCAGGCGATTTGGCGCGATTACCTGGAGCTGACCAAGCCCAAGGTGGTGGTGTTGATGCTGATCACCTCGCTGGTCGGCATGTTCCTCGCCACCCGCGCGGGCGTACCCTGGACCGTGCTGGTGTTCGGCAACCTGGGCATTGCCCTGTGTGCCGGAGGGGCGGCGGCGGTCAATCATGTGGTGGATCGGCGGATCGACGCGGTCATGGCCCGCACCCATAAGCGGCCGCTGGCGGAAGGCCGGGTGTCACCCGCAGCAGCGCTGACCTTCGCCCTGGTGCTGGCGCTGAGTGGCCAGGCGTTGTTGCTGGCGTTCACCAATCCGTTGACGGCCTGGCTGACCCTCGCATCCTTGCTGGGTTATGCGGTGATCTACACCGGCTTCCTCAAGCGTGCGACGCCGCAGAACATTGTCATCGGCGGCCTGGCCGGTGCCGCCCCACCCTTGCTCGGCTGGGTCGCCACCACCGGGCACGTCAGCGCAGAGCCCCTGCTGCTGGTGCTGATCATCTTCGCCTGGACCCCGCCGCACTTCTGGGCGCTGGCGATCCACCGCAAGGAGGAATACGCCAAGGCCGATATCCCGATGTTGCCGGTAACCCACGGCGAGCACTACACCAAGGTCCACATCCTGCTCTACACCTGCGTGCTGTTGGCGGTGAGCCTGATGCCGTACGTGATCCACATGAGCGGCCTGCTGTACCTGGCCTGTGCGCTGGGGCTGGGCGCGAGGTTTCTGCAATGGGCCGTGGTGCTGTACCGTGGCACTCGGCCGCACGCGGCGATCAACACCTTCAAGTACTCTATTTACTACTTGTTCCTGCTGTTTATCGCCCTGCTCGTAGACCATTACCTAATGTTGAACCTATGACTCGAACCCAGAAAACTGTCTTCATCCTTGTTGCCCTGATCGCGCTGGTCCTGGGGCTGACCATCAACAAGGTACTGTCTGGCAAAGGCCAGGGTGACCCGACTGCGCTGATCGACGCCGGGATCATCCTGCTGCCGCAAAGCCGCACCTTGCCGGCCCTGCAGATGACCAACCAGGATGGCCAGCCGGTGATGGTCAACGAGTTGAAAGGCAAGTGGAGCCTGCTGTTCTTCGGCTATACCTTCTGCCCGGACATCTGCCCGACCACCCTGGCCCAGTTGCGCCAGATCAAGAGCGAGCTGCCGGCCGATGCGGTCGACAAGTTGCAGATCATCCTGGTCAGCGTCGACCCTCATCGCGATACTCCCCAGCAGCTCAAGCAGTACCTGGGCTACTTCGATCCGCAATTCATCGGCCTGACCCCGACTTCGGTCGAGGAGCTGCAAAAAGTCGCCAACGCGGTAAGCATCCCGTTCATCCCGGCGGACACCAGCAAGCCCAACTACACCGTCGACCACAGCGGCAACCTTGCCGTCATCGGCCCGGACGGCACCCAGCGTGGCTTCATCCGCGCGCCGCTGAACAACGCGAAGCTGGTGGCGCAGTTGCCGGTGATGCTCAGCCGGCAATGACACCCGCCCCCACAAGGGCTGGTGTTTTGGGCACAAAAAAGGGGCGCAATCAATGCGCCCCTTTTGTTTTGTCGCGTGTTTCGTCAGATCAGAACGCCGGCAGTACCGCGCCTTTGTACTTCTCCAGGATGAAGGCTTTCACTTCTGGAGTGTGCAGGGCCGCTACCAGCTTTTTCATGGCATCGCTGTTCTTGTCGTCTTCACGCGCTACCAGGATGTTCACGTAAGGCGAGTCCTTGCCTTCGATGGTCAGCGCGTCCTTGGACGGGTCCAGCTTGGCTTCCAGGGCGTAGTTGGTGTTGATCAGCGCCAGGTCGACCTGGGTAAGCACGCGCGGGATGGTCGCCGCTTCCAGCTCACGGAATTTCAGGCCCTTGCTGTTCTCGGCGATATCCTTGACGGTCGACAGGATGTTGGTCGAATCCTTGAGCTTGATCAGGCCGGCCTTGTCCAGCAGCAGCAGCGCGCGGCCGCCGTTGGTGGCGTCGTTCGGGATCACCACGGTGGCGCCGCCAGGCAGGTCGGCCAGGGCCTTGAACTTGCTGGAGTAAGCGCCCAGCGGCTCGATGTGCACGCCCGCCACGCTCACCAGGTGAGTACCCTTGGCCTTGTTGAACTCATTGAGGTACGGCTGGTGCTGGAAGAAGTTGGCGTCCAGGCGTTTTTCCGCAACCTGTACGTTGGGTTGCACGTAGTCGGTGAAGACCTTGACCTTCAAGTCCACGCCTTCCTTGGCCAGGGCCGGCTTCACGAACTCAAGGATTTCCGCATGCGGCACCGGGCTGGCGGCCACGGTCAGGGTTTCGGCGGCTTGGGCAGAGAACGCGGCAACGGCGGCGAACGCGACGAGTAGTTTTTTCATCCGGCAAACTCCTTGTGAAGCGCCCTTTCGGGCGCCTGCCAGCATGATGCCGGCGATTGCATTTATTTTCGGGAAAAGTGCACCACCAGCTTATCGCCGACGGTTTGCAGTACCTGGACCAGCACCAGCAGCAACACCACGGTCACTACCATCACGTCCGTCTGGAAGCGCTGGTAACCGAAGCGGATCGCCAGGTCACCCAGGCCACCGGCGCCGACCACACCGGCCATCGCCGTGTAGGACACCAGTGTGATGGCGGTCACCGTGATTGCAGCAAAGATGCCTGGGCGCGCTTCCGGCAGCAAGGCATTGGTGATGATCTGGCGGGTGCTGGCGCCCATCGCCTGGGTGGCTTCGATGATGCCGCGATCAACTTCACGCAGGGCGGTTTCCACCAGGCGCGCAAAGAATGGCGTAGCCCCTACCACCAGCGGCGGGATCGCACCGCCGACACCCAGCGAAGTGCCGGTAATCAATACGGTGAACGGGATCATCACAATCAGCAGAATGATGAACGGCAGCGAGCGCAGGATGTTGACGATCAGCGACAGCAGCGCGTAGACGCCCTTGGCCTCGAGCAACTGGCGCGGGCTGCACAGGAACAACAGCACGCCCAGGGGCAGGCCCAGCAAGACGGTGAACAGCAGCGAGCCACCAAGCATCAGCAGGGTGTCGCCGGTGGCCAGCCAGATTTCATACCAGTCGATATTGGCGAAGAAACTTGTCAGCAGTTCCATTAGCGCAGCACCTCCATGTGGACATCGGCTGCGGTGAAGTGGGCAAAGGCCGCTTCCATGTCACCGCCAGTGATGGCCAGGGTCAGTTGCCCGTAAGGGACGTCTTTGATGCGGTCGATGCGGCCGGCGAGAATGCTGTAGTCCACCCCCGTTTCGCGGGCCACAGTGCCCAGCAGCGGCGCGTAGGTGGCATCGCCCTGGAAGGTCAGGCGCACGATACGGCCCGGTACGTGGGCGAAGTCATCGCGTTGTTCGCTTTCATCGACTTGCTCGTCTTCCTGGACGAAGCGCTTGGTGGTCGGGTGCTTGGGGTGCAGGAATACCTGGGCCACCGGACCTTGCTCGACGATCACGCCTGCGTCCATCACGGCCACCTGGTCGCAGACTCGGCGAATCACGTCCATTTCATGGGTGATCAGCACGATGGTCAGTTTCAGCTCGCGGTTGATCTCGGCCAGCAGTTGCAGGACCGACGCCGTGGTTTGCGGGTCCAGGGCACTGGTGGCTTCGTCGCACAGCAGGATCTTCGGTTTGGTTGCCAGGGCACGGGCGATGCCTACGCGCTGCTTCTGGCCACCCGACAGCTGCGCCGGGTATTTCTTGGCATGGTCGGACAGGCCCACCCGGGCCAGCAACTCGGCCACGCGCCGGTCGATGTCGGCGCGCGACAGTTCACCGGCGAGCGTCAGCGGCAGCGCCACGTTGTCGGCCACGGTCTTGGAGGCCAGCAGGTTGAAGTGCTGGAAGATCATCCCGACTTGCTGGCGGAAACGGCGCAGCGCATTGGCGTCCAGCGCAGTGACTTCCTCGCCATCGACGATGATCTTGCCGCCGCTGGAGTCTTCCAGGCGGTTGATCAGGCGCAGCAGGGTACTTTTTCCTGCGCCGGAATGGCCGATCAGGCCAAACACCTGGCCGTTCTCAATCGTCAGACTGGTCGGGTGCAGGGCAGGAATATCCCTACCGGCAACGCGGTAGGTTTTATGGACGTTTTGAAACTCGATCACGTAGCGAACCTTGTGGGGCGCGTTAGAAAAGGATCAGCGGTTAGCCGGGCGCGCATTTTAGCCTGTCCGTATAGAGGTTCTTAGCATTTATTTCGTATTCATCCTTTCATTTGGCAATAACGCGATCAAAGGTCATAAAAAAGGAACGGCCCCACTCCACGTCAGTCACTACTTCAGCACTGAAAAACACCCGGGACCGTGCCTGGGGACTTAGCTCATGGATCTCGCCGTACGCGCGAATCCCCATCGAGGAGTTCAGCACTGATGAGTACCAAAAAACCTGACGCCGGCAAGAGCCAACTGGCCGGCACCGATACCCCGGACCGCGCCAACAGCAACGCCAAGCTGCAAAGCCTGGAAGCCTTTCGTTCGGACGCCAGCGAACAAGCGTTGCGCACCAATCAGGGGGTAAAGGTCGCCGATAACCAGAATAGCTTGAAGGCTGGCGCGCGCGGGCCTTCGCTGCTCGAAGACTTCATCATGCGGGAAAAGATCACCCATTTTGACCATGAGCGGATTCCCGAACGCATCGTGCATGCCCGGGGCACCGGGGCGCATGGCTTCTTTCAGAGTTACGAGAACCACGCCGAGCTGACCAAGGCCGGTTTCCTACAGGACCCCGGGCATAAAACACCGGTGTTCGTGCGGTTTTCCACGGTACAAGGCCCGCGTGGCTCCGGTGATACCGTGCGAGATGTGCGTGGGTTCGCCGTGAAGTTCTTCACCGAGCAAGGCAACTTCGACCTGGTTGGCAACAACATGCCGGTATTTTTCATCCAGGATGCCATCAAGTTTCCTGACTTCGTCCACGCCGTAAAACCCGAACCCCACAACGAAATACCTACCGGTGGTTCGGCGCACGATACGTTCTGGGATTTTGTGTCACTGCAGCCAGAGTCGGCGCACATGGTGATCTGGGCCATGTCCGATCGGGCGATTCCCAAAAGCCTGCGTAGCATGCAGGGCTTTGGTGTCCACACCTTCCGCTTGATCAATGCGGCCGGTAAGTCGCGTTTTGTGAAGTTCCACTGGCGCCCCACCGCAGGCACCTGCTCGCTGGTGTGGGATGAAGCCCAGAAGCTTGCGGGCAAAGATACCGACTATCATCGCCGCGACCTGTGGGACGCGATCGAGATGGGCGACTATCCCGAGTGGGAGCTGGGGGTTCAAGTCATCGAGGAGGAAAACGAGCATGCCTTCGATTTCGACATCCTCGACCCCACCAAGTTGATTCCCGAGGAGTTGGTGCCGATCACTCCGCTGGGCAAAATGGTGCTCAACCGTAACCCGGACAACTTTTTCGCCGAAACCGAGCAGGTGGCGTTCTGTCCTGGGCATATCGTGCCGGGGATCGATTTCTCCAATGACCCGCTGCTGCAAGGCCGGCTATTTTCCTACACCGACACGCAGATCAGCCGACTCGGCGGACCGAATTTTCACGAGATACCCATCAATCGTCCTATCGCGCCGTTCCACAACGGCCAACGTGATGCGTTGCACCGCACCACCATCGACAAGGGGCGCGCGGCCTATGAGCCGAACTCCATCGATGGCGGCTGGCCGAAAGAAACCCCTCCGGCGGCCGTTGATGGCGGCTTCGAGAGCTATCCCGAGCGCATCGACGCCAACAAGATCCGCCAGCGCAGCGAATCCTTCAGTGATCACTTCTCCCAGGCGCGGCTGTTCTTCCACAGCATGAGCAAGCACGAGCAGGAGCACATCATCGCGGCCTACAGCTTCGAGCTGGGCAAGGTCGAACGTGAATTCATCCGGGCGCGGCAGGTCAATGAAATCCTTGCCAACATCGACCTGGATCTGGCCGGGCGTGTAGCGCAGAACCTCGGACTGCCGGCACCCAAGGCGGGCACCGTGCAAGTGCGCAAAACCGTGCTGGAGCGCTCTCCTGCGCTCAGTCAGGCCAATTTGCTGCCGGAAAACATCAAGACCCGCAAAGTCGCGATCCTGGCGGCCAACGGCGTCGATGGCGCGGCGATCAATGCCATGAAAAAAGCCCTGGAGGCAGAAGGCGCACATGCCAAGCTGTTGGGGCCGACGTCGGCGCCAGTGAAAACCACAGATGGTAAAAGCCTGCCGGTGGATGGGTCCATGGAAGGGTCGCCGTCGGTGGCTTTCGATGCGGTGTTCGTGCCGGGTGGCGCTGCGTCAATCAAGGCGTTGAGTACCGATGGCGTGGCGCTGCACTACCTGTTGGAGGCGTACAAGCACCTCAAGGCGATCGCGCTGCAGGGCGAGGCCAAGCAATTGCTCGATGTGTTGAAGCTGCAAGCCGATGCCGGGCTGTTGGTGGGCGCGGGTGCCACGTTGACCAAGGGGTTCTTTGCCGCGATCGGGCAGCATCGGGTGTGGGATCGTGAGGCGAAGGCCAAGGCGGTGCCGGCGTAGGCAAAAAGAGCGCTTTCGCTGGCGCCCGCTTTGTGGCTCGCCAGCGAACAGCGCTTATCAATCCTTGCGCGGTGCCAAGACCATTTGCGCCGGAATGTGGCGCAGGATCTGCCGCTCGATCTTCAGGTCAAAATCGGGGTCGAGTTTCTTTACCCGCTTGCTCAGCAAGGTCGCCAGCCACGGGTAATCCTGGGTGCGGGGTGCCTGGATGCTGACGTCACACTGGTAATTCACTACATCGGCGGCAATCGCATCCAGTTGGCGCCGAAGTTGCCGACTATCGGTGATGTTCAGTGCCACGGTGGTACTTTCGGCGGTCGGGTCGATGACCTTGGCCTGGGGTTTGGCAGCGGCAGCCAAGAGGGCGGCCTCGGCTTTTTCCAGCTCGGCTTTACGGGCCTCGGTGATGGCACCGTTGACGCCGCCGGTCAGTGCCGGCGCCTTGGGCATCAGCACCCGTGCGCGGCTAAGGGCAGTGGCTGCCGCGTTGACGTCACCTTTTTGCAGGACGATCTGGCTGCGCTGCAAATAGGCTTCGGCCAGTTGGCGCTGGTATTGCTCCAAGGACTGGTCGTTGGGCGATTGCGCCTGCAAGGCCGCCAGTTGATCTTCGGCGGTGGCCAGCTCATTGCTGGCCAGGCTTTGTTCCAGCTGGGCGATGGCCGTCGCGCGCGCGTCCGGGATCTCGGGCGCTGGCGGTGTGCTTTGGCAGGCGCCCAGCAGCAAAAATGCAGCAAGGAGCAGATAACGGGAGGCGAACGGCTTCATTCCTGCGACTCTCTGATTGCGCAAAAAACGAGCAAGTCTACACCCCTCGGCGGGGCAGGACAAAACTCAGCAGAAACAGCGCGGCGGCAACGACCACAATCGAGGGGCCGGCCGGCGTGTCCTTGAACCACGACAGCGCCAGGCCACCGCAGACCGCGAGTATACCCAGCAAGCTTGCACCCAAGGCCATTTGCTCGGGCGAGCGAGCGTGGCGTTGTGCCGCAGCCGCCGGAATGATCAGCAATGAGGTGATCAGCAACACCCCGACGATTTTCATCGCCACCGCGATCACGACCGCAATCAACAGCATCAAGGTCAGGCGCAACGCCGCCACGGGCAGGCCTTCGACCATGGCCAGCTCTTCGTGCACGGTAATGGCCAGCAATGGCCGCCACAGCGCCACCAGCAACAGCAGGACAGCCGTACTGCCGCCGAGGATCCAGGCCAGGTCGCCGGGGCTGATCGCCAGCAGGTCGCCGAACAGATAGGCCATCAGGTCGATCCGCACTTCATGCATGAAGCTTAGTACCACCAGGCCCAGAGAGAGGGTGCTGGGTGCAAGAATCCCTAGCAGGGTGTCTGAGGCCAGTGGTTGACGCTGTTGCAGGGTCACCAGCAGCACGGCCAGCAACAGGCAGCCGACGGTGACGGCGATGGTCGGGCTGACATCCAGCAAGAAGCCCAGGGCCACGCCAAGCAAGGCCGCGTGGGATAGGGTGTCGCCAAAATAGGCCATGCGCCGCCAGACCACGAATGATCCCAGAGGGCCAGCCACGACGGCCAGGGCCAGGCCTGCGAGCAGGGCATACAACAGAAAATCAGCCATGCTTGCAGCCATCTCCGTGAACGTGGGTATGAGCGGCGGGCGCCGCGCTGACGACCGAGCCGTGCAGGTCGTGGGCATGATCGTGATGGTGGTGATAGATCGCCAGGCTTTGCGCGTTCTTGCCGAACAGCTCGACAAAGGCCGGGTCGCCGCTGACCTGCTCCGGGTGGCCGGAGCAGCAGACATGGCGATTGAGGCAGACCACCTGGTCGGTGGTGCTCATCACCAGGTGCAGGTCGTGGGAGACCATCAGCACACCGCAGCCGTGACGGTCGCGCAGGCGGGTGATCAAGCTGTACAGCTCGGCCTGCCCGGCGACATCGACACCCTGGACCGGCTCGTCGAGCACCAGTAGTTGCGGCTCGCGCAGCAGCGCCCGGGCCAGCAGCACGCGCTGCATTTCACCGCCGGAGACGCTCTGCACCGGGCTGTCGATCACCTGTTCGGCACCGACTTCCTTGAGTGCGGCCAGGGCTCGTGCCCGGTCCACGCCGGGCACCAGGCGCAAAAAGCGCAGTACCGACAGCGGCAGGGTGGGGTCGACGTGGAGTTTTTGCGGCATGTAGCCGACCCGCAGCTTCGGCTTGCGCCACACACTGCCGCTGTCGGGCTTGAGCAGGCCGAGCACGGCGCGCACCAGGGTAGTTTTGCCGGCACCGTTGGGGCCGATCAGGGTGACGATCTGCCCTGGCTCGACGCTGAGCTGGATGTTGTCCAGTACGTTTTGTCCGGCAAAGGTCACCGTCACCTGTTCCAGGCGAATCAACGCAGTGCTCATCAAGCCCCCTGGCAGCCCGAACAGAGCCCGACCACTTCGACCGTCTGGCCTTCGACCACAAAGCCAACTTCGCCGGCGCTGTGGATGATGCTGTCGCTGATGGTTTTCTGTTCCAGCTCGATAGCCGCGTGGCATTCCCGGCAGATCAGGAACTGGCCCTGGTGGGCGTGCCCTGGGTGGTTGCAGCCAACGAAGGCGTTGAGCGACGAGATGCGATGCACCAGGCCGTTGTCCAGCAGGAAGTCCAGGGCGCGGTACACGGTGGGCGGCGCGGCGCGACGGCCGTCCTGCTCACTGAGCACTGCCAGGATGTCGTAGGCGCCCAGCGGCTTGTGGCTCTGCCACACCAGCTCCAGCACCCGACGGCGCAATGCAGTCAGGCGCAAGCCTTGGCGTGCGCAGATCGCATCAGCCTCGGACAGCGCGGTGTGCACGCAATGGGAGTGGTCGTGGGGACGACTGGCAAGCGGTGTTTTAGGCATGAGCGGCGACGAATTTTGTGAGAGACGTTATTATATTACCCGTTCTCGCCTCTTTGAGTGGTCATCGTGTCCAGACTTTTTGCCATCCTTGTCACATTTGCTGCCAGTTTCTTCACGATCAACGCCGCTCACGCCGAAGTCAGGGTCCTGACCAGTATCAAGCCGGTACAGCTGATAGCTGCTGCGGTGCAGGACGGCCTCGGCGTGCCGGAAGTCCTGTTGCCGCCGGGCGCTTCACCCCATAACTACGCCTTGCGACCTTCCGACGTACGGCGCGTGCAGTCGGCAGACCTGCTGTACTGGATCGGCCCCGACATGGAAGGTTTCCTGCCCCGAGTCCTCAAGGGGCGCAACTTGCCATCGGTGGCCCTGCAGGGGCTGCCGGGCCTGAAGCTGCGCCATTTTGCCGAGGACAATCACTCCCACGCCGAAGAGGCCGACGAGCACGATCACGATCATCGCCCCGGCAGCCTCGATGCCCATCTGTGGCTATCGCCGGTGAATGCGCGGGTGATTGCGGCGAAAATCGCTACTGACCTGAGCGCTGCCGATCCGGCCAATGCTCCGCGTTATCAAAACAACCTGAAGGCTTTCGATGAGCGTCTCGATGCGCTGGACCTGCGTTTGAAAGCACGCCTGGCGGTGGTCGAAGGCAAGCCTTACTTCGTGTTCCACGAAGCGTTCGACTATTTTGAGGACGCCTACGGTCTCAAGCATGTGGGTGTGTTCAGCGTGGCCGCCGAAGTGCAGCCGGGTGCCCAGCATGTGGCGGCGATGCGTGCGCGCCTGCAGGCCGTCGGCAAGACCTGCGTGTTCAGCGAACCGCCACTGCGCCCTCGTCTAGCGGAGACCCTGGTGGCCGGTTTGCCGGTGAAGCTGGCCGAGCTGGATGCGCTCGGCGGCTATACGCCAGCAACTGCCCAGGGTTATGAGCAGGTGTTGGATAAGCTGGGCAATGACCTGGCAGGGTGCCTGGAGTCGCTGTAAGCGCCGAGATATGTGGCGATCCTATCGCGGGCGAGCCTTGTTCCTACAGGCGCAGGAATTGCTCTGCGTAGGGGCGAGGCTTGCCCGCGAAGCTTTTAAAGCGCGAACGGCAACGGCGTACTGACCTGCTGGCGCTGGGCCAGACGCTGCTCGAATTCCATCGGATCGTGAATCAGCACGTCTTGCCCGGCAAAGGATTCGGCAGCGATCAGGCGTGACAGCCAGAACCGCACGCAGGCCACGCGCAGCAGGGTCGGCCACAGTTCGGCCTCGGCAGCGCTGAACGGGCGCAGCGCCGCATAGGCCCCGAGCAGGGCCCGTGCGCGTGGGCCGTCGATCAGGCCATCGTCGTCCGAGCACCAGTCGTTCAGGGCGATGGCCACGTCATAGAGCATCGGGCCGGAACAGGCGTTGTAGAAGTCGATCAGCCCGGTCAGGTGAGTGCCTTCGAACATCGCATTGTCGCGGAACAGGTCGGCGTGGATGTTGGCCCGTGGCAGGGCGAGGATCTTCACCTTCTGCTCGTTGATCTCGTCCAGGGCGCGTTGCAGCAGTTGGCGCGACTCGTCGCCCAAGTGCGAGAGCAACTGCGTGCCTTCTTCGAGCATCCAGTCCAGGCCGCGATCGGTCTTGCGCTTGATCATCTGGTCCTTGGTCGCCAGATGCAGGTGCGCCAGCAACTCGCCGACTTGCGCGCAGTGCTGCGCGTTGGCCACCTTGATGTGCTTGCCCGCCAGCCGCGGCTGCAACAGCGCAGGTTTGCCGGCCAGCTCGCGCAAGGCGACGCCATCGGTAGTGCGCAGGGCGTAGGGCACCGGCAGGTTGGCGTTGTGCAGGACGTCCAGCAGTTCGATGAAGAACGGCATTTCCTGCACTGGGCCGCGCTCGACCAGGGTCAGGACGAACTCGCCCTGTTCCAGGCTGATGAAAAAATTGGTGTTTTCGCTACCAGCGGCAATCCCCTGGAAATCAAGCAGGCGGCCAAGCCCATAAGGGGCGAGAAAGGTTTCCAGCTCGGGCCGAGCCAGGGGGGTGAACACAGACATGGTTAAAAACTGCTCAGTTCGGGCGCGGCGATCAAGCCAGCGCCGATTAAAGTTAAGAAACTACTTCCACTCAAAGATCTTCCACGCCGGGATCAGCATATCGGGCTGATCCGAGCGAATAAAGTTGGCATCCGTACCGTCCGAGCGCACCAGGAAGTACGGCTTGCCACCCTTGGGGGTGACCTTGATCGCATACAGGAAGCCGTTCTGGCGGTACTCCTGGATGGTCTTGTCGCCTTCGGTACGGATGGTGACTTCCGGATCCGCAGTCGGTGCATCGTCCGCCGCCATGGCAGCCAATGGAATGAAGCTAAACAAGCCAGCCAGCAACAGGCGATTGAGTGTGCGCATGATAACCTTGTCCCTTTGTCGTCAACGGTCCCGCTATTCTAGCGCCGGACCCGCCGAAAAGGTTGATCCTGCTCATGAGCCAAGCCCCCCTCGTCCTGGTGGACGGTTCTTCATACCTGTACCGCGCCTTTCACGCGCTGCCACCTTTGACCACTTCCAAAGGCCTGCCGACCGGAGCGGTCAAGGGCGTGCTGAACATGCTCAAGAGTCTTCGCAAGCAGTACCCGGACAGCCCGTTCGCCGTCGTGTTCGACGCCAAGGGTGGGACCTTTCGCGACGACATGTACGCCGAATACAAGGCCAACCGACCGAGCATGCCTGACGACATGCGCGTCCAGATCGAGCCCCTGCACGCCAGCGTGATCGCCCTCGGCTTCCCGCTGCTGTGCGTCGAAGGCGTCGAGGCGGACGATGTGATCGGTACGCTGGCCCGCAGCAGCGCGGCCGCTGACCGCCCGGTGGTGATTTCCACTGGCGACAAGGACATGGCGCAACTGGTCGACGGGCACATTACCTTGGTCAATACCATGACCGGTAGTTCGATGGACGTGGCTGGCGTGAAGGAGAAATTCGGTGTCGCTCCCGAGCAGATCATCGACTACCTGGCGCTGATGGGCGACTCCTCCGACAACATTCCCGGGGTTCCGGGGATTGGACCCAAGACCGCATCCGGCCTGTTGGTTGGGGTGAACGGCGGTCTGACCGAACTCTATGCGCAGCTCGATATGGTCCCGAGCCTGCCGATTCGTGGCGCCAAGACACTGCCGGCCAAGCTCGAAGAACATCGGGAAATGGCGTTCCTGTCCTACCAGTTGGCGACCATCAAGGTCGATGTACCGCTGGATGTGGGCCTGGATGACCTGCACCTGCGCGAGCCGGACCGCGACAAACTGGCCGAGCTGTATGCCCTGCTCGAGTTCAAGAGCTGGTCCGACGAATTGCAGCGTGATACCAAGCGCGTCGAGCTGGCGGCAGCGGCTCAGCCCGAGCCCGCGACCGATCTGCTGAGCGCGGTCGAGACCGACGTAGCCGTTGCAGAGCCCGTGGCGGCTGAGGCGCAGTACGAAACCATCCTCGATCAGGCGCGTTTTGAGGTCTGGCTGCAGAAACTCAGCAACGCCAAGCTGTTCGCCTTCGATACCGAGACCACCGGCATCGACGCCCAGCAGGCGCAATTGGTGGGTCTGTCCTTCGCGGTGCAGGCCAACGAAGCGGCCTACATCCCGCTGACTCATTCCTACATCGGCGTGCCGGAACAGTTGGACCGCGACACGGTCTTGCGCGCGCTCAAGCCGCTGCTCGAAGACCCTGCAAAGCTCAAGGTCGGCCAGCACGCCAAATTCGACATGAATATCCTGGCCAACTGCGCCATCGGTGGCGATCACGCGTGTGGTATCACCGTGCGTGGAATTGCCTTCGACACCATGCTTGAGTCCTACGTACTCAACTCCGTAGCCACCCGCCATGACATGGACAGCCTGGCGCAGAAGTACCTGGATCACACCACCGTCAGCTTCCAGGACATCGCCGGCAAGGGCGTCAAGCAACTGACCTTCGATCAGATCGCCTTGGAACAGGCTGGTCCGTATGCCGCCGAAGATGCCGACGTGACCTTGCGTCTGCACCAGACCCTGCACGAAAAACTGGCGGCCATCCCGAGTCTGGCCAGTGTCCTGAGCGATATCGAGATGCCGTTGGTGCCCGTGCTGGCGCGGATCGAGCGTCAGGGCGCGCTGGTAGATGACAAGCTGCTCGGCGAACAGAGCGTCGAGTTGGGCAACAAGCTGGTGGCGCTGGAGCGTGAAGCCTTCGAGATTGCCGGTGAGGAATTCAACCTCGGCTCTCCCAAGCAGCTTGGAGTGATTCTTTACGAAAAACTCGGCTACCCGGTGTTGAAGAAGACTGCCAAGGGCCAGCCGTCCACCGCCGAAGAGGTACTGGCCAAGCTCGCGGAAGAGGACTACCAACTGCCCAAGGTACTGATGCAGTACCGCTCGATGAGCAAGCTGAAAAGTACCTACACCGACCGACTGCCTGAGCAGATCAACCCCCGTACCGGCCGTATCCACACCTCCTATCACCAGGCGGTGGCATCTACCGGGCGGCTGTCCTCCAGTGATCCGAACCTGCAGAACATCCCGGTGCGCACCGCCGAAGGCCGGCGCATCCGTCAGGCCTTCATTGCGCCGAGCGGCTACAAACTGCTGGCGGCGGACTATTCGCAGATCGAGCTGCGGATCATGGCCCACCTGTCCCGCGATGAAGGCCTGCTCAATGCCTTTCGCAACAACCTGGACGTGCACACCGCCACGGCTGCGGAAGTGTTTCGGGTGGAGCTGGCGGATGTCACCACCGAGCAGCGCCGCGGCGCCAAGGCCATCAACTTCGGCCTGATCTACGGCATGGGGGCACAGAAGCTGGGCAAGGACATCGGCGTCGACACCAAGACCGCCAAGGCTTATATCGACACCTATTTCGCACGCTACCCGGGCGTGCGTGAATACATGGATCGCACCCGCGCCCAGGCGGCGGAACAGGGCTATGTCGAGACTCTGTTCGGTCGCCGGCTGTACCTGCCGGAGATCAACTCCAATAAGCCGCAGGAGCGCGCCGGCGCTGAACGCACCGCGATCAACGCACCGATGCAAGGTACGGCGGCGGACATCATCAAGAAGGCCATGGTGGCTGTGGATAACTGGCTGGAGAGTTCTGGGCTGGACGCCCGGGTGATCCTGCAGGTACACGATGAACTGGTGCTGGAAGTTCGCGAGGACCTGGTCGATCAAGTGCGCGAAGAAATTCGCCAGCACATGAGCGCTGCGGCCACCCTCGATGTGCCACTTTTGGTGGAAGTCGGCGTTGGCAACAACTGGGATGAGGCTCACTGAGCCGTTTTTTCGCGATTTTTTGCGGGGAGCGCCGCGGCATAGTGTCGCGGCAATTGCGGGGTTCAAGGCGCTTAGGTCGAAAAAATCTTGGGCTTATTGCTAATCGATTTTGTCGCCGTCAGGAACTAAACCCGTGAAACACCACTCAGAGTTACTGAATGGGTGGTGAAGCCCTTCGATGCTCCTATGTTGTGTTAAGTGTTGGCAGATATCTGGACCCCGCCCTAGCGGTCCAGAAGCTTAAACCCCGAATTTCTCCCTCCCCATATGAAATTCGGGGTTTTTTTTGCCTGCGACTTTTACTCGGTCGCCTCGGCGCCCTTGTCCGCAAGCTCCATCCAGTCCGCCAAAACAGTGTAGGCGTCTTCCAGACCCAAGCGTTTGGGGGCCGAGAACAGCTGGATGGTCACGGCTTCGCCCCAGCCTTTGCGGATTTCCGCCTGGACCTTGAGCAGGGTGTTTTTCGCTGCGCCGTAGGTCAGCTTGTCGGCTTTGGTCAGCAGAATGTGCATCGGCATGCCGCTGGCCACGGCCCAATCGAGCATCAGCAGGTCGAAGTCGGTCATTGGATGACGGATGTCCATCATCAGGATCAGACCCTTCAGGCTCTCACGGCTGCCCAGGTAGGCTTCCAGGTGGCGCTGCCAGTGCTGCTTCAGTGGGATCGGTACTTTTGCGTAGCCGTAGCCAGGAAGGTCGACCAGACGCCGTTCTTCGTCTAGTTTGAAGAAGTTCAACAGCTGTGTGCGCCCTGGCGTCTTGGAGGTGCGCGCGAGGCTGGCGTGGGTCAGGGTGTTCAGCGCACTGGATTTACCGGCGTTGGACCGCCCGGCGAACGCCACTTCGAAGCCTTCGTCGTCGGGGCATTGATCGACTTTGGCAGCGCTGAGCATGAAGGTGGACTGTTGGCACAGACCGAGGATGGGGTTCTTGAGTTGCATGGGATTTCCGATGTGGGCGGTGCCGAGATTGGTCGCAAAGAGCAGCGTCGTTTCCGTTTCAGTGACGCCAGTATATAATGCCGCAGATTTTGTGTGCGCTTTGTCCCAGCGTAGGATGAAGTTCACGAGAGCGATTGACCTTGATTGCGCATTAGAACGCAGCACGCTCTCAACCCTGAAAAGGTCGTTTATGACGAAATGGCTGCTAGCTGCCGGTGTCTTGATGCCGCTATATGGCGCGCAGGCTACACAGGATCCGGAAGCTGTGTACAACCGTGTTTGTGGAGCCTGTCATTCCGGCCAACTGCCAATGGCGCCTCGAAAGGGCGACCAGCAGGCATGGACGCCAAGACTGGCGCAAGGTATGGAGACGCTGGTGCAACACGTGACCCAGGGTTTCAAGGCGATGCCGCCGCGTGGTTTGTGCATGGACTGCAGTGCCGAGGATTACCAGGCCATCATCCAGTGGATGAGCGAGTGATCCCGGTCCATAACTCTTTAACCCTTAGCCGTAGTTGGATTAGCTGATGAACAAATTGATCGTGAGTCTGCTGTTGACCGTGGGGATCTCCGGCATTGCCCATGCTGCAGGTGATGCGACTGCTGGTCAGGCGAAAGCCGCAGTATGTGGCGCTTGCCATGGCCCGGATGGCAACAGCATGGCGCCAAATTTTCCAAAACTGGCGGGTCAGGGTGAGCGTTACCTGAACAAGCAACTGCACGACATCAAGTCGGGCAAGCGCACCGTTCTGGAAATGAC
Organism: Pseudomonas sp. S04; assembly: GCF_009834545.1. Classification (NCBI taxonomy): domain Bacteria; kingdom Pseudomonadati; phylum Pseudomonadota; class Gammaproteobacteria; order Pseudomonadales; family Pseudomonadaceae; genus Pseudomonas; species Pseudomonas sp. S04. The sequence continues at coordinate 73,012 of NZ_CP019427.1, forward strand.
CGGCCTGCTGACCAACCTGAGTGATCAGGACCTGGCAGATATTTCTGCCTACTTCGCCAGCCAGAAAGGCAGCGTCGGCGCAGCGGATCCGAAAGTCGTGGCTCGCGGTGAAGAGTTGTTCCGCGGCGGCAAGCTGGACCAGGGCATGCCTTCCTGCACCGGTTGCCACTCGCCTAACGGCGCTGGCAACGCAGCAGCGGCCTTCCCGCACCTGGGTGGTCAGCATGCGCAATACACCGCCAAGCAACTGACCGATTTCCGTGAAGGTAACCGTACCAACGACGGTGACGCGAAAATCATGCAAAGTGTTGCAGCGAAGCTGAGCAACAAGGACATCGAAGCCGTGTCCAACTACATCCAGGGCCTGCACTAAGGCCGGTTGAGCGGACGCTGCGCGAGGTATCGTCCCCGCGCGACGTTAACGCTCGATTAATCCTTCGATGCAAGCATAAAAAGGGTGGCCTAGGCCGCCCTTTTTTGTGGCCGCTGCCGTTACACTAGAAAACTGATGCCCGCCATGACCTGCCAGACCGCAGGTCGCGCGAGGCGAGCCAATGTGTCCAGGAGCAAAGCATGCGTAATCTGATTCTCAGCGCCGCACTCGTCACCGCCAGCCTGTTCGGCATGACCGCCCAGGCTGCTGAACCGCTTGAAGCCGGTAAACAATATGTCGAACTGAGCAACGCCGTTCCGGTGGCGGTGCCTGGCAAGATCGAAGTCGTGGAACTGTTCTGGTATGGCTGCCCGCATTGCTATGCATTCGAGCCGACCATCAACCCATGGGCCGAGAAACTGCCTGCCGACGTGAACTTCGTGCGTATTCCGGCCATGTTCGGCGGTATCTGGAACGTCCACGGCCAAATGTTCATCACCCTGGAAGCCATGGGTGTGGAGCACAAGGTCCACAAGGCCGTGTTCGAAGCGATCCACAGCGGCAAGAAACTCGCGACCCCGGAAGAAATGGCCGAGTTCCTGGTCGGCGAAGGCGTCGACAAGGACAAGTTCCTCAGCACCTTCAATTCGTTCGCCGTCAAAGGCAAGGTCGAGGACGCCAAGAAAAAGGCCCAGGCCTACCAGATCTCCGGCGTACCGACCATGGTCGTCAATGGCAAGTACCGCTTTGACCTCGGCACCGCCGGTGGCCCGGAAGGCGCCCTGAGCGTGGCTGATCAGTTGATCGCCAAGGAGCGCGCCGCTAAGTAAGCGGCGCACGCCATGCGCCGCTGGAGTACTGAACGCATCGTTGGCCGGCATGATCCGCGGGTCAACGAGCACCACCTGGAGCCCTCGGGCTTGCCCGCAGACAGCCGTCTGCGCCTACTCAGCTTCAACATCCAGGTCGGTATCAGTACCGAGCGTTATCGGCATTACCTGACCCGGGGCTGGCAGCATCTGCTGCCACACACCGGGCGTGCCGACAATCTGCAGAAGATTGGCAACCTGCTGGGCGACTATGACCTGGTCGCGTTGCAGGAAGCCGATGGCGGCAGCCTGCGTTCAGGCTACGTCAACCAGGTCGAACACCTGGCCCAGCTCGGCGCCTTCCCCTACTGGTACCAACAGCTCAACCGCAACCTCGGTCGGCTCGGCCAGCACAGCAATGGCGTGCTTAGCCGTCTACGTCCGTGGGTGATCGAAGATCACCCATTGCCCGGGCCCAAGGGGCGCGGTGCGATTCTGGTGCGGTTTGGCGAAGGGCCAGAGGCGCTGGTGGTGGTGATGATGCACCTGGCACTGGGCGCCCGGGTCAGGACCCTGCAACTGGCGTACATACGCGACCTGATCGGCGACTATAAGCACCAGGTGCTCATGGGCGACATGAATACCCACGCCAGTGACCTGCTGCAAAGCTCGCCCCTGCGTGATCTTGGCCTGCTCGCGCCCCAAGTCGAGGCGACCTTCCCCAGTTGGCGTCCGCAACGCTGCCTGGACCACATTCTACTCAGCCCGTCGCTGACCCTCGAACGGGTCGAAGTGCTGGCGCAACCGATTTCCGATCACCTGCCGGTCGCGGTAGAGATTCGTCTGCCGGGTTCGCTCACGGCTGATGCATTGCCCGCGTTGAGTCCTGCCCCTCGCGGAACCCCTGAATGAGCGACGAAGCCAACCGCTGGAAAGAGAAGTACCTCAAAAGCATCGAACAACAGGAAAAACTCGAACGTCGTTGGGATGCCCGCCTCGACTTGCTGCGTCGTGGCCTGGTGCGCAGCACGCTGGCGGCAGAAGGCACAGACCGCGCGGTTGACCAGTGCATGAAGGAAATGCGCGAAGTCATCCGCACCGACGACATGGATGCAGGCCTGGCCGCCCTGCTGCCGCGCCTGGAAAAAGCCGTACTCGACTCCGAGCAGCGGCGCGAGACCCGGGTCGATCAAATCGGCACGGCGTTGTCCGAGCTGGTCCGGCAACTGCAGCGCTTGCCCCTGCCCCGTGAGGTCAGCCGGCCGCTCAAGACCTTTGCCAAGCAACTGGATGGGCGCGTCGGCCATGCCCGCGAGATACCGCTGCTGTTGGGTGAGTACAGCGGCTTGCAAGGCCAGGCGCTGAACCTTCTCGACAATCCCGCGGAGCTCAATCGCCCGGGGTTGTTGCAACGTCTGTTCGGTGCTCGCGATCAGGAGCTGGATTTGCTGCCGGCCGTTGCGACACACGCTGCGCCAGCAGCCCCTGAGCTGTTGATAGAGACGCCATCATCAGCCGCTCCGGCGGTAGTCGCCCCAGCAACAGTGGCGCCTCAGGCCCAGCTTGAGGTCGAGGCTGACGTGGCGTTGCTGCAGGAACCTGTCTTCGCCCCGCTGCCGGAGCCGGTTGCCGAATGCGCAGCTGCTGACGCGCAACCGGACGACGAAGCGCCCCCGGCGCCAGCGGACGAATTGCCTACAGCCCCTGCCCTGACAGACGTCCTTGCCGAGCAGGAGCCGCAGCCGGGCGAGCCGGAGCTGTTCTACGCGCTGCCGGATTCGCCAGAACCATCCTATAGCTCGGTGGCCAAGCACATAGAAAGCACGCTGTTGGGGCTGTTGGATGATCTGTCCTTGCCCGAACGCCATCGACCGCAAGCCGAAGCCATGCGCGAGCGCCTGAAAAACGGGTTGAACTGGTACGAACTGCTGCCGATCCTCGATGATCTGGCGGTGTTGATGCTGGCGATCACCGACAGTGGCCAGCATGAGTTCGAGGTCTACCTCAAGCAGCTCAACGAGCGCCTGGAGTCGTTTCAGAGCAACCTGCAGGCGGCCAGCGCAGGCCACGCCGACAACCGCTCGGCGGCGCGGGAGCTGGATACGCAGATCCGTGAACAGGTCGACGGCTTGCAGAGCAGCATGCAGGAGGCTGCTGACCTCGAGGGGCTCAAGCACGTGCTGGAGAACCACCTTGAAGGTTTGCTGAGCACCATGGATCAGCACCAGAAGCAACGTGACGAGCGCGAGCAGGAAGTCGCGGCGCGCCTGCAGGGCCTGGCCGCGCGGGTGGCCAGCATGGAGCAGGAAGCCCAGGGATATCGCGAGCACCTTGAAGAACAGCGCCAGAAAGCCCTGGTCGACCCATTGACCGGCTTGCCCAATCGCGCGGCCTGGAGCGAGCGCCTGGAGCATGAAGTCGGCCAATGGCAGCAACACGGCAATACCTTGTTGCTGGCGATGCTCGATCTCGACCATTTCAAGCACATCAACGATAACTACGGCCACCTGGCCGGCGACAAGGTGCTGAAAATCATCGCCACGGTGTTGCGCAAACGCCTGCGCGGTACGGATTTCATCGCCCGCTTTGGCGGTGAAGAGTTTGTCCTGCTGATGCCTGCAACCGCGCTGGTAGCGGGGGTCAAGTTGCTGGAAAGTTTGCGCGCCGCAATTGAAGCCTGCCCGTTTCATTTCAAGGGTGAGCCAGTGACCATCACGGCGTCCATCGGCGTGTCGGCGTTCAAGGCGGGAGAACACAGCGATCTGGTACTCAAAAGAGCCGATCAGGCGCTGTACCGGGCAAAAAATGCCGGGCGCAACCGTGTCGAGGCGGGTTGAGGGCATTTGTCCCATTTTGTTTAAATGGCGGGCTTTTGCCGGTCTGGAATCGGGCGGTACGTTACGCTTGTTGCATTATTGTCCGCAGAGTACTGCCCTCCTCATGAAATTCATCGCCCTGCTTGTATCCCTCCTAGTCCTGGCCGGTTGCGCCAGCGGTCCGCGTATCGATACCAGCCATCCCTCGGTCAATCAAGACAACCGGATCCAGTTCGTGGTGGTGCATTACACCTCCGCTTCGCTGGAGCGATCGTTGGCGTTGTTGACCCGTGGCGAAGTCAGCAGCCATTACCTGGTGGGCGATGACAAGAACGCAACCATCTACAAGCTGGTGGATGAGAATCGGCGCGCCTGGCATGCCGGGGAAAGCGAATGGCAAGGGCGCACCTGGCTGAACTCCAGCTCGATCGGCATCGAGATCGTCAACCCGGGGTTCACCGATACGCCGACTGGGCGCGTCTGGTATCCCTACAGCGAAGCCCAGGTGCAATCGCTGATCTTCCTGCTCAAGGACATCAACAAGCGCAATGGCATCAGCCCGCGGCAGGTGATCGGTCATAGTGACATTGCGCCACTGCGCAAGCTCGATCCGGGTCCGCTGTTCCCATGGAAGCGCCTGGCCGAGGCCGGGGTTGCGCTGTGGCCCAATGAACAGGCGGTGGCGCGCCAGCAAGCGCAGTTTGCCGCCCAGTTGCCAAGTATCGGTTGGTTCCAGGAACAGTTGTCGCACCTGGGCTACACCACGCCGCAGACCGGCGAGCTGGATGTCGCCACCCGGCACGTCCTGGCGGCCTTCCAGATGCGCTTTCGCCCGACGCTGTTCGACGGTACGCCCGATGCGCAGAGTGCGGCGATCCTGCAGGTGTTAAATCAGACAAAATAATGACGCCCGCCCGACGGTCAGCGCTAAATCTCAATCAGTAGCTATAACTCATTGGTAATCCTTTGGATGTTCAATGATGGCCGCCGCACGAGAGACCCTGCGCAGTTGGTTTTATCGCCCTTGGTCTTTGGCGATACTGGCGGCTGCGTTGAGTGTTGCTTTACTGCTGGCCGGCAGCCTGGGCGTGGCTTTGCGTCAGGTGCAACTGCGCGAAAGCGAACAGATGAACAGCCAGGGCGAACGTTTTCTCGAACGTCTCGAGCAGTTGTTCGGGCAGTTGCGTGAAGGCCTGGACGACCTCGAGGCCCAGCCATTGCGCGGCTGCGACATGAAAATGTTCACCACCCTGCAGCAGGTCAGTTTCAGCTACCGCTTCGTCTATGAAGCGGCCTACATCGACCAAACCCAATTCTGCTCCAACCGTCCACACCAGGATGCCCTCTCGGCCATCCGCCCCCCTGACATCAAGGGGCCGACCTACAGTTATTGGCTCAACACCTCCACCGAACCCGATGAAAACCGCGCGGCGTTGATGCTGGGGCGTGGCAGTTTCCGGGTGGCGACCTCTCGCGGGCATTTGACCGATATGGTCGACCTGTCACCCGGCAGCAGCCTGCTGGTAGTGCTCGACCATGGCACCCGGGCAATCCCGGTCCTGGGGGCTCCGCAAGCCTGGCCACCGTCGGAGCCCTGGTCGCCGTTCAGCAATGAGCCGTTGCAGATCACCCAGAACCGCCTGATCTACCGCATGCCGACCAACAACCCGGAATATCAGCTGGTGCTGATTTCTCCACGCACCGCCATGCACCTGCCGACCTTGTGGTGGTGGCTGGTGCCGGCGAGCCTGATGCTGGGCTTGAGTATTGGTGCGCTGGTGTTTCTGTTAGCCCGCCAGCGCCAGTCCATGGGCGGCGAGCTGCAGGGCGCCCTCAAGCGCGGCGAGTTGCAGGTGCTCTATCAACCGATCTTCGATCTACGTAGCCGTAATTGCGTGGGCGCCGAGGCCTTGTTGCGCTGGCGTCGACCGGACGGCACCCTCACCAGCCCCGACCTCTTCATCCCTATGGCCGAAGACAGCGGGCAGATCCGGCAAATCACCGATTTCGTCCTGCAGCGCCTGTTGGAACAGCTGGGTCAACTGCTGCGCGCCAACCCGCAGCTGTACATCTCCGTCAACCTGGCGGCGTGCGATGTGATGGTGCCGAGGATCGGCGAAGTTATGTCGCGCTTGCTGGCCTTGCACCGGGTGGCGGCCCGGCAGATCGCGTTTGAGGTCACCGAACGCGGCTTGATCGATGTGGTGGTCGCCCGGGAAAACCTGCAAGCCCTGCGCGACGCCGGGCATCAAGTGTTGATCGACGACTTTGGCACCGGTTATTGCAGCCTGGCGTATCTGCAAACCCTGCCCGTGGATTGCCTGAAAATCGACAAGGCCTTCATCGATGCCCTAGGTCATGACGCGGCCAGTAGTGGCGTCGCGCCCCATATCATCCGCATGGCCCATGCCCTGGAGCTCAAGGTGATCGCCGAAGGCATCGAGCACGAAGCCCAGGCCATGTACCTGAGCAGCGAAGGCGTCAACTACGGCCAGGGCTGGCTGTTCGCCCACGCCCTGACCGCCATGCAGTTGATCGAACTGGTGACACGCGGCCGTCGCATGGCGCCACGGCGGATTGATGACGAGGCGTGAACGCACGCTATAGCGGCAACGCCAGATAAAACTGTGTGCCCTGCCCCGGTCTTGAGTAGACGCCCATGCGGCCGCCGTGCAACTGGACGATTTCCTTGCACAGCGCCAGGCCCAGCCCCGCGCCGCCTTTCTTGCGACCGACCTGTACAAAAGGTTCGAAGATCCGGCCTTGCTGGCCATAGGCGATACCTTCGCCATTGTCTTCGACGCTGACAATCACTCGTTCGCCATGGCGCCGGGCCTGCAGGCGGATCTGGCCTTTTTCGCTGGTATGGCGCAGGGCGTTGTCGATCAGGTTGTCCAACACCCGCTCCAGTTGCGGCTGATCGGCTTGCAAGCGCGGCAGCGGTGTCTGGATTTCCACCAGCAATTCGATGCCTTGCTCATGGGCTCGCTCAAGGAAGCGGCCCTGGGCCTGCTCCAGCAAGTCATCAATGTTGCAGGGGGCCAGGGTGAGTTTTTGCAGGCCGTTCTGATACCGCGAGAAATTCAGCAGGTCGTTGATCAGCTGCATCAGGCGCTGCATTTCTTCGTTGACGGTGTCGAGCAGGTCGGTTTCCCGGGAGTCTTCGGCAAAATGCGCGCGTTCGCGAAACAGGCCGAAGGCCATGTGCATGCCGGTGACCGGTGTGCGCAGCTCATGGGAGGCACGTAGTACGAATTCGCTGCGCACCCGTTCGAAGGCCCGCTGTTCGGTGACGTCGTGCAGCACCATCACTGCCCCGAGGATATGGCCTTCGGTATGGCTGACCGGGGTCAGGCTGTAGGTCAGCAGGCGCGATTCACCGTCGACCTCGATGCTCAGGTCATCCGGCGCGCGCTCCAGTGAACCGCCGCGCAATACCAACTGCAGTTGTTCGTCGAGTTCCGGGCGTTGCAGCGCGACACCCAGGGCCAGGCCAAGGCGGTCGTCATCCCAGCCGAGTTGGCGTTGTGCTACCGGGTTCATGTGTTCCAGCTGGCCTTGGCGGTCGATCATCAGCAAGCCGTCATCGATGCTGTCGAGTACCGCCTGCAGGCGCTGCTGGCCGGCCAGCAGTTCATCGACGTTGGTGGCCTGATGTTCGCGCAAGGCTTCGGCCATGATCCCGAAGCGGCGAGTCAGCAGGTTCATTTCCGCCGCAGGGGACAGTGGCAGGGTGACGTCGAAATTACCCTGGCCGATATTGTCGGCGGCCTTGGCCAGCGCTTCGATCGGCGCGCCGAAACGGCGGGCGATGCCATGGGCGGTGATAAATCCGATGATCAGTACCGCCAACCCGACGAGGCCCAGCGAGCCGGCCACCAGCAACGCACGTTCGCGGTCTTTGCGTTGGGTGCTGTTGATATTCTCCAGCGCTTGTTTGTGTTCGCCGATCAGGCCATTGCGCAGGACGTTGAATTTGTCGGTCAGTTCCTGATTGCCGCTCAGGCTGCCGGAATGATTCTGGGACTCGCTGAAGGCCTTGAGGAAGGACAGATAATCATCCCGGGCTTGCTGGAAGCCTTGGTGGCCGTTGTCCAGGCGGTTTTCATGGGTGATGCCTTGATCCAGCAACTCGAAATAGTGCCGCTCGGAGTTTTCCAGCGCCGCCAGGTCGGGGGTCTGGTTGAGCATGATCATCAATTGATCGCCCAAGGTCTGGCGCAGCTTGAGGCCCAGGTCCAGGGTGATGAAGTTGTCGCGGATCAGCACCTCCTGATTACTCGCCATCTGCATCACGCTGACCAGCCCGAGCACCAGCCCGAGCAGCGCCACGGTCATCAATGCCGAGATACTCAGAAACAGACGGGTGCGCAACTTCATCGCCAGTTTCATAGGGGGGCGCTCACAGGTTGTACTGTTTGCGTTTGCGGTACAGGGTCGAGGCGTCGATACCCAGGGTCTTGGCTGCTTGATCGAGGGTGCCGGCGCTGGCAAGTACGGCGCCGATGTGGGCTTTTTCCAGCTCATCCAGGCTCAAGGCGGCGCCGATGCGCGGGGCGTTGTTGGTGGGCTGTTCGGCCATCCCCAAATGACTGATCTCGACCCGCTCCTGCGGACAGATGATGCTCGCCCGCTCCACGACGTTTCGCAGTTCGCGGATGTTGCCGGGCCAGCGGTAGCCCAGCAGCGCTTCGCGTGCCTCGTCGCTGAAGCCGCGGGCCGGGCGCGCATACTCCTTGACGAAGCGGGCCAGGAAGCGATCGGCCAGGGTCAGGATGTCTTCGGCGCGCTCACGTAGCGGTGGCAGGTGCAGGGTGATGACGTTCAGGCGGTAGAGCAGGTCCTCACGGAAGCGCCCGTCGCGGACCATGTCTTCCAGGTTGAGGTTGGTGGCCGCGAGGATTCGTACATCAGCGCGCCGGGTAACCGGGTCGCCGACCCGCTCATATTCCTTGTCCTGAATGAAGCGCAGCAGTTTGGGCTGCAAAGTCAGGGGAAAGTCGCCGATCTCGTCGAGGAACAGGGTGCCGCCGTCTGCCTGGTTAACCCGGCCGAGGGTGCTTTCGCTGGCGCCGGTGAACGCCCCCCGACTATGGCCGAACAGCTCGCTTTCCATCAGCTCGGCGGTCAGTGACGGGCAGTTGATGGTCACGCAGGATTTTTTCGCGCGCTTGCTCCAGCCATGAATGGCTCGCGCCAACTCGCCTTTACCGGTGCCGGACTCGCCGAGTATCAGGATATTGGCGTCGGTGCTAGCGACCTGGCGGGCGGTTTCGAGCACCACCTTCATGGCCGGGCTGTGGGAATCCAAACCGTCGCTGGGTTTGCGCATTTCACCTTCAAGGGCTTCAAGGCGGGCCGAGAGCTGCCGCACTTCAAGCTGCTTGGCGGTGGCCAGGCGCAGTTGGTCTGGGCTGCATGGTTTTACCAGGTAGTCGGCGGCGCCGGCTTGAATGGCGTCGACGGCGGTGTCCACGGCCGAGTGAGCGGTGACGATGACCACGCGCATCCAGGGTGCCTGGATGCGCATTTGCGCCAGCACGTCGAGGCCGTTGTCCTCGCCCAGGCGCAAGTCGAGGAAACACAGGTCGAAGACTTGGCGTTGCAGCAGGACATCGGCCTGGGCAGCGCTGTTGGCGGTGGCGACGCTGTAGCCTTCGTCTTCAAGGCAGTAGCGGAAGGTGCGCAGGATGGCGGACTCATCGTCCACCAGCAGAATGCGGCCTTGATGCTCGTTGGCGGATTCCATTTTTCCTACGCTCCTTAAATGAATGATCTTAGTTAGTCCCGACGAAATCGGGCAAGTTGCATGGTTGATTCTGGTCGCTTCTGCTCAAAGCCGGGGAGTTATTCCCTCTCAACTTAGCTAACTATATGAAATAGCTCGATTTTTAGCGAAAAATCGGAGTCCTGCAGCGCACCTGTCTCCTTTTCTGACATCTGCGGCACCTCATACATTCCAAAAATTTTCCCTCGGCTGCAAATCAATCGTGCAGAACGCACGACCCGTGCTCGGTGCATCGTGCAGGATGCGTTCAGCTTGGATTTTTAATTAAAGATAAGTGTTTGATTTTATTGAGTTTATTTCTGACAGGAAAGATGGCATGCAGGCTGCAATGTACTGAATAGCCCAGGGCGTTCAAGCAGGTCCGCCCTAAACCAATAATAACCACCAGTGTGGGAGGAGTTTCAGGATGAATCGCCAACGTGCCGCCCAATTGCGTCTTTCGCCACTGTATGTCCAGCAAGGGCTGTTCACCGTCCTTGCGCTGGTGATCACCTTGATCGGCGGCCAGCAATTCATGCTCTGGCAGCACAGCCAGCAGCCCGATGCTGCGATTACGCCGACTCAACACCTCACCCAGACCCATTTCAGCGCCGTCAGCAGCCAGACGGCTGATGCGGCCCCCCTGCGCATGATGGACGTCGACCAGGCCCAGCCTGGGTTCGACATGCCCCGTCAGGAGCGTTGGGTGTTCTAGGCAACAGACCTGGTGCCGGCTCCATGCATCGGGAATCGCAGCACCTCTAATCGAAGCGTAAGGAGAGTCATCATGTTGAGCTGGGCAATCACATTCTTGATCATTGCCATTGTCGCTGCCGTACTGGGCTTCGGTGGTATCGCGGGCACCGCCACGGGTATCGCCAAGATTCTCTTTGTCGTGTTCCTGGTGATGTTTGTTGTTTCCTTCTTCTTCGGCCGTCGCGGTCGAGGCTGACACTGAGCGGTTGCGTGAAGGCACTGGCGCCACCCCGTTGCCGGGTGGCAAAGCCAGGGTTCGTTGGATGAGCACAGGAATTGAAAACCGAAAGAGCCCGATAGCGTCTCTTTCCTTTACGCCCACCCGAGGAAGGTGCGCGTATGACCAGGGGGCCGGGACGTTCTGATTGTTGCAGGATCGGAGTGACCTACGGGTACAGGGAGTGCCTGCGTAAGGGCCGGGTCAGGCAAAGCAGCGTCGCCCGTTCGCCGGTCAATCTCGACTGGGGGAACGGGCGGCGCGCTTACGTGGGCAAAACACTGAGTTAGAGCGCTTGAGCTATTCTGCTCGGGTCACAGACAACAATCCTTTCTGCCAAACCATTTCCCAGTGTTTCCTGGCGACCGTATATCGAGAAATTTGCGATTATTTTCTGACCATTTTTCGACGCGTTGCGTAGGGAAAATCGCTGATTTTTGTACGTAATTGACTGGTCAATTAATAACCACCCTGCTCTGCAATGGCCGGTTCACGGCACTTATGCCTGCCGAAATGTCGTATTCGAACCGGTTGGGACGGTCGTTTTACTAAAAAAAACTCATGCCGATTCGGCATAGGGTAGGCGTTTACGGCATTAGACGTGGTCCCGTTGCATCGGAATAGTTGCGCCTTTTTTCGCCTGCCAGAGAGCCGAAATACGCGCTCCGGGTGACCTTATACGGGGGCAGGTGCACAAACTTTTACGCCATTGGGTGTTCCAGTTCGTGCATCTGCTCGAGTCAAACGCAAGTAAGGGTAATGATATGAAGAAGGCAAAGCTTAGCCTCGCCTGGCAGATCCTCATCGGTCTGGTCCTGGGTATAGCAATCGGCGCACTGCTCAACCACTTCAGTGCTGAAAAAGCCTGGTGGATCAGTAACGTCCTGCAACCAGCGGGCGATATCTTTATCCGTCTGATCAAGATGATCGTGATCCCGATCGTGATCTCCTCGCTGATCGTCGGCATTGCTGGCGTGGGTGATGCGAAGAAACTCGGGCGCATTGGCCTGAAGACCATCATCTACTTCGAAATCGTCACCACCATCGCCATTCTCGTGGGCCTGGTGCTGGCCAACCTGTTCCATCCGGGCTCCGGCATCGACATGAGCACCCTGGGTACTGTGGATATTTCCAAGTACCAGGCGACGGCGGCCGAGGTTCAGCATGAACATGCGTTCATCGAAACCATCCTCAACCTGATTCCATCGAACATCTTTGCCGCCATGGCGCGTGGTGAGATGCTGCCGATCATCTTCTTCTCGGTGCTGTTCGGTCTCGGCTTGTCGAGCCTGCAGTCGGACCTGCGCGAACCGCTGGTGAAGATGTTCCAGGGCGTATCGGAAAGCATGTTCAAGGTCACTCACATGATCATGAACTACGCGCCGATCGGTGTGTTTGCCCTGATCGCGGTGACCGTGGCCAACTTCGGCTTCGCCTCCCTGCTGCCGCTGGCCAAACTGGTGATCCTGGTTTACTTCGCCATCGCCTTCTTCGCCTTCGTGGTGCTGGGCATCATCGCTCGCCTGTTCGGCTTCTCGGTGATCAAGCTGATGCGCATCTTCAAGGATGAGCTGGTGTTGGCCTACTCCACCGCGAGCTCGGAAACCGTGCTGCCGCGCGTGATCGAGAAGATGGAAGCCTACGGCGCGCCGAAAGCCGTTTGCAGCTTTGTGGTACCGACTGGCTACTCGTTCAACCTCGACGGTTCGACCCTGTACCAGAGCATCGCGGCAATCTTCATTGCCCAGTTGTACGGTATCGACCTGTCGATCAGTCAGCAGTTGCTGCTGGTCCTGACCCTGATGGTCACCTCCAAAGGTATCGCCGGCGTGCCGGGCGTGTCCTTCGTGGTCCTGCTGGCCACCCTGGGCAGCGTTGGTATTCCGCTGGAAGGCCTGGCGTTCATCGCCGGTGTCGACCGCATCATGGACATGGCGCGTACCGCTCTGAACGTGATCGGCAATGCCCTGGCCGTACTGGTCATCTCTCGTTGGGAAGGCATGTACGACGATGCCAAGGGCCAGCGTTACTGGAACTCCCTGCCGCACTGGCGCAGCAAGGACAAGCTGCCGGCTGGTGAGACGACCAACCACTAAATGCGACTCTTGTAGGAGCTGGCGCCGCAAGCTGGCGCCAGCTGCTCCTAGATCCCAGACAAACCCCGGAGAAATCCGGGGTTTGTCGTTTCTGCCCACCCCGCTATCATTCGCCGCATCTTCTGGGGGATTTGACTGATGCTCAACGGCCTGTGGCTTGGCTTTTTCATCGTGGCGGCCATTTCGGCATTGGCGCAGTGGCTGATCGGCGGCAATGCCGGGATCTTCGCGGCGATGGTGGAAAGCATTTTCGCCATGGCCAAACTGTCGGTCGAGGTCATGGTACTGCTGTTCGGCACCCTGACCCTGTGGCTGGGCTTTTTGCGGATCGCCGAAAAGGCCGGGATCGTCGAGTGGTTGGCCAAGGCCCTGGGCCCGCTGTTCCTGCGCCTGATGCCGGAAGTGCCGGCGGGCCATCCAGCCATCGGCCTGATCACCCTCAACTTCGCGGCCAACGGCCTGGGCCTGGATAACGCGGCGACGCCGATCGGCCTCAAGGCGATGAAGGCACTGCAAGAGCTCAACCCCAGTGCAACGGTGGCGAGCAATGCGCAGATCCTGTTCCTGGTGCTCAACGCCTCGTCGTTGACGTTGCTGCCGGTGACGATCTTCATGTATCGCGCCCAGCAAGGCGCGCCGGACCCGACCCTGGTGTTCCTGCCGATCCTGCTGGCCACCAGCTGTTCGACGCTGGTCGGGCTGCTGTCGGTGGCGTTCATGCAGCGCCTGCGCCTGTGGGACCCGGTGGTGCTTGCCTACCTGATTCCCGGTGCGTTGGTCCTGGGTGGCTTCATGGCCCTGCTGGCGACACTCTCAGCTACCGCGCTGGCGGGGTTGTCCTCGATCCTCGGCAACCTGACGCTGTTCGGCCTGATCATGCTGTTTCTGGTGATTGGCGCGCTGCGCAAGGTCAAGGTGTATGAAGCATTCGTCGAAGGCGCCAAGGAAGGCTTCGATGTGGCCAAGAACCTGTTGCCCTACCTGGTGGCCATGCTGTGTGCGGTAGGCGTATTGCGGGCTTCCGGGGCGCTGGACTTCGGCCTGGACGGCATTCGCCATCTGGTGGAGTGGGCGGGCTGGGACACGCGCTTTGTCGACGCCTTGCCGACCGCGATGGTCAAGCCGTTCTCGGGCAGTGCCGCGCGGGCGATGCTGATTGAAACCATGCAGACCTCCGGCGTCGACAGCTTCCCGGCGCTGGTGGCCGCGACCATTCAGGGCAGCACCGAAACGACCTTCTATGTGTTGGCGGTGTACTTCGGTGCGGTGGGTATCCAGCGTGCCCGGCACGCCGTGGGGTGTGCGCTGTTGGCGGAACTGGCCGGGGTGCTGGCGGCCATCGCGGTCTGCTACTGGTTCTTTGGCTGAACCCATTATCGTTGACGACTTCCTCGAGCAAGCCGCAAGCGGGCTCGACAGCTGCTACAAGGATGCTGCTGCGGGTTTGGGAGCGTGCCTCTGTCCCTGCTCCACTGTCCAGGCAACCACTTGCCGGGTCAGCGTATCGCCGGCCTGGCCAAACCCGGTGACCACGCCTGGCACCTTGACGTCACTCACCGGCTGGCGCACTTCAAAGCGCTTGCTGGCGAGGATGCGCTGATCGCTGCCGCGCACCAGCAGGGCATCCAGGCGAATCACCACCTGCACGCCATTGCCCTGGTACTCACTCTGGAACGCCTGCAGGTTGCCAGCCAGTTCCAGGTCAGTCTGCAGGTTGCTGTCATCGGTGCTCAGCAGGCGCACCCGGCCATCCTCGGCGAAGCCGTCGAGCAGGCGGTTACGCAGCAGGATCGGGGTGGGATCGCTCCAGCGCGAGGCCTTGTAGCTGCTGATCAGGTCGCCTTGGGGGATCACTGCGATTTTCGCGCTGTTAAGCACATCGCCCGCTTGCGGCTTGGCCAGACGCAGCGACCATGTCACAGGAGTGGCTCGCGTCGTGGTTGCCAGGCCTTGGGTTGCAGGCAGGCGATACACATCCTGCGGCTCGGCCTTGGGCAGAATCGAGCAGGCGCTGGCCAGGGCCAGGCTTGCCAGCAGGGCGCCGTGGGCGAATGGGCGGTAGACGCGCTTCATGGTGTGAACTCCTTGTCCGTGTCGCTGCCGAGCAGGTAACCGCTAGGGTTGGACTCCAGGCGACGAGAGATGGCCCGCAGCGAGCTCAGGGTATCGCGTAATTCGCGCACGGCCGGCGCCAGGCCGTTGAGACCCTGCATGCCGTTGCTCAGGGCGTCCTGATTGCTCGTCAGCAGCGTATTGATGGTTGCCGTGCTTTGCTCCAGGGACTTCATCGCTTGTCCGGCGCTGCCGAACATCTGCTTGCCCTGGTCGTTGAGCAGGCCGTTGGCGTTGCGCATCAGCGCGGTGGTCTGTTCCAGGGTGGCGGTGGCCTGTTTGCCGATGGCCGACAGTTGCTGCATGGCTTGGCGGATATCGCCCCGCTGCTCGGCAATGGCCCCGGTGGTTTGCTCCAGGTTGGCCAGGGTCTTGCCGAGGCGGTCGACGTTCTCCGGCGAGAGCATCTGGTTGGCGTTGTACAGCAGGCGGTTAATGCTGCTCATCACGTCGTCGCTGTTGTTCAGCAGGCGCGCGATAGGCGATGGCGAGGCGACAATCACCGGCAACTTGCCGTCCTTGCCCCGCAATTCAGGGCTTTGTGGTGTACCGCCACTGAGCTGGATGATCGAGGTACCGGTGATGCCGGTCAGGGCCAGCTTGGCCTGGGTGTCTTCCTTGATCGGGGTCTCGCCGCCCAGGCGGATGCGTGCCAGGACCCGGCGCGGGTCCTTGGGGTCCAGGCGCAGGCTCACCACATCGCCAACCTTGATCCCGCTGTACTGCACCGCGCTGCCTTTGGACAGGCCGCTGACCGCCTCGTTGAAGACCACCTCGTAGTCCTTGAACTCGCTGTCGACGCTGGATTTGGCCAGCCACAGACCGAACAGCAAGGCACCGGCCACTACCAGGACGGTGAACAGGCCGATCAATACATGATGGGCTCGGGTTTCCATGTCATACCTCGTTGAGCTGTGAAGCGGCGCCAAGCGCCGCGCGGCCGCGAGGGCCATGAAAGTATTCGTGAATCCAGGCGTCGTCGGTTTCCGAGACGACATCGATGGCATCCGCCACCAGCACCTTCTTCTGCGCCAGCACCGCCACCCGGTCGGTGATGGTGTAGAGCGTGTCGAGGTCATGGGTGACCAGGAACACGCTCAGCCCCAGCGCATCGCGCAGGGTCAGGATCAATTGATCGAAGGCGGCCGCGCCAATGGGGTCGAGGCCGGCGGTCGGTTCATCGAGAAACAGGATGTCCGGGTCCAGCGCCAGCGCCCGGGCCAGGGCCGCGCGCTTGATCATGCCGCCGGACAGCGAGGCCGGGTATTTGTCGGCGGCCGACAGCGGCAGCCCGGCCAGCGCCAGTTTCACCGCGGCCAGGTGTTCGGCATCCGCGCGGCTCAGCCCGGCATGCTCGATCAGTGGCAGCGCGACGTTTTCGGTCACGGTCAGCGACGAAAACAGCGCGCCCTTCTGGAACAGCACGCCGAAGCGCCGTTCCACCATCGAACGTTCGTGCTCCGAGAGGCTCGGCAGGTTCTTGCCGAACACCGTCACAGCCCCTTCGCTAGGCTGGCGCAGGCCAATGATGCTGCGCAGCAACACCGACTTGCCGCTGCCGGAGCCACCCACCACGCCGAGAATCTCGCCCTTGTACAAATCCAGGTCGAGGTTTTCATGCACGCTCTGGCTGCCGAATCGATTGCACAGCCCACGGACTTCGATCACCGCCTCGGTCGGCGCACGGGGTAAGCGACTCACCAGCCCATCTCCATAAAGAACAGTGCGGCGACCGCATCCAGGACGATCACCACGAAAATCGATTGCACCACGCTGGAGGTGGTGTGGGCGCCGACGGACTCGGCACTGCCGCTGACCTTGAAGCCTTCCAGGCAGCCGACGGCGGCGATCAGGAAGGCGAAGATCGGCGCCTTGACCATGCCTACCAGGAAGTGTTGGACGCCGATATCCGATTGCAGCAGCGAGAGGAACATCGCCGGCGAGATATCCAGCGAGAGGGCACAGACCACGCCGCCGCCGACAATCCCCGAGAGCATCGCCAGGAACGTCAGCATCGGCAGGGCCACCAGCAACGCCAGGACCCGCGGCACCACCAGCAGTTCGACCGGGTCCAGGCCCAGGGTGCGGATGGCGTCGATTTCTTCGTTGGCCTTCATCGAGCCGATTTGTGCGGTAAAGGCACTGGCGGTGCGGCCCGCCATGAGGATCGCGGTCAGCAGCACGCCGAATTCACGCAGGAACGAGAACGCCACCAGGTCCACGGTAAAGATGCTGGCGCCAAAACTGGCGAGCACCGTGGCGCCGAGGAAGGCCACGACCGCGCCCACCAGGAAGGTCAGCAGCGCGACGATCGGAGCGGCATCAAGCCCGGTCTGCTCAATGTGCGCGACCATGGGCGTAATTCGCCAGCGGGAGGGACGAAACAGGCCGCGGGCGATGGTTTCCAGGATCAGGCCGACGAACCCCAGCAGTTTCAGCGAGTCTTGCCAGACGGTGTCCACGGCCCGGCCAATACGGGTCAGCAACTGAATGCCGACGTTGATCTCGGGTTGTTTTACCGGGACACAGAAGTCGGCCATCGAGTCATAGACCGTTTGCAGCAGCGCGCGGTCGGCGGCGCACAGGCTGCAGTCGGGATGCTCGGCGGTTTTGCCGAGGCGCTCTGCCCCCAGCAATTCGACCAGCAAGGAGGCACCGGCGGTGTCGAGCGCGCCCAGGCCATTGAGGTCAATGGTGGCGCGGTCGTCATACTGGCCCTTGAGGGTTTCGCTCAACTGCTTGAGGTTGGCGTAGTGGGCAAGCGTCCAGTCGCCCGTGACCCTGAGCTGCGCAGGGCTGTGGGAAGTATCGAGCTGGGCAGTGCCGGTTGTCGTATCGCTCATAAGCTCCTTGCTTGTTCGGCTGCGACGCAGTGCTACCTAATAGCACGAACCTTGTTACTTTGCCTGGTTCGGCGCCGGGTTGTCTTGACCTGTGTCGGTGACCACGAAGCGCAGCACACCAATCACCTGGCCGTCTTCGGTCAGCACCCGGACCTGCCATTTGCCGGCCGGGTTGCCAGGGAAGTTCTGCTTGTGGGTCCAGGCCCGGTAGCCTTCCTTGCGCCCACCGTGGATATCCAGGGCGATACGGTCGACTTCCTTGCCGTTGAATTTCCACACGTGATAGATCCGCTCGTCCAGGCCGCGCGGGGCGTTGATGGCGGTGTAGGCGTACAGGCCGTCGCCCCGCAACTGGGCGACGCTGACCTGCTCCAGGCTGGCGCCCGGGGTGCGGTCCTGCAATTGAGTGCTGATCGCCACCTCGGTCATCCACAGGGTGGCTGGCGGTACCCAGGAGCGCAGGAACCAGCCGGTGGCGCCGATCGCCACGGTGATGCACAGCACGCTGAGGCCACCGCGCACGGTGCGAATCGGAAAGATCGACGCCAGGCTTGGGAAGGACAGCAGCATGGCAATGCCCAGCGCCAGCTTGAAACTCTGCGAGGTGGTCAGGTGCAGGATGATCGGCAAGGCGGTCAGCAGGGCGGCAAACAACGTCAGGGTGTGCATCGCCAGGAACAGCCAGCGGCGTGGGGCCAGCCATTTGTAATAGAGTGGGTCAGTGATGGAAATCAGCGCTGCGGCGCCCAGCAGCCCGGTGAACGCCAGTTGCCCGCTGTTCCAGGTCGTGGTGATGAAAAAGAACGGCAGGACAAAAAACAGGCTTTCCTGGTGGATCATCTGGGTCGCGTAGCGCAGCAGCGGCTGGGGAATCTCGCGCTTGAACACCTTGGTGAACAACTGCGTCAGGCTGTTTTCCAGCATCAGCCAGACCCAGCTGACCAGCATGATGATCGCGATCCAGGTGGCCAGGCCTTGCTGGCGGTCCACCAGAATGAAGCTGCCGACCCCCGAGATGAAACCACCGAGCGCGATGACCCCGGGGTAGCGCTTCATCAGCTCGAGGATGCGCTGGACGTAGAGGGTCAGGTTCGGCATTTTGGCGGTTCACAATGTTCGTAGGAAAAACCCACCTAGGATACCAGCGCCGGGAGACATCCGGTCGCCACGCACCTTCATGTTCGGCGATGAAAGCGCCAACCCAGTGCGCCGAGCAGCAATAACCCGACTACCCCACCCAGCAGCCAGGTCAGTTGATCATAGCTGAGCAGCGGTTTTTCGATGCGCACGTATCCTGGCTGTTCGAGCAGTTGCCGCAGGGCCAGGTTCGCCTGTTTGAGCGTCACGGCACGCAGGCGCTTGACCGGGTCGGCAAATCGTCCGTCTGCAAAGTCGCCCAAGGCACCCCAGTAATAGTCGGCCAGTGCGCTATTACCCTGCACCGCCCAAGCCTGACGGGCGATGGCGGCCTGTTTGAGGCGCGCAAAAGTGGCCGGGTCGAGGCCCTTGTGCAGCAGGTCGGCCTTGAGCTGCGCCAGTACCTGCTGCGCCTGGGCCAGGTCATCGCGCTCCAGGTCCGCGTTCAGGCTCATGAAGCCGACTCCGCCAAACACTTCGCGCTCCGCTGCGGGGCCGTAGGACAGGCTGTGGGCCAGGCGCAACTGGCGGTAAAGCGCCCAGTCGAGGTAATCCTTGAGCAGGTCGTAGGTTTCGTCGTATTGGTCGTCGAGGATCGGCTCAGGGAATAGCCAGTGCAGCTTGGCTGCATCGCCGACCCAGCCGTGGATCAGATTCCGCTCGGCCTGGGCCGGGCTTTGTAACTGCGCCAGGGCCGGGTGCACCGTGGGTTCGACCGGCTTCAGATGACCGTAGGTGCGCTCCAGGTAGGCCGGCAACAGGCGATCGAGGTCGCCGACGACGATCAGTGTCATGTTGTTGGGGGCGTACCACTCCTGGCGTACCTGTTCCAGCTGTTCACGGGTCAGCGAGTGGACTTCGGAGCGCTCCTGGCACTTGAGCCCCAGTTCCACGGCCAACTGGTTGCTGGCGGTATGGCCCAGGTCCTGGCGATCGAGCCAGCGCTGCAGGTGGGAGTAGTGGCCACCGTCTTCACGTTCGACCACCTGTTTGGCGGCATTGATCGCGTTGTCGTCGATGTGGGTTTCGGTCAGCAGCGCCAGGAGCAAGTCGAGGACCTTGCGCTGGTTCTTCGCCGGAGCCTCGATGACAAAGGTGGTGTCGGCATTGCTGGTGAAGGCATTCCATTCCCCACCGAGGCCTTGCATGCGCTCCTCCAGCCCTCCTTCGCCGCCGGCATCGATACCACTGAACAGCACATGCTCCAGCAGGTGTGGCAGTTCCTTGTCGGCGCAGGAAAAGTCGTCGAGGCCCACGCCGACGACCAGGCGGATTGCCACATGCCCACGCTCAGCGCTCGGCTTGAGCAGGATCTGCAGACCGTTTTGCAGCACGTAGCCCTCGACTTGCAGACGGTCCAGGGCCCAGGTGCAGGAGGAGCCCAGCAGCAGGCACGCAAACAACAGACAACGCATAACAACCTTCCTGGCGGGTAAATGCGGGGAGCGGGGTTTTCCCTCAAGCTTTGCAAATGACTGCTGGCAACGCTAGACGTTCAGGGAGAATGGGTGATGTCAGCCATGTCGTCGACCGCCAGGGCGCCGGTTTCGGAGGTCTCCAGCACCACATAGGCGCTGCTGCAGAATAGCGAGTTCAAGCGTTTCATGTCGGCGATCAGTTCCAGGTGCAGGGAACTGGTCTCGATGCTTTGTACGATCTTGCGTTGCAGGCGGCTGACGTGGGCGTGGGCCAGGCGCCTTTCCTGGGCACGGAAGCGCCGTTTCTCACGCAGCAATTGCCGGGCGCTTTCCTTGTCGGCGCTGAGGAACACCGAGAGCCCCAGGCGCAGGTTGGCAATCAACTGCTGGTGCAGCCCGGCGAGTTCTTCCAGGCCCACATCGGAAAAGGAGCGGCGCTGCGAGGTCTTTTGCTGCTGGACTTTGCGCAACATGCGCTCGATCAGGTCCGAGGCCAGTTTCAGGTTGATCGCCAGTTCGATGATCTCTGCCCAGCGCCGGCTGTCCTGGTCACTCAGGTCTTCGCGGGGCATCTGCGCCAGGTAGAGCTTGATCGCGCTGTAGAGGGCCTCGACGTCATCGCTCAGGCTGCGCATTTGCTGGGGCACCGCGGTCTGCTTGCCATGCAGCACGTCGAGCATGGCTTGGAGCATGTTCTCGATCAGATCGCCCATGCGCAGGGTTTCCCGCGCTGCATTGGCCAGGGCCAGGCTGGGGGTGACCAGGGCGGTCAGGTCCAGGTGCCTGGCCTTGGCCTGGCCGTTGGTTTCCGGGCGTTCTGGCAGCAGCCAGGCACACAGCCGCGCCATGGGGCCGACGCTGGGCAGCAGCACCAGGCAGCGCGCCGTGTTGTAGAGCAGATGAAAGCCGATCACCAGGCCCTGCGGGCTGTAGTCGAGGCTGTCCATCCAGTGCACGAGGGGGTCGAGTACCGGAATGATCAGCAGCAGCCCGATCAACTTGTACAGCAGGCTGCCCAGCGCCACTTGGCGGCCAGCGGCGTTCTGCATGCTGGTACTGAGGAAGGCCAGCACCCCGCTGCCGATGTTGGCGCCAATCACCAGGCCGATGGCCACGGGCAAGCTGATGACCCCGGCACCGGCGAGGGTTGCGGTGAGCAGGACGGCAGCCAGGCTGGAGTAGGAAATCATCGCGAACAGTGCGCCGATCAAGGCATCGAGCAGGATGTCGCCCGTCAGGGAGGCAAACAGCACCTTGACGCCCTGGGCGTGGGTGATGGGCGCGGCCGCTTCGACGATCAACTGCAGTGCCAGGATGATCAGTCCCAGGCCAATGCTGACTCGACCCATCTGGCCCACGCGGGTCTGCTTGCGTGAGAGGAACAGGATCACCCCGAGGAAAATCAGCAGCGGCGACAGCCAGGACAGGTCCAGAGTCAGGACACGGGCCATCAGTGCGGTACCGACATCGGCGCCGAGCATGGTCGCCAGCGCGGGGGTCAGTGCCATCAGGCCTTGGCCGACAAAGGAGGTCACCAGCATCGCGGTGGCGTTACTGCTCTGGACCATGGCCGTGACCAGGATCCCGGCAATGAAGGCCAGCCAGCGCTTGGACATGTTGCGGCCAATGACATGGCGCAAGTTGGAACCGTAGACCCGCAAGATGCCGGTTCTGACGATGTGCGTGCCCCAGATCAGCAAGGCCACGGCAGACAATAAATTGAGCAGGGTCAGCATGACAGGCCCCCTGGTGGAATAGCGCCCCAAAGGGGCAAGTCAGCGGTACCGCGCGATTTTCTACATTCTGTACTTAAGCTGTAGTTCGCTAACGGCCGTGGCGCCAGCATCGCATGCCTAAAGCGTCAAATGAAACAAAACTGTCATGAAAACAGCTTCATGCGGACGTAAAAAAGGGGGCTTGCGAGAGCCCCCTTCTTCCTACACCCGGTTCAGGTTACTGGCCCGGGATGTCCTTGCGCAGCTTGACAGGGTCCTGTTGCTTGCGCTTTTTCGCGATTGCGGTGCGCATCTTGATGTTGACCGCTTCCACTGCCAGCGAGAACGCCATGGCGAAGTAGACATAGCCTTTTGGCACATGCACTTCGAAGGCTTCGGCGATCAGCACGGTACCGACCACCAGCAGGAACGACAGCGCGAGCATTTTCAGCGACGGGTGCTTGTCGATGAAGGTGCTGATGGTGCCGGCAGCCAGCATCATCACCAGGACGGCAACGACGATCGCGGCGACCATGACCGGCACATGAGAAACCATGCCCACGGCGGTGATGACCGAGTCCAGGGAGAACACGATGTCGATGATCGCGATCTGGATGATGGTGTAGAGGAAGTTGCCGCCCTTGCCGGTAGGCTCTTCGGATGTTTCGTCTTCACCTTCCAGTGCGTGGTACATCTCCTGGGAGCTTTTCCACAGCAGGAACAGGCCACCGAAGAACAGGATCAGGTCGCGTCCGGAAATACCCTGGCCGAAGACCACGAACAGGTCGGCGGTCAGGCGCATTACCCAGGTGATCGACAGCAGCAACAGGATCCGGGTGACCATGGCCAGGGCCAGGCCGAAGATCCGGGTGCGTGCCTGCATATGCTTGGGCATGCGGCTGACCAGGATCGAAATCATGATGATGTTGTCGATGCCCAGGACGATTTCCAGGGCCGTCAGTGTCAAGAAGGCAACCCAGATCTCTGGGTTGGTCAGCCATTCCATGTGTATTCCTTTGAGGATGTGTTAAACCACGCCGCCAGCGGCTTCAAAACTCGAAGTCTAGCTGGCGGCGCGGTGAGTTGATGCTCTTATAGAGTGCTGAACAGCGGAAATATCCCCATCAGCAACGCAGCGAACATTATGCACAGGCAAACCAGAACTGCCCACTTGAGGGTGAAGCGCTGGTGATCGCCGAACTCGATCCCGGCCAGCGCCACCAGCAGGTAGGTCGATGGAACCAGCGGACTGAGCAGGTGCACGGGTTGGCCAACGATCGAGGCGCGGGCCATTTCCACGGCGGTGATGCCGTAGTGGCTGGCGGCCTCGGCAAGAACCGGTAACACGCCATAGTAAAATGCATCGTTGGACATGAAAAAGGTGAACGGCATGCTCACCAGGGCTGTGATCACGGCCAGGTAAGGGCCGAGGAAGTCCGGGATCACTGCCAGCAGGCTTTTCGACATCGCGTCGACCATGCCGGTACCGGTCAGGATGCCGGTGAAGATACCCGCGGCGAAAATCAGCCCGACGACTGCCAGCACACTGCCGGCGTGAGCCGCGACGCGGTCTTTCTGCTGTTGCAGGCATGGGTAGTTGACGATCATGGCGATGCTGAACGCGACCATGAACAGCACCGGCAGTGGCAGCAGGCCGGCGATCAAGGCACACATCAGGCCCAGGGTCAGGGCGCCGTTGAACCAGATCAGCTTCGGCCGACGGGCATCCGGGAACTGCGACACGCTGATTTCGCTGTGGTCGATTTCATCGCCGATCAAATGCAGTTCACCCAGGCGCGCGCGCTCACGTTTACCGTACATGTAGGCAATCGCCAGGATCGCCACCACACCGGCGAGCATCGCCGGGATCATCGGCACAAAAATATCCGACGGGTCGACGTGCAGTGCACTGGCGGCGCGTGCGGTCGGACCGCCCCAAGGGGTCATGTTCATCACCCCGCCGGCCAGGATGATCAGGCCGGCCATGATGCGCGGGCTCATGCCGATGCGGCTGTACAGCGGCAGCATGGCGGCCACGCAGATCATGTAGGTGGTGGCGCCGTCACCGTCCAGGGACACCACCAGGGCCAGCACCGCGGTGCCGACGGATACTTTCAGCGGGTCACCCTTGACCAGCTTGAGGATCTTGCGCACGGCCGGGTCGAACAGGCCGGAGTCGATCATCAGGGCGAAATAGAGGATGGCGAACATCAGCATCACCCCGGTCGGGGCCAGCTTGGTGATGCCTTCGAGCATCATCGGGCCGATTTTCGGCGCAAAACCGCCAAACAGGGCGAACAGGATCGGCACGATGATCAGGGCGATCAGCGCCGACAGGCGCTTGGTCATGATCAGGTACATGAACGTGATGACCATGGCAAAGCCAAGGAAAGTCAGCATGGGAATACTCCAGACGTAGCGCGACTAGGGAATGGCGGACCGGTTGGGGGTCAGCGCAGAACGGGAAGCACGAGGCGTACGAAGGGAGTCGGGGCGAACAGGCGGGTGCGAGCGGACATCAGAATCACCATTGTTGTTGTTAATTGGGCCGGGCGAACGTTGCGGATTTCGCGTTGGCCAACCGGTCTTTTGCCGGCAGTGGGGGCGATCCTAATCGGCAAACCTTTCAGCTACCTTTCGCCAGACAAACACCGGACGAGATGTGCAAGCGCGCCTGGCGAGGCTTAAAGTGCTGGGCAGTGCCCCGGATTGATGGGGTGCAGTTGGGGAGCAGGAGGGTCGGCATGAGCGAACTTCACACCGGCGGCTGCCATTGCGGGCAGCTGCGTTATCAATTCAGCGGGCCATTGCAGGACATCGCCCATTGCCACTGCTCGATTTGCCGGCGGGTCAGTGGCGGCCTGGTGACCACCTGGATCACCCTGCCCCGTTCTGCCTTCCAGTGGCTGGCGGGCACCCCGGCGCAGTACGACTCTTCGGCCAGCTGTGTGCGCTACTTCTGTGGCCACTGTGGTGCCCAACTGGCGTTGATCACGCACCTGAGCCCGGACAGCATCGATGTGACCATTGCCACCCTGGATCACCCGGAGCGGGCGCCTGCCGAGCGGCACATCTGGACCGACAGTCGATTGCCTTGGCTGCACCTGGACGAACACCTCCCCGAAGAACCCGAGGAAACCCTGTAGCAGCTGTCGAGCTCGCGAGGCTGCGTCAACGGCCGCAGGACGTTCGTAATGCCCAGCGCAGGCTACCTTGCACCTGGGGCTCAGGGCAGTTCCAGGCCGCCTGCCGCCTTGTGCAGTGCCCGCAGGTGTTCACCCAATTGCTTGACGTTGGCTTCGTTGGCGGCGATCTCCGCTGCCCGGGCCGGCTCCAGCAGGGCGCGGGCCTCTTTGTCGAGGTCGCCGGTCAAGGCTTGCAGTATCTTCTGGCGGCTGCTGCTTTCAGCTTCCAGGCGTTGCCATTCGTTGGCTTGCGGCAACCCGTAGCCACCCTCGTCGAGCAATTCCGCCGGGCGACTGAGGAAGCCGCTGTTGGCGAGGATCTGCTGCAGGGTCTTGTTGGCCCGGTCCATGCCGCCATTCTCCAGCTCCCGCGCATCGAGGTAGCGTTGCTTGACTTCGTTCTGGGCCAGCAGCAGTTGCTGGCGGAAGCTTGCCTGCTCCAGCAACAGCAATGCGGCGCTGGTGCGCAGGTCGGCCTGGCCGAACCATTGACGACGATCGGCAGCGCTGGAAGTCAACCAGTCTTCGACCTTGTCCTGCTTGATCGGCAGGTGCTTTTTCAGCACCTCGAACATGGCTTGATAGCGGTCGCGGAATGAATCGAAGCGATAACCCAGGCGCAAGGCCTCACGTTGATCGTCGAGCACGCTGGTGTCGGCCAGGCCGCGGGCCTTGAGCACTTCCAGCAGGCCGTTGGGCATGATGCTGTCCAGGCCGACCAGTTGCGGATTGTTGCTACCACTGCGCAACAGTTTCAGGCTCTCTACGGCGCAGTTGTTGGACAGGAAGAAGTAATTACCGTCGTAGCTCCAGTGCATCTCGGCAGCGTGCTCCACCACTTCGTCGATCTCGCTGCGCGACAGGGTCAGCGGGACGGACGCCAGGCTGCGCAATTCGGTCTTGGTGTACTCGTCGATGACTTGTGCCAGGGGCAGCACAAATAGCCGCGAGGGGTACTTGCCGACCAGGCCATCCCAACTCGACAGCTGTACGTCACCGACGAAGGCGCGGTAGGACAGCACCAGGGAGTATTCCAGATCCAGCCGGCAATCCGGCCCACGCGGGCGCCCGGGTGCACAGATCACCAGGCGCAACATGCTGTGGCCCCAGCGGCTGACGAGGTTCTGGTTCGCTTCGGCGAGCAGGTAATCGACGGCGTAGACCCGCTCCGGATCGACCTGCCCCAGCGGCTGTTTGCCAAAGTCGTTGCCGGCATTGAGAAAGGCGAAAGACGTGGCGCAGTTGTCCTTGGCCGCCGGTGCCCAGCCAAAGTGCTCCTGGTAATAGCGGTACAGCGCCGGACGGCGGCAGGCGTAGCTCGGGTCGAGGAGGAAGTACTCCATGTTGACCGCGACGAACTCCTTGGGGCTGCTGGTTTCGTACAGGTCCGGGCTGCGCGCGATCTGGCGGTTGTGCTGTTCACGTTCGCCGCGCCGGCCCACGTATTGCTGCCAGCCGGCCAGGTCCAGCAGGCGCGGGTCATCGCTGAGGGTGAAGCGCCGGTCGTTCTGGCCACGGCATTGATCGGGCATGCCGATCAGGCCCGAACTGTTGTGCTGCCGGGTACAGCGCTGGATCAGCAGGCGTTCGGGGCCGGGCCATAAACGCGCACGGTCGTAGATGTGGGTCAGTTCGTGCAGCACCGTGGCCAGCATCTCGCGGCGTACGGTGCCGTGGGGACGGTGGGTCTTTTTAGTGGCAGCGCTCCCGTCCGTCAGGCCGGGTAGCAGCTTGCGGTTGAGGTCGAGTTCGGACACCAGGGAGGCCTGGCCGTAGGCGTTGGCCGGCATGTTGTCGGTCCAGCCGACATTGATCCGTCGGTCCAGTTGCTCGACGAAGTGCGGCGGCAGCGCCTGCATCGCCTCGTCCAGCAAGGCCTGGCTGGCCTGCTGTTCTGCCGGGCTCAAGCCTTCGGTCTTGAGGTGCAGTTGCAGGCCGGCCTGGGCCGTTGTGCCAAACAGCAGCGCGGCAGCGGTCAGCAGCCCGGTGACGAACGACCTCACAGTGCGAGGATGGCTTCGGCGAGTACCTGGTCACTGGCGTCGCGGGCTTCCGGCACGCGGGTGCGCAAGGTGTCGAAGGCCGCTTCCAGGTGCGCGCCACGAATATCGCCATTGCTGGCAACGAAACTTGCCGCGTCGTCGTGGGCATCGCGTACGACTTTCGAGTCGCGGATGGACGTCGTCGTGTCCGAGGTGAAATCGAGGGTGCGCTGGGAGGCACGGATAATGATGTTACTGGTGGCTACCAGGGTTTGGGCCTGGGCCATGTCGGCCAACAACAATAGGCCGAGGGTGGCAGCAATCAGCGGGCTACGCATGGAACGACTCCGGAAGAACGTGGGATAACTATTGGACGAGAATTGCCTGTGCCAGTTCAAGATCACTTGCATGAAGTTTTGCCCGGTTCTGGTGCAGGTAAACCAGGGCCGACTCCAGGCGCGCTCCTCGCAGTTGGCCATTGCTGGCAACAAAGGCTGCCGCATCATCGTGCGCGGCGCGCAGCAGTTTATGGTCGAAGGGGGCGCAGGTCACCATGCTTGTGGCATAGGCGGTGACGACCAGGTTCTGCGTGGTCAGGTCCAGGGCATGGGCCGAGGTGATCCAGCAGGCGATGAATGTGGCGGGGACGAACAGTGCTTTTGAAAGAAAATCCATGGGACCGGACAGCTGGAAACCAGCCCCAAGGCTAGCGCAATGCCCGGCCCAGAGCCAGGCCTTGGCAAGCGGGGCAGCTCAGGCCGCCCCGTCTAGAGCCTGCAATCAGATGGTCAGGATAGCCTGAGCCAGTTGGGCGTCAGTTGCGCTCAACTGTGGAACCTGCTTGCGGATGTGCTCCAGGGCACTTTCCAGGCGAACGCCGCGGATGGCACCTTCGCTGGCGACGAAGCTGGCCGCGTCATCACGGGCTGCGCGCACGATCTTGTCGTCTTTGAACGAAGAAGTGATGTCGGAGGTGGCGTCGGAAGTGGCTTTGAGTGCGCCGACTACAGCGTCCGTGGTGACGATGAAGCTGGTGGCGTGCGAATTGGCAGCCACGGCCAGCAGGGCTGCAGCGCTGAGCAGACGAAGACGGGACATGGGGTAACTCCTGTTAAGAACAAAAAAGAGGCGTTGGAAAACGCCGGACAACCACCGCGAGCCGCACGGTGCCTGAACAATCAGACGCGTACCGCGCAGTGTTCGCCACGTTGTATCTGGATATTAGGCGCATGTTCAGGGGTTCGAACAGTCCTGTCTTCCTTTTGCCGTCCACTATTGCCAGAAGGAGCGCTCCAGTTCGGCCATGCGGTCTGCGTGGCTGATACCGATATCGGACAGTTGCTGGTCATTGAGTTGGGCCAGCAAGTGCCGGGTACGCGCCCGTTCCCGGCATTGGCCTGTGGCCCTGATCAGCCTTGTCAACAGCCCCAGGAGGCCGCGCCGTGGGCGGTGCGATAGGGATATCTCGAGTGAAGTGTCCATGCTCAATTCCTCGCGCGAAGGCTGAAAGTGCAACCTTGGGAGATCATGTTGAACCCTTGCGGTTCAGCGGGTCAGTGACACTGGGGTTAAATTGTACTGGTGCAATTTTATATTTATTGCAACTGTACCTATCTTGCGCAGTACCTTCTGTACCAGCGTTTTTTTGCCCTGAAACGACAAGACCCGTCGCGGTTTCCCGCGACGGGTCTTGTGTGTGCAATTCAGAGTGCTGGCGGTGGACCCCTGAAGGTCAGAGCCAGCGACGCTAACTTAGCGCCAGAACGGCTTGCTCAGCTCTTCGTAGCGTTGTGCTTCGCTAATCCCTGCGTCAGCCAGCAGACGCGAATCCAGGCGAGCCAGTTGGTGGCGGCTGGAGATGCGGCGCTGCCACAGCATCAGGTTGGCGAGAACGCGAAGAGGCATGGAAGCCTGGGTTTTTACAGCGTTGTCTTCGAAGAACAGTTCGGAACTGAGTGTACGTTCCATGGTGACATCCTTCCGCTTGTGGCGGGATTAGGTAGTGGTTTAACTGGTGCCCATGATCCTCTCGTTTGGCCAGTCTCTGTAGATACAGTTCACCTGTATTGTGAGAGACCAGTTAACTGTTAAAGGGTGGTGTACTGGTCTAAATTGAGGCAACTGTACCTATCTGCACATTTATGGTGCGTTTTGTAGGTTTTAATCGGAAAAGGTAGGCTTTTTACCTAGGAAAAGACCGGTACAGCAGTACAGTTTTTGTCAGCTATTGGGTGAAAGATAGCGGGCCGGCAAAAAAGTGTTTTCGCCGGCCGCCATCTGTACCAATCACACGGCGAGCATGCGCCCGGTTTCTTCCAGGTTCATGTGCCAACTGAGGGCTTCGCGCAGGATGTGCGGGGTGTGGCCGCCGATGGCACAGGCCTTCTCGAAGTACTCATTGAGCGCTTCGCGGTAGTCCGGGTGCACACAGTTGTCGATAACCACCCGGGCGCGTTCCCGAGGGGCCAGGCCACGCAAGTCGGCAAGGCCGATCTCGGTTACCAGGATGTCGACGTCGTGCTCGGTATGGTCAACGTGGCTGACCATCGGCACGACACTGGAAATCGCGCCGCCCTTGGCAATCGACTTGGTGACGAAGATCGCCAGGTGGGCGTTGCGGGCAAAGTCACCCGAGCCGCCAATGCCGTTCATCATCCGCGTGCCGCAGACGTGGGTGGAGTTGACGTTGCCGTACAGGTCGAACTCCAGCGCGGTGTTGATGCCGATGATGCCCAGGCGACGCACCACTTCAGGGTGGTTGGAGATTTCCTGCGGGCGCAGTACCAGTTTGTCCTTGTAGCGCTCCAGATTGCCAAAGACATCGGCATTGCGCCGTTGCGACAGGGTGATCGAGCTGCCCGAGGCAAAGCTCAGCTTGCCGGCGTCGATCAGGTCGAAGGTCGAGTCCTGTAGCACTTCGGAGTACATGGTCAGGTCTTCGAACGGCGAATCGATCAGCCCGCACATCACCGAGTTGGCGATGCTCCCGATGCCAGCCTGGAGCGGGCCCAGTTTGTTGGTCATGCGGCCGGCGTCCACTTCCTGCTTGAAGAAGTTGATCAGGTGGTCGGCGATGGCCTGGGTCTCGTTGTCCGGTGGCAGCACCGTGGACGGCGAGTCCGACTGGTTGGTGATGACGATGGCGACGATCTTTTCCGGTGGAATCGGGATCGCGGTGCTGCCGATGCGATCGTCGACCTGGGTCAGCGGGATCGGCGTGCGGGTCGGACGGTAGGTCGGGATATAGATGTCGTGCAGACCTTCCAGGTTCGGGTTGTGCGCCAGGTTGATCTCGACGATCACCTGTTTGGCGAAAATCGCGAAGCTGGCGGAGTTGCCGACCGAGGTAGTCGGCACGATGTGGCCTTGTTCGGTGATGGCCACGGCTTCAATGACTGCGATGTCCGGCAGCTTCAGTTGCTGGTTGCGCAACTGCTCCACGGTTTCCGACAGGTGCTGGTCGATGAACATCACTTCGCCGGCGTTGATCGCCTTGCGCAGGGTGCTATCGACCTGGAATGGCATGCGGCGGGCCAGGACGCCCGCTTCGGTCAATTGTTTGTCGAGGTCGTTGCCCAGGCTGGCGCCGGTCATCAGGCTGATCTTCAGCGGCGTGACCTTGGCGCGCTCGGCCAGTGCGTGGGGCACCGCCTTGGCTTCGCCGGCGCGGGTGAAGCCGCTCATGCCGACGGTCATGCCGTCCTCAATCAGAGCGGCAGCCTCGGCGGCGCTCATCACCTTATCCAACAACGAAGGCAAGCGAATACGGTCACGGTACATGGATTATTATCTCGGGCAACGGAAGCAAGATGCGCAGTCTAGTGATTTCGAAAACATTCGTCCCGCTACCATGGTCGAATGCAGGCCCCTGATTTAGAGCCTTTGGTCGGGTAATCGAGGCCAATAAAAAACCCCAGCCTACGGGAGGCTGGGGTTTTTGGTATTGCCGTGGAGCAGTGTTTATTCGACTGCCTTGACCATATCTTCGATGACTTTCTTGGCGTCGCCAAAGACCATCATGGTCTTGTCCAGGTAGAACAGCTCGTTATCCAGGCCGGCATAACCGCTGGCCATCGAGCGCTTGTTGACGATGATGGTCTTGGCCTTGAAGGCCTCCAGAATCGGCATGCCGGCGATCGGCGACTTCGGATCGTTCTTCGCCGCCGGGTTGACCACGTCGTTGGCGCCGAGCACCAGTACCACGTCGGCCTGGCCGAACTCGGAGTTGATGTCTTCCATC
Source organism: Pseudomonas sp. S04 (assembly GCF_009834545.1). Lineage (NCBI taxonomy): Bacteria > Pseudomonadati > Pseudomonadota > Gammaproteobacteria > Pseudomonadales > Pseudomonadaceae > Pseudomonas > Pseudomonas sp. S04. The sequence continues at coordinate 104,478 of NZ_CP019427.1, forward strand.
TCGAACACCTGGTCGTACGGTACCTCGGCCTCGGCCAGCAGGACGTTCATGTGCCCAGGCATGCGCCCCGCCACCGGGTGGATCGCGTACTTCACGGTCACGCCGCGATGGGTCAGCTTCTCGGTCAGTTCCTTCAGTGCGTGCTGCGCCCGTGCCACCGCCAGGCCGTAGCCCGGAACAATGATTACGGTATCGGCGTTGGTCAGCAGGAAGGTGGCGTCGTCAGCCGAACCGGATTTCACCGGACGCGCTTCCGCCGAACCGGCAGGACCTGCAGCGTCTGCGGTGTTGCCGAAGCCACCCAGCAGGACGTTGAAGAACGAACGGTTCATCGCCTTGCACATGATGTACGAGAGGATTGCACCGCTAGAGCCCACCAGGGAGCCGGCGATGATCAGCATCGAGTTGTTCAGTGAGAAGCCGATACCCGCCGCAGCCCAACCGGAATAGCTGTTAAGCATCGACACCACTACCGGCATGTCGGCGCCACCGATCGGGATGATGATCAGCACGCCCAGCACAAAGGCCAGGGCCAGCATCAGGGCAAACGCACTCAGGTTGCCGGTCAGCATGAAAGTGATGCCCAGGCCCAAGGTGGCCAGGCCCAGCACCAGGTTGATCTTGTGCTGACCGCTGAACTGTACTGGTGCGCCCTGGAACAGACGGAACTTGTACTTGCCCGAGAGCTTGCCGAAAGCGATCACCGAGCCGGAGAAGGTGATGGCACCGATGGCGGCACCGAGGAACAACTCCAGGCGGTTACCGGCCGGAATCGCGTCTCCCAACTGCTTGACGATGCCCAGCGACTGCGGCTCGACCACCGCGGCGATGGCAATGAATACCGCGGCCAGGCCGATCATGCTGTGCATGAAGGCGACCAGCTCTGGCATCTTGGTCATTTCAACCCGTTTGGCCATGATCGAACCGGCGGTGCCGCCGACCAGCAGGCCAACGATCACGTAGCCGATACCAGCGGTGGCCAGCTCGGCCCCCAGCTTATAGATGAGGCCGACGGTGGTGAGGATGGCCAGCGCCATGCCGAGCATGCCGAACAGGTTGCCGCGCCGCGAGGTGGTCGGGTGCGACAGGCCTTTGAGGGCCTGGATGAAGCAGATCGACGCGATCAAGTAGAGCGTCGTTACGAGGTTCATGCTCATTACTTGGGCGCCTCTTCTTTTACGGCTTTCGGGGCTTTTTTCTTGAACATCTCAAGCATGCGACGGGTGACCAGGAAGCCACCGAACACGTTCACCGCCGCCAGTGCGACGGCCAGGGTGCCCATGGTCTTGCCCAGCGGGGTCACGGTCAGCGCGGCCGCGAGCATGGCGCCGACGATCACGATTGCCGAGATCGCGTTGGTCACCGCCATCAAGGGGGTGTGCAGTGCGGGTGTAACGTTCCAGACCACGTGGTAACCGACATAAATCGCCAGCACGAAGATGATCAGGTTGTAGATACCGGGGGAGATAAGCTCTTCCATCGTCTGAATCCCTGCTTAGGCGTTTTTGCGGATGACTTGGCCGTCGCGGCACATCAGGCACGCGGCGACGATGTCGTCTTCGAGGTTGATCTCGAACTGGCCTTCCTTGGTGAAGACCAGCTTGAGGAAGTCCAGCAGGTTGCGCGCATACAGCGCCGAGGCATCTGCGCCGACCTGGGCTGCCAGGTTGGTCGGGCCGGCGATGGTCACGCCGTGCGCGACGATCACCTGGTCCGCGACGGTCAGTGGGCAGTTACCGCCCTGTGCCGCCGCCAGGTCGATGACCACCGAGCCCGGTTTCATCTGGGCGACAGTCTCGGCGCTCAGCAGTACCGGGGCCTTGCGGCCAGGAATCAGGGCCGTAGTGATGACAATGTCGGCTTGCTTGGCGCGCTCGTGCACGGCCAGGGCCTGGCGTTGCATCCAGCTGGCCGGCATCGGCCGTGCGTAACCGCCGACGCCAACTGCGCATTCACGCTCTTCGTCGGTTTCATAAGGAACGTCGACGAACTTGGCGCCCAGGGATTCGATCTGCTCTTTCACCGCAGGACGGACGTCGGAGGCTTCGATCACCGCACCCAGGCGTTTCGCCGTAGCGATGGCCTGCAGGCCCGCCACGCCAGCGCCGAGAATCAGCACGCGAGCAGCCTTTACCGTGCCTGCGGCGGTCATCAGCATCGGCATGAAGCGCGGATAGTGATGAGCGGCCAGCAGCACGGCCTTATAGCCGGCAATGTTGGCTTGCGAGGAGAGCACATCAAGGCTTTGCGCGCGGGAGGTACGCGGCGCGGCTTCCAGGGAGAACGCGGTAATGCCACGCTCGGCCAGTTTGGCAATGGTTTCATTGCTGAACGGGTTGAGCATGCCTACCAGCACGGTTCCACTTTTGATCAGGCTCAGTTCGCTGTCGCTGGGGGCGACAACCTTGAGGATCAGCTCTGCGCCAAATGCATCGTTGGCACTGCCAATCACTGCACCTGCCGCTTCATAAGCACTGTCGACAACGCTGGCGCTGATGCCGGCGCCGCTTTGCACAGTGACTTTATGACCCTGGCCGATCAGCTTCTTGATGGTTTCCGGGGTTGCAGCAACCCGCGTTTCACCGGTCTGGGTTTCGAGAGGAACACCAATGTGCACGTCAAATCTCCTGCTTGATCTTATTGCTTTCGATCTTTCTTAGAAGGCCAGCGCACTGCGGAGGGTGCGGCTGGGGCGGCCGATCAGCACGACCCCGCTGTATTTCGGGCGGGGCGCGGCATTTTGCAGGCGAACTTTGTGCCCTTCAAGGGATTATGACGGGTGACGGAAAATTAACTACAAGTCACCCCGTGACCGAATGTCGCAACCAGGCGGGTTAATCCCTTGTAGGCCGTGACTTGCAAGGACTCTGGCGAAAATTTGGGGATTTGCTCATCGGCTGCATGAATGTTGCACCATGGTCCTGATTTAAGGCGCGAAAGCCACGCCGTTAGGCGGCTGTGGGACGATTGTGCAGGTATTCCGTACAGTCTGCTTAAATGCGACAAATAGTTATATCTGTAGGGCTTTAAATTTGCTGACTACGAGGTCAGCTAATGCCTGTAGGCCCCTGTCCCTCTACGCTGTAGCTATGTGCCTGATGAATCAGCCAGTCGCGAAATGCGCGTAAAGACGCGGATTCGACCTTTCGGTCAGGAATCATCAGGTAATAGGCCTTGATGCTCGACAGGGCCTGGGGGTTGGCAATCACCAGCCTTTTCTCCGCCAGTTCGCGCTGGATCAGGAATGGCGGGATCAGGGCAATGCCCATGTCATGCATTGCCGCCTGGGCGAGCATGGAGAATAGCTCGTAACGGGGACCTGTCATGTCCCGGGGGATATTCAGGTTCTGGGAGTTGAACCACTGGCGCCAGGCGTACGGGCGTGTGGTCTGTTGCAGCAGGGGCAAGTCGGCAATCTGCTCGGCGCTGAGCTGCATGAACTGGCCGCGTAAGGCCGGACTGCACACCGGCATCGGGTTTTCGCCCATCAGCCTGTGGGATTCGGTACCGGACCAGTCGGCGTCGCCGAAGTAGATCGCGGCGTCGAAGTCGGTGTCGGCAAACAGGAAGGGCCGTGTGCGGTTGGTCAGGTTGACCGTTACTTCCGGGTGCTGCTCCTGGAAGTCTTTGAGTCGCGGCAGCAGCCATTGGGTGCCAAACGTCGGCACGACCGCCAGTTCGATCACGTTGGCGCCCTTCTGGCCCATCACCGACAGGGTGTCGCGTTCTACCGCGTCCAGTTGGGTTGCCACCCGGCGACTGTAGGACAGGCCGGCTTCGGTGAGTTTTACGCCGCGCCGTGAGCGTCGGAACAGTTCGACACTGAGAAACTCCTCCAGGCTGGCGATCTGTCGGCATATCGCGCCCTGGGTCAGCGAAAGCTCCAGGGCGGCCTTGGTAAAGCTCTCGTGGCGGGCGGCGGCTTCGAAGCTGATCAGGGCGGCGGTGCTGGGGATCTTCCTGCGCATGTACGGCAACCTCACTAATGATTCTCGTGTATGCCGTTTTGGGCAATTACGGAGTGAGAAATTAGCACAACAGCATGCAAAATCCTCGTTTGCCCATTCCGTGAGCGACGCCTAGGATCAGTCCACGATATTTGACCTACTTCGCGAGGACACGCTCATGGGCGGTAAAGCTAGCTTCAACTGGATCGATCCCCTGCTGCTGGATCAACAGCTCACTGAAGAGGAGCGCATGGTGCGCGACAGCGCAGCGCAGTTTGCCCAGGACAAGCTGGCTCCGCGCATCCTCGAAGCCTTCCGCCATGAAAAGACCGACCCGGCGATCTTCCGCGAAATGGGCGAGATCGGCCTGCTGGGTGCGACCATTCCCGAGCAGTACGGCGGCAGCGGCCTGAATTATGTCTGCTACGGGCTGATTGCCCGCGAGGTCGAGCGTGTCGACTCCGGCTATCGCTCGATGATGAGTGTGCAGTCCTCCCTGGTCATGGTGCCGATCAACGAGTTCGGGACTGAGGCGCAGAAGCAGAAGTACCTGCCGAAACTGGCGTCCGGTGAGTGGATTGGTTGCTTCGGTCTGACCGAGCCGAACCATGGTTCCGACCCGGGTTCGATGATTACTCGTGCACGCAAGGTGGAAGGCGGCTACAGCCTGACCGGCAGCAAGATGTGGATCACCAACAGCCCGATCGCCGACGTATTCGTGGTCTGGGGCAAGGATGATGCTGGCGATATCCGCGGCTTCGTCCTCGAGAAAGGCTGGAAAGGCCTGAGCGCCCCGGCTATTCACGGCAAGGTCGGCTTGCGTGCCTCCATCACCGGCGAAATCGTGATGGACAACGTATTTGTTCCAGAAGAGAACATCTTCCCGGACGTGCGTGGCCTGAAAGGTCCGTTCACTTGCCTCAACTCTGCCCGCTATGGCATCTCCTGGGGTGCACTGGGTGCCGCCGAGTTCTGCTGGCATACCGCACGCCAATACACCCTGGACCGCCAGCAGTTCGGCCGTCCCCTGGCGGCGACCCAGTTGATCCAGAAAAAACTGGCGGACATGCAGACCGAAATCACCCTGGCGCTGCAAAGTTGCCTGCGTCTGGGCCGCATGAAGGATGAAGGCACGGCGGCGGTGGAAATCACTTCGATGATGAAGCGCAACTCCTGCGGCAAGTCCCTGGATATCGTGCGCATGGCTCGCGACATGCTCGGCGGTAACGGCATCTCCGACGAGTTCGGTGTGGCGCGTCACCTGGTCAACCTCGAGGTGGTCAACACCTACGAAGGTACTCACGACGTTCACGCGCTGATTCTCGGCCGTGCACAGACCGGTCTCCAGGCGTTCTACTGACAGGAGAGCGGCCATGGGTGCGCTATCGCATTTGCGGGTACTGGATTTATCGCGCGTATTGGCCGGTCCCTGGGCTGGCCAGATCCTGGCGGACCTGGGGGCTGAGGTCATCAAGGTCGAGCGTCCGGGCAACGGCGATGACACGCGCGCCTGGGGGCCGCCCTTCCTGAAGGACGCCTACGGCGAGAACACCAGTGAGGCGGCCTACTACCTTTCGGCCAACCGCAACAAGCAATCGGTGACCATCGACTTCACCCGGCCTGAGGGGCAGCGCCTGGTGCGCGAGCTGGCTGCCAAGTCCGACATCCTCATCGAGAACTTCAAGGTTGGGGGGCTGGCGGCTTATGGCTTGGACTATGAGACGCTCAAGGCGATCAATCCTGATTTGATCTACTGCTCGATCACTGGGTTCGGCCAGACCGGACCCTACGCCAAGCGTGCAGGTTATGACTTCATGATTCAGGGCCTGGGGGGCTTGATGAGCCTGACCGGCCGCCCTGAAGGTGATGAAGGTGCCGGGCCGGTCAAGGTGGGTGTGGCGCTGACGGATATTCTGACCGGGCTCTACTCCACTGTTGCGATCCTGGCAGCTTTGGCGCATCGGGATCATGACGGTGGTGGACAGCACATTGATATGGCGCTGCTGGATGTCCAGGTCGCTTGCCTGGCCAACCAGGCCATGAACTACCTGACGACTGGGGTTGCTCCCAAGCGGTTGGGCAACGCTCACCCGAATATCGTGCCTTACCAGGACTTCCCGACGGCGGATGGCGACTTCATCCTGACGGTGGGCAATGACGGGCAGTTTCGCAAGTTTGCCGAAGTGGCAGGTCAGCCCCAGTGGGCAGACGATGCCAGGTTTGCCACCAACAAGCTGCGGGTGGCCAATCGCGCGGTGCTGATTCCGCTGATTCGTCAGGCCACGGTGTTCAAGACCACCGCCCAGTGGGTGGTTGAGTTGGAGCAGGCGGGTGTGCCCTGTGGGCCGATCAATGATCTGTCGCAGGTGTTTGCTGATCCGCAGGTCCAGGCGCGCGGACTGGCGATAGAACTGCCCCATGCACTGGCGGGTAGGGTGCCGCAGGTCGCCAGCCCGATTCGCCTGTCCGAAACACCGGTGGAGTACCACAGCGCTCCGCCGCTGTTGGGCGAACACACGCTGGAGGTCTTGCAGCGTGTGCTGGGTCTGGATGCTGCTGCAGTTGCCGCCTTCAAGGAATCTGGTGTGCTCTAGGCGTCCCTTCTATATAGAAGCGGTTTTGCCCTTGCTTATATAGAAGGCGCAGTACCGCCTTTTTTGGCTTTGCGTAACTCATTGATAGAAAAGCCAAATTAAAGGTTGACGGGAGATCTCAGGTGTCTATAATTCGCCCCACTTCCGGCGCAGTCGAAACGGAAAACTCCTTGGTAAACAATGAGTTACGCAGTTTTCGGCAGCAGGTTGCTTCAGTTCATCGAAGCACGAAAGGAGTTGAAAAAGAGGTGTTGACAGCAGCGTGTAACGCTGTAGAATTCGCCTCCCGCTACCGAGTGATCGGAAGCGCAAGTGGTTGAAGTTGTTGAAGAATTCTTCGAAAGCTTCTGAAAAATACCACTTGACAGCAAATGAGGCTGCTGTAGAATGCGCGCCTCGGTTGAGACGAAAGATCTTAACCAATCGCTCTTTAACAACTGAATCAAGCAATTCGTGTGGGTGCTTGTGCTGTCAGACTGATAGTCAAAAAGATTATCAGCATCACAAGTTACTCCGCGAGAAATCAAAGATGTAACCAACGATTGCTGAGCCAAGTTTAGGGTTTCTTAAAAACCCAAAGATGTTTGAACTGAAGAGTTTGATCATGGCTCAGATTGAACGCTGGCGGCAGGCCTAACACATGCAAGTCGAGCGGTAGAGAGAAGCTTGCTTCTCTTGAGAGCGGCGGACGGGTGAGTAATGCCTAGGAATCTGCCTGGTAGTGGGGGATAACGCTCGGAAACGGACGCTAATACCGCATACGTCCTACGGGAGAAAGCAGGGGACCTTCGGGCCTTGCGCTATCAGATGAGCCTAGGTCGGATTAGCTAGTTGGTGGGGTAATGGCTCACCAAGGCGACGATCCGTAACTGGTCTGAGAGGATGATCAGTCACACTGGAACTGAGACACGGTCCAGACTCCTACGGGAGGCAGCAGTGGGGAATATTGGACAATGGGCGAAAGCCTGATCCAGCCATGCCGCGTGTGTGAAGAAGGTCTTCGGATTGTAAAGCACTTTAAGTTGGGAGGAAGGGCAGTAACCTAATACGTTGCTGTCTTGACGTTACCGACAGAATAAGCACCGGCTAACTCTGTGCCAGCAGCCGCGGTAATACAGAGGGTGCAAGCGTTAATCGGAATTACTGGGCGTAAAGCGCGCGTAGGTGGTTTGTTAAGTTGGATGTGAAATCCCCGGGCTCAACCTGGGAACTGCATTCAAAACTGACAAGCTAGAGTATGGTAGAGGGTGGTGGAATTTCCTGTGTAGCGGTGAAATGCGTAGATATAGGAAGGAACACCAGTGGCGAAGGCGACCACCTGGACTGATACTGACACTGAGGTGCGAAAGCGTGGGGAGCAAACAGGATTAGATACCCTGGTAGTCCACGCCGTAAACGATGTCAACTAGCCGTTGGGAGCCTTGAGCTCTTAGTGGCGCAGCTAACGCATTAAGTTGACCGCCTGGGGAGTACGGCCGCAAGGTTAAAACTCAAATGAATTGACGGGGGCCCGCACAAGCGGTGGAGCATGTGGTTTAATTCGAAGCAACGCGAAGAACCTTACCAGGCCTTGACATCCAATGAACTTTCTAGAGATAGATTGGTGCCTTCGGGAACATTGAGACAGGTGCTGCATGGCTGTCGTCAGCTCGTGTCGTGAGATGTTGGGTTAAGTCCCGTAACGAGCGCAACCCTTGTCCTTAGTTACCAGCACGTAATGGTGGGCACTCTAAGGAGACTGCCGGTGACAAACCGGAGGAAGGTGGGGATGACGTCAAGTCATCATGGCCCTTACGGCCTGGGCTACACACGTGCTACAATGGTCGGTACAGAGGGTTGCCAAGCCGCGAGGTGGAGCTAATCCCACAAAACCGATCGTAGTCCGGATCGCAGTCTGCAACTCGACTGCGTGAAGTCGGAATCGCTAGTAATCGCGAATCAGAATGTCGCGGTGAATACGTTCCCGGGCCTTGTACACACCGCCCGTCACACCATGGGAGTGGGTTGCACCAGAAGTAGCTAGTCTAACCTTCGGGAGGACGGTTACCACGGTGTGATTCATGACTGGGGTGAAGTCGTAACAAGGTAGCCGTAGGGGAACCTGCGGCTGGATCACCTCCTTAATCGACGACATCAGCTGCTGCATAAGCTCCCACACGAATTGCTTGATTCATTGAAGAAGACGAGAAACAGCCCTGAGGCATAGGGTTGTTGTTTGTCGTAAAGCTTAGAAATGAGCATTCCATCAAGGCGATGGTGAATGTTGATTTCTGATCTTTAAGATTAGATCGTTCTTTAAAAATTTGGGTATGTGATAGAAAGATAGACTGAACGTTACTTTCACTGGTAACGGATCAGGCTAAGGTAAAATTTGTGAGTTGCTCTATGAGCAAGTGCGAATTTTCGGCGAATGTCGTCTTCATAGTATAACCAGATTGCTTGGGGTTATATGGTCAAGTGAAGAAGCGCATACGGTGGATGCCTTGGCAGTCAGAGGCGATGAAAGACGTGGTAGCCTGCGAAAAGCTTCGGGGAGTCGGCAAACAGACTTTGATCCGGAGATGTCTGAATGGGGGAACCCAGCCATCATAAGATGGTTATCTTAAGCTGAATACATAGGCTTAAGAGGCGAACCAGGGGAACTGAAACATCTAAGTACCCTGAGGAAAAGAAATCAACCGAGATTCCCTTAGTAGTGGCGAGCGAACGGGGACTAGCCCTTAAGTGGCTTTGAGATTAGCGGAACGTTCTGGAAAGTACGGCCATAGTGGGTGATAGCCCTGTACGCGAAAATCTCTTAGTCATGAAATCGAGTAGGACGGAGCACGAGAAACTTTGTCTGAATATGGGGGGACCATCCTCCAAGGCTAAATACTACTGACTGACCGATAGTGAACTAGTACCGTGAGGGAAAGGCGAAAAGAACCCCGGAGAGGGGAGTGAAATAGATCCTGAAACCGTATGCGTACAAGCAGTGGGAGCCCACTTTGTTGGGTGACTGCGTACCTTTTGTATAATGGGTCAGCGACTTATTTTCAGTGGCGAGCTTAACCGAATAGGGGAGGCGTAGCGAAAGCGAGTCTTAATAGGGCGTCTAGTCGCTGGGAATAGACCCGAAACCGGGCGATCTATCCATGGGCAGGTTGAAGGTTGGGTAACACTAACTGGAGGACCGAACCGACTACCGTTGAAAAGTTAGCGGATGACCTGTGGATCGGAGTGAAAGGCTAATCAAGCTCGGAGATAGCTGGTTCTCCTCGAAAGCTATTTAGGTAGCGCCTCATGTATCACTGTAGGGGGTAGAGCACTGTTTCGGCTAGGGGGTCATCCCGACTTACCAAACCGATGCAAACTCCGAATACCTACAAGTGCCGAGCATGGGAGACACACGGCGGGTGCTAACGTCCGTCGTGAAAAGGGAAACAACCCAGACCGTCAGCTAAGGTCCCAAAGTTATGGTTAAGTGGGAAACGATGTGGGAAGGCTTAGACAGCTAGGAGGTTGGCTTAGAAGCAGCCACCCTTTAAAGAAAGCGTAATAGCTCACTAGTCGAGTCGGCCTGCGCGGAAGATGTAACGGGGCTCAAACCATACACCGAAGCTACGGGTATCACTTAGGTGATGCGGTAGAGGAGCGTTCTGTAAGCCTGTGAAGGTGAGTTGAGAAGCTTGCTGGAGGTATCAGAAGTGCGAATGCTGACATGAGTAACGACAATGGGTGTGAAAAACACCCACGCCGAAAGACCAAGGTTTCCTGCGCAACGTTAATCGACGCAGGGTTAGTCGGTCCCTAAGGCGAGGCTGAAAAGCGTAGTCGATGGAAAACAGGTTAATATTCCTGTACTTCTGGTTATTGCGATGGAGGGACGGAGAAGGCTAGGCCAGCTTGGCGTTGGTTGTCCAAGTTTAAGGTGGTAGGCTGGAATCTTAGGTAAATCCGGGATTCTAAGGCCGAGAGCTGATGACGAGTGTTCTTTTAGAACACGAAGTGGTTGATGCCATGCTTCCAAGAAAAGCTTCTAAGCTTCAGGTAACCAGGAACCGTACCCCAAACCGACACAGGTGGTTGGGTAGAGAATACCAAGGCGCTTGAGAGAACTCGGGTGAAGGAACTAGGCAAAATGGCACCGTAACTTCGGGAGAAGGTGCGCCGGTGAGGGTGAAGGACTTGCTCCGTAAGCCCACGCCGGTCGAAGATACCAGGCCGCTGCGACTGTTTATTAAAAACACAGCACTCTGCAAACACGAAAGTGGACGTATAGGGTGTGACGCCTGCCCGGTGCCGGAAGGTTAATTGATGGGGTTAGCTAACGCGAAGCTCTTGATCGAAGCCCCGGTAAACGGCGGCCGTAACTATAACGGTCCTAAGGTAGCGAAATTCCTTGTCGGGTAAGTTCCGACCTGCACGAATGGCGTAACGATGGCGGCGCTGTCTCCACCCGAGACTCAGTGAAATTGAAATCGCTGTGAAGATGCAGTGTATCCGCGGCTAGACGGAAAGACCCCGTGAACCTTTACTATAGCTTTGCACTGGACTTTGAATTTGCTTGTGTAGGATAGGTGGGAGGCTTTGAAGCGTGGACGCCAGTCTGCGTGGAGCCAACCTTGAAATACCACCCTGGCAACTTTGAGGTTCTAACTCAGGTCCGTTATCCGGATCGAGGACAGTGTATGGTGGGTAGTTTGACTGGGGCGGTCTCCTCCTAAAGAGTAACGGAGGAGTACGAAGGTGCGCTCAGACCGGTCGGAAATCGGTCGTAGAGTATAAAGGCAAAAGCGCGCTTGACTGCGAGACAGACACGTCGAGCAGGTACGAAAGTAGGTCTTAGTGATCCGGTGGTTCTGTATGGAAGGGCCATCGCTCAACGGATAAAAGGTACTCCGGGGATAACAGGCTGATACCGCCCAAGAGTTCATATCGACGGCGGTGTTTGGCACCTCGATGTCGGCTCATCACATCCTGGGGCTGAAGCCGGTCCCAAGGGTATGGCTGTTCGCCATTTAAAGTGGTACGCGAGCTGGGTTTAGAACGTCGTGAGACAGTTCGGTCCCTATCTGCCGTGGACGTTTGAGATTTGAGAGGGGCTGCTCCTAGTACGAGAGGACCGGAGTGGACGAACCTCTGGTGTTCCGGTTGTCACGCCAGTGGCATTGCCGGGTAGCTATGTTCGGAATAGATAACCGCTGAAAGCATCTAAGCGGGAAACTAGCCTCAAGATGAGATCTCACTGGGACCTTGAGTCCCCTGAAGGGCCGTCGAAGACTACGACGTTGATAGGTTGGGTGTGTAAGCGCTGTGAGGCGTTGAGCTAACCAATACTAATTGCCCGTGAGGCTTGACCATATAACACCCAAGCAATTTGACTACTTCGAAAGAAGCATCAGATTGCGGTGTGTGAAGACGAAACGAACCGAAAGTTCGAATCTGCTCAAAGCAACACACAACACCGAAAGCTATCACATACCCAATTTGCTGAAGCGAGGTCATCTGGCCACGACTCAGTACCCGAATTTCTTGACGACCATAGAGCATTGGAACCACCTGATCCCATCCCGAACTCAGCAGTGAAACGATGCATCGCCGATGGTAGTGTGGGGTTTCCCCATGTGAGAGTAGGTCATCGTCAAGATTAAATTCCGAAACCCCTATCTGCGTATGCAGGTAGGGGTTTTGTTTTTGTAGAAGTCCATGAATTTCATCGGCACGCTGCTAGCGCAACGGACCGGTACACAGAATTTCTTGACGACCATAGAGCATTGGAACCACCTGATCCCATCCCGAACTCAGCAGTGAAACGATGCATCGCCGATGGTAGTGTGGGGTTTCCCCATGTGAGAGTAGGTCATCGTCAAGATTGAATTCCGAAACCCCTGTCTGCATTGCAGACAGGGGTTTTGTCGTTTCAGGGGTAACCAAAGTCTCTGCAGGGCCTCATAGCTTGCTGCAGAGACAACAAAGCCAGCGGCTGAGACCAGGCGCTGGCTTTGTTGGAATGACCCGCAGTTAGAACTGGTAGCTCACCGTGGCCGCCACGTTACGTTCCTCGCCCATGTAGCAGAAGCTCAGGCTGGCACAGGACGCAATGTAGGATTCGTCAGTCAGGTTGTTGGCATTCAGGCGCACATCGACCCCCTTCAGGCCCACCTTGCCCAGGTCGTAGCCGATCGAAGCATCAAACAGCGTGTACGCAGGCACCTTCATGGTGTTCTCGGCATCCGCCCAACTGTAGCCGACATATCGCACGCCACCGCCCAGGCGCAGGCCATCGAGTGCTGCGCTATCGAACAGGTAGTCCGCCCACAGCGAGGCCATATGGCGTGGTGCCTGAGTCGGCGAGTTGCCCTTGTTTTCGATCACATCGGTGTCGGTGCTCAGGGTGCTGATCATCGATTTGGAGTACTCGATGTCGGTAAAGGTGTAGCTGCCGAGCACTTTCAGGTTGTCGGTCACCTGGGTGTGTGCTTCCAGCTCCAGGCCCTGGGAGCGAACGGCCCCGACTGCACGATAGAAGTTTTCCTGGGGCAGCTTGGTCGCCAGGTTCTCCTGGTCAATGCGGAACAGCGATGCAGTGAACAGGTTGTCCGTCCCGGGTGGCTGGTACTTCAAGCCCACTTCCCATTGGGTGCCATCGGTCGGTGCCAGGGGGTTGCCCGCACTGTCTGCGTAGGAGTTCGGATTGAACGACTCGGAGTAGCTGATGTACGGTGCAATGCCGTTATCAAACAGATACAGCGCCCCGGCGCGTCCGGTCAGCTTGGTGCGTTTGTCGTTGACCTCGGTGCCTTCCGGGCGATTGAACTCGGCCAGGCGGTTTTCTTCCGAGGTTTCTACCCAGTCCTGACGCAGGCCCAGGGAGAACCGCCACTGGTCCATCTCGATCAGGTCCTGCAGGTAAACGCCGGTCTGCTCCAGGCGACGCAGGTAGCTCAATGGATCGTAGTAGGTGATCTCGGCGTTGCCGTACACCGGGTCGAAGGCGTTGATCGGTGCCACCGAACCACTGGTCCAGTCGACCACAGTCTTGCGCCGCTGGTAGTCAGCGCCCATCAATACCGTGTGCTTGCTGTCGCCGGTGAGGAACTCGGCCTGGAGCATGTTATCGACGATGAACGAATGCAGCTTCTCATCGCCACCGGTGTAGTAGCGGTTCAGCTCATTGCTGGTAGGGGTGGTCCAGCCATACCCATAGATCTGGTCGAGTTTGACCTTGGAGTCCAGGTAACGGAAGTTCTGCCGCGCGGTGAAAACATCATTGAAGCGGTGTTCGAACTGGTAGCCGAAAGACTGCTGGTCGCGCTGGTAGCCATCGACTCCCGGTTCGCCTTCAAAGAAGTGCTCCGAGATGCGCTGGCCATTGCGCTGATGCAGTGCGCCATCGGCCGGCATACCGCTGTGATAGCCGCCATCGGGATCGTGCTGCAGGTAGGCCTGCAGGGTCAGTGAGGTGTCGTCGGTGAAGTCGATGCTCAAGGTCGGTGCCAGGGCGAAGCGCTTTTCCTTGTTGTGATCGAATTGCGTGTCGGATTTGTCGGCAAGGCCGGTCAGGCGATAGGCAATGTGCTTGTCGTCGTCTACAGGGCCACTGAAGTCAAAACCCATACCTTGTTGGCCCTGCGTGCCGACCGTGGCTTGAACCTGATGATAGGCCTCGTACAGCGGCTTCTTGCTGGTGAGCGCCACCAGGCCACCGGGCGAACTGCGCCCATAGAGCACCGAGGAAGGTCCCTTGAGGATGTCCACGCGCTCCAGGAAGTACGGGTCGATCTGCATGCTGCTGTAAGTGCCGCTGTCCCCCATGGACTTCAAGCCATCAAGGTAGATGTTGTCCACCGAGCCATCGTTGAAGCCGCGCATGGCCACGTAGTCGTAGCGATGGGTGGCACCATAGGGGTTGGTCAGCACGCCCGGGGTGTAGCGCATGGTCTGGGATACGGTTTGCGCGCCCTGGTCGTCCATTTGCTGGCGAGTGACCACCGACACGCTTTGCGAGGTTTCCAGCAGGGCAGTGCTGGTCTTGGTGGCGACCTGACTGTGAGTGGCGTTGTAGCCTTCCATGCTGCCCAGTGCGTTACCCAGGGCAAACCCCTTGATGTCGGTGGTCGGCAGATTCAGTGCTGCGCCTTCGGCTTGCGGCCGCAGGACGTAACTGCTGCCGTCCTGGCTGACCGCCTGTAGGCCCGAACCGTTGAGCACGTGGCTCAAGGCCTGATCTGCCGAGTAGTCGCCCTGCACCCCAGGCGATTGCCGGCCCTGGGTGAGTTCGGGAGTGGTCGACAGGGTGATGCCGGCCTGGCGCGCGAACTGATTCAGCACATCGCTCAAGGGGCCGGCGGCGATGTCATAGCTACGGCTGGCACTGGCGACGCTGGCATCCGCGCCATGGGCGAGCAACGGCAGCGCGCTCACCCCCAGTGCGGTGGAGAACAGCGCGGCGCGGATGGCTTGGCGCAGCAAGCTGGCGGACGGTGAGTCTGGGGCGCAGGGGCAGGGCAGGGAACGGTGGGTGCGAACAGTCATCATGGGTTTCCGTGGGAGTCGCTCAAGGCAGATTGAAGTGCTTACTGTCTAAGCCGGACTACGCTGGAAAACCCGCCAAAAATCACACCTGGCGCTCCACGGTCACCCACCAGCGTGTGCGATAGCGCACCTGAACGGGGAGCGTCTGCGCCACGATGGCCAGCAGCTTGTCGGTATCCTCCAGGCGGAACACCCCAGACAGACGCAAGTCGGCGATCTGCGAGGCGCAGGCAAGATGCCCACGGCGGTAGCGGCTCACTTCCTTGAGGAAATCCGCCAGGCGCATGTTGCGCGTGACGATCAAGCCATCCACCCAGGCGCCGGGGTCCATCGCCAGAGGCGGGGCAGGTGCCGCCAGGGCAGGGGTGATCAGGTAGCTTTGCCCTGCCTGGACCCGCATCGGCGCGCCGTCCGCCGCCTGCGGTGCAAGCACTGCGACACTGCCACTGGTGACGCTGAGCCGGGTGCAGTCGCGCTCCTGGCGCACGACAAACCGTGCCGTGCTCGCCTCGAACAGACCGTGCTCGCTTTGCACCCGCAACGGCTGGCCCGGGGTCGGCGTCAGGCTGCTGCCGCAGGTCACCATGATTTCGCCACGTGCCAGCTTGATCAGGCGTTGCCCGGCGGTGAAATCCAGGTTGGCGGCGCTGTCGGTGTTCAGGCGCAGGCGAGTGCCGTCTGGCAACTGGAAGCCGCGGCGCTCGCCCGTGGCGGTGGCGAAATCGGCGTTCCACTGCAACCCGCCCATCTGCTCCCGACCGAGCCACGCGGCAGAGCCCAGCAACAGCGCGCCGCCAAGCAGCTTCAGGGCCTGGCGACGGTCCAGGCGTTGCGCACTCTGTTCCAGGGTGTGCAACGCGATCTGGGCACCCGGCACCGCCCGCAGGTTGGCGCTCAACTCTTGTTGCAGCGACTGCACCCGCTGCCAGGCCAGTTCGTGTTCCGGGTGTGCCGTGCGCCACCGCTGACATTGCGCCTGGAGCTTGGGGTTGCTGGCGTTATTGCGCAGGCGCAGCAGCCAACTGATGGCCTGCTTGACCACCTGCTGGTGGGGTTCGCCGTGGGCGCGCAGATTACTCACCCGCCTGGCCCTCATAACGCAGGACGTAGCAGTGATAGAGCGCATCGGCGACGTACCGCTCCACCGACCGCAAGGACAACCCCATCTGCTCGGCGATCTGCTTATGGGGCAGTCCCTCGCACTGGGCCAACACAAACGCCTTGCGCACCTTCGGCTTGAGGCCTTCGAGCATCCGCGTTATGCGCTCCAGCAACTCGAGCACCAAGGCCCGCGCTTCGGCACTCGGCGCTTCGGCTTCGGGCAGGTGGGCGATGCTTTCCAGGTAGGCGCGCTCGATCTCCGCACGGCGCCAGTGATCGATCACCAGGCCACGGGCAATGGTCCGCAAGAAGGCGCGGGGGGCCTTGAGTTCGAGTCGCTCGGTACGCTGCAACAGGCGCACGAATGTGTCCTGGGCCAGATCCGCCGCATCGGCGGCATTGCCCAGGCGGCTGCGCAGCCAAGTATTGAGCCAACCATGGTGGTTGCTGTAGAGCACCTGTACCGCTGACTCAGGAGAGGGCATGAACGCGACAGCCTGGACGTCACAAATGATAATTAGTCGCATTGTCATCAAGGCCTGTGATTTTTGCAACTGCCGCCGCTCTACGCCCTCGATAAACCTCAATGAAAGTGCTCTAGCCCGCCATTCGCCGGGTTTTTGCAGAGATTGTCCCGGGTTCTGCACAAAAGCCTAAGTTTTCCCGACTTGGTGCCGAAAGAGTGGGGGAGACATGCGTGCACCAAAGTAGAGCGGCCACAGAGCGGCCTATGGCGTCACATGGAATGTTGCACCCGGAACGCATCCCTACTCTTTCGCATGAGAAGTCCCCTGACATGAATCTCAAGTTCAGCCATAAAATCCTGTTGGCCGCTTCGGGCGTCGTGGTCCTGGCGTTCGCCTTGTTCACTTTGTATAACGACTACCTGCAGCGCAACACCATCCAGCAAAACCTCGACGCCTCGGTCCAGCAAGCGGGGGCCCTGACCGCCAGCAGCGTGCAGAACTGGCTCAGTGGGCGGATCCTGGTCCTCGAGAACCTGGCGCAGAACGTCGCGCACCAGGGCGCCAACGCCGACTTCCCGGGCCTGGTCGACCAGCCGGCCTTCACCTCGAACTTCCAGTTCACCTACGTCGGCCAGGCAAACGGAGTGTTTACCCAGCGCCCTGACGCGAAAATGCCCGAGGGCTACGACCCGCGCCAGCGCCCCTGGTACAAGCAGGCGGTCGCGGCTGACCAAACCATGCTGACCCCGCCCTACATGGCTGCAGTCGGCGGGCTGGTGGTGACCATCGCCATGCCGGTCAAGAAGCATGGCGAACTGCTGGGTGTGGTGGGCGGCGACTTGAGCCTGGCGACCCTGGTCAACATCATCAACTCGGTGGACTTCGGCGGCATCGGCCATGCGTTCCTGGTCAGCGCCGACGGCCAGGTAATCGTCAGCCCGGACAAAGACCAGGTGATGAAAAACCTCAAGGACATCTACCCAGGCGCTAACGTGCGTGTCGGTGCGGGCAACCAGGACGTGCTGCTCAACCAGCAGGAACGCATCCTGTCCTTTACCCCGGTCAACGGTCTGCCGAATGCGCAGTGGTACATAGGCCTGTCGATCGACCGGGACAAGGCCTACGCCGCCCTGGGCAAGTTCCGCACCTCGGCCTTGATCGCCATGTTCGTCGCCGTGACCGCCATTGCCGTGCTGCTGAGCCTGTTGATCCAAGTGCTGATGCGCCCACTGACCACCATGGGCCGCGCCATGCAGGACATCGCCCAGGGTGAGGGCGACCTGACTCGTCGCCTGGCCGTGGAAAGCAAGGATGAATTCGGTGAGCTGGGCGGGGCCTTCAACCAGTTCGTGGAGCGCATTCATGCCTCCATCAGCGAAGTTTCGTCGGCCACCCGCCAGGTGCACGACTTGTCGCAACGAGTGATGGCGTCCTCCAATGCCTCGATCGTCGGTTCCGATGAGCAAAGTGCACGCACCAACAGCGTCGCCGCGGCCATCAATGAACTGGGCGCAGCGACCCAGGAAATCGCCCGCAACGCGGCGGACGCTTCGCAACACGCCAGCGGCGCCAGCGAGCAGGCCGACGACGGGCGCCAAGTGGTGGAGCAGACCATTCTGGCGATGACCGAGCTGTCGCAGAAAATCAGTCTGTCCTGCACCCAGATCGAAACCCTCAACGCCAGCACCGACAACATCGGGCACATTCTCGATGTGATCAAAGGCATCTCCCAGCAGACCAACCTGCTGGCGCTCAACGCCGCAATCGAAGCGGCGCGTGCCGGTGAAGCCGGGCGCGGGTTTGCCGTGGTGGCGGACGAAGTGCGCAACCTGGCTCACCGCACCCAGGAGTCGGCCGAAGAGATCCACAAGATGATCACCTCGCTGCAAGTCGGCTCGCGTGAGGCGGTATCGACCATGAACGCCAGCCAGCTCTCCAGCGAAGAAAGTGTCGAAGTGGCGAATCAGGCGGGTGCGCGACTGGTCAGCGTGACCCAGCGCATCACCGAGATCGACGGCATGAACCAGTCGGTGGCAGCCGCGACGGAAGAGCAGACCGCCGTGGTGGAGACCCTCAACGTCGACATCAACCAGATCAACCTGCTGAACCAGCAGGGTGTGGCCAACCTCAATGAAACCTTGAAGGATTGCGATGCCCTGTCGCTGCAGGCCAATCGCCTGAAGCAACTGGTGGACAGCTTCAAGATCTGAAGCCTCGTAGCACTGGCAAAAACGCGATGAGCCCGGCTGGGCTCATCGCGTTTTTTTTCGCCTGTGCACCTGCGAGTATCAGTTCGCTGAGGTCTTGCCCTGGGACTCGACGCTGTTCAGATAGCGGGTGATGACGTCCACCGCGCGATTGAGGTGGTGCGTCAGTTTGGCCACGCCCAGGGAGATGTCCCCGGCTTGGGCGATGCGCAGCAGTTCGCGGTGATCTTCCTGGGTGAGCTTGCCCAGCCCCATGGACCCCAGGTTGAAGCGCAGGAAGCGTTCTTCTTCCCACAAGCCGTTTTCGATCAGGGTCAGCAACCGACGGTTGGGCGCCTTGCGGTACAGGGCCATATGGAACAGGCGATTGAGCCGGCCGATTTCGGCGTAATCGGTCTCGGTTTCCAGGTGGTCGATGTGGCTCGCTGCCTCGGCGAAATCCGCTTCATCGAGCAGCGGAATCGACAAGCGCAGGGCCTCGCACTCCAGCAGGATGCGCAGCGCATAAGTCTCGGCGGCATCACCTTCGATCAGAGGCGCCACGACCGCGCCTTTGTGGGCGACGACATGCAGCAGCGATTGCGCTTCGAGCTGGCGCAGCGCTTCGCGTACCGGCATGCGGCTGACGCCGAACAGGTCGGCCAGGTCTTGCTGGCGCAGTGCGGTGCCGCAGGGCAGGCGCCCGTCGAGAATCGCCGAGCGCAGGGTCTCTTCGATCACCGCACGAGCCAGGTGAGCGGGGATAGGGCCGCTGACGGTAATGGTGCTGAGTGGGTTGGGCTTCTGTGCCACGACAATGCCCTCCGACAGTAGAAGTAAATATTGGATCCAATGCACACTAGTGACTGGGTGCCAGCTTGTCAAACGGGCGAGACAATGCCTTTTTCGAGCGTTTAACGCCACAGGCATAGGTGCCGGATGAGCGGATGGCAAACTCGGCGCTGTGATCTTGGTCGGTCCTTCAAGTTTAGCCTGCGCGCAGTGATTGCATCGTGCCATTGTCTTTTACCGATCCAGGCTGCACCATCATCGATTTCCCCACCGCCCTCCCGGAATCACTGCATTGCTGGCACGTTGCGCACTCACTTTGACCTGGCGTTGGCTGTGCTCGGCACTGCTGATCGGCAGTGTCATGCTCGGTGCCCTGCAGGCCGATTGGGACTTCTCGCTGATCAGTCGGCGGGCAGAGGCCTTGTACGGGCCGCTAGGCGAGGGCAAGCAGCGGATCGATGCGTGGCAGCACCTGCTGGCCACACAGCAGCAAGTGCCGGAGCTCGAGCAGCTCAAAGTGGTCAATCTATTCTTCAACAAGCAGATGCGTTACGTGGAAGACATCGACCTGTGGCGTCAGGTCGATTATTGGGAAACACCCGTCGAAGGCTTATGGAAGGGCGCCGGAGATTGCGAAGACTATGCGATCGCCAAATACTTCAGCCTGCGCCATCTCGGGGTTTCCAGCGACAAGTTGCGTATCACCTACGTCAAGGCCCTGCGCCAGAACCGCGCGCACATGGTCTTGACCTACTATGCCAGCCCGGACGCGATGCCACTGGTGCTCGACAGCCTGGTCGACGCCATTGCGCCCGCCAGCCAGCGTACCGACCTGTTGCCGGTCTACTCCTTCAATGCGCAGGGCTTGTGGCTACCGGGCGCCAAGGGTAACCAGAAAGTCGGCGATACCAAGCGCCTGTCCCGTTGGCAGGATGTGTTGAAAAAAATGCAGGCCGAGGGATTTCCGGCCGAGACGACCCACTAGGAGCACGCGTTCAGATGTCATTGTTCAAACAGTTGTTGCTTGCTATCTGCCTGTTCCTGGTGGTCGCCTTCACCGGCAGCTTCATGGTCAGCCTGGAAAGTTCGCGGACCCAGTACGTCAATCAACTGCGCTCCCACGCCCAGGACGCGGCTACGGCGCTGGCGTTGTCGCTGACCCCGAACATCGACGACCCGGCGATGGTCGAGCTGCTGGTCAGCTCGATCTTCGACAGCGGTTATTACGCGAGCATTCGTGTGGTGGACCTCAAGACCGACACCGCCATTGTCGAGCGCAGCGGTACACCCGACGTGAGCAAGGTACCGCAGTGGTTCGTCAACCTGATCGGCCTGGAGCCAGCCGGTGGTGATGCCTTGGTCAGCCGCGGCTGGGAACAGGCGGCCAGGGTCGAGGTAATCAGCCATCCGATGTTCGCCGTGGCCAAGCTCTGGCAGAGCGCCCTGGGCAGCCTTGGCTGGTTGCTGGTGTGTGGCGCGGTCAGCGCGGTGTTGGGGGCGTTGTTGCTGCGCCGCCAGCTCAAGCCGCTGGACTACATGGTCAAGCAGTCCCATGCGATTGCCCGGCGCGAGTTCCTCAGCCTGCCGGAGCTGCCGCGCACACCTGAGTTACGGCGTGTGGTGCAGGCGATGAACCAGATGGTCGAAAAGCTCAAGGCACTGTTCCAGGAGCAGGCCGAGCGCAGCGAGAAACTGCGCGCGCAATCCTATCAGGACACCCTCACGGGCTTGGCCAACCGGCGCTATTTCGAGATGCAGTTGAATGCCCGGGTGAGCAATGCCGAACAGGCGAGCACCGGTTATCTGTTGCTGCTGCGGGTCAAGGACCTGGCGGGCCTCAACCAGCGCCTGGGCGGGCAACGTACCGACCAGTTGCTGCAGGCCGTCGGCCAACAGCTATCGCGTGAGTGTGCGCGGTACCCGGAAACCCAGAACCTGGTCACCCGGATCCGTGGCGGCGAATTTGCAGTGCTGGCGCCAGGACTGGTCCGCGAAGAGGCGCAGCAACTGGCACAGAGCCTGGACAGTGCATTGGCCAGCCTGCATGCCACCGGCGCGACTGACGTGCCAACGGTGGCGGCGATCGGCCTGGCGCCGTTCGTCCACGGCGACACGCCGCAGGCGGTGTTGAGCCTGGCCGACCAGGCACTGTTGCAAGCGGAAGGCGAGGGCGAGTCGAACTGGGCGTGCCTGGAGCACAACGTGGCCGCGACCGTTGGCGAAGACCATCATGCCTGGCACCGGCTGCTGGACCAGGCACTCGAGCAACAGCGCTTCCAGCTGTACTTCCAGCCGGTGGTGGCCAGCCAGGACACCGACCTGGTGCTGCATTACAAAGTCCTGTCGCGTCTGCTCGACGAGCAGGGCCAGACCATTCCCGCCGGGCGCTTCCTGCCGTGGCTGGAGCGTTTTGGCTGGATGTCACGGCTTGACCGCCTGATGCTCGAGGGCGTGTTGACGCAGATGGCCAGCCATCAGCAATCGCTGGCGCTCAATCTGTCCGCCGCGACCCTGGCCGATCCGCAGGCGCTGAACAAGGTCTTCGAGATCCTGCGCCAGCATTCGGACCTGGGGCCACGCCTGACCCTGGAAATCGGTGAGGAGCAACTCCCTGACCAAGCCGTGCTCGAACAACTGACCCAGCGTCTGCGCGAGCTGGGGTTCTCCCTCAGCCTGCAGCGTTTCGGTGGACGGTTCAGCATGATCGGCAATCTGTCGCGCCTGGGCCTGGCCTACCTGAAAATCGATGGCAGCTACATCCGCGCCATCGATCAGGAAAGTGACAAGCGCCTGTTCATCGAAGCCATCCAGCGCGCCGCCCACAGCATCGACCTGCCGCTGATTGCCGAGCGGGTGGAGACCGAAGGAGAGTTGCGGGTGATTCGCGAGATGGGTCTGTACGGGGTGCAGGGCCAGTTGTTCGGCGAACCGAAACCCTGGCAGTAGTAATGAGGATGAGCGTACCCGTCGACCGGGTGCGCTCCGGGGCTCAGATCAGCCCGCTTTCATCTTCGTTGATCAGATGGCTCAACCCACCCAGGGCTTCACGTGCCTGGGTCCGGTCCATCAGCTTGGCTTGTGCGGCCGGCGGCAGGTCGGTGACGCGAATCACCCCTTTGCTGGTCAGCACCTGAATCAGGTCGTCGAGTACCCGGATCATCTCCAGGTCACTCTGTTTAAGCTGTTTGAGGCTGGTTTCCACCACCTCGTTGGCGTACCAGGCCTGGATCTCGTGGTGGTCGGCGGGCAGCGTTTCCGTTGCCTCGGCGTAGGGCGCAGCCTCTACGCGCACCAGCAGGCCCTGTGCATCACGTTGCACGTAGAACATCGACAATCCCTCATGAATGAACCAGCGTCGTGCTGTCAGCAGCATAGGCCAACGCAGGTGAGTATGCGGGGCAACGCTCAAGTCGTCACCCCGGCGGTCACTCGAACAAGCCTGCCGACCTCCCGTGTGGGCGGTCGGCAGGTACCCGGTCAACTGTTGTTGTGGTCGATCTTGATGGTTGGGTCGAGGCCGACCACCAGCGAGTTGACGCTCTGACCGGACCAGTTGTTGCCTTCCAGTTTGATCGTCACGTCGGCGTTGGCGATGCCACCTGCGGTATTGAGCTTGCCTTCGGAACTGACCTGCAACGTCGATACCCCTTCCACCGTGGTGATTTTCAGGAAGTTGTCGATGGTGCTGGCGCTCTCGCCCTGCAACAGGTCACGCAGATCGATGCGGTCACCTTCGCTGGCCTTGAAGTCCTTGATCACGTCATTGCCGGTATCACCTGACTTCCAGACGAAGGTGTCGGCACCAGAGCCGCCGGTCAGGATGTCATTGCCCGAACCGCCCAACAGGATGTCGTTGCCTTCACCGCCCAGCAGCGTGTCCTTGCCGGTACCACCCAGCAGGATGTCATTGCCCTTGCCGCCGTCGAGCACATCGTCGCCACCCTGGCCGAAGATGATGTCGTTACCGGCACCGCCCAGCAGGTTGTCGATACCGTCACGCGCCCCGGACACATCGAACGCGTTGTAGTGCTCGGTGACGTACTGGTGCACATTGCTGGCAGTGACCTTGCTGGCGTCCACCCCAGTTTGCTGGCCAACGAAGGCCTGCATGGCCTGGTAACCCTCGCCGGCAATGCCATTGAAGCTCACCAGGTCGCCGAAGATGATGTCGTTGCCATCACCGCCATCGACCTTGTCGGCACCCGGCAGGGTCGCCTCGGAGTGGCCGAGGATGGCATTGGCCAGGTCCTTCGGATCGATGTTGGTTTGCGGCTTGTCATCGGTGTCGTACGGAATCAGGTCGGCCGGCTTGATGGTCTTGTTCAGGCCGATCGCCTCGACCTGCGACAGGCCACTGAGCAACAGGAAGCTGCTGTTGGAGTTACTGGTCGTGCCATTCCTGTCATCGGTGTAGGAGATCTCATACGTACCGTCACCCTGCGCACGGATCGTGCCGAGGGTATTGGAGTTGTACCACTTGCCCGGCTCGTATTCCGTCCATTTGAGGACCTGGCCGTTACTGTTGATCAACTGGCGGCTCACACCGCCCAGGGTGATATACGCGGTATCGCCCAGTTTGTAGTTGTTGACGTTCAAGTAGTCGTCCAGCTTGCCGTCGTTTTTGGTGGTGCTGTAGTAGAAGTCCGCTACCACCGGGTTGGTCTGCTCGCCACTCTGGTAGTAGTTGGGCTGACCGTCGGTGATGAAGTACGTCAGGTTGGTGGCGCCTTTGTTACCCGTAGCCTGATCGCTCTGGAACCAGTTGGCCGTGGTCTTGAAGACGTCCTCGTAGTTGGTGCCGCCGCCCGACTGCATCGACCTGACCATGCCCTGCAGTTGCTCCAGCGCGCCCTGGTCATTGAGATTGACCGACAGCGTCTTGCTCACGGTGCTGTCGAAGGTTGTCAGGAAGATGTTCACCGTCCCCGAGGAGTCCGCACCCAGGCTCTGCTTGAGGGTGTTGAACATCAGGGCCAGCGACTCCTTCGCCGCCTTGATCGAGGTGTCCATACTGCCGGAGGTGTCGACCATGAACGCGATGTTGTAGTTCTTGCCCTGGACCACGTTCAGGCCACCGATGTCGGCAATGACGATGTCATTGCTGTCGGTCCCCAGGATGTTGTCATCCTTGGTCGTGCCCATGATCGGGTTGTACGTCGCCGGGTACAGGGTCACCGGGATCTGCGCAGTACTTGGCGCGGAACCACCCAACTGCTCGGTGGACGTCGACGTCACCGTCAAGTTGAACGAGGTGCTGTGGTACGGCGGCGGGGTGATGGTCAGCGTGCCGAGGTTCCAGCCGGTGACAATCGCCTCGCCATTGGTCGCGGTGGCCGTGAAGGTATGACCGGCGCCATCGCTGAGCACGGAGCCCGCCGGAATCCCGCCGATCTTCACGCTCAGGCTTTCGGAACCGTCCCTGTCGGTCAGTTCGGTGGTGATGGCCGACAGCTTGATGGTGCCGCCTTCTGGACCGGTGTTGAGTTTGTAACCGTCGTAGTAACCCTCACCGTTGCTGCCGTGCAGGTCGGAAACCGTCACGCCGGCATTGATCAGGTCGTTGACGCCGGTGTAGATCGGCACGCCGGCATTATTCAGGTTGAGCACCGGACCGTTGTCCACCTTGATGTTGACGTCGTAGCTGCCCGCGCCGCTCTGGTTGTGGTGGTAGATGTCCAGGGTGTAGTAACCGCTGGTGGTCGGCGTGAAGCTACCGTTGAGCGTGCCGCCATTGCCCCACAGGGCGCTGGCCACGTTCTGGCCGCCAATGGTCACCAGCAGGCTGTCGTCGCCGGTACCGCTGAAGGAGTAGACCTTGCCGGCTTCGAGGTAAATCAGGCCGGAGGTTTTCGAGGCAACCCCAGCCGTCACACTGCCTTCCTGCACGTCGCTGACGGTGGTGCTGGTGTTTGGCTTGCCGGCCGCGTCGATCACCGATTTCAGGGTGTTGGTTGGTGCACCGCTGCCTGCACCATTGAAGCCGGTGTTCAGCGCAGTCAGGCCGGTCCAGGTTTCCTTGATCAAGCCGGTCGAGTTCACGTTGGTGCCGGCGATGCTCAGTGTTGGCGCATCGGCCTGCGGAGTGATATCGACCTTCAAGGTCGCTTCATTGCCCAGGTTGAAGCCATCGGTAGGCTTGAACTTGATCTGCGCGTAATCCGCGGCTTTGTTGCCCACTCCGGTGCCGCCATAACCGTCGGCACCCGACTCGTTGCGTGCGGGCACAAACGTCAGTTTGCCGAGGGCGATATCCGCCTGGCTGATGGTTTGGCCAACCGTGACCTTGACGCCGTTGAACAGTAACTCGCCAGCGCCCGATACCTGGGTGATGGTGATGCTCAACGGGCTGTCGTTATCGACGTCGGTGACCTTGAAGTTGTCCCAGGTCAGGGTCATGGTCGTGTCTTCGAGACCGGTAACGGCCCCGCCGACAGTCACAGGTGCATGGTCGTTGTCGACGATGGTGGTGATCACGCTGGACTTGTCCGGATCGATCCCCAGGCTTTCGAAGGAACCACCGGTAGCCTTGTCGATAGTGATCACGAAGTTCTCGGCACCTTCGACCAGCTTGTCATCGCGGGTGCTGATATCGAACCCGACATTGTTGCTGTTGGCCGGAATCGTGACCGTCACTACACC
Source organism: Pseudomonas sp. S04 (assembly GCF_009834545.1). Taxonomy (NCBI): domain Bacteria; kingdom Pseudomonadati; phylum Pseudomonadota; class Gammaproteobacteria; order Pseudomonadales; family Pseudomonadaceae; genus Pseudomonas; species Pseudomonas sp. S04. The sequence goes on from NZ_CP019427.1 coordinate 130,721, forward strand.
GCTGAAATCCACACCATCGATCGCGGTGCCAGTGTACTTCAAGGTCACCGTCACATCGGTCTTGGCGGTGTTGCTCAGGTTCAGCGTGTAATGCGCCGATTGGCCTTCGATCACCGAAGTCACACCACTGATACCCACGGTGGTCAGGTCGCCCTGGCCACTTGGTTCATCTGTCACGGTGGTGGTCAACGTGGTGTCTTTGAGCGTCAGCTTCTCGAAGTTCTCGTTACCGGTGACCGAAACCAGCTTGTTGACGATCGGAGCCTGGCCGCCAGTGAAGATGTCGTCCTTGGCAAAGACCACTGCAGTGCCCGTGGTGCCATTGGCCGGGATCTTGACCGTGGTGCCGTCGCTGAGTTTGAAGGTCAGCTCACCGTGGCTGGCCATTGGCAGGCCAGCGGTGTTGGTCAGGGTCACGGTGTAGGTGATCTGGCCGCCTTCGGCGACAGTGGTTTTATCCACACTCAGGGTGGCCGTCACTTCGGTGAGGGTGTCGCTGACTTTCACCACGGCTTCGCCGCCGAGCACCAGGTTCTCGAACGACTTGCCCGGAACCGTTGCGTCAGTGACGCTCAGCTTGATGGTTTCGCCGTCTTTGTAGACGTCATCGCCCTGGGCTTTCAGCTCGTATGGAACGCTGGTGGTGCCGGCTTTGATCACCACGGTTGCACCGTTGCTCAAGGTGACGGTCAGGTCTTGTTTCAGTTCCTGATCGACTTTCACCGTGAACTTAGGCGCAGCGTTTTCCAGTACATCGCCATTGCTTTCGATGGTGACGGTGATCTTGTCGCCTTGGCCCGCTGGCTCGTCGGTGACGGTAGTGGTGTATTGGTCTTTGCCGAGGGTCAGCTTCTCGAAGTTGTTGGCCGAAACCGACTCGAGTTTGTTGACGATCGCATCCTGACCACCGGTGAAGATGTTGTCTTTGGCGGTGACCACGGCAGTGCCGGTGGTGCTGTTGGCCGGGATCTTGATCTCGGTGCCGTCGGTGAGTTTGAAGGTCAACTCGCCGTGGCTGGCCATCGGCATGCCGGCAGCGTTGGTCAGCGTCACGGTGTAAGTGACTTCACCGCCTTCGGCGACGGTGGTTTTATCCACAGTCAGGGTGGCTTTCACCTCGGTGAGGGTGTCGCCAACCTTGACCACAGCCTCGTCGCCGAGCACCAGATTCTCGAACGATTTACCTGGAACCGTTGCGTCAGTGACGCTCAGCTTGATGGTTTCGCCGTCTTTGTAGACGTCGTCGCCTTGGGCTTTCAGTTCGTATGGCACGCTGGTAGTGCCGGCTTTGATCACCACGGTCGCGCCGTTGCTCAGGGTGACGGTCAGGTCCTGTTTCAGCTCCTGATCGACTTTGACGGTGAACTTAGGCGCAGCGTTTTCCAGCACGTCGCCGTTGCTTTCGATGGTGACGGTGATTTTGTCGCCTTGGCCCGATGGCTCGTCGGTGACGGTAGTGGTGTATTGGTCTTTGCCGAGGGTCAGCTTCTCGAAGTTGTTCGAGGAGACGGTCTCGAGTTTATTGACGATCGCGTCCTGACCGCCGGTGAAGATGTTGTCTTTGGCGGTGACCACGGCAGTGCCACTGGTGCCGTTAGCCGGGATCTTGATCTCGGTGCCGTCGGTGAGTTTGAAGGTCAACTCGCCGTGGCTGGCCATCGGCATGCCGGCGGCGTTGGTCAGGGTCACGGTGTAAGTGACTTCACCACCTTCGGCGACGGTGGTTTTATCCACAGTCAGGGTGGCCTTCACCTCAGTGAGGGTGTCGCCAACCTTGACCACAGCCTCGTCGCCGAGCACCAGGTTCTCGAAGGACTTGCCTGGAACTGTTGCGTCAGTGACGCTCAGTTTGATGGTTTCGCCATCTTTGTAGACATCGTCGCCTTGCGCTTTCAGCTCGTACGGCACGCTGGTGGTGCCAGCCTTGATCACCACGGTCGCGCCGTTGCTCAAGGTCACGGTCAGGTCTTGTTTCAGTTCCTGATCGACTTTCACCGTGAACTTCGGTGCAGCGTTTTCCAGCACGTCGCCGTTGCTTTCGATGGTGACGGTGATTTTGTCGCCTTGGCCCGATGGCTCGTCGGTGACGGTGGTGGTGTATTGGTCTTCGCCGAGGGTCAACTTCTCGAAGTTGTTGGCCGAGACGGATTCCAGCTTGTTGACGATCGCGTCCTGGCCGCCGGTGAAGATGTTGTCTTTGGCGGTGACCACAGCCGTACCACTGGTGCTATTGGCCGGAATCTTGATCTCGGTGCCGTCGGTGAGCTTGAAGGTCAACTCGCCGTGGCTCGCCATCGGCATGCCAGCAGCATTGGTCAGGGTCACGGTGTAAGTAACTTCACCGCCTTCGGCGACAGTGGTTTTATCCACAGTCAGTGTGGCTTTCACCTCGGTGAGAGTGTCACCCACCTTGACCACAGCCTCGTCGCCGAGCACCAGGTTTTCGAACGACTTACCTGGAACCGTTGCGTCAGTGACGCTCAGTTTGATGGTTTCGCCGTCTTTGTAGACGTCGTCACCCTGGGCTTTCAGTTCGTACGGCACGCTGGTGGTGCCGGCCTTGATCACCACGGTTGCACCGTTGCTCAGGGTGACGCTCAGGTCTTGTTTCAGTTCCTGATCGACTTTGACGGTGAACTTCGGTGCCGCGTTTTCCAGCACATCACCGTTGCTTTCGATGGTGACAGTGATCTTGTCGCCGTCAGTACCTGGCTCGTCAGTGACCGAAGTGGTCAGCGTGGTATCACCCAGGGTCAGTTTCTCGAAGTTGTTCGAGGAGACCGACTCGAGTTTATTGACGATTGCGTCCTGGCCACCGATGAAGATGTTGTCTTTGGCGGTGACCACTGCAGTGCCGGTGGTACCGTTAGCCGGGATTTTCACCACGGTGCCATCGGTCAGCGTGAACTCCAGAGGACCATGGCTCGCCATTGGCATGCCAGCAGCGTTGGTCAGCGTCACGGTGTAAGTGACTTCACCACCTTCGGCGACAGTGGATTTATCCACAGTCAGGGTGGCTTTCACCTCAGTGAGGGTGTCGCCAACCTTGACCACAGCCTCGTCGCCAAGCACCAGGTTCTCGAACGACTTGCCCGGAACCGTTGCGTCAGTGACGCTCAGTTTGATGGTTTCGCCGTCTTTGTAGACGTCATCGCCCTGGGCTTTCAGCTCGTACGGCACGCTGGTGGTGCCAGCTTTGATCACCACGGTCGCGCCGTTGCTCAAGGTCACGGTCAGGTCTTGTTTCAGTTCCTGATCGACTTTCACCGTGAATTTAGGCGCAGCGTTTTCCAGTACATCGCCATTGCTTTCGATGGTGACGGTGATTTTGTCGCCTTCGTTAGCTGGGTCTTTTGGATCGCCCGAGCCTGGCTCGTCGGTGACCGAAGTGGTCAACGTCGTGTCGCCGAGGGTCAGCTTCTCGAAGTTGTTAGCCGAGACGGATTCCAGCTTGTTGACGATCGCATCCTGACCACCGGTGAAGATGTTGTCTTTGGCGGTGACCACTGCAGTACCGCTGGTGCCGTTAGCCGGGATTTTCACCACGGTGCCATCGGTCAGCGTGAACTCCAGAGGACCATGGCTGGCCATTGGCATGCCAGCAGCGTTGGTCAGCGTCACGGTGTAAGTGACTTCACCGCCTTCGGCGACGGTGGTTTTATCCACAGTCAGGGTGGCTTTCACCTCGGTGAGGGTGTCGCCAACCTTGACCACAGCCTCGTCGCCGAGCACCAGATTCTCGAACGATTTACCTGGAACCGTTGCGTCAGTGACGCTCAGCTTGATGGTTTCGCCGTCTTTGTAGACGTCGTCGCCTTGGGCTTTCAGTTCGTATGGCACGCTGGTAGTGCCGGCTTTGATCACCACGGTCGCGCCGTTGCTCAGGGTGACGGTCAGGTCTTGTTTTAGCTCCTGATCGACTTTCACCGTGAACTTCGGTGCAGCGTTTTCCAGCACGTCGCCGTTGCTTTCGATGGTGACGGTGATTTTGTCGCCTTGGCCCGATGGCTCGTCGGTGACGGTAGTGGTGTATTGGTCTTTGCCGAGGGTCAGCTTCTCGAAGTTGTTCGAGGAGACGGTCTCGAGTTTATTGACGATCGCGTCCTGACCGCCGGTGAAGATGTTGTCTTTGGCGGTGACCACGGCAGTGCCACTGGTGCCGTTAGCCGGGATCTTGATCTCGGTGCCGTCGGTGAGTTTGAAGGTCAACTCGCCGTGGCTGGCCATCGGCATGCCGGCGGCGTTGGTCAGGGTCACGGTGTAAGTGACTTCACCACCTTCGGCGACGGTGGTTTTATCCACAGTCAGGGTGGCCTTCACCTCAGTGAGGGTGTCGCCAACCTTGACCACAGCCTCGTCGCCGAGCACCAGGTTCTCGAACGACTTGCCCGGAACCGTTGCGTCAGTGACGCTCAGTTTGATGGTTTCGCCGTCTTTGTAGACGTCATCGCCCTGGGCTTTCAGCTCGTACGGCACGCTGGTGGTGCCAGCTTTGATCACCACGGTCGCGCCGTTGCTCAAGGTCACGGTCAGGTCTTGTTTCAGTTCCTGATCGACTTTCACCGTGAATTTAGGCGCAGCGTTTTCCAGTACATCGCCATTGCTTTCGATGGTGACGGTGATTTTGTCGCCTTCGTTAGCTGGGTCTTTTGGATCGCCCGAGCCTGGCTCGTCGGTGACCGAAGTGGTCAACGTCGTGTCGCCGAGGGTCAGCTTCTCGAAGTTGTTAGCCGAGACGGATTCCAGCTTGTTGACGATCGCATCCTGACCACCGGTGAAGATGTTGTCTTTGGCGGTGACCACTGCAGTACCGCTGGTGCCGTTAGCCGGGATTTTCACCACGGTGCCATCGGTCAGCGTGAACTCCAGAGGACCATGGCTGGCCATTGGCATGCCAGCAGCGTTGGTCAGCGTCACGGTGTAAGTGACTTCACCGCCTTCGGCGACGGTGGTTTTATCCACAGTCAGGGTGGCTTTCACCTCGGTGAGGGTGTCGCCAACCTTGACCACAGCCTCGTCGCCGAGCACCAGATTCTCGAACGATTTACCTGGAACCGTTGCGTCAGTGACGCTCAGCTTGATGGTTTCGCCGTCTTTGTAGACGTCGTCGCCTTGGGCTTTCAGTTCGTATGGCACGCTGGTAGTGCCGGCTTTGATCACCACGGTCGCGCCGTTGCTCAGGGTGACGGTCAGGTCTTGTTTTAGCTCCTGATCGACTTTCACCGTGAACTTCGGTGCAGCGTTTTCCAGCACGTCGCCGTTGCTTTCGATGGTGACGGTGATTTTGTCGCCTTGGCCCGATGGCTCGTCGGTGACGGTAGTGGTGTATTGGTCTTTGCCGAGGGTCAGCTTCTCGAAGTTGTTCGAGGAGACGGTCTCGAGTTTATTGACGATCGCGTCCTGACCGCCGGTGAAGATGTTGTCTTTGGCGGTGACCACGGCAGTGCCACTGGTGCCGTTAGCCGGGATCTTGATCTCGGTGCCGTCGGTGAGTTTGAAGGTCAACTCGCCGTGGCTGGCCATCGGCATGCCGGCGGCGTTGGTCAGGGTCACGGTGTAAGTGACTTCACCACCTTCGGCGACGGTGGTTTTATCCACAGTCAGGGTGGCCTTCACCTCAGTGAGGGTGTCGCCAACCTTGACCACAGCCTCGTCGCCGAGCACCAGGTTCTCGAAGGACTTGCCTGGAACTGTTGCGTCAGTGACGCTCAGTTTGATGGTTTCGCCATCTTTGTAGACATCGTCGCCTTGCGCTTTCAGCTCGTACGGCACGCTGGTGGTGCCAGCCTTGATCACCACGGTCGCGCCGTTGCTCAAGGTCACGGTCAGGTCTTGTTTCAGTTCCTGATCGACTTTCACCGTGAACTTCGGTGCAGCGTTTTCCAGCACGTCGCCGTTGCTTTCGATGGTGACGGTGATTTTGTCGCCTTGGCCCGATGGCTCGTCGGTGACGGTGGTGGTGTATTGGTCTTCGCCGAGGGTCAACTTCTCGAAGTTGTTGGCCGAGACGGATTCCAGCTTGTTGACGATCGCGTCCTGGCCGCCGGTGAAGATGTTGTCTTTGGCGGTGACCACAGCCGTACCACTGGTGCTATTGGCCGGAATCTTGATCTCGGTGCCGTCGGTGAGCTTGAAGGTCAACTCGCCGTGGCTCGCCATCGGCATGCCAGCAGCATTGGTCAGGGTCACGGTGTAAGTAACTTCACCGCCTTCGGCGACAGTGGTTTTATCCACAGTCAGTGTGGCTTTCACCTCGGTGAGAGTGTCACCCACCTTGACCACAGCCTCGTCGCCGAGCACCAGGTTTTCGAACGACTTACCTGGAACCGTTGCGTCAGTGACGCTCAGTTTGATGGTTTCGCCGTCTTTGTAGACGTCGTCGCCCTGGGCTTTCAGCTCGTACGGCACGCTGGTGGTGCCAGCTTTGATCACCACGGTCGCGCCGTTGCTCAGGGTCACGGTCAGGTCTTGCTTGAGTTCCTGATCGACTTTGACGGTGAACTTCGGAGCAGCGTTTTCCAGCACATCGCCGTTGCTTTCGATGGTGACGGTGATCTTGTCGCCTTCGTTGGCCGGATCTTTTGGATCGCCCGAACCTGGCTCGTCGGTAACGGTGGTGGTGTATTGGTCTTCGCCCAGTGTCAACTTCTCGAAGTTGTTGGCCGAGACGGTCTCAAGTTTATTGACGATCGCGTCCTGACCGCCGGTGAAGATGTTGTCTTTGGCGGTGACCACGGCAGTGCCGGTGGTGCTGTTGGCCGGGATCTTGATCTCGGTGCCGTCGGTGAGTTTGAAGGTCAACTCGCCGTGGCTCGCCATCGGCATGCCGGCAGCGTTGGTCAGGGTCACGGTGTAGGTAACTTCACCGCCTTCGGCGACAGTGGATTTATCCACAGTCAGGGTGGCTTTCACCTCAGTGAGGGTGTCGCCAACTTTGACCACAGCTTCGTCGCCGAGCACCAGGTTTTCGAATGACTTACCTGGAACCGTTGCGTCAGTGACGCTCAGCTTGATGGTTTCGCCGTCTTTATAGACGTCATCGCCTTGCGCTTTCAGCTCGTACGGCACGCTGGTGGTGCCGGCTTTGATCACCACGGTCGCGCCGTTGCTCAGGGTGACAGTCAGGTCTTGCTTCAGCTCCTGATCGACTTTGACGGTGAACTTCGGTGCAGCGTTTTCCAGCACGTCGCCGTTGCTTTCGATGGTGACGGTGATCTTGTCGCCTTGGCCCGCTGGCTCGTCGGTGACGGTAGTGGTGTATTGGTCTTTGCCGAGGGTCAGCTTCTCGAAGTTGTTAGCCGAAACCGACTCGAGTTTGTTGACGATCGCATCCTGGCCGCCGGTGAAGATGTTGTCTTTGGCGGTGACCACAGCAGTGCCGGTGGTGCCGTTAGCCGGGATCTTGATCTCGGTGCCGTCGGTGAGTTTGAAGGTCAACTCGCCATGGTTCGCCATCGGCATGCCGGCGGCGTTGGTCAGGGTCACGGTGTAGGTGACTTCACCACCTTCGGCGACAGTGGATTTATCCACAGTCAGGGTGGCTTTCACCTCAGTGAGGGTGTCGCCAACCTTGACCACAGCCTCGTCGCCGAGCACCAGGTTCTCGAAGGACTTACCCGGAACCGTTGCGTCAGTGACGCTCAGTTTGATGGTTTCGCCGTCTTTGTAGACGTCATCGCCCTGGGCTTTCAGCTCGTATGGCACGCTGGTGGTGCCGGCCTTGATCACGACGGTTGCACCGTTGCTCAAGGTGACGGTCAAGTCTTGTTTCAGCTCCTGATCGACCTTGACGGTGAACTTCGGTGCAGCGTTTTCCAGTACATCACCGTTGCTTTCGATGGTGACGGTGATCTTGTCGCCGTCAGTATCTGGCTCGTCGGTGACCGAAGTGGTCAACGTCGTGTCGCCCAGTGTCAGCTTCTCGAAGTTGTTAGCCGAGACGGTCTCGAGTTTATTGACGATCGCATCTTGGCCACCGGTGAAGATGTTGTCTTTGGCGGTGACCACTGCAGTGCCGCTGGTGCTGTTTGCCGGGATCTTGATCTCGGTGCCGTCGGTGAGTTTGAAGGTCAACTCGCCGTGGCTCGCCATCGGCATGCCGGCAGCGTTGGTCAGGGTCACGGTGTAGGTGACTTCACCACCTTCGGCGACAGTGGATTTATCCACAGTCAGGGTGGCTTTCACCTCAGTGAGGGTGTCGCCAACCTTGACCACAGCCTCGTCGCCGAGCACCAGGTTCTCGAAGGACTTACCCGGAACCGTTGCGTCAGTGACGCTCAGTTTGATGGTTTCGCCGTCTTTGTAGACGTCGTCGCCTTGGGCTTTCAGCTCGTATGGCACGCTGGTGGTGCCGGCTTTGATCACCACGGTTGCACCGTTGCTCAAGGTTACGGTCAGGTCTTGTTTCAGTTCCTGATCAACCTTGACGGTGAACTTAGGTGCAGCGTTTTCCAGCACGTCGCCGTTGCTTTCGATGGTGACGGTGATCTTGTCGCCGTCAGTATCTGGCTCGTCGGTGACCGAAGTGGTCAACGTCGTGTCGCCCAGTGTCAGCTTCTCGAAGTTGTTAGCCGAGACGGTCTCGAGTTTATTGACGATCGCATCTTGGCCACCGGTGAAGATGTTGTCTTTGGCGGTGACCACTGCAGTGCCGCTGGTGCTGTTTGCCGGGATCTTGATCTCGGTGCCGTCGGTGAGTTTGAAGGTCAACTCGCCGTGGCTCGCCATCGGCATGCCGGCAGCGTTGGTCAGGGTCACGGTGTAAGTAACTTCACCGCCTTCAGCGACAGTGGATTTATCCACAGTCAGGGTGGCTTTCACCTCAGTGAGGGTGTCGCCAACGTTGACCACAGCTTCGTCGCCCAGCACCAGGTTCTCGAACGACTGACCTGGAACCGTTGCGTCAGTGACGCTCAGTTTGATGGTTTCGCCGTCTTTGTAGACGTCGTCGCCTTGGGCTTTCAGCTCGTATGGCACGCTGGTGGTGCCGGCTTTGATCACCACGGTTGCACCGTTGCTCAAGGTTACGGTCAGGTCTTGTTTCAGTTCCTGATCAACCTTGACGGTGAACTTAGGTGCAGCGTTTTCCAGCACGTCGCCGTTGCTTTCGATGGTGACGGTGATCTTGTCGCCTTGGCCTGCTGGCTCGTCGGTGACCGAAGTGGTCAACGTCGTGTCACCCAGTGTTAGCTTCTCGAAGTTGTTAGCCGAGACGGATTCCAGCTTGTTGACGATCGCATCCTGGCCGCCGGTGAAGATGTTGTCTTTGGCGGTGACCACGGCAGTACCGGTGGTGCCGTTTGCCGGGATCTTGATCTCGGTGCCGTCGGTGAGTTTGAAGGTCAACTCGCCGTGGCTCGCCATCGGCATGCCGGCGGCGTTGGTCAGGGTCACGGTGTAGGTGACTTCACCACCTTCGGCGACAGTGGATTTATCCACAGTCAGGGTGGCTTTCACCTCAGTGAGGGTGTCGCCAACCTTGACCACAGCCTCGTCGCCGAGCACCAGGTTCTCGAAGGACTTACCCGGAACCGTTGCGTCAGTGACGCTCAGTTTGATGGTTTCGCCGTCTTTGTAGACGTCATCGCCCTGGGCTTTCAGCTCGTATGGCACGCTGGTGGTGCCGGCCTTGATCACGACGGTTGCACCGTTGCTCAAGGTGACGGTCAAGTCTTGTTTCAGCTCCTGATCGACCTTGACGGTGAACTTCGGTGCAGCGTTTTCCAGTACATCACCGTTGCTTTCGATGGTGACGGTGATCTTGTCGCCGTCAGTATCTGGCTCGTCGGTGACCGAAGTGGTCAACGTCGTGTCGCCCAGTGTCAGCTTCTCGAAGTTGTTAGCCGAGACGGTCTCGAGTTTATTGACGATCGCATCTTGGCCACCGGTGAAGATGTTGTCTTTGGCGGTGACCACTGCAGTGCCGCTGGTGCTGTTTGCCGGGATCTTGATCTCGGTGCCGTCGGTGAGTTTGAAGGTCAACTCGCCGTGGCTCGCCATCGGCATGCCGGCAGCGTTGGTCAGGGTCACGGTGTAAGTAACTTCACCGCCTTCAGCGACAGTGGATTTATCCACAGTCAGGGTGGCTTTCACCTCAGTGAGGGTGTCGCCAACGTTGACCACAGCTTCGTCGCCCAGCACCAGGTTCTCGAACGACTGACCTGGAACCGTTGCGTCAGTGACGCTCAGTTTGATGGTTTCGCCGTCTTTGTAGACGTCGTCGCCTTGGGCTTTCAGCTCGTATGGCACGCTGGTGGTGCCGGCTTTGATCACCACGGTTGCACCGTTGCTCAAGGTTACGGTCAGGTCTTGTTTCAGTTCCTGATCAACCTTGACGGTGAACTTAGGTGCAGCGTTTTCCAGCACGTCGCCGTTGCTTTCGATGGTGACGGTGATCTTGTCGCCTTGGCCTGCTGGCTCGTCGGTGACCGAAGTGGTCAACGTCGTGTCACCCAGTGTTAGCTTCTCGAAGTTGTTAGCCGAGACGGATTCCAGCTTGTTGACGATCGCATCCTGGCCGCCGGTGAAGATGTTGTCTTTGGCGGTGACCACGGCAGTACCGGTGGTGCCGTTTGCCGGGATCTTGATCTCGGTGCCGTCGGTGAGTTTGAAGGTCAACTCGCCGTGGCTCGCCATCGGCATGCCGGCGGCGTTGGTCAGGGTCACGGTGTAGGTGACTTCACCACCTTCGGCGACAGTGGATTTATCCACAGTCAGGGTGGCTTTCACCTCAGTGAGGGTGTCGCCAACCTTGACCACAGCCTCGTCGCCGAGCACCAGGTTCTCGAAGGACTTACCCGGAACCGTTGCGTCAGTGACGCTCAGTTTGATGGTTTCGCCGTCTTTGTAGACGTCATCGCCCTGGGCTTTCAGCTCGTATGGCACGCTGGTGGTGCCGGCCTTGATCACGACGGTTGCACCGTTGCTCAAGGTGACGGTCAAGTCTTGTTTCAGCTCCTGATCGACCTTGACGGTGAACTTCGGTGCAGCGTTTTCCAGTACATCACCGTTGCTTTCGATGGTGACGGTGATCTTGTCGCCGTCAGTATCTGGCTCGTCGGTGACCGAAGTGGTCAACGTCGTGTCGCCCAGTGTCAGCTTCTCGAAGTTGTTAGCCGAGACGGTCTCGAGTTTATTGACGATCGCATCTTGGCCACCGGTGAAGATGTTGTCTTTGGCGGTGACCACTGCAGTGCCGCTGGTGCTGTTTGCCGGGATCTTGATCTCGGTGCCGTCGGTGAGTTTGAAGGTCAACTCGCCGTGGCTCGCCATCGGCATGCCGGCAGCGTTGGTCAGGGTCACGGTGTAAGTAACTTCACCGCCTTCAGCGACAGTGGATTTATCCACAGTCAGGGTGGCTTTCACCTCAGTGAGGGTGTCGCCAACGTTGACCACAGCTTCGTCGCCCAGCACCAGGTTCTCGAACGACTGACCTGGAACCGTTGCGTCAGTGACGCTCAGTTTGATGGTTTCGCCGTCTTTGTAGACGTCGTCGCCTTGGGCTTTCAGCTCGTATGGCACGCTGGTGGTGCCGGCCTTGATCACGACGGTTGCACCGTTGCTCAAGGTGACGGTCAAGTCTTGTTTCAGCTCCTGATCGACCTTGACGGTGAACTTCGGTGCAGCGTTTTCCAGTACATCACCGTTGCTTTCGATGGTGACGGTGATCTTGTCGCCGTCAGTATCTGGCTCGTCGGTGACCGAAGTGGTCAACGTCGTGTCGCCCAGTGTCAGCTTCTCGAAGTTGTTAGCCGAGACGGTCTCGAGTTTATTGACGATCGCATCTTGGCCACCGGTGAAGATGTTGTCTTTGGCGGTGACCACTGCAGTGCCGCTGGTGCTGTTTGCCGGGATCTTGATCTCGGTGCCGTCGGTGAGTTTGAAGGTCAACTCGCCGTGGCTCGCCATCGGCATGCCGGCAGCGTTGGTCAGGGTCACGGTGTAGGTGACTTCACCACCTTCGGCGACAGTGGATTTATCCACAGTCAGGGTGGCTTTCACCTCAGTGAGGGTGTCGCCAACCTTGACCACAGCCTCGTCGCCGAGCACCAGGTTCTCGAAGGACTTACCCGGAACCGTTGCGTCAGTGACGCTCAGTTTGATGGTTTCGCCGTCTTTGTAGACGTCGTCGCCTTGGGCTTTCAGCTCGTATGGCACGCTGGTGGTGCCGGCTTTGATCACCACGGTTGCACCGTTGCTCAAGGTTACGGTCAGGTCTTGTTTCAGTTCCTGATCAACCTTGACGGTGAACTTAGGTGCAGCGTTTTCCAGCACGTCGCCGTTGCTTTCGATGGTGACGGTGATCTTGTCGCCGTCAGTATCTGGCTCGTCGGTGACCGAAGTGGTCAACGTCGTGTCGCCCAGTGTCAGCTTCTCGAAGTTGTTAGCCGAGACGGTCTCGAGTTTATTGACGATCGCATCTTGGCCACCGGTGAAGATGTTGTCTTTGGCGGTGACCACTGCAGTGCCGCTGGTGCTGTTTGCCGGGATCTTGATCTCGGTGCCGTCGGTGAGTTTGAAGGTCAACTCGCCGTGGCTCGCCATCGGCATGCCGGCAGCGTTGGTCAGGGTCACGGTGTAAGTAACTTCACCGCCTTCAGCGACAGTGGATTTATCCACAGTCAGGGTGGCTTTCACCTCAGTGAGGGTGTCGCCAACGTTGACCACAGCTTCGTCGCCCAGCACCAGGTTCTCGAACGACTGACCTGGAACCGTTGCGTCAGTGACGCTCAGTTTGATGGTTTCGCCGTCTTTGTAGACGTCGTCGCCTTGGGCTTTCAGCTCGTATGGCACGCTGGTGGTGCCGGCTTTGATCACCACGGTTGCACCGTTGCTCAAGGTTACGGTCAGGTCTTGTTTCAGTTCCTGATCAACCTTGACGGTGAACTTAGGTGCAGCGTTTTCCAGCACGTCGCCGTTGCTTTCGATGGTGACGGTGATCTTGTCGCCTTGGCCTGCTGGCTCGTCGGTGACCGAAGTGGTCAACGTCGTGTCACCCAGTGTTAGCTTCTCGAAGTTGTTAGCCGAGACGGATTCCAGCTTGTTGACGATCGCATCCTGGCCGCCGGTGAAGATGTTGTCTTTGGCGGTGACCACGGCAGTACCGGTGGTGCCGTTTGCCGGGATCTTGATCTCGGTGCCGTCGGTGAGTTTGAAGGTCAACTCGCCGTGGCTCGCCATCGGCATGCCGGCGGCGTTGGTCAGGGTCACGGTGTAGGTGACTTCACCACCTTCGGCGACAGTGGATTTATCCACAGTCAGGGTGGCTTTCACCTCAGTGAGGGTGTCGCCAACCTTGACCACAGCCTCGTCGCCGAGCACCAGGTTCTCGAAGGACTTACCCGGAACCGTTGCGTCAGTGACGCTCAGTTTGATGGTTTCGCCGTCTTTGTAGACGTCATCGCCCTGGGCTTTCAGCTCGTATGGCACGCTGGTGGTGCCGGCCTTGATCACGACGGTTGCACCGTTGCTCAAGGTGACGGTCAAGTCTTGTTTCAGCTCCTGATCGACCTTGACGGTGAACTTCGGTGCAGCGTTTTCCAGTACATCACCGTTGCTTTCGATGGTGACGGTGATCTTGTCGCCGTCAGTATCTGGCTCGTCGGTGACCGAAGTGGTCAACGTCGTGTCGCCCAGTGTCAGCTTCTCGAAGTTGTTAGCCGAGACGGTCTCGAGTTTATTGACGATCGCATCTTGGCCACCGGTGAAGATGTTGTCTTTGGCGGTGACCACTGCAGTGCCGCTGGTGCTGTTTGCCGGGATCTTGATCTCGGTGCCGTCGGTGAGTTTGAAGGTCAACTCGCCGTGGCTCGCCATCGGCATGCCGGCAGCGTTGGTCAGGGTCACGGTGTAAGTAACTTCACCGCCTTCAGCGACAGTGGATTTATCCACAGTCAGGGTGGCTTTCACCTCAGTGAGGGTGTCGCCAACGTTGACCACAGCTTCGTCGCCCAGCACCAGGTTCTCGAACGACTGACCTGGAACCGTTGCGTCAGTGACGCTCAGTTTGATGGTTTCGCCGTCTTTGTAGACGTCGTCGCCTTGGGCTTTCAGCTCGTATGGCACGCTGGTGGTGCCGGCTTTGATCACCACGGTTGCACCGTTGCTCAAGGTTACGGTCAGGTCTTGTTTCAGTTCCTGATCAACCTTGACGGTGAACTTAGGTGCAGCGTTTTCCAGCACGTCGCCGTTGCTTTCGATGGTGACGGTGATCTTGTCGCCTTGGCCTGCTGGCTCGTCGGTGACCGAAGTGGTCAACGTCGTGTCACCCAGTGTTAGCTTCTCGAAGTTGTTAGCCGAGACGGATTCCAGCTTGTTGACGATCGCATCCTGGCCGCCGGTGAAGATGTTGTCTTTGGCGGTGACCACGGCAGTACCGGTGGTGCCGTTTGCCGGGATCTTGATCTCGGTGCCGTCGGTGAGTTTGAAGGTCAACTCGCCGTGGCTCGCCATCGGCATGCCGGCGGCGTTGGTCAGGGTCACGGTGTAGGTGACTTCACCACCTTCGGCGACAGTGGATTTATCCACAGTCAGGGTGGCTTTCACCTCAGTGAGGGTGTCGCCAACCTTGACCACAGCCTCGTCGCCGAGCACCAGGTTTTCGAACGACTTGCCCGGAACCGTTGCGTCAGTGACGCTGAGCTTGATGGTTTCGCCGTCTTTGTAGACGTCATCGCCTTGCGCTTTCAGTTCGTATGGAACGCTGGTGGTGCCGGCTTTGATCACCACGGTTGCACCGTTGCTCAGGGTCACGGTCAGGTCTTGTTTCAGTTCCTGATCGACTTTGACGGTGAACTTCGGCGCAGCGTTTTCCAGCACGTCGCCGTTGCTTTCGATGGTGACGGTGATTTTGTCGCCGTCAGTACCTGGCTCGTCGGTAACGGTGGTGGTGTATTGGTCTTCGCCGAGGGTCAACTTCTCGAAGTTGTTAGTCGAAACCGACTCGAGCTTGTTGACGATCGCGTCCTGACCGCCGGTGAAGATGTTGTCTTTGGCGGTGACAGTTGCGCTGGCCGAAGTCCCGTTCGCAGGAACGGTGATTTTGGTGCCGTCGGACAGAGTGAAGACCAGCGGACCATGGCTCGCCATCGGCATGCCAGCGGCGTTGGTCAGGGTTACGGTGTAAGTGACTTCACCGCCCTCGGCGACAGTGGTTTTATCCACAGTCAGGGTGGCTTTCACCTCAGTGAGGGTGTCGCCAACCTTGACCACAGCCTCGTCGCCGAGCACCAGGTTCTCGAACGATTTACCTGGAACCGTTGCGTCAGTGACGCTCAGTTTGATGGTTTCGCCGTCTTTGTAGACGTCATCGCCTTGGGCTTTCAGCTCGTATGGAACGCTGGTGGTGCCGGCTTTGATCACCACGGTTGCACCGTTGCTCAGGGTCACGGTCAGGTCTTGTTTCAGTTCCTGATCAACCTTGACGGTGAACTTAGGCGCAGCATTTTCCAGTACATCACCGTTGCTTTCGATGGTGACGGTGATCTTGTCGCCTTGGCCCGATGGCTCGTCGGTGACCGAAGTGGTCAATGTCGTGTCGCCCAGTGTCAGCTTCTCGAAGTTGTTAGCCGAAACCGACTCGAGCTTGTTGACGATCGCGTCCTGGCCACCGGTGAAGATGTTGTCTTTGGCGGTGACCACGGCAGTGCCGCTGGTGCCGTTAGCCGGAATCTTGATCTCGGTGCCGTCGGTGAGTTTGAAGGTCAACTCGCCGTGGCTCGCCATCGGCATGCCGGCAGCGTTGGTCAGGGTCACGGTGTAGGTGACTTCACCACCTTCGGCGACAGTGGATTTATCCACAGTCAGGGTGGCTTTCACCTCAGTGAGGGTGTCGCCAACCTTGACCACAGCCTCGTCGCCGAGCACCAGGTTCTCGAAGGACTTACCCGGAACCGTTGCGTCAGTGACGCTCAGTTTGATGGTTTCGCCGTCTTTGTAGACGTCGTCGCCTTGGGCTTTCAGCTCGTATGGCACGCTGGTGGTGCCGGCTTTGATCACCACGGTTGCACCGTTGCTCAAGGTTACGGTCAGGTCTTGTTTCAGTTCCTGATCAACCTTGACGGTGAACTTAGGTGCAGCGTTTTCCAGCACGTCGCCGTTGCTTTCGATGGTGACGGTGATCTTGTCGCCGTCAGTATCTGGCTCGTCGGTGACCGAAGTGGTCAACGTCGTGTCGCCCAGTGTCAGCTTCTCGAAGTTGTTAGCCGAGACGGTCTCGAGTTTATTGACGATCGCATCTTGGCCACCGGTGAAGATGTTGTCTTTGGCGGTGACCACTGCAGTGCCGCTGGTGCTGTTTGCCGGGATCTTGATCTCGGTGCCGTCGGTGAGTTTGAAGGTCAACTCGCCGTGGCTCGCCATCGGCATGCCGGCAGCGTTGGTCAGGGTCACGGTGTAAGTAACTTCACCGCCTTCAGCGACAGTGGATTTATCCACAGTCAGGGTGGCTTTCACCTCAGTGAGGGTGTCGCCAACGTTGACCACAGCTTCGTCGCCCAGCACCAGGTTCTCGAACGACTGACCTGGAACCGTTGCGTCAGTGACGCTCAGTTTGATGGTTTCGCCGTCTTTGTAGACGTCGTCGCCTTGGGCTTTCAGCTCGTATGGCACGCTGGTGGTGCCGGCTTTGATCACCACGGTTGCACCGTTGCTCAAGGTTACGGTCAGGTCTTGTTTCAGTTCCTGATCAACCTTGACGGTGAACTTAGGTGCAGCGTTTTCCAGCACGTCGCCGTTGCTTTCGATGGTGACGGTGATCTTGTCGCCTTGGCCTGCTGGCTCGTCGGTGACCGAAGTGGTCAACGTCGTGTCACCCAGTGTTAGCTTCTCGAAGTTGTTAGCCGAGACGGATTCCAGCTTGTTGACGATCGCATCCTGGCCGCCGGTGAAGATGTTGTCTTTGGCGGTGACCACGGCAGTACCGGTGGTGCCGTTTGCCGGGATCTTGATCTCGGTGCCGTCGGTGAGTTTGAAGGTCAACTCGCCGTGGCTCGCCATCGGCATGCCGGCGGCGTTGGTCAGGGTCACGGTGTAGGTGACTTCACCACCTTCGGCGACAGTGGATTTATCCACAGTCAGGGTGGCTTTCACCTCAGTGAGGGTGTCGCCAACCTTGACCACAGCCTCGTCGCCGAGCACCAGGTTTTCGAACGACTTGCCCGGAACCGTTGCGTCAGTGACGCTGAGCTTGATGGTTTCGCCGTCTTTGTAGACGTCGTCGCCCTGGGCTTTCAGCTCGTATGGAACGCTGGTGGTGCCGGCTTTGATCACCACGGTTGCACCGTTGCTCAGGGTTACGGTCAGGTCTTGCTTGAGTTCCTGATCGACTTTGATGGTGAACTTCGGCGCAGCGTTTTCCAGCACGTCGCCGTTGCTTTCGATGGTGACGGTGATCTTGTCGCCGTCAGCACCTGGCTCGTCAGTGACGGTGGTGGTGTATTGGTCTTCGCCGAGGGTCAGCTTCTCGAAGTTGTTGGCCGAGACGGATTCCAGCTTGTTGACGATCGCGTCCTGGCCGCCGGTGAAGATGTTGTCTTTGGCGGTGACTACGGCAGTGCCGCTGGTGCCGTTAGCCGGGATTTTCACCACGGTGCCATCGGTCAGCGTGAACTCCAGAGGACCATGGCTGGCCATTGGCATGCCGGCAGCGTTGGTCAGGGTCACGGTGTAAGTAACTTCACCGCCTTCAGCGACAGTGGATTTATCCACAGTCAGGGTGGCTTTCACCTCGGTGAGGGTGTCGCCAACTTTGACCACAGCCTCGTCGCCCAGCACCAGGTTTTCGAACGACTTGCCCGGAACTGTTGCGTCAGTGACGCTGAGCTTGATGGTTTCGCCGTCTTTGTAGACGTCGTCGCCCTGGGCTTTCAGCTCGTATGGAACGCTGGTGGTGCCGGCTTTGATCACCACGGTCGCGCCGTTGCTCAGGGTGACGGTCAGGTCCTGTTTCAGCTCCTGATCGACTTTGACGGTGAACTTAGGCGCAGCGTTTTCCAGCACATCGCCATTGCTTTCGATGGTGACGGTGATTTTGTCGCCTTCGTTAGCCGGATCTTTTGGATCGCCCGAACCTGGCTCGTCAGTGACCGAAGTGGTCAACGTCGTGTCGCCCAGTGTCAGCTTCTCGAAGTTGTTAGTCGAGACCGACTCGAGTTTGTTGACGATCGCATCCTGGCCGCCGGTGAAGATGTTGTCTTTGGCGGTGACCACAGCAGTGCCGCTGGTGCCGTTAGCCGGGATTTTCACCACGGTGCCATCGGTCAGCGTGAACTCCAGAGGACCATGGCTGGCCATTGGCATGCCGGCAGCGTTGGTCAGGGTCACGGTGTAAGTAACTTCACCGCCTTCAGCGACAGTGGATTTATCCACAGTCAGGGTGGCCTTCACCTCGGTGAGGGTGTCGCCAACCTTGACCACAGCCTCGTCGCCGAGCACCAGGTTTTCGAACGACTTGCCCGGAACTGTTGCGTCAGTGACGCTGAGCTTGATGGTTTCACCGTCTTTGTAGACGTCATCGCCCTGGGCTTTCAGCTCGTATGGCACGCTGGTGGTGCCGGCTTTGATCACCACGGTCGCGCCGTTGCTCAGGGTCACGGTCAGGTCTTGTTTCAGCTCCTGATCGACTTTCACCGTGAACTTCGGTGCAGCGTTTTCCAGCACGTCGCCGTTGCTTTCGATGGTGACGGTGATTTTGTCGCCTTCGTTAGCCGGATCTTTTGGATCGCCCGAACCTGGCTCGTCAGTGACCGAAGTGGTCAACGTCGTGTCGCCCAGTGTCAGCTTCTCGAAGTTGTTAGCCGAGACCGACTCGAGTTTATTGACGATCGCGTCCTGGCCACCGGTGAAGATGTTGTCTTTGGCGGTGACCACGGCAGTGCCGCTGGTGCCGTTAGCCGGGATTTTCACCACGGTGCCATCGGTCAGCGTGAACTCCAGAGGACCATGGCTGGCCATTGGCATGCCGGCAGCGTTGGTCAGGGTCACGGTGTAAGTGACTTCGCCGCCTTCGGCGACAGTGGTTTTATCCACAGTCAGGGTGGCTTTCACCTCAGTGAGTGTGTCGCCAACTTTGACCACAGCCTCGTCGCCAAGCACCAGGTTTTCGAACGACTTGCCCGGAACTGTTGCGTCAGTGACGCTGAGCTTGATGGTTTCGCCGTCTTTGTAGACGTCGTCGCCTTGGGCTTTCAGCTCGTATGGAACGCTGGTGGTGCCGGCTTTGATCACCACGGTCGCGCCGTTGCTCAGGGTGACGGTCAGGTCTTGCTTGAGTTCCTGATCGACTTTCACCGTGAACTTCGGAGCGGCGTTTTCCAGGACGTCGCCATTGCTTTCGATGGTGACGGTGATCTTGTCGCCTTCGTTAGCCGGATCTTTTGGATCGCCCGAACCTGGCTCGTCAGTGACCGAAGTGGTCAACGTCGTGTCGCCCAGTGTCAGCTTCTCGAAGTTGTTAGCCGAGACCGACTCGAGTTTGTTGACGATCGCGTCCTGGCCACCGGTGAAGATGTTGTCTTTGGCGGTGACCACGGCAGTACCGGTGGTGCCGTTTGCCGGGATCTTGATCTCGGTGCCGTCGGAGAGTTTGAAGGTCAACTCGCCGTGGTTGCTCATCGGCAGGCCAGCGGCGTTGGTCAGGGTCACGGTGTAGGTGACGGAGCCGCCTTCGGTGACGGTGGACTTATCCACAGACAGAGTGGCAACCACTTCAGAAATGGTGTCGCCGACTGTAACGATGGCTTCGTTGCCGAGGACCAGGTTTTCGAAGGATTTGCCGTCTACTGCAGCGTCGGTGACGCCGAGTTTGATGGTTTCGCCGTCTTTGTAGACGTCATCGCCCTGGGCTTTCAGTTCGTACGGCACGCTGCTGGTGCCGGCTTTGATGACGACGGTGTCGCCGTTGCTCAGGGTCACGGTCAAGTCTTGTTTGAGGACTTGATCAACCTTGACGGTGAACTTAGGCGCAGCATTTTCCAGTACGTCACCGTTGCTTTCGATGGTGACGGTGATCTTGTCGCCTTCGCCCGAGGGTTGGTCGGTGACGGTGGTGGTGAACTGGTCTTTGCCCAGGGTCAGTTTCTCGAACTGATCGGTGCCAGAAACGCTTTCCAGCTTGTTGACCAGCGCTGGCTGACCGCCGGTGAAGATGTCGTTGCTGGTGACCACGGTAGCCGTGCCAGTGGTGCTGTTGGCCGGAACGGTGAGGGTGGTGCCGTCGGAAAGCTTGAAGGTCAGCTCGCCGTGGTTGCTCATCGGCAGGCCAGCGGCGTTGGTCAGGGTCACGGTGTAGGTGACGGAACCGCCTTCGGTGACGGTGGACTTATCCACAGACAGAGTGGCAACCACTTCAGAAAGGGTATCGTCGATAGTGACTTGGGCTTTGTCGCCCAGCACCAGATTCTCGAAGGATTTGCCGTCGACGGTGGCATTGCTGACACCAACTTCCACGACTTGACCGTCTTTGTAGACGTCGTCGCCCTGGGCTTTCAGCTCGTACGGCACGCTAGTGGTGCCGGCTTTGATGACGACGGTGTCGCCGTTGCTCAGGGTCACGGTCAAGTCCTGCTTGAGAACCTGATCAACCTTGACGGTGAACTTCGATGCAGCGTTTTCCAGCACATCGCCATTGCTTTCGATGGTGACGGTGATCTTGTCGCCTTCGCCCGACGGTTGGTCGGTGACGGTGGTAGTGAACTGGTCTTTGCCCAGAGTCAGTTTCTCGAACTGATCGGCGCCAGATACGCTTTCCAGCTTGTTGACCAGCGCTGGCTGACCGCCGGTGAAGATGTCGTTGCTGGTGACCACGGTAGCCGTGCCGGTGGTGCTGTTGGCTGGAACGGTGATGGTGGTGCCGTCGGAGAGCTTGAAGGTCAACTCGCCGTGGTTGCTCATCGGCAGGCCAGCGGCGTTGGTCAGGGTCACGGTGTAGGTGACGGAGCCGCCTTCGGTGACGGTGGTTTTATCCACAGACAGAGTGGCAACCACTTCAGAAGTGGTGTCGCCGACTGTAACGATGGCTTCGTTGCCCAGTACCAGGTTTTCGAAGGATTTGCCGTCGACTGCAGCGTCGGTGACGCCGAGTTTGATGGTTTCGCCGTCTTTGTAGACATCGTCGCCTTGGGCTTTCAGCTCGTACGGCGTGCTGTTGGTGCCGGCCTTGATGACCACGGTGTCACCGTTGCTCAGGGTCACGGTCAGGTCCTGTTTGAGGACTTGATCAACCTTGACGGTGAACTTAGGTGCAGCGTTTTCCAGCACGTCGCCGTTGCTTTCGATGGTGACGGTGATCTTGTCGCCGTCAGTACCTGGCTCGTCAGTGACCGAAGTGGTCAACGTGGTATCGCCCAGTGTCAGCTTCTCGAAGTTCTCAGCGCCGGTAACCGAAACCAGCTTGTTGACGATTGGAGTCTGGCCGCCAGCGAAGATGTCGTCTTTGGCAGTGACGGTCGCGCTGGCCGAAGTCCCGTTCGCAGGAACGGTGATTTTGGTGCCGTCGGACAGAGTGAATACCAGCGGGCCGTGGTTGCTCATCGGCAAACCAGCAGCGTTAGTCAGGGTCACGGTGTAGGTGACGGAACCGCCTTCGGTGACGGTGGTTTTATCCACAGACAGAGTGGCAACCACTTCAGAAGTGGTGTCGCCGATGGTGACCTGGGCTTTGTCGCCCAGTACCAGGTTTTCGAAGGATTTACCGTCGACTGCAGCGTCGGTGACGCCGAGTTTGATGGTTTCGCCGTCTTTGTAGACGTCATCGCCTTGGGCTTTCAGTTCGTACGGCACGCTGCTGGTGCCGGCTTTGATGACGACGGTGTCGCCGTTGCTCAGGGTGACGGTCAAGTCTTGTTTGAGGACTTGATCAACCTTGACGGTGAACTTCGGTGCAGCGTTTTCCAGGACGTCACCGTTGCTTTCGATGGTGACGGTGATCTTGTCGCCTTCGCCCGACGGTTGGTCGGTGACGGTGGTGGTGAACTGGTCTTTGCCCAGAGTCAGTTTCTCGAACTGATCGGCGCCAGAAACGCTTTCCAGCTTGTTGACCAGCGCTGGCTGACCGCCGGTGAAGATGTCGTTGCTGGTGACCACGGTAGCCGTGCCGGTGGTGCTGTTGGCCGGAACGGTGATGGTGGTGCCGTCGGAGAGTTTGAAGGTCAACTCGCCGTGGTTGCTCATCGGCAGGCCAGCGGCGTTGGTCAGGGTCACGGTGTAGGTGACGGAGCCGCCTTCGGTGACGGTGGTTTTATCCACGGACAGAGTGGCGACCACTTCAGAAGTGGTGTCGCCGATGGTGACCTGAGCTTTGTCGCCCAGTACCAGGTTTTCGAAGGATTTGCCGTCGACTGCAGCGTCGGTGACGCCGAGTTTGATGGTTTCGCCGTCTTTGTAGACATCGTCGCCTTGGGCTTTCAGTTCGTACGGCGTGCTGTTGGTGCCGGCCTTGATGACCACGGTGTCACCGTTGCTCAGGGTCACGGTCAGGTCCTGTTTGAGGACTTGATCAACCTTGACGGTGAACTTAGGTGCAGCGTTTTCCAGCACGTCGCCGTTGCTTTCGATGGTGACGGTGATCTTGTCGCCGTCAGTACCTGGCTCGTCAGTGACCGAAGTGGTCAGCGTGGTGTCGCCCAGTGTCAGCTTCTCGAAGTTCTCAGCGCCGGTAACCGAAACCAGCTTGTTGACGATTGGAGTCTGGCCGCCAGCGAAGATGTCGTCTTTGGCAGTGACGGTCGCGCTGGCCGAAGTCCCGTTCGCAGGAACGGTGATTTTGGTGCCGTCGGACAGAGTGAATACCAGCGGGCCGTGGTTGCTCATCGGCAAACCAGCAGCGTTAGTCAGGGTCACGGTGTAGGTGACGGAACCGCCTTCGGTGACGGTGGTTTTATCCACAGACAGAGTGGCGACCACTTCAGACAGGGTGTCGCCGATGGTGACTTGGGCTTTGTCGCCCAGCACCAGGTTCTCGAACGACTTACCGTCGACGGTGGCATTGTCGATACCGACTTCCACAACTTGACCGTCTTTGTAGACGTCATCGCCTTGCGCCGCCAACTCGTACGGAACACTGCTGGTGCCAGCCTTGATGACCACGGTGTCGCCGTTGCTCAGGGTCACGGTCAGGTCCTGTTTGAGGACTTGATCAACCTTGACGGTGAACTTAGGTGCAGCGTTTTCCAGCACGTCGCCATTGCTTTCGATGGTGACGGTAACGGTGTCGATGCTATCGGCGATGGTGGTAACGGCCGGAGTAGTGCTTGGCACCAAGTTCTCAAAGTTACCGCCAGTGGTGCCTGTGATCGTCGTGCTAACGGTGCTGCCGTTGACATACACATCGTTCGCTGGGGTATCGACCACTACAGAACCGCTGGTTTTACCCGCCTCGATGACGATGACCGAGCCATTGCTCAAGGTCACGGTCATCGGCGTGCCCGCCGGGTTGCTCAGGGTTGCAATGTAAGTGATCTGACCGCCTTCGGTAATACCGCCGGTGGCGGTGAGGGTCAGGCCGGTGGCATCTGGCGAATCGGTAATGGTGGTGACAGCTGGTGTGGTGTCCGGCATCAGGTTCTCGAAGTTACCGCCAGTGGTAGCCGTGATCGTCGTGCTAACGGTGCTGCCGTTGACATACACATCGTTCGCTGGGGTATCGACCACTACAGAACCGCTGGTTTTACCCGCCTCGATAACGATGACCGAGCCATTGCTCAAGGTCACAGTCATCGGCGTGCCCGCCGGATTGGTCAGGGTCGCGGTGTAAGTGATCTGCCCGCCTTCGGTGATACCGCCAGTGGCGGTCAAGGTCAGGCCGGTAGTGTCAGGCGAGTCGGTAATGGTGGTAACGGCTGGAGTGGTGTCTGGCACCAGGTTTTCGAAGTTGCCGCCGGTAGTATCGGTAATGGTGGTACTGACAGTACTGCCATTGTTGTAGACGTCATTGGCCGGAGTATCGACCACCACGGTACCGCTGGTTTTACCCGCTTCGATGACGATGACCGAGCCATTGCTCAAGGTCACAGTCATCGGCGTACCCGCCGGATTGGTCAGGGTCGCGGTGTAAGTGATCTGGCCGCCTTCGGTAATACCGCCAGTAGCGGTCAAGGTCAGACCGGTAGTGTCAGG
This sequence comes from Pseudomonas sp. S04, assembly GCF_009834545.1. Taxonomy (NCBI): domain Bacteria; kingdom Pseudomonadati; phylum Pseudomonadota; class Gammaproteobacteria; order Pseudomonadales; family Pseudomonadaceae; genus Pseudomonas; species Pseudomonas sp. S04. The sequence goes on from NZ_CP019427.1 coordinate 154,832, forward strand.
CGAATCGGTAATGGTGGTGACAGCCGGAGTAGGGCTTGGCACCAGGTTCTCGAAGTTGCCACCGGTAGCGCCAGTAATGGTGGTAGTGACAGTACTGCCATTGTTGTAGACGTCATTGATTGGAGTATCGACCACCACGGTGCCGGTGGATTTACCGGCTTCGATGGTGATGACCGAGCCGTTGCTCAAGGTCACGGTCACCGGCGTTTGTGCCGGGTTGGTCAAGGTGGCGGTGTAGGTGATCTGGCCGCCTTCAGTGATCGTCGGCTCCGCGGTCAGTGTGACCGTGGTGGTGTCGATGGTGTCGGTGATCTGGGTGACGGCAGGTGTCGGGTCGACGGTCAGTACCAGGCCGCCGCCACCGGTGGTGCCGGTTACGGTGACGGTAATTTGCGACGGGTCGGTGTAGACGCTGTCGTTCGGGGCCAGGGGAACGTTGACGCTGCCAGTGACCTGACCGGCAGGGATGACAATGATCGCGCCATTGGACAGGGTGATGGTCAGGTCGCTCAGCGGCGCCTGGGTCACGTTCGCGGTGTAGACCAGTACGCCGCCCGCTTCGGTGATGGTCGGCGTGGCGCTCAGGCTCAGGGTCGAGCCGCGCAGCAGGTTGTCGTTACTGCGGTTGTCCTGGCCGCCGGTGGTGTCTTCCACGGCGGTGAAGGCGGAATTGATGCCCGCTGTCGGGAAACCAATGGTCGGGTCAACCCGGCCAGCGGTGGCGTCCAGCATCACAAAACTGTGACCACCTCCGGCGGCGCCCCCGGTACCTGCGGCGCTTTGGCCGGCTGCGGTGGCTTCCAGTTCGGTGGTCGGGTCGGCGCCCGCGACGATGGCTTGCTGCAGTTCTTCTACCGACGGTGCGGCCTGCGCGGTGGCTTGTGCCAAGTCGGTACTGGAGTCCGGAGCACTGCCGCTCCATTGGCTGTCGCGGCCCAGGTCCAGCATGCGACCGTCAGCCAGTTCCAGGGTCACGGCGCCCGCCGGGCCGGTGTCCAGTTGGTCACCTACGAACAGCCGATCGCCTTCAATCAAAATACGGCGGATGCCCTCTGGGGACACCGCAAAAACTTGACCGACAATGCTTTTGACGATGGCAACAACACTGCTCATTAAGGACTCTCCGGTGTTCCGTTCAGTAGGCTTCCATAGACCTGAAAGGGCATTTTGCCGATTCAGCCTGGACGTACATAAAAATAATAGACGTACAAATGACGCGCTTTTCTGTCAATAATTTGGCAATAACTTTTCGCGATTAACTTAATGCCAAACTATTGACCTTCTGCAGGGCATCCTAAACAATTGCCCCGGTAATGTCACATTGATATTTACGCGGCGACCTGTCCTGCAGCGTGTGATCCAGTTCCTGTTTCGAGCTATCTGACATACGGCCATTTCGGTTGCCATTTTCCGCCGCAGCAGCTCCTTTTTGCTGTGATTTGAGACATGAAGTCCTGGGAAATCCTTTTATGCTTTCGCACCTGTTCAAGGCTCTACCGTTTGCCCTCGCCGCCAGTTTTGTAAACGCTCAAACCCTGCCTCAAGCCATGCAACAGGCACTGGACGTCCACCCGGAAATCCAGGCCGGCGTGAACAATCGCCTGGCTGCTGATTATCAACTCAGAGCAGCAGAAGGGGGGTACCTGCCCAAGGTCGATTTGCTCGGCGGGTATGGTCGCGAAGGTACCGACAGTCCGAGCACCCGCGCGGGTACTGGCAGGAACGATTGGGAAACCTTGAGCCGTGGCGAGTCGAGTCTGCGCCTGCAACAAATGGTTTTTGACGGTTTTGCGACGTCCAGCGAAGTCGGGCGTCAACAAGCCACCGTCAATTCTCGCGCCTATTCCTTGCTGGGGACCTCCGAGCGCACCGCGTTGACCGTGGCCCAGGTTTACCTCGATGTGCTGACCCGTCGCGAGTTCGTGCAACTGGCCGAAGACAACCTGCGTAATCACGAACGCATCTTCGATCAGATCAGGTTGCGCACCGAGCGCGGCGTAGGCCGTACCGCCGACCGTGACCAGGCAGAGGCGCGCCTGGCCCAGGCACGCAACAACCTGATCACCGAGCAGACCAACCTGGCCGATGCCCAGACCAATTACTTGAGCGCCGTGGGCCAACTGCCGGATCAACTGGAGCGTCCTGCGCCGTTCATGGCCATGCTGCCGGCCAACCTTAATGAGGCGCGCCAGCAGATGCTGGACAACAGCCCTATCCTGCGTTCCGCAGAATCGGACATCGTTGCCGCCGAGAAGCAGTACGACACCGCCAAGTCGGCGTTCTACCCGCGTTTTGATGCCGAGCTGGGCCGCACCGCCGACAACGACCTGGATGGCATGAACGGTCACAGCAATGAATGGCAGGCGATGTTGCGCATGCGCTTCAACTTGTATGCCGGCGGCAGCAACAAGGCTGACCTGGAATCCAAGGCCTATCAGTCCAACCAGGCGCTGGATATCCGCAACAATGCCCTGCGGGTGCTGAACGAGGAGCTGGGCCTGGCCTGGAACGCCTTGAACAACGCCAACGCCCAGGTGCCGATCGCCCAGAAGTATGTCGACTACAGCACCAGCGTTCGCAGTGCCTACCAGCAGCAGTTCAGTCTTGGCGAGCGGACCCTGCTCGACTTGCTCGACAGTGAAAACGAATTGTTCAGCGCTTCCCGCCGCCTGGCGGAAATCAAGAACATTCAGTTATTTACTCAGTATCGAATCAAGGCGACCATGGGCGAGTTGCTCAAAAGCCAGGGAGTGGTCGCACCGATGGCCTCCGTCGTGCAGAACGACGTGAAGCCAAAAGTCCAGCTACCTGGCATGAATTGAGCTTTATTTAATGTTCAATTGATAGCCAAGAGTACCGAGCGTGGAATCAGAAGCCAGTCGAGTTCATCTCAGTCATGATCCACGCGCGATGCACGATGATCCGTTGCTCGACGGATTATTGGCGCTATGCGCCCTGCACCAGAAACCCGCCAGCGCAGCAATGCTGACCACCGGGTTGCCATTGCCCAAGCAGCGCCTGAGTATCGATCTGCTGCCCCGTGCAGCGGCGCGTGCCGGCCTGCAAGGGCGGGTGCTGCAACGCAAGCTGGACAAGATCCCCGCGATTGCCATGCCGGCGCTGTTGCTGCTCAAGGACGATCGCAGTGCGGTCCTCCTGGGCTGGCAGGGCGACGACCAGGCACGCTTGCTGCTCAGCGAAAGCGACGGTGGCGAAGTCCTGGTCAGCCGCGAGATGCTCGCGGACGATTACACCGGGCAGGCGTTCTTCGCCCAGCCCCAGCATAAATTCGATGTGAACCACGGCACCCTGATCCCGCGTGCGCGTTCCTGGTTCCGCGACACCCTCAAGCGTTCGCGCTGGCTGTACGCCGACGCCATCGCCGCCAGTTTCCTGATCAACATTATCGCCATGGCCGCGCCGCTGTTCGTGATGAACGTCTACGACCGCGTGGTGCCCAACCAGGCTGAAGCGACCCTGTGGGTGCTGGTGGTTGGTATTACCGGCGCCTATATGTTCGACCTGATCCTCAAGAGTTTGCGCAGCCTGTGCCTGGACCTGGCTGGCAAGAAAACCGACCTGATCATCTCCGCCACCCTGTTCGAGCGGATCGTCGGCATGTCGATGAAATACCGACCCGCCCGGGTCGGCAGCTTTGCGCAGAACATCCATGAGTTCCAGAGCCTGCGCGACTTCCTCGCCTCGTTGACACTCACCAGCCTGATCGACTTGCCGTTCACCCTCCTGATTTTCCTGGTGATCGCCCTGCTGGGTGGGCATCTGGTGTGGATTCCGATGCTGGCCTTCCCGATCGCCCTGTTGATCGGCTATGTCTTGCAGAAGCCGTTGCAGGCGACCATGGAACGCACCATGGCCCTGGGCGCAGAGCGCCAGTCGAGCCTGATCGAAACCCTCGCCGGCCTGGACGCAGTCAAGGTCAACAACGCCGAGAGCGAGCGCCAGTATCAGTGGGAGCAGACCATCGGCACCCTCAGCCGGCTAGAACTGCGGGTAAAAATGCTCTCCGGGTTGTCGATCAACATCACCTTGCTGATCCAGCAACTGGCCGGGGTGATCATGATCGCCTTCGGTGTGTACCAGATCATCGCCGGCAACCTGAGCATGGGCGGCCTGATCGCGTGCTACATGCTCAGTGGCCGGGCACTTAGCCCGCTGGCCTCGCTGTCCGGCCTGCTGACCCGCTATCAACAGGCGAAGGTCACCATGGGTTCGGTCGACCACATGATGGAGCTGCCCCAAGAGCGCAACTTCGAAGAGCGCCCGCTGAGCCGCCGCGTGGTGCAAGGCGGCATCGAGTGCCGCCAATTGAACTTCACCTACCCGGGGCAACAGAACCCGGCGTTGAAAAACATCAACCTGGTGATCAAGCCGGGCGAGAAGATCGGCATCATCGGCCGCAGCGGCTCGGGCAAAAGCTCCCTGGCCAAGCTGCTGGTCGGCCTGTACCAGCCGGATGACGGTGCCTTGCTGGTCGACGGTGTGGACATTCGCCAGATCGACGTCAGCGAGCTGCGCCACAACATTGGCTACGTGCCGCAGGACATCCAGCTGCTGGCCGGGACCCTGCGCGATAACCTGGTCTCCGGTGCCCGCTACGTGGAAGACGAAATGGTCCTGCAGGCTGCCGAGCTGGCGGGCGTGCACGAATTTGCCCGCCTGCACCCGCAGGGTTACGAGCTGCAAGTCGGCGAGCGTGGGCAAAACCTTTCCGGCGGCCAGCGGCAGAACGTGGCCATGGCCCGTGCGCTGCTGCTCAATCCGCCGATCATGCTGCTCGACGAACCGACCAGCGCCATGGACAACACCGGTGAAGAACGCTTGAAACAACGCCTGCAAGCCGTTATCGAGAACAAGACCGTGTTGCTGGTCACGCACCGAGCCTCACTGTTGTCGCTGGTCGACCGGTTGCTGGTCATCGATCGTGGGCAAATTCTCGCCGATGGTCCAAAAGCCGTGGTCATGGAAGCGTTGAAGAAGGGGCAGATCAGTGTTGCTTAAGTCCGGTATGCGCGACTCGATCCGTCGTTATTTCAAAGGCTCCGACTCACTCGATGGGCAACCGCTGCCAGAGGTCAAGAAGGCGCTGATCGAAGACGCCCCGCGCGTGGTGCGATTGACCATCTGGGGCATCATCGGCTTCTTCGTGTTCATGCTGGTCTGGGCCAATTTTGCGGTGATCGATGAGGTCACCCGTGGCGACGGCAAGGCGATCCCCTCGTCCAAGCTGCAGAAAATCCAGAACCTCGAGGGCGGGATCGTTGCCGAATTGTTCGTTCGCGAAGGGCAGATCGTCGAGGCCGGCGCGCCACTGATTCGCCTGGATGACACGCGGTTTGTGTCCAACGTCGGCGAAACCGAAGCCGACCGCCTGTCCATGCTGCTGCGTGTGGAGCGCTTGAGCGCCGAGGTCGATGACCGCCCGCTGGCCTTCCCGGATGACGTGATGAAAGCCGTGCCAGTGCAGGCCGCCAGCGAAGAATCTTTGTACATCAGCCGTCGCCAGCAATTGCACGATGAAATTGGCGGGTTGCAGGAACAACTGATCCAGCGTCAGCAAGAGCTGCGTGAATTCAGCTCCAAACAAGCGCAGTACCGCCAGGCCCTGGGCTTGCAGCGCCAGGAAATCAACATGTCCGAGCCGCTGGTGGCGCAGGGCGCGGTGTCTCCGGTGGAAGTGTTGCGACTCAAGCGCGCGGAAGTCGAAACCCGCGGCCAACTGGATGCCACCACCCTGGCGATCCCTCGTGCCGAGTCGGCGATCAAGGAAGTACAACGCAAGATCGACGAAACCCGCGGTAAATTCCGCAGTGAGGCGCTCACCCAGCTCAACGAGGCGCGCACCGACCTGAACAAGGCCCAGGCAACCGGCAAGGCGTTGGAAGACCGTGTCAGCCGCACCCTGGTGACCTCGCCGGTGCGGGGTATCGTCAAGCAACTGCTGGTCAACACCATCGGTGGGGTGATTCAGCCCGGCAGCGACATGGTGGAAATCGTCCCACTGGACGACACCCTGCTGGTGGAGGCGAAGATTCGCCCGCAAGACATCGCGTTCCTGCATCCGGGCCAGGAAGCCATCGTCAAGTTCACTGCCTATGACTACACCATCTACGGTGGCCTCAAGGCCAAGCTGGAGCAGATCGGTGCCGACACCATCACCGACGAAGACAAGAAAAACACCTACTACATGATCACCCTGCGCACCGATCGCAGCCACCTGGGAACCGATGAAAAGCCCTTGCTGATCATCCCCGGCATGGTGGCCTCGGTGGACATCATCACCGGCAAGAAATCGATCCTCAGCTACCTGCTCAAGCCGATCATCAAGGCCCGGGCGGAGGCGTTGCACGAGCGTTGATCGCCAGGCTTGCGCTTGACCTGTAGGAGCGAGCGCCCGCTTGCGGCTTGCTCGCGATGGGCGTCAACGATGACGCGTTAAGCCTGGTGCACCGCGCCGTCCTTGTGTCCATCGCGAGCAAGCTCGCTCCTACAATGATTTTCGATCGCCCACCCCATCACCGTGGATGAAGATGAGAACGGTTGTCCTTTGTCGGGGAGGTGCGCGACAATCGTCGCCCCTGTTTCGGCGCCTCTAAAAGGACTTTCCATGCGTCTACTTCTGCTCGGTGCAGCCCTGCTGTGCTCGTTCAACGCGCTGGCGGCATTCCCTCCGTCTACAGACACGGCCTATATGCCCAAACCCTGGTATCCGGCGGAGCTGGTCGATGTGGTGGGGGATGCGCGGATCAGCCTGAACATTCATAACGATGGTTCCGTCACCGACGTTAAAGTCCTCAGTGCCACCCATGAAGCGTTTGCTGTGGCGGCGAAAGCGGCGGCCGAGCATTGGCGGTTCGAGCCCTGGGAGGTCACGGCGGACGCGCCAGCGGTGATCGACGCGCAGAACACCATGATCTTCTCGCCCGCGTCTGCGCCGAATCAGTTCCTCAATGCGCAGGAAGTCGTGCACAACATGCTGTTCCAGCCGTGCAGCGCGCTGAACGAGGAGTTGGCGCTGTTTCGCAAGAGCTACCCCAAGCAGCCCTTGAGCAGCGCGCCGACGTTCGCCAAGACCAGCGCGGCGCTGCTGCTCCCGGTCTTCGCCAGCCAGCCCGATTCGCAAAAGGGCATGACGCTCAATCACCAGTTGATCGATGCCTTGCCCGACATCGTTCGTCGCTGTGAGGCGCAGCCGGCAAGGATGTACAGCAGTGTGCTGCCCAAAGAGCTGCAAAAGGTCTTTGGCATACCCGGGTAGCAAAGGCTGCTAGCATTGCGTCTGAGTCAATTCTGATCAGCCATGAGTGCTTAGCATGCAGCTACCGGACATGAACCTGTTGGTCGCCCTCGATGCCTTGCTCGACGAAGGCAGCGTGGTGGGGGCCGCGCGACGGATGAACCTGAGCCCGGCGGCCATGAGTCGGACCCTGACCCGGGTTCGTGAAGCGCTCGGCGACCCGATCCTGGTGCGTGCGGGGCGTGGCCTGGTGCCGACACCCAAGGCCCTGGAGTTGCGGGCGCAGGTGCGGGACCTGGTCGAGCAGGCGGCACTGCTGTTCCGCTCGGCCGATGAGGTGGACCTCAGCACCCTGCGTCGGCGGTTCAGCGTGCGCGCCAACGACTTTTTCGTCGGGGTCTACGGTGGGCGTTTGATCGATACACTGAATCGCCAGGCACCCCATTGCGAGTTGCGCTTTGTGCCTGAAGGCGATGGCGACGATGAGGCGCTGCGCGAGGGGCGGATCGACCTGATGATCAGCAACACCCGCCCGCGCACCCCGGAAGTGAAAGCGCAGAACCTGTTCACCACGCACTTTGTCGGGCTGGTGCGCGAAGGTCATCCGCTGCTGAAGGGTGAGATCAGCGCCGAGCGCTACGCCAGTTTTTCCCACATCAGCATGTCTCGGCGCGGTATCGCCCGCGGGCCGATCGATACCGCCCTCAATGCCCTGGGGCTGGAGCGGCGGGTGGCCTTGATCGCACCGAGCTTCCACGCGGCGATGTTCGTGCTGCCCGATTCCGACCTGATCCTGCCGGTACCCAAGGAAGCGTTGCTCAGTGTCGCCCGCCTGGGCTTGCGCCTGCGCTCGTTTACCCTGCCGATCGCGCTGCCGACGCTGATGCTGACCCAGGCCTGGCACCCGCGCTACGACAAGGACCCGGCCCATCGCTGGTTGCGCGAAATGGTCAAGACCAGTTGCGCAGAGACCTGGCAGGCGGCCCAGCCCCCCGGGTAGGAGTGTGTGATAGGGGTCATGGCATTGCTGCGTCCGACGCACTTATAAGCTGTCAATAAGTCAGTTTTCGTCAGCTGTCGGTCTTTCTAAACTGCTCCGGTATTTCTGATATCTGGAGCTGTTCCTGCCATGACTTCCCTCGCTGTCCCTGCCCCGATCGAGGCGGCCAGCACCCCCAAGGTGGTGGCGCCGCCGACGTTCGGGCCGCGCATCATCATCGGCCTGGTTGGCGTGTTGCTGGCCGTGCTGGTCTCGGGCCTGAATGAAATGGTGACCAAGGTCGCCCTGGCCGATATCCGCGGAGCCATGGCGATCGGTTACGACGAGGGCACCTGGCTCGTCGCCTGCTACGCCGCGACCTCCGTGGCCGCGATGGCGTTCGCCCCCTGGTGCTCGGTGACCTTTTCCCTGCGTCGTTTCACCTTGTGTGCAATTGGCCTGTTCACCCTGTTGGGGTTACTGATCCCGTTCGCGCCCACCTATGAAAGCCTGCTGCTGCTGCGCACCGTGCAAGGCCTGGCCGGTGGCGCGTTGCCGCCGATGTTGATGACCGTCGCCCTGCGGTTCCTGCCGGCCAACATCAAACTCTACGGCCTGGCCGGTTATGCCCTGACGGCCACCTTCGGCCCTGGCCTAGGCACGCCGTTGGCGGGCCTGTGGACTGAGTATGTGAGTTGGCACTGGACCTTCTGGCAGATCATCGTGCCGAGCCTGCTGGCGATGGCAGCGGTGGCCTACGGTTTGCCGCAGGACCCGCTGCGCCTGGAGCGCTTCAGGCAGTTCAACTGGCGTGGCCTGCTGCTGGGGTTTCCGGCCATCTGCATGCTGGTGATCGGCATCCTGCAAGGCAATCGCCTGGACTGGTTCGAGTCGAGCTTGATCTGCTGGTTGTTGGGTGCGGGCGTGGTGTTGCTGGTGCTGTTCCTGTTCAACGAATGGTCGCAGCCGGTGCCGTTTTTCAAGTTGCAGATGCTCGGCATCCGCAACCTGAGCTTTTCCTTGCTGACCCTGGCCGGGGTGTTGGTGGTGCTGCTGGCGGTGATCATCATCCCCTCCAGCTACCTGGCGCAGGTCCAGGGTTACCGGCCGATCCAGACCGCCCCGGTGATGCTGTTGATGGCCGCCCCGCAACTGATCGCGCTGCCCTTGGTCGCGGCGCTGTGCAACCAGCGCTGGGTCGACTGTCGCTGGGTACTGGGCATCGGCCTGGGCATGCTGGCGCTGTCCTGCATCGGTGGTTCGCAGCTGACCTCGGTGTGGATCCGCGACGATTTCTACCTGCTGCAATTGCTGCAGATCTTCGGCCAGCCGATGTCGGTGCTGCCGTTGCTGATGCTCGCGACCGGCAGTATCAGCCCGATGGAAGGCCCCTTCGCCTCGGCCTGGTTCAACACCGTCAAAGGCCTCTCGGCGGTGCTCGCTACCGGCTTGCTGGAAACCCTGACCACGGTGCGCCTGCATTTTCACTCGACGATGCTGGTGGACCGCCTTGGCAACTCACCCCTGGTCGGTGGCGATAGCGCCAGCCTGGCGCGGCGCCTGCACCAGCAAGCCGTGGTGCTGACTTCTGCGGACTTGTACCTGTGCATGGCCGGGATCGCGCTGGCGCTGATCCTGCTGATTTTCTGGCTGCCGACGCGGATGTATCCGCCGCGCGCGCCAACTTGAATGTTGACTGAAACAGAAGGTTTTTTATGACGATCTCTAGCAAGCAAAAACTCACCGGCGCCACCGCCGCGGTGTTGGCGGTGGGCGTATTGGTCTACCTGCTGGCCCCCGGGGTATTCGGCAAGAAGCCGCAGCAGAGCACCAATGACGCGTTTGTCAGTGCCGACTTCACCCTGGTGGCGCCACGCGTGGCCGGATTCATCAAGGAGGTGCTGGTCGAAGACAACCAGCGGGTCCAGGCCGGGCAATTGCTCGCGCTGATCGATGACCGCGACTTTCGCGCCGCCGCCCAAGCCGCCGATGCCGATACGCTGGTGGCCAGGGCGCAACTGCAAAACGCCCGGGCGACCCTTGAGCGCCAGGCGTCAGTGATCGCCCAGGCCCAGGCCACGGTGGTGGCCGCCAAGGCGGAGCAGGCCTTCGCCGAGCATGAACTGAATCGCTACAACCACTTGGCGGGTGTCGGCGCCGGCACCGTGCAGAACGCCCAGCAGGCGCGCACCCGGATCGACCAGGCGGGCGCTCGGTTGGCCAATGCCACGGCGGTGCTGGCGGCGGAACGCAAGCAAGTGGAGATCCTCACGGCCCAGCGCGACGCCGCCGAAGGCGGGCTCAAGCGGGCGCAGGCGGACCTGGAAATGGCCAGCTTCCAGTTGTCCTATACGCGCATCGTCGCCCCCGTGGACGGCATGGTCGGCGAGCGCGCAGTGCGGGTTGGCGCTTACGTCACCCCGGGCAGCAAGATCCTCGCCGTGGTGCCGCTGGCGCAGGCCTATGTGCTGGGCAACTTCCAGGAAACCCAATTGACCGATGTAGAGCCGGGGCAGGACGTCGTGGTGCACGTCGACAGCCTGGGCGGCGAAGCCCTGACCGGGCGGGTCGAGAGCATTGCGCCGGCGACCGGGGTGACCTTTGCCGCCGTCAAGCCGGACAACGCCACCGGTAACTTCACCAAGGTGGTGCAGCGTATTCCGGTGAAAATCATCCTCGACCCGGGCCAGCCTTTGGCCCAGCGGTTGCGTGTCGGCATGTCGGTGGAAGCCAGCATTGACACCACAAGCTCGCAGAGCAGCGTGCGCGAGGTGACGCAGCGATGAGCCCTGGCATTCCCCACAAACTCCTGTTGCTCGCCCTGGGCCTGCTGTCATTGAGCGCCTGCACCCTGGGTCCGGACTTTGTCCGGCCGCAGGCACCCCAGGTCGAGCAGTGGTCGAAAGCGCAAAAGGCGGCGGCCAGCGAGGCGGTGAGCACGCAAATGGATGAGCGCTGGTGGGAGGTGTTTGCTGACCCGCAACTGTCCGCCCTCAGCCGTCGCGCGTTGACCGACAACCTTGACCTGCAACTGGCCAGCAGTCGCCTGCAACAAAGCCTGGCGGTGCGCCAGGTGGTCACGGCCGAGCAGTACCCCAGCACCGCTGCCACGGGCGGTTACGCCCGTAAACGCAACAGCGGCGAAGGGCTGAACGACCCGTCCGGGCGCAATGGCAACTCAGCGTTCAGTTTGTGGGAGGCGGGTTTCTCCGCCTCCTGGGAGCTGGACTTCTGGGGCCGCGTGCGGCGCCAGACCGAAGCCGCCGACGCCACCCTGGAAGTGGCGCAAAACGATCGCCGTGGCGTGCTGCTCTCGGTGTTGGCGCAAATTGCCCAGGACTACATCCAGTTGCGTGGCGTGCAGAGCACCCGTGCAGTCACCGAGCAAAACCTCGAGGTCGCCCGGCATAGCTTGAAGTTGTCGCAACTGCGCCTGGCCGACGGCGTGGCCACTGACCTGGACGTCGCTGAAGCGGCTGCCCAGGTGGCCGCCATCGAAGCACGCCTGCCGGCGTTGCAGCAGCGCCAGGCGCAACTGATCAACGCCTTGAGCCTGTTGCTGGGCGAGCGGCCGCAAGCCCTGCAGGCCGAGTTGGCGCAAGACGGCCCGGTGCCGCAGACCCCGCGTCAGGTGGCGATCGGCTTGCCGTCGCAACTGGCCGAGCGTCGCCCCGATATCCGCCAGGCCGAGGCCCGCCTGCACGCTGCCACGGCCAGCATCGGCGTGGCCAAGGGCGATTTTTATCCACGTATCACCCTGTCCGGCAACTTCGGCTCCCAGGCCATGCAATTGAGCGATTTCGGTTCCTGGGGCTCACGCCAGTTTGGTCTCGGGCCGCAATTCAGCGTGCCGCTGTTCGATGGCGGTCGCCTGCGCGGCATGCTTGAGTTGCGCGAGGCACAACAACAGGAAGCGGCGCTGGCCTACCAGCAAACCGTGTTGCGCGCCTGGCATGAAATCGACGACCAGTTGACCCGCTACAACGCCAGCCAACTGCGCCGCGACAGCCTCGCCGAAGCGGTGCGGCAAAACCAGATCGCCCTGCGCACCGCCCAACAGCAGTACGTCGAAGGGGTGGTGGACTTCGTCAACGTCTTGACCGTGCAGGGCGAGCTGCTGGCGACCCAGGAACAACTGGTGGACAGCGCGACCAGCGTGTCACTGGCCATGGTCGGGCTGTACAAGGCGCTGGGCGGCGGCTGGCAGTCGGTGTACCCGCTGGCGCAGGTCGAGGCTGCCGGCCAGGGGCATGGCTGAGTCAAGGCCGGTTGCCCTCAGCCCCTGGAGGACAAGTCCGCCATGCCTTTGAGCAACTCGATCGGTAGCGGGAAGACAATGGTCGAACTCTTGTCCCCGGCAATCGAACTGAGGGTCTGCATGTAGCGCAATTGCATGGCGCCCGGCTGCCGGCCGAGCATTTCGGCGGCCTGCATGAGTTTTTCCGAGGCTTGCAGTTCACCTTCGGCGTGGATCACCTTGGCCCGGCGTTCCCGCTCGGCTTCGGCCTGCTTGGCGATGGCGCGGATCATCGATTCGTTGAGGTCGACGTGCTTGATCTCGACATTGGCCACTTTGATGCCCCAGGCATCGGTTTGCGCGTCCAGCACCTGCTGGATGTCGACGTTCAGGCGCTCGCGCTCGGCCAGCAACTCGTCCAGTTCATGTTTGCCGAGCACCGCGCGCAGGGTGGTCTGGGCCAGTTGGCTGGTGGCCATGAGGAAGTCTTCGACTTGAATGATGGCTTTCTGTGGGTCGAGTACACGAAAGTACAGGACCGCGTTGACCTTCACCGAGACGTTGTCACGGGTGATCACATCTTGCGCTGGCACATCGAGCACCACGGTGCGCAGGTCCACGCGGACCATTTGCTGGACCACCGGAATCAGCAGGATCAGCCCCGGCCCCTTGACTTGCCAGAAGCGTCCGAGCTGGAACACGACCCCGCGTTCGTACTCACGCAGGATACGAAAAGTCGACCCCGCCAATGCAATCAGCAGCACCAGCAGCGCGGCAAAACCCAGTTGCAGGCCCATGGTCATTCTCCCTGCGGCGCCGCGTCAGTCGCGGCCACTTCCAGCATCAGCCCCTTGCGCGCCACCACCTGGACCCATTGCCCCGGTTGCAGCGGCGTCGTACTGCGCACCTGCCAGCGCTCGCCCTGCAGATGGACCCAGCCGTGGTAGACGCTGCCGGGCTGCAGGGCCAGCACCTGGGTGATGCTGCCAAATAGTTCGGTATCGCCGCTGACCGTGTGCCGCGGACGGGTTTTCAGGGCGTGGATCAGCAAGGCCAGCAACAGCAGGGCGCTGATCAGTGCCAGGCCGATGATCAGTGGCGTCGGCACGTCGTTGTTGGCCAACATCACCGCGCCGACCACGAACATCAGGATGCCGCCCAGGCCGATCACGCCGTAATTGGGCAACAGGGCTTCGGCCACCAGAAAGGCGATCCCGAACATCATCAGCCAGACCGCGAACGGGTTGGTCACCAGCAGCATGACCGTGTCCGCCGCGAACACTGAAGCGCTCACACCCGACAACACCACAACCGCACACCAGCCACCGATGTTCACTTGACCCTCCGGGAGAGTCGTCCGTCTGCGAGCCATACGCAGGCCCTGTCTACAGTCTAGTTGAGCCTGGGGTTGAACGAAATTTGATCAGTGCAGGTCGACTGCTCCAGTGGGCAGATTTTCCTTCGCCGCTGAACAGCCGGCCTAGACTTTGAAGTGACAACAGAAGGTTTAACCATGGTCCGCCAGCCTGGGCTGCGGACACCGAGGTGCATCATGCGTATGGCAAGAACCGTACAGCGCAGCCTGGAAGAGGCGCACTGTGAATTTGACGTGGTGGCTCACCCACATTCGGCCAGCAGCCTGGAAACCGCCCGCGTCTCGGGTATTCCGGCCGAGCGCGTGGCCAAGTCAGTGATCCTCGACGACCATCACGGGCACTATTTGATGGCGGTATTGCCGGCCAGCCGGCACCTGGACCTGAGCAAAGTGCGCGGCAGTGGCGAATGGCAGGTCACCCGCGAAAGCACCCTGGCCCACCTGTTCAATGACTGTGAACGCGGCGCTGTGCCGGCCCTGGGCGAATCCTATGGCCTGGACATGGTCATCGACCCCTTGTTGACTCGTCAGAAAGAGATCTACGTTGAAGCCGGCAACCACAACAACCTGCTGCACATGAGCATGGTGCAGTACCTGAAAATGGTGCCCCATGCACAAATCTGCGAACTGAGCCATTAACCCCCTTCACCAGGAGAGTCCCCATGGAAGCACCGACCCACAGCCTGCCCAACCTGTTCAAGCAACTTGGCCTGGAGCATGACGCCGAGAGCATCGATAAATTCATCGCCACTCATTCGCCGCTCAAACCGGAACTGCACCTGGCCGACGCGTTTTTCTGGACTAAAAGCCAGGCGCAGTTCCTGCGCGAAGAAATCCGCGAGGACGCCGACTGGGCAGAAGTGGTCGACCAGTTGAACGTGCTGTTGCGCAAAGGCCGCGGGATATAACCCCCGTAGCAGCTGCCGAGCTCCGCGAGGCTGCGTTCGACTGCGAAGCAGTCGCAGAAGTCGACTAGAGTTTATCTACCCATGAACCGAACGAGGACGTTGTCCTTGGACGCAGCCTCGCGGAGCTCGGCAGCGGCTACAGGCGAATGCGAGGGTGAAGGTGAGCGCGGACGAGTGAATTGGCTGCCGATCAGCAAATTGTTTCAAAACTTGACTGGATTTCCCTTCCAGTGCGATATTGATAGTTAGCAAACTAACAGTGTGCGAATTCTCCTGTGCCCCAGACCCTCGACGCCCTTCAAATGAACATCAGCAGTGCCATGGTGGTGGCCGCGCGGCATTGGCGAAAAATCTGCCAGACCACGCTGGTCAACTTTGGTATCTCCGAAGCCTGTGCTGTCCCGTTATTGATGATCGGGCGCCTGGGTGAGGGTGTGCGCCAGGTGACCGTGGCCCAGGCCGCGGGGATGGAGAGTCCTTCGCTGGTGCGCCTGCTCGACCAGTTATGCCATGCCGGGTATGTCTGCCGCACCGAAGATACCCACGACCGGCGCGCCAAATGCCTGAGCCTGACCGACTCCGGTCGCGAGCTGGTGCAAGCGGTGGAGGTGGAGTTGGTGCGCCTGCGCCGCGAGGTGCTTGAAGGGATCGATGCGGCGGACCTGGAAGCGGCGCTGCGGGTGATTCGCGCGTTCGAGACCGCCGAGCAGGCAGCGGTGAGCCCATCTTGAGCGGATTTTTTTCTGGGATGCCGCCGGCTCGCGACTGGTTCTACGGGGTACGGACTTTCTCGGCGTCGATGATTGCGCTGTACATCGCCATGCTCATGCAGATGCCACGGCCGTACTGGGCGATGGCCACGGTCTACATCGTTTCCAGCCCGTTCGTCGGGCCTACCAGTTCCAAGGCCCTGTACCGCGCCATCGGCACCTTTACCGGTGCGGCGGCGGCCTTGCTGTTCGTGCCGATGTTCGTGCAGAGCCCCTATGTGCTGGTGGTGGTGATTGCGTTGTGGACCGGCACCCTGTTGTTCCTCTCCATGCACCTGCGCACCGCTAACAGCTACGCGCTGATGCTTGCCGGTTACACCTTGCCGCTGATCGCCCTGCCGGTGGTGGATAACCCGTTGGCGGTGTGGGATGTGGCAGAGGCGCGCACTGAGGAGATCTTTCTCGGGATTGTCTGCGCGGCGGTGGTGGGCAGTCTGTTCTGGCCCCGGCGCCTGGCCCCGGTGTTCGATGACGCGGTGAGCAAGTGGTTCGGTAGCGCCGTGACCTATAGCCAGCGCTTCCTCAGTCGTGAGGTCGAGCCTGGGGAAATCAGCGCGCTGCAGGCTTCGATGGTTGCCACCTTCAACTCCCTGGAGCTGATGATCGGCCAACTGCCCCACGAAGGTGCCCGGCCGCAAACCGTGCGCAACATCAAGGAACTGCGCGGGCGGATGATCCACCTGCTGCCGGTGATCGATGCCCTGGACGATGCGCTCTACGCCTTGCAGCGACGTACCCCGGAGTTGGTCGACAAGTTTGCGCCGATCCTCAGTTCATCCCTGCAATGGCTCGAGTACAGCGATGCCTCGGTCGCGCGCTGGGAGGCCCTGCGCGCGCAACTCCAGGCCCTGCAACCCAGCGCGCAAGCCCTGGATGATCGCAAGCAACTGCTGTTTTCCAACGCGCTGTACCGCCTGGGCGAGTGGATCGACCTGTGGCAGGACCTGCGCAGCCTGCAATACGCGATTCACACCGATAACCAGGACAACTGGCGGGCGGTGTACCGGCACTGGCGTCTCGGACGCCTGACGCCCTTTCTCGACCGGGGATTGATGCTGTACTCGGCGACCTCCACCGTGCTGGCGATCATTGTCGCCTCGCTGCTGTGGATTGCGCTGGGCTGGCCCGACGGCGGCAGCGCGGTGATCCTGGCGGCGGTGGCGTGCAGTTTCTTTGCGGCGATGGACGACCCGGCGCCACAGATCTACCGGTTCTTCTTCTGGACCGCATTGTCAGTGGTATTCGCCAGCCTTTACCTGTTCCTGATCCTGCCCAACCTGCATGACTTCCCGATGCTGGTGCTGGCGTTCGCCGTGCCCTACATCGTCGTCGGCACCCTGACGGTGCAGCCGGCGTTTTACCTGGGCATGCTGCTGACCATCGTCAACACCTCGTCGTTCATCAGCCTGCAAGGCGTCTACGACGCGGACTTCCTGAGCTTCGTCAACTCCAACCTGGCCGGTCCCATCGGCTTGTTGTTTGCCTTTGTCTGGACCCTGGTGGCGCGGCCATTTGGTTCGGAGTTGGCGGCCAAGCGCCTGACCCGCTTCAGTTGGCACGACATCGTCGGCATGACGGAGCCGGCCAACCTGGCCGAAAGCCGCAAACTGGGGGTGCAAATGCTCGACCGCTTGATGCAGCACCTGCCACGCCTGGCCATGACGGGCCAGGACACCGGCATCGCCCTGCGCGAAGTGCGGGTCGGGCTCAACCTGCTGGACATCCTGGCCTACGCGCCACGGGTGCTTGGGGTGCCCAATGTGCTGTTGCGCCAGGTGGTGGCCGAGGTCGGCGAATACTTCAAGGCGTGCCTGAAGGCCGGCGAACGCCTGCCGGCCCCGGCCTCGTTGCAGATGACCATGGACCGCGCCCGGCGTGCGCTCAATGGCCAGGGCCTGCAAGGCGACGATGACACCCGCCTGAACCTGTTGCACGCCCTCAGTGGCCTGCGCCTGGCGCTGTTGCCGGGCGTGGAATTCCTCGGCACGGGCGAGCTGGAAGAACCGCTACCCCATGGCATTGATGGAGCGCCTCTATGATCGGTGACCTGGACGTCAGCGGGGTGTTCCTGCCCACCCTGCTGGTGCTGATGGGCATTACCTATGTGTTGTACCTGCTGGTGCACGGGGTGCTGACGCGCTTGCACTTTTATCGCCTGGTCTGGCACCGGGCGTTGTTCAACGTGGGTCTGTACGCCTTGCTGCTCGGCGCCGTGGACTCAATCAGTCGATACCTGATGACATGAAAAAACCTTTTTTGACCCTTGGCCGTGTGGTGTTGACCCTGCTGATCGTGACGCTGGCCGTGTTCGTGGTGTGGCGCATGGTGGCGTACTACATGTTCGCCCCGTGGACCCGTGACGGACACATTCGCGCCGACATCGTGCAGATCGCCCCGGACGTTTCCGGGTTGATCCAGCAAGTGGAGGTGCGCGACAACCAGCCAGTCAAGCGTGGCCAGGTGTTGTTCGCCATTGACCCGGACCGCTTCAAGCTGGCGCTGCGCCAGGCCAAGGCGGCTGTTGCCGACCGTCAGGAAACCCTGGCCCAGGCCCAGCGCGAAGCCAAGCGCAACCGCGGCCTGGGCAACCTGGTGCCGGGTGAGCAACTGGAAGAAAGCCAGTCGCGCGTGGCCCGTGCCGAGGTGGCGCTGATGGAGGCCCAGGTCGCGGTGGACAGCGCCCAGCTCAACCTCGACCGCTCGGTGATCCGCAGCCCTGTCGACGGCTACGTCAACGACCGCGCGCCCCGGGTGCAGGAGTTCGTGACTGCCGGGCGCCCGGTGTTGTCGGTGGTCGACAGCAACTCGTTCCACATCGACGGTTATTTTGAAGAGACCAAGCTAGGTGGCATTCATGTTGGCCAGCGCGTCGACATCCGGGTGATCGGTGACAACGCGCGCCTGCGTGGGCACGTCGAAAGCATCGTCGCCGGGATCGAAGACCGCGACCGCAGCAGCGGCGCCAACCTGCTGCCCAACGTCAACCCGGCGTTCAGTTGGGTGCGGCTGGCCCAGCGGATTCCCGTGCGCATTGCCTTTGACGAGGTACCGCAGGACTTCCGCATGATCGCCGGGCGTACCGCCACTGTGTCGATCATCGCCGACCAGCCCGCCCAGGAGCCAGCCCAATGAAGACCGCTGGCGGATTAGTCACGGTGGGCCTGGGCCTGCTGCTGTCGGCCTGCCAGGTGGTCGGCCCGGATTACCAGGTGCCCAAGGACGCGGCGGTGCAGCGTGCGGACTTGCAGGGCGAGCTGCCAATCGACGCGCACAACGTGGTCTCGGCACCAGTGCCGGCGGATTGGTGGCGCCTGTACCAGGACCCGCGCCTGGATCAATTGGTGCAACAGGCCATGGCCTCCAACACCGATTTGCGAGTGGCGGCGGCCAACCTGTCCCGCGCTCGCACGCAAGTCGAGCAGGCCGAATCGGCCGGTGGCTGGAGTGGTGGGGTCAAGCTTGGCGCCCAACGCTTGCAGGAATCCGGGGAAGCTTTCTTGCTGCCGGAAAAAGTCCCGGTGGCCAACGTCGGCGACGTGGCCCTGACCACGTCCTATCAGTTCGATCTGTTCGGCACCTTGCAGCGCGGTATCGAAGCGGCCAAGGCCAATGCCGATGCCACCCAGGCGGCGGCCGATACCGCACGCATCACCGTGGTCGCCGATGTGGTGCGTGCCTACACCCAGGTGTGCGCGGCCAACGAAGAGCGCGAAATCGCCGAGCATTCTCTCGACCTGCAACGGCAGAGCACCCAGTTGATCCAGCGCCTGCGCGATGCCGGGCGCGGTGACGAAACCCAGGTCACTCGTTCGTTGACCCAATTCAAGTCCCTGCGCGCGGAAATGCCGCGCTATGAAGCGGCGCGCCAGGCCGGGTTGTTCCGCCTGTCGATGCTGTTGGCCAAGCCGGTCGACCAGTTACCGGCCGGCACTGCCAGTTGCCACGAGCTGCCCAGAATCGCCCAACTGTTGCCGGTGGGCGACGGTGCCACGCTGCTCAAACGGCGGCCGGACGTGCGCCAGGCCGAGCGCCGGCTGGCGGCGGCGACTGCGGAAATTGGCGTGGCCACCGGTCAGTTGTACCCGGACATCAGCATCGGGGCGACTGTGGGCACCGTCGGCATCCTCGATCACCTGGGCGAGTCCCAGACCAATCGCTGGGGCTTCGGCCCGTTGCTGACCTGGAGCGTGCCGACCAACGGCGCCCGCGCGCGGGTGCATGAGGCCGAGGCGGTGAGCCAGGGCGCACTGGCGCACTTCGACGGGGTGGTGCTCAACGCCATTCGCGAAACCCAGACCGGCCTCACTCAATACGCTGCGCTGTTGCAGCGCCGCGATGCGCTGGCCGACGCCGAGCAGTCGGCGCAAGTGGCGGCAGACCAGACGCACCGCTTCTTCCAGGCCGGTCGGGCATCGTTCCTCGCCGACCTGCAGGCCACCCGCACCTACACCGACGTACGGGCGCAAGTGTCCATGGCCAACACCCAGGTTGCCATGAGCCAGATCGATCTGTTCCTGGCCCTGGGCGGCGGCTGGGAAAGCGGACGAACGCAAGCGGCAAAACCGACGAAACCCTGAGGCCGTTGCTATGCTTTGAGATGTCGGATCCGCGCGGGCGAATCCGCCAATCAAGGCTCGCACAGGTCATGGGGATTCCAATAATGAAAAACCCTTATGCTCCCGGCTTCTGGTGCGCGATCGCCGCACTGGTGTTGCTGTCTGCTACCTATTTTTATGGCGTCATGCTGGCTCACCAGCTCGACAAGGCCCTACTCTTTCTCGACAGTGCCAGCGCGATGATCGGCGTACTGTCGATCGCGGTGGTCGCCTGGGCCTCGCTGCAAGGCCAGCGGATCAAGAAAAAACAACTCGAACAAGGCAAGACCCTGGTGCAGATCTGGGACACCAAGGTGGCGCTGCGCCGGGTCGAAACGGTGTTCGACCGGTATTTCTGGGGCAGCTACTGGCAGCCGGGTCGCACCTTCCAGGAAGTCATGGGCGAACTGACCGGCACCCCGCTGGAAAAAAGCCTCGAAGCGCTCAAGGTGCAATGCCGGGCCCTCGACCAGCAAGTGACCGGCGAAGGCTGGCACTGGCTGAACAACGCCCGGGAACTCGCTGACGTCGCCACCGCCATGGCCCGCGAACGCTACCAGCTGGATGTCTGCGACCCACGCTTCGATTCACCCGACGGCACGGTGATCAATCGTGACTTCGAGGTGCTGGTGTACACCTGGACCGCGCGCCTGAAAAGCTTTGATCATCAGCTCGACGAGATGGAAACGGAGTATTCCTGAGGCACAAGCCGCTCCTGCAACGGTGCGGGCGTGGCCGCGACTGGTCGTGGTCACTGGACACTCTTTAACCCTTATTCATTGGGTTGCCATAGACCGCTAATGCTAATCTGCTGCGCAATTTGAACGAAGTCGCGCCACGGCCTGTCATGGGTTCAGGGAAGACGACCCTTTCAACAACGGACAATGAACAGGTATTTCATGAATAAATCAGCAGGTGTGCTTCTTGGAATCGTAGTGGCCATTGGTGCAATCAGTGCCGGCGGCGCGTGGTACACCGGCACCAAGCTGGAAGGGGTGTTGCAGACGTCCATCGCCGACGCCAACCAGCAGTTGCAAGCGGCCATGGTCGGCTCCAACGGCACCGCGACCCTGGAATTGGTGTCGCTGGATCGCCAGCTGTTCAGCAGCACCGCCCATTACCGCCTCAAGGGTCAGGGCGAGATGTTTGGCGAACACGCCGATGGCGTAGAGCTGCTGTTCACCGACCATATCGAACACGGCCCGCTGCCGTTCTCGCGGCTGGTATCGCTGAAATGGCTGCCGGTCATGGCCACCAGTCACTACTCCCTGGAAAAAACCCCGCTGACCGCCAAATGGTTCGCCGCCACCAAGGACGTGTCGCCGCTCAAGGGGGTGATCAACCTTGGCTATGACCGCGCCACCAACGGCACCCTTGAGTTGTTGCCTGTCGACACCGTGCTCGACGACCAGTCGACGCTGAAGTTTTCCGGGCTCAACCTTGAGGTCTCGGCCAGCGCCGAGGCGCAGAAGGTCAAGGCCAACGGCTACATGGACAGCCTGACGCTGACCAGCGTCGCCGAGGACCAGTCGCCGGTAAAAGTCGAACTCAACGGCCTGACCCTGGCCAGCAACCTGACTAAAAGCAGCTTCGGCTATTACCTGGGCGATAACACCGTCGAGGTCAGCAGCAGCAAAACTACCTTCGGTGACAAGCAGGCGGTGCTGCACCTGAAGAAACTGGAAATGAAGACCGCCACCAGCGAATCCGGGAGCAACGCGGCGGGCCGTGCCGATTACAAGATTGCCGAAATCACCCTCAACGACAAATCGCTCGGCTCGGCCAAAATGGCCTGGAGCATGAAGAACCTCGACATCCCGTCGACGCTGTCGCTGGTGCAGATCTATCAATCCAAACTGCAGCCGTACGAGGAAGCCGCCGCCGCAGCCGCTGCGGCAGGGCAACCCGTGCCGGAGTTGCAACTGAGCGAAGCCGAGGAGGCCCAGGCCAAGGCTGACCTGGAAAAACTGCTGGCCGCCCAGCCGCAAATCGCCCTGGAGAACCTCTCGTTCACCACCGCCAACGGTGAAAGCAAGGCCAGCCTGGTGCTGGACCTGACCAAGCCGAAGTCGATGGACCAGCCGACCGATCAGATGGTGCGCGAGCTGATTGCCCTGCTGGACTTCAACCTGCAGGTCTCCAAGCCGATGATCACTGACCTTGTGAGTGTGCAGGCCCTGGTCGAAGGCCAGACAGACGCCAAGGCCATTGCCGAAGAAGCCCTGGCCACCAGTGATATGTTCAGCAGCATGGCGGTCGGCACCCAACTGGCGACGCTGGAAGGCAACAACGTCGTGTCCAAGCTGCACTACGCCAACAACCAGGTGGAGTTCAACGGCCAGAAAATGACCGTCGAGGAGTTTGTCGCTTTCGTCATGAGCAAGCTCGGGACCCCGGGCGAAGTCCAGTAAGCCACTGGCACCACCGCCTCACCCAAACGCCCGGCCTGTGCTTACGCACGGTCGGGCGTTTTGTTTTGTAGGACGATTCTGAAGAAATATGCGGATTCGTCTTTTGCCTACCCTCGCCATGGAAGACTGCATCGCAGGATAGCTTGGCCGTGTCATCAGGCACTGGCCGCCTGATGGTGTTGCCATCAGGGGGAAAACCCATCGCTCCAGCTTTCCTCGTACAGGAAACCTGCGAATGTTGCGTACCCTCCATCCCCACCTGCGCCCGATTGTTCGCGTAGCGCTGTGCAGCCAGTTGCTCTGGCCGACCCTGGCGGTTGCCGACACGGCATACGATGACCTGGTGCGCCAGGCCCGTGCGGGCAACTACGGGCCGGTATTGAGCGTGCTGCGCCAGGTTCCCGGCAAGCAGTTATCCACAGGCCAGCTCAGCGATCATCTGCAGATCGCCAGTTGGGCGGGCCTCGACAGCGAAGTCGTCAAGGTTTATGAAACCCAGGCCCGCCAGCGGCAATTGCCCCTCCAGGCGCTGACCGCCACCGCGCGTGCCTACCGCAATCTACAGCGCTGGGATGAAGCCGCCGCGCTGTATCGCAGGGCGCTGGAGCGCGACCCCGATAACGCCGACGTGCAGCTGGGGCTGGCGCTGGTTCAGGCCGATGCCGGTCAACCGGGTGACGCGGTCAACCGCGCCAAAGCATTGGTGGCCGCCAAGCCCGGGGATCCGCATCGCCGGTTGGCACTGGCCTATGCCCTGACTCGCGCCGGGGCGACCTACGACGCCTTGTTCGAGTACGACCAGGCGTTCGTCCGTGCAGGGAGCACGCCTGAAGTCGCCCGCGAATATGTGTTCGCCCTGCAGCGTGCGCGTTTACCGGAACCGGCGCTACGCCTGGCGCGTCAGCGCCCGGGGTTGATCGAACCGACACTGTTGCGGCGTATCGAGGGCGATGTGGCGGCCGAGCGGGTGCGCCTGGCGGAGCTGGCCACGCGCAGCGAGAAGGAGCGCTACGTTATTGCCGACCGTGCCCTGGCCGACTACGACCAGCTCATCCGAACCTGGAGCGCCGACGCCCAGGCACGCGATGACGTGCGGCGCTGGCGTATCGACCGCTTGGGTGCGCTCAAGGCGCGTGCGCGTACCGCCGAGGTTATCCATGACTACCAACAACTGATTGGCGAAGGTGTGCCCATTCCCACCTATGCGCTGCGCTGGGTGGCCGCCTCCTATCTGGATCAGCGTCAGCCGGAAGTGGCCGTCGATATGTACCGCCAGGTTCTGGCGGCACCCGATGCCGACCAGGGTGATCGCCTGGAAGACAGCACGGCGCTGTACTACGCCCTGCTGGAAAACGATCAACCGGAACAAGCGCGCGAGCTCGCCGACAGCCTGGCCCAGAGCCAGAACCCACGGGTCGAGCTCAAGGGCTTGCCGGTGGGCAACCCCAATGATGAGTGGATGGATGCGCAGCAACTGGCGGCCCAGGCCGGCACCTATGGGGCGGATTTGCCCGGGGCCGAGCAGCGCCTGGCGGCCTTGGTCGAACAGGGCCCGGGGAATATCGGCCTGCGCCTGGCCCAGGCAGACCTGTACCGCGCCCGTGACTGGCCGCGTCGTGCGGAGTCCCAGCTCAAGGAAACCGAAAGCATGGCGCCACGCGACGTTGGCCTGGAAGTCGGGCAGGGCTATACCGCACTGGACTTGCAGGAGTGGCGGCAACTGGATGCGTTGACCGACGACGTGGTGGCGCGCTACCCGGACAACCGCCAGGTCCAGCGTCTGCAGCGTCTGCGTGAAGTTCATGACATGGCTGAACTGCGGGTCTCGGCCTATGGCGGCAAGAGTTACGGCGGCGCAGACAGCGGTGCCGGCGCGGTCAACGGCAGCCGCGACCTGGGCATTGAAACAGTGCTCTATAGCCCACCGATCGATGAGGACTGGCGACTGTTCGGTGGTGCCGGCTACGCCACCGGCGACTTCCAGGAAGGCACCGGTCACCATCGCTGGCAGCGCGTGGGTGTGGAGCGGCGGACGCGCGACATGACCCTGGAAGCGGAAATCTCCAATCACTCGTACGGCTATGGCAACAAGACCGGTGCACGCCTGGCGGCGGCTCGTGACATCGACGATCACTGGCAGTACGGCGCTAGCCTCGACTACCTGTCGGCCAATACGCCGCTACGGGCCCTGAACAGTGACATCACGGCCAATGGCGGCAGTGCTTTCCTGCGCTGGCGTGGCAATGAAAGTCGTGAGTGGCAGCTGGCGCTCAGCCCGTCGCGCTTGAGTGATGGCAATCGCCGGTTAGAGGCGTTGTTGACGGGGCGCGAGGGCGTGTACAGCACGCCAGGCCTGCAAGTCGATGCGGGTCTGGAAGTGGGCAGCAGCCACAACTCGAAGAACGCCGATGTGCCGTATTTCAATCCGAAGTCCGACCTCAGCGTGCTGCCGACGCTAAGCGCCAATCACGTGCTCTATCACCGTTACGAAACCGCCTGGAGCCAGCAGTTCCAGGCCGGTGCCGGTACCTACAGCCAGCGTGATTACGGCACGGGGGCCATCGGTCTGCTCAGTTACGGCCAGCGCGTCAGCTGGAACGACGTATTCGAGGCGGGTGCCGCGTTGAGCTGGCTCAACCGGCCCTATGACGGCGATCGCGAGAGCGATCTGCGCCTGATCATCGACCTCACCTACCGCTTCTAGAAGAGTTTGCCCATGCTTGCAATCACACGTTGCATCCTGCTGCAGGGGGTCCTGTTGCTCACCGCCTGCGCCCAGCAGGCCCCAGCATTTGTGCCGCCGTCACAACGACCGCTGGCAGCCAGTGAACAGCCCTGGCCGAAAAACCATGTGCTGGGCATTGCCTATCACGATGTCGAGGACCGCGATCCCGACCAGGCGGTGGTCGCTGTGCGCACCGAACGCTTGATCGAGCAATTGGCCTGGCTGCGGGAAAATCACTACCAGGCGGTGACCGTCGACCAGATCATGGCGGCCCGCAAGGGTGGCCCCGAGCTGCCGGCCAAGGCGATCCTGCTGAGTTTCGATGACGGCTATTCGAGCTTCTATACCCGGGTCATGCCGGTGCTGCGTGCTTATCGCTGGCCTGCCTTGCTGGCTCCGGTCGGCAGTTGGATCGACACACCGCTCAATCAACCGGTGGATTTTGCCGGTACTCCACGCCAGCGCTCGGACTTCCTGACCTGGGAGCAGATTCGCGAAGTCTCGCGTTCCGGCCTGGTGGAAATTGCCGCCCACACCGATGCCAGTCACAAGGGCGTGCTGGCCAACCCGCAAGGAAACCTGCAGCCAGCGGCGGCGACCCGTCGCTACGACGCGCTGACTCAGCGTTACGAGACAGAGGCCGAGTTCCAGGCTCGTTTGCGCAGTGACGTGGTTGCTATCTCGGCGAAAATTAGCGCGGTCACCGGCTACGCGCCACGGGTCTGGGTCTGGCCGTACGGCGCCGCCGACGGTAGCGCGCTACAGGTGGTGGACGAGCAGGGCTACCAGATGGCGTTGACCCTCGACGACGGTCTCGACAGCCTGGCTGACCTGATGAGCAGCCCGCGTTATCTGGTGGCCTCGGACCCGGACGGCGAGCATTTCGCCAACAGCATCGTCGGCGTGCAATCGAAGGCGCCGATGCGCGTGGTGCATGTCGATCTGGACAACGTCTACGACCCTGACCCGGCGCAGCAGGACAGCAACCTTGGCAAACTGATCCAGCGCATGGCCGACATGGGCGCGGACACGGTGTTCCTGCAAGCGTTCGCCGATCCCAAGGGCGATGGGCTGGTGCACTCGCTGTACTTCCCCAACCGCCATCTGCCGGTGCGCGCCGACCTCTTCGATCGTGTTGCCTGGCAGTTGCGTACCCGGGCCAACGTAAAAGTCTTTGCCTGGATGCCGGTGCTCAGCTTTGCCCTCGATCCCGCCTTGCCTCGGGTGACCCGCTGGGATCCCGACAGCGGCCAGGCCTCGGTTGACCCTGGCCAGTACCAACGCCTGTCGCCGTTCGATCCCAACGTGCGACGGATCATCGGCGAGCTCTATGAGGACGTGGCGCGCCTGACCTCGGTCGACGGCATTCTCTACCACGATGACGCCTTGCTCTCGGATTTCGAAGACGCCAGTCCACAAGCCTTGCAGGTCTATGCCGCCAACGGCTTGCCGGGATCGATCGCCCAACTGCGTGGCGATCCGGCCACGATGCAGCGCTGGACGCGTTTCAAGAGTCGCTACCTGATCGACTTCACCCACGAACTCACCGCCAGGGTCCGCGCCATCCGCGGGCCGCAGGTGCGCACAGCGCGCAACCTGTTCGCCGAGCCGATGCTCAATCCGCCGAGCGAAGCCTGGTTCGCGCAGAACCTCGATGATTTCCTCGGCGCCTACGACTGGACTGCCCCCATGGCCATGCCGCTGATGGAGGGCAAGACCCATGAGCAGTCCGGTGCCTGGCTGGAGTCCCTGGTGGCCACGGTCAAGTCCCGCCCCGGCGCCTTGCAGCGCACGGTGTTCGAACTGCAGGCCCGCGACTGGAACCGCAGCGATGCGTCCGCGCCGCTGAGCGGTCAACAACTGGCGGATTGGATGGCGCGTCTCAAGCGCGAGGGTGCCACGAGTTTTGGCTACTACCCCGACAACTTCCTCGAGAACCAGCCGGACCTGAAAACTGTGCGCCCCGCGCTCTCCAACAAGTGGAATCGCTGACATGCTGGACAGACTGCTAGCCGTGTTGGTACTGGCGATCGTGCTGGGGATTCCCCTGGGCGTGATTTTCCTGGTTACCGGGCAATTTTTGATGGACTTCGTGTTTTTCTATCCGCTGTTCATGTCCGGACTGTGGATCGCCGGCGGCCTGTATTTCTGGCTGCACTGGGAACGTCACTGGCCCTGGGGCAAAGACACGTTGCCACCGCCGCTGACCGGTGAACCGCTGATTTCGATCCTGATCCCTTGCTACAACGAGGGTGACAACGCGGCCGATACCATTCATGCCGCATTAGGCCAGCACTACCCGAACATCGAAGTGATCGCCATCAATGACGGCTCCAGCGACAACACCGCTGCCGTCCTCGATGCCCTGGCGCTGCAGGACCCGCGATTGCGCGTACTGCATCTGGCACAGAACCAGGGCAAGGCGGTGGCCCTGCGCATGGGAGCGATCGCTGCGCGCAGCGAGTACCTGGTGTGCATTGACGGTGATGCGTTGCTCGCACCGGACACTGCGGCTTACCTGGTGGCGCCGATGCTGGACAACGCCCGGCTCGGTGCAGTGACCGGCAACCCGCGGATTCGCACTCGCTCGACCCTGGTGGGACGGGTCCAGGTGGGTGAGTTTTCGTCGATCATCGGCTTGATCAAGCGCACGCAGCGGGTGTTCGGACGGATCTTCACGGTGTCCGGGGTGATTGTCGCATTCCGTCGTTCGGCGCTGGATCGGGTTGGCTACTGGAGCCCGGACATGATCACCGAAGACATCGACATCAGTTGGAAGCTGCAACTGGATCACTGGAGCATCTTCTACGAACCGCGCGCCTTGTGCTGGATCCTCATGCCGGAAACTCTCGCAGGTTTGTGGAAGCAGCGGCTGCGCTGGGCGCAGGGCGGTGCCGAGGTGCTGTTCAAGAACATCCGCGGCATCTGGCAATACCGCCATCGTTATCTCTGGCCCTTGCTGTTCGAGTACTGCCTGTCCACCGGCTGGGCCTTCACCTTCCTGCTCTCGGTGATTTTCTGGGCCGTCGGCAAATTCGTCGAAATGCCCGAAGCCATTGCCGTGCATCACTTGTTGCCACCGGCCTTCACCGGGTTGGTGCTGGCGATGGTCTGCCTGCTGCAGTTCGCGGTCAGCATTCTGATCGACCGGCGTTACGAGCGGGGCCTGTGGAAAACCATGTTCTGGGTGGTCTGGTATCCCCTGGTGTTCTGGTTCATCAGCCTGCTGACGACCCTGGTGAGCTTCCCCAAGGTGCTGTTTGGTCAACACCAGAAGCGCGCGCGCTGGGTCAGCCCGGATCGTGGGATCAAACCGCTGAACGACGACGATGACGAGGTGCTCGAACAATGAAAATCATCAGAACCCGGCAACGGCCTTTCCTGGTCGTGCTCGACGCTTTTTTCACCCTGCTGGCCTGGGTCGGCCTGAGCTACCTGTTGGTGCGCGGCCTGTGGCCGTTGCTCAATACACACACGGGACCGCGCATTGAAGTCTCGGTGCTCGACGCCCTCGGTACGTTGCAACTCTACGTCTGGGTCGCCCTGCTCAATGCCGTGCTGCTGATTGCCTGGGCTCGTTACCAGCAGCGCAGGAGCAAAGGCTTCGCGCGTCGCCGAAAAGCGGCACCGGTGGTAGGTGACCATGGCTTGCAGGCAAGCTTTCGCCTGAGCAACGAGCTCCTGATGCAGCTGCGTCGGCCCGGGGTCATGGTGATCCACAATGACGAGGCCGGTGATATCAGCCAGGTGGTCACGGGTTATTTACGGCTCGATCAGTGCAATTACCAATAGATACCCGGGCAACTGAACGTACAGGGATTGGCGTCGATCGGTGAAAGCGCGCACTATCGAGGCAAATCCTGGCGAGTTGGAGGCCAGCTGTGACACAACGTATCGACCGCATTGCCCAATTGCTCAATTGCCCGGTCAAGGGCGAAGAAATGCGCCGGGCAATTACTGAAGCCCGCAAGGACTCTCTGCTGGATGACGACGATGAGGAGGATGACGAGCCATCCTGCGCGCCGGACGCTGGCGATGATCCCGACCCCCAGGCTTGACCCCTACCACCAGCTGCGATTGCTCTCCAGTTCGGCCCGGCATTGCTTGAGTTGCCAGCCGTAGTTTTTCGCCTGTTGCTCAACCTTGCGCGCCACCTGCATCAGCCAGGGTTTTTGCCGGTAACTCTGGCGGCTGAACCCGCCACGCCCCTCATGGTAGGCCAGGTACTGGCTGTAGGTATCCCACTTGGAAATCCCTAGCTGGCGCTGAGTGCCGGCGGCGTACCAACCGACGAACATCACCGCGTCGTCAAAATTGTCCCGCGAGCCGCCATTGCCGGTTGCGCTCTTGTACTCGCCCCACACCGGATCCTGCGCCTGGGCATAGCCATAGGCCGAGCTGACCCGACCCCAGGGAATCACCCACAGGAAATAGTCGCGAGGGGGCAGGGCGTCCTCCACGAAGCTGCTTTCCTGCTTGATGATCGCCATCGCCACATGCGGCGGCAGTCCCCAGGCTTGCTCCATTTTCAGCGTGTCTTCATACCAGTCGGGGTACTGGCGGTAGATGCTGCAAATGTTGCCCTGGTCCCGCGGCGGCGTGGTCGAACAGCCGGCCAGCAGGGCCAGGGCCATGAGTACTGCGAAAAACCGTCCGTGCAAAAATCACTCAATTGGCGACGGGCCAATCCTTGTTGGTTGAGAGGGGGTCTAAACATTTTCGCCTCCTGGGTTGCGGGCGAAACTGGATCCGGCCCCTCTGTGTGGCGCGCAGCCGGTCAGATGTGCGTTGACCCGCTCGCGCTAAATCGAGCACTATCAGGTACCTTTTTTAGTACCTTGGAGTTTGCTCATGGAGCAACTACTCGCTAGCCGCTCAGTCAGCATCACCGAACTCAAGCGCAGCCCGAGTACTGTAATCGAGCTGGCGGGGTCTGAGGCTGTGGCAATACTCAATCATAACCGCCCCGCAGCTTATCTTTTACCCCATGCGGCTTATCAGGCGTTGCTGGAGCGCTTGCATGCCGCGCAAATACGCGAAGCGATAGCGGCCAGCCGGACTGACCCTCGGCCGGCAATAGACGCGGACACGATGTTCGCCGAGCTCGACGCGATCGTTGAGCAGGTCACGGCTGAACCAGGCCGTCCGTGAGGCAGTTGTCGTTCAGCGCCATGGCGCGCGACGATCTACAACACATTGCCCGCTATATCGCTCGAGACAATCGCACCCGCGCTCGAACCTTTGTTGATGAGCTGCGCCAGCGCAGTCTATTACTGGTTGAGCAGCCGGATCTGGGCGTTGCGCGTGAAGACTGCGCCAAAGGTCTGCGCATGCTTACCCATGGACGCTACCTGATCTTTTATAGCGTGAGCGGGCAAGGCATCCTGATAGAGCGTGTTTTACACAGCGCGCGGGACCTCGGGCGTCAGTTCGCAATCGACGACCAGAACCTTTAGCGCACACGCAAGTCGCTATGATGAAGTCCCCTGCATGCAGATGCTCCCACAGCCCCAGTCAGTGAGACCTCAATGCCCAATCCATTGAACCCGCCATGCCAAGGTCGGCGGCAGCTCTTGCGGCTGGCGGCTTGTGCACCGGTGTTGGCCTTGCTCGGTCCACTGGCAGGCTGCTCGCGCAAGCCGCAGATGGACGCCACTTTCCTGCAGATCTGGAAAAGCCACGCCGAACTCAGCCGCGATCAGTGGGCGACGCGTATGGCGGCCATGGCTGAATTGGGCTGTGATGAGCTGGTGCTGCAGTGGGTGGGGTTGCTCGGCGGGGACGAGCCGGACTGGATGCTCCCAGACCCGGTGATGCAGAACCTGCTGGACACGGCCGGCGAGCATGGGATGAAAGTGCGTATCGGCCTGCCTTACGACAATGGCTGGTGGCAGGCGCTGTCGGCCACTGACGAGCCGACCCAGGCCGCGTTCTTCAGTGGGGCTTTGCAGGCGGCGAGTCGCTACATGCGCGAGGCGCCGTGGTCCGCGCATGAGCAGTTTGCCGGTTGGTACATCCCGTACGAAATCGAGCAGTACCACTGGACCGAACCCGCCCGACAGGAGCGCCTGGGCAAATGGCTGACGGCCTTGTCGGGGGTGTCGCAGAACGCCGGTCATGGTGTCCCGGCCATCTCCACCTACTACAGCACCCTGCAGACCGACGGCAGCCTGGTGCAACTGTGGCAATCGCTGCTGGCCCGCACCCAGCTGCGGCCCATGGTGCAGGACGGCGTGGGGGTGGCGGGCTGGAACAACCTCAAGGCGATCGAACCGCTGCTGCAGTACCTGCGTCAGCGTGGGGTGAAGTTCGAGGTGATTGTCGAACTGTTCGAGCAACTGCCGTCAGCGCGTAACGACGGCACTGACTTCAAGGCAGTTTCGGCAGACTACCCGCGGGTCCAGCGTCAGTTGGAGTGGGCCCAGACCACGGGCGCGGAACGCATCATCGCGTTTGCCGTCGATCCCTGGGCGACCGGTACCGACCCCCAGGCGCAACGCTTGCGCCAGCAGTGGCTCAAGGCGCGCTCCTGAGGTTGGCGCCAGCAGGGCTCAGAGTGAGCGCCCGATGATCTCGCGCATGATTTCACTGGTGCCACCGAAGATCCGCAGCGCCCGCGCATCGGCCCAGGCGCGGCCAATCCCGTACTCGGCGCTGTAGCCATAACCGCCATACAACTGCAGCAACTCGTCGAGAATCTGCCCCTGCATCTCGGTGGCATTGAGCTTGGCCATGGCCGCGACCACCGGGTCCAGGTTGCCCTCCATCAGTTGCAGCGCGCAGTCGTCGAGGAATACCCGGAGCATGGTCAGGCGAGCCTTGGCATCGGCCAGGACAAAGCGGTTGTTCTGGTAGTCGATGACGCGCTTGCCGAACACCTTGCGACCCCGGGTGTACTCCTTGGTCTGTTCGAGCATGCCCTCGGTCGACGCCGCGGCCCGCAGGGCGATGGCCAGGCGTTCACGGGACAGTTCGTGACTCATGTATTGGAATCCGGCATTCAAATCACCGAGCAGGCAATCCACCGGCACCCGCACTTCATCGAAGAACAGCTCGCAAGTGTCCTGGGCGTGCTGGCCGATCTTGCGCATGGCCGGGCCCTTGCTGAAGCCGGGCAAGCCTTCTTCGACACACAGCAACGACAGGCCGCGAGCGCCCAGTTCGGGGTCGGTGCAGGCCAGTACGATCACCAGGCCAGCGTTGACCCCGTTGGTGATGAAGGTCTTCTGCCCGCTGAGCACGAAGTCCTCGCCATCGCGTACCGCACGGGTGCGGATCGCCTTGACGTCGCTGCCGGCACCGGGCTCGGTCATGGCAATCGCGCCGATGACCTCGCCGCTGGCCATTGCCGGCAGCCAGCGGTCTTTTTGCGCCTGGGTGCCGAGGTTCCAGAGATAAGGCGAGACCATGTCCGAGTGAATCGAGAAGCCGATGCCCAGGCAATTGGCCCGCGCCAGCTCTTCGATGACCACCACGGCGTGGCCGAAATCACCGTCGGCGCCATAGGGTGCCGGCAGCGCAGAATTGAGCAGGCCTTGCTCGCCGGCCTCTCGCCACAGTTCGCGCGGGGTCACCCCAGCGGTTTCCCATTGGTCGTAGCGCGGCACGATGCGCTCGGCGATGAAGCGTTGCACCTGCTCGCGAAACAGCAGGTGGTCTTCGCGGAATATCTTGCGCATGGGGAGGCCTATTTCGCGTAGAGGTCGGTGCTGCTCAGTTGCCCGCGTAGCACGGGCGCCGCAGCGCTGCCGGTGAGGAACAGGCTGTAGTGATCACCGGGCTTGAGTTGCGGCAACGCCAGTTTCTCGGCCGTGGCCTTGCCACAGCCGGCACTCAGTGACGCGCTCACCGGGTTGATGGCACGCGCAGCAGTGCTGAGTGGGGCTACGTCGGCAAACAATACCGGGCCGCCGTCAGCCACTGCCAGGCTGCCTTTGGGGCAATCGCTCGCCAGGTTGTAGAAGCGCAGTTCGGCTTTCAGGGCGTCTTCGCTGCCGGCGCTGTTGGTCCAGCGGCGCCTGCCCCTGGTGCTGCAGTTCGACGATGGGCAAATCGGTGTGCTGCAGACCCTCAGCGACGACGATGAACTGGGTATTGTCTACAGCGGTGACCAAGGCCTGCAAAGCCGCATCAGCCGTGCCGAGCTGCTGGTGTCGGCGCGCAAGGCGCTGATTCTGCGACCGGTGCAGGCGGCGCGGGACTCGCGGGTCGACGACTACATCAAGCCCTACGAGAAAAGCTGGTTCAGGAACATCGTCCTGCGCGACATGCGCCCCTACGGCCATGTCATGTTGGCGTCGCTGGCGGCGAACATTCTCGGCCTGGCCGGGGTGCTGTTTTCCATGCAGGTGTACGACCGGGTGATTCCGGCCGAGTCGATGCCGACCCTGTACGTGTTGTTCGGCGGAGTGATGCTGGCGCTGTTTTTCGATTTTGTCCTGCGGGTGATGCGTGTGCGCATCACCGATCTGCTCGGCAAGCGTGCCGACATGCGCGTCTCGGACCTGGTCTTCGGCCATGCCATTCGCCTGCGTAACAGCGCCCGGCCAAAATCCACCGGTTCGTTCATTTCCCAGTTGCGCGAGCTTGAGCAACTGCGTGAACTGATCACCTCCAGCACTGCCAGCGCCTTGGCCGACCTGCCGTTTTTCCTGATGTTCGTGGTGATCTACTGGTTTATTGCCGGGCCGCTGGTGGCCGTGCCACTGGGCGCGGTGCTGTTCCTGATCATCCCGGGGCTGTTGTCGCAACGCAAACTGGCGAGGCTGGCCAACCAGTCGATGCGCGAGAGTTCGCTGCGCAGCGCCATGCTGGTGGAGACCGTGCAAGGCCTGGACGACATCAAGATGCTGCAGGCCGAACAGCGTTTCCAGCAGCAGTGGAACCACTACAACGCGACTGCCGCCGAGGCCAGCCTGCGTTCGCGCACGCTCACCAGTGGCCTGGTGACCTGGACCCAGAGCGTGCAGGGCGGCGTGTTTGCCGTGGTGGTGGTGTTCGGTGCGCCGATGGTGATGGCGGGCGACATGACCACCGGTAGCCTGGTGGCCGCGTCGATCCTGGCCTCGCGCATGATGGCGCCGATGTCGCAGATCACCCTGGTGCTGACCCGCTGGCAACAGGCCAAAGTGGCCCTGCAGGGCCTGCACCGGATCATGCAGATGCCGGTCGACCAGGCCGAGGGCAGCAAGCGTGTACACCTGCCGCTGGTGCGCGGCGACTATGAGTTCAAGCAGGCCGAGTTCAAGTACGCCGAAGATGCACCGATGCCGGCCCTCACGGTCAAGCACTTGAAGATTGCCCCGGGTGAGCGCATCGCGGTGCTCGGGCGCAACGGCGCGGGCAAGTCGACGCTGCTGCAGGCCATGGCCGGGATGATCGACCTCAGTTCAGGTTCGCTGACCCTGGATGGCGTTGGCCTGAGCCATATCGACCCGGCCGATGTGCGCCGCGATGTTGGTCTGCTGACCCAGAACTCCCGGCTGTTCCACGGCACGCTGCGGGAAAACCTGATGCTGGGAGCGGCTCACGCCAGCGACCAGGACCTGCTCGAAGCGCTGGCGCTGACCGGTGCACTGGAGTTCATCAGCAAGTTCGCACTGGGCATGGACCACATGATTCTGGAAGGTGGCCTCGGCCTGTCCGGTGGCCAGCGCCAGGCGCTGCTGCTGTCGCGGTTGATCATTCGCCAGCCGCAGATTGTGCTGCTGGACGAACCCACTGCGGCCCTCGACGACGCCAGTGAACGCAAGCTGATCCAGAGCCTGGGCCAGTGGGGCGCGCAGCGCACGCTGATCATCGCCACGCACCGCATGAGTGTGTTGAGCCTGGTGGATCGGATCATCGTCGTCGACAACGGCGCGGTGATCATCGATGACACCAAGGACAACGCCATTGCCCGTCTTTCCAAACCTCGGAACCCGGCGCAGTGAGCCGGCTGCTCCCAGCCACTGACTGCGCAAAAGGATAGCTCAGATGGAAAACAACAATCGTTCCCCGGACTCGAACCCGGACCTGGCGCGGGTGCCACGGGCAGGCTCGGCGAATACCCAGGGTGACAACTCGAACGCCGATGACAGCCTGGATGACGTCACGGTCGTGCGCTCGACGCGCGTCGTCTGGTGTGTGGCGCTGATGCTGTTGGCGTTCGGGGTGTGGGCCTACCTGTTTGAAATCGATGAAGTGTCGACCGGCACTGGCAAGGTGATCCCGACTTCGCGCGAGCAGGTGATCCAGTCGCTGGAGGGCGGCATCGTCGCCGAACTCAATGTAGCCGAGGGGGATATCGTCAAGCAGGGGGAAATCCTCGCCAAGCTGGACCCGACCAAGACCGAGTCCAATTTCGGCGAGAGTGCCGCCAAGTACCGCGCCTCCCTGGCCAGCGTTGCGCGGTTGCAGGCGGAAGTGAACGGCACCACGCTGGCTTTCCCGGCGGAACTCAAGGCCTACCCGGCGCTGATGAGCGCTGAAACCGACCTGTACCAGACCCGGCGCAAAGGGCTGGAAGAGTCGCAGGCGGGGGTGCGGGCCTCCCTGGGGCTGGTGCGCAGCGAGCTGGAAATCACCGAGAACCTGGCCCGGGTCGGCGCCGCGAGTAACGTCGAGGTCTTGCGCCTGAAGCGCCAGAAGTCCGAGCTGGAGCTGAAACTCACCCAGTCGCGCTCCGAATACATGGTACGGGCCGGCGAAGAACTGGCCAAGGCCAACTCCGATGTGCAGACCCTGTCCTCGGTGCTCAAGGGCCGTTCCGACTCGGTCACGCGCCTGACGTTGCGCTCGCCGGTACGGGGGATCGTCAAGGACATCGAGGTCACCACCATCGGCGGGATCATTCCCCCCAATGGCCGCTTGATGCAGATCGTGCCGATGGACGACCAGTTGTTGATCGAGGCGCGCATTTCCCCGCGGGACATTGCCTTCATCCATCCCGACCAGGACGCCAAGGTCAAGATCACGGCCTATGACTACTCCATCTACGGCAGCATGGATGGCAAGGTGGTGACCATTTCCCCGGACACCATCCAGGATGAAGTCAAACCCGAGGTCTTCTACTACCGCGTGTTCATTCGCACCAATGACAATGAGCTGCACAACAAGGCCGGCAAGGCGTTTTCGATTGTGCCGGGGATGATCGCGGCGGCGGACATCAAGACCGGCCAGAAGACTGTGCTCGATTACCTGATCAAGCCGATGAACCGGGCGCGCGAAGCCTTGCGCGAGCGCTAGGCATGCGCTCAATGAGCGTCGCCAGGTGGCTGGCGTGTGCGGTGCTGCTGGTCAGTGCGCCGCTGTGGGCCCGGGGCACGGAAGACCTGCCACTGGCGTGGAATGCCCCGGCAGACCCGGCCACTTGCACCGAACAGGACTCGGCCCTGTGGGTCGAGTACGCCAAGGGCCAGGCCTGCATCCGCTACTTCAGTGCCGTGCCGCTTGCGCACGCGCCGGTGGTGATCGTGATGTTTCATGGTGACCGCAATATCGAAATGCACCGCGCGCCCGCAACCATTGCCGGCAATACCCTGCGCGCCAAGGATCGGCAAGCGGCGGCCCTGAGTCGGCGGGCCGGGGTGCCGGTGGTGATTGTTGCGCGTCCGGGGACCTACGGCTCCAGCGGCAACCATGGCCAGCGGCGCCAACCCGCCGAGTTCCAGGCGCTGGACGCGGCGCTCGACCAGTTGCGCGAGCGCTACGGCATCGGCCGTTTTGTGTTGCTCGGGCACAGCGGCGGGGCGACGGTGGTGGCGGCCTTGCTGACACTGGGGCGCGAAGATGTGCAGTGCGCGGTCATGACTTCGGGAGCCTTTGCCTTGCTCGAACGGGCGCAGATGATTCGGCGCAGCAAAGGCCTGCCGTCCCGCGAGGGGCGCGACACCAATGGCCTGTTGCATCCGTACGATCCGCTGGAGCATGTCGCCGGCATTGCCCAGGTGCCCGATCGGCAGTTGTTTGTGCTGGGCAATCGCAACGACCAGGTCGCCCCCTTTGTGTTGCAGGAGCAGTTCTACCAGGCACTGCGCGATGCCGGATTGCCGGCGCAACTGATCGAAGCACCGGCAACTGCACCGGCGTTTCATCAGTTGCGCAACGATATCGGGCTGAAGACGGCGGCGCAGTGCGCACAACCTTGAAGGCACGACTCGCTGGAGTCAGCGAGTCGTGGTCACGGAGGGTGTCAGAGCGCCGCGACGGCCGGTTCGGCGGCCATCAGTGAGTCGACCACCTGGGACAGCCCAGTGCCGCCAGAACTCTTCACCAGTACCCAATCACCTGGTTGGAACCAGCGCGCGGCGTGCCGTGGCAGTTGCTCCTGCAGGGCCTTGACGTCCTCGAACCACTCGATGGGTAACTGATCGCGCAGTTGCACATACAACCCGTGCATCAGTGGTCCGCAGAGCAGGGTCTGGCGTGGGGCTGCGGCCAGCAGGGACGCGGCCAGTTCCAGGTGATAGCGCTGGGTGTCGGGGCCCAACTCGAGCATATCCCCCAGTACGGCAACGCGCTGATCGGCCCGGCCGGGCAGTTCGGCGAGCATTTTCAGCGACGCCCCCATCGAGCCCGGATTGGCGTTGTAGGCGTCGTTGATCAGTTGGTAGTCACCGTCGCCGCAAGGGATGGTCAGGGTATTGCCGCGGCCATCCACCGCGGCGAATGTCTCCAGTGCAGCCAGGGCTTGGGCCGTGGGCAAGCCGGCGCACACCAGCGAAGCCAGCACCGACAGGGCGTTGAGCACCATATGGTGGCCGCGGGCGCGCAACTTGAAGTGCACGGGCGTGCCGCGCAGGCTGGCATTGACCTGCAAGTGGGACGGGGTCGTGCAGCAGTCCAGCAGTCGCAGATCAGCCAGTTCGTGCTCGCCGTAGCTGAGTACCGTCAATTGCGCGCGCTGGGCGGCATTGGCGAACACTTGGAAGTACGGCATGTCATGGTTCAGCACCGCATGCCCGCCGGGTGCCATGGACCGGAAGATCGCGCTTTTCTTGCGCGCGAGGTTCTCCAGGGTGCCGTGGTACTCCAGGTGTGCCGGGGCCAGGCTGGTGACGACCGCGACATGGGGGCGCACCAGTTCGGAGTTGATAGGCATCCTGCCGACGGCCATTTCCAGAACCCAGAACTGTGCAGGATCGGTCATGCAAGCCAGGTTCCAGGCAATCCCATGGGGCAGGTTGGCGTTGCCCTCGGTTTGCGCCACGCTGCCCAGTTGCGCCAGGGCATGGGTCAGCATCGCGCAAACCGTGGTCTTGCCGGCGCTGCCGGTGACCCCGAACACCTGGCCTGCGAAGGCTTTGCGGGCGTACCGCCCCAGTTGCAGCATGGCATCTGCCGTGTCCGGAACTTGCAGCACCGGCAGGCCGCTGCCGAGGTAAGGCGTGGGGTCGACGCAGACCATGGCTGAGGGACGCAGCTGCGGCTCGGCCTTGGCCCACAGGCGTGCAAGCCGGGCCTCATTGGCGCCGACCTTGCTCGGGTGGCGGCTCAACATGCGTTGCGGTTTGAAGTAGGCCATGGACGGAGCCAGCCCGCTGGCTGTCCAATCCGCCTCGGGTGCGACCGCCCAGGTGCCACCGGTGGCTTGCAGCACTTTGGCCGCATCCCACTGCCAGCCGGCGCCATCTTGCTGTACGTCTGGCTGGGCGGCGCGGACCTGCGGTGCGCCGTCGAGCAGGTAGCGGTGATAGGCAATCAGCCCCGAGAGGTAGTGTTCGACGTCGTCGATACGCACGCGAAAGGCGTGATGGCGGATAAAGAACGAGCCGACGATGCGCGCCGGATGACCAAAGAACATTGCCATTTCCGGCCAGAAGTAGCCGTTGAGCAAGTGCCCGGCGCGGTGGTGCAAGGCGCGATAGAACGCCTGCAAGTCGACCTCGTTGAGCAGATGGCGCAGTTGCGGCAGTT
Source organism: Pseudomonas sp. S04 (assembly GCF_009834545.1). Classification (NCBI taxonomy): domain Bacteria; kingdom Pseudomonadati; phylum Pseudomonadota; class Gammaproteobacteria; order Pseudomonadales; family Pseudomonadaceae; genus Pseudomonas; species Pseudomonas sp. S04. The sequence goes on from NZ_CP019427.1 coordinate 193,983, forward strand.
GCTCGATACGCTGCAGCATCTGCTGCGCGGCCATCATCAACTCCAGCAGGGTGGGGAAGGTGGTGATGCGTTGCTGCACAAACCCCAGGTAATCGACGAAGTTGTTCAGGCCGAAGCGGAAGTATTTTTCCTCGGGCCGATAGCGGGTCAGCTCATTGACGCAATAGCTCAGCCAGTGGTCGTGCTCGCGCCAGTGCTCCTTGGCGATGAAATAGTCGAAGGCTTTCTCGACGACGTGCAACCAGCGTTCGTCGCCACTCAAACCATAGAGGCGCATCAGCCCGAAGGCGGCTTCACCGTCGTAGTAGATAATCCGGAACGGCGCTTTGACGCTCAGGTCGTGGGCATGCAGGACGTGGTTGAAGCCACCGGTTTGCGGGTCCTGCATCCAGGCGATGCCATTGGCTAGCGCCGCCAGCAGCGGGAGGTAATCGCGATTGCCGGTCACCTCGCTGTATTTCACCAGGGCCAACAGGCAGACCGCGTTACCGCCCAATTTGATTTCGTCGCCGACATCCACCAGGTACGCGGCGGCGCTGCCGTCGGGCAGGGTGTAGGGCCTGATCAGCGTAAGGGTGAGGTGGTCGAGGGCGCGTTGGATCGAGGCCAGGAGGGCGTCGTCTCGGGTCAGCGCCCAGGCTTCGATCATCGAATAGGTGGTGCTGGCGTGGCGCAGGGCGTTGTAGTTCTGGATGGTGCGGTCAAAACAGGGGAACTGGCCGTAGACAAATTCCCCGCTGTCCTTGACCTGGCGGGCGAGAAAGTCCGAGGCGCTGACGACTTTGTCGCGGATCTCGCCCGCGTCCAGCACCGAGGTCTTGCGGCGCCCGACATCCGGGCCACTGCTGTTGAGGGCGTGGGCGATACCGTCTTCGGCACAAAAAACGCCTTGGGTCTGGAACAGGTAGACCGGGGTCTGCGGGTCGGCTTGGGCCTTCTGGGCGGCCTCCAGCGCTGCTGAATCGGCAAAGCGTTTTTTCACATACACCGAAAAATTGCCCGGGTTAAAGCGGGCCAGCGGCACTGTCGAACCGCCGTAGAGGATTGCGTTGGCGTTGATTTCCTGTTCGGTCAGGGCGGTCTTCAGTTGCGGGTCGAAGGCGATGCCGAAGCGAAAGTAATTGCGTTTGTGGCGCTGCAGGCGCTCCTGCAATTGTGCCCACGACAGCGTCGTCAGGTGGGTAGCGCGCTCAACCCGCAGCCAGAGCCGCTCGGTCGGATGATCTTGTTGGGACGCAACCGGTAGTGGTGGGAAGTTCAGGAGTGCGTGATTCCACGCAGCCTCGAAGGTGTCGGCGCTGTTGTGGAATACCCGTGCCCGTTGTGTGCCGTTGCTGAGGGAAAAAAACAAGGTGCACGTCGTCGGCGCGTCAGTGCTGCTGATGGGCTCTACTGTCTGTGCTTTAAAAAAGTTGTAACAGGCGAGTAATTGCTGTTTCAAAGACATAAGAAAATCCATTGTCAACGTCAGATGAAGACAGAATTCTGGGGGGGCTAGCATTATTGTGTTCGATAATCGAACCCAACTGAATCCATGCAGTTTTCCCGCGTCCGGCAAGAGCGGCGGTGTAATAAGTGACGCGAATGTGAACTACGTCACACGGATACCGGTACTTTCGTTCTAGTTGAGCGGAAAAGCATCGTCGCGGGTTATTTCTTCCGGCGAAAAGCTGATCGGTTGGTCGAACTCGCTCAGGTGGTTCTTGATTAATTTTCTGAGAATCTGCGACACGGTTAGATCGACAGTCTCAGAGAGGTCCTCTAATTTCTTTTTAGTCGGAAGATCAATCAGTATAGTTAGGCGCGCGGTTTTCTTATGCATTTGCGATCCTTCTCTTCCGCCGCTATTACTGCTGTAGCGGTCGGCTCTCCAATTCCCGATAAAAGATAAGGCTTTAGCAGGCAGCGCCAAAGCTCACTAGGGACTCTAATTCAACTGATGAACTTTTTCTACTTTGCCGGGAAAAAAATATCATGGCTTTGCCCGCTCGAATTTTTGGCTCTGGAAAAGGCTTCTTGGGCTGACGTTATAATGCAGCGCACATCTTATTATCATTGTATTAGTCGGATAGTAAGAGGGCTGGGGTGATCATCCTTTCGGATGAAATCAGCATAGGCTAATGCTTTAGTAATAACTATAATTTGGTCTAAGTAAGAAACTTTTCATGTGGCGGGAGCCTGTACGATTGAGGTCGCGTCGACGGGTTGTTTTATTTTCTGCCCGGTGCTGGCCGACGCAGCTGTTTGTGTGTCGGAGGTGGACGGCGCTGTGCGGACTAACAGGCGAGTAATGGGCCTGTAGCGCTGTACTTCGGCCTAACTCATTGGCGCAGTAATCGAGTGATCTCTCTCGTCAGGTAGTGTTGCGTCATGGCATTAACTGCACCGCGCAAGTTTCGCCGTTTTTTAACCGTCGGTTTCTCACGGCGTACTTCGGCAGTTCAGTAGATGGTTACCAACATACTGATACTAAGCATTCATAACCTTCGGCGTAGGGCCGCGTTGGCCAGGTTTTTTGGCCTGCGCGTGTCAGGCACTGTTTTTTGACGGGCGGGTGCACAAGGCGTGTGCAAGAGAAAAATAGATGAATAGTGTGCATCGTGTGCGCGTTATTGCCGTGAGTGGCGGCAAGGGTGGCGTTGGCAAAACCACGGTGGCGGTCAATCTGTCCCTGGCGTTGGCGAGAGCCGGTCGGCGGGTGGTATTGCTGGATGCCGACCTCGGGCTGGCCAGCATCGATGCCTTGCTGGGGCTGACACCCAGGTACCGTCTGGCGGATGTCCTTGCCGGGCGTTGCGAGCTGGCGGATGCGCTGGTACGGGGCCCAGGAGGCATCCGTATCGCTGCGGCAAGTTCCGGTTCGCCGGACATGGCCCACCTGCAACCGGCACAATTTCATGCGCTGATCCATGCCTTCAGCAGTATTGGCGACGAACTGGATGTCCTGGTCATCGATACGGCGGCCGGTATCGGTGAGACGGTGATGAGTTTTCTGCGTGCCGCCCAGGAAGTGATAGTGGTGGCGTGTGATGAGCCCGCGGCGATTCGTGGCACCTGCAACCTGATTCAATTGCTTCATCAGCAATACGGCATTCACCGCTTTCGCGTGCTGGCCAATAAGTCGGCAAATGCACGGGAAGGGCGCAAGCTGTTTGCCGAGCTGGAAAAGGTCACTGATCGGCTTCTCGACGTGCACTTGCACTACCTGGGCGCGGTGCCCAACGACGAGTCAGTGCCCAGGGCTGTACGCAAGCGACAGGTGGTGGTCGAAGCGTATCCACGTTCCCGGTTTGCCAACGCCTTTCGCGACATTGCGCAAAAGATCAACGCCTGGCCTCTGCCGGCTCACCCTGGCGGGCACGTGGAGTTCTTCGTCGAACAACTGGTGCACAATTCCAGGTATGGGGCGCCGAGCCCTGGCGACGAAGTGGATGCCTGAAACAACAAAAGGCCCGGGTTTTCACCCGGGCCTTTCGTTTTATATGGTGCACCAGGCGCCGTTTGAACCTATAGGTAATGTTCCTGTTTTTAAAGGGTTTGGTCTTCTGCTCTTTTCTAAGGGATACACCAGGGGATACACGGCGCTGGTTGCTGGGGTAATTCCTAGAACTCGAATGATCAACGTGGGCTATGCAAAAATGCTGTCTGTTGCCGACGAATGGCACAATCGTGAGCCCGAGAACGCCAAAGATCAAAGCCGCTCATAGCCTCTCGCGTATTGAAATGGATCTAAGAGGTGGCTTGCTCCGATGATGGCATTTAAGTAGTTTCAGCGGCTTCGTCCATGGAACGGTTCTAGGCATCATGCATAAATACGTATCGGTCATTGCGCGCACGCTTGAGCACACCTTCATGGCGTCACTTTGCTTGTTCGTCCCGGTTTACCTTTTTTTCTGGTTCACCCAAACGGTCACTTTCGCAAAATCCTATTCCCTGTGCGTGACCTTGGTGATTGCCCTCGCATACGCATTTGTCCAAGTCTCCAGAAGTATCAATATCGCCTCTTATCGTTCAATCGATGAGTACAGAAAACACTCGAATGACAAGATCATCGCTGGGGTGTTCTCTGGGGTAGCTCTGACGGGGGTGTTGGCTTACACCGCCTACGACGTTGATCAAACTCAACAGGAATGGGCTGATCGGCAGGCGCGTATAGCTACTCGAGCGAATCAGGAAACCTCTTGTCGGGAGATTGGTGTTCAGTATGGGCGAGCATCGGCAAAGGGATTAAAGGCAGAAAGCGTCGCGCTACGGGACGACGTAGTGATTCCTGAACGGTGTAGGAATCAAGCCACGACAAAAGAGGGCATCAAGATCGGTCTCAATCAGGGATTGGCGCGGTAACTTTAGATTGCTACTACCGGTATTCCGGTAGTTTGCCCTGGCCAATTACAGACGCATTTCCCTGATGAGCGTTCGTGGGTCTGTGCCCTATCTGAGGGCGCGCCGGGCGTCCTTGGTGAGCTGGTCGAGCGCTTGCTCCTCGAATGCTGCCGCCATTGCGCTGGCCTTCCTGACGATCAGCAGCGCCAGCTCCGGCGGAAACACCACCTTGTCGGCTGGTAGATAATCACAGTCAATAACGGATACACGAAGGGAAGATATAGGGGGAGACAAGGAGAGATAGCCAGAAACAAGAAAGCCCGCACGAGGCGGGCTTCTTGAGGTGTTCCTTAGACTGTCTGAGACAGGTCTAAACAGCTATATGGTGCACCAGGCGGGATTCGAACCCACGACCCCTGCCTTCGGAGGGCAGTACTCTATCCAGCTGAGCTACTGGTGCAATGCGGGCGCCATAATACTCATAAGCACAGCGTGCGTCCATGCTGCTGAATAGCCTGATGTTTTCTGCCGGTTAAGAGGGTGTTCGCGACGTTGATCAGAAAACCTTGGGTTAAACGGGCTTTTCGTTCTTTTTTTCGAACAACCTATTGTCCTTTACCCCCTTTGATCCTAGGATTCGTTTGAGATTTCAAACGCTCTTGTCTGGGTGCTGAACCGCACGAGTTTCAATCAGTGCGTTATTTATGTGCTTCAGCCCGGTGAATGATTTCCCTGACGGCAGCCTTCAAGGCGCCTTTCTACAATCATAATTCGCTCCGCGCGCGCGCGGTGCTGTTAAGGAAAGCCGACATGCAGCTTAAAGACACCCTGTTGTTCCGCCAGCAAGCCTTCATTGATGGCGCTTGGGTTGATGCGGACAATGGTCAGACGATCAACGTCAACAACCCGGCAACGGGCGAAATTCTGGGCACCGTGCCGAAAATGGGCGCGGCCGAAACTCGTCGTGCGATTGAAGCTGCAGACAAAGCGCTGCCGGCCTGGCGTGCACTGACCGCCAAGGACCGCGCGAACAAGCTGCGTCGCTGGTTTGAACTGATTATCGAAAACCAGGACGACCTGGCTCGCCTGATGACCCTCGAGCAGGGCAAGCCATTGGCCGAAGCCAAGGGCGAAATCGTCTACGCCGCCTCTTTCATCGAATGGTTCGCCGAAGAAGCCAAGCGCATCTACGGTGACGTGATTCCAGGCCACCAGCCAGATAAGCGCTTGATCGTGATCAAGCAGCCAATCGGCGTGACCGCTGCCATTACCCCGTGGAACTTCCCGGCCGCGATGATCACCCGCAAAGCTGGCCCGGCACTGGCTGCTGGTTGCACCATGGTGCTCAAGCCAGCTTCGCAAACGCCTTTCTCGGCATTCGCCCTAGCTGAACTGGCCCAGCGTGCCGGCATTCCTGCCGGTGTGTTCAGCGTGGTTTCCGGCAGCGCCGGCGATATCGGCAGCGAACTGACCAGCAACCCGATCGTGCGCAAGTTGTCCTTCACCGGCTCGACCGAAATCGGTCGCCAGTTGATGGCTGAGTGCGCCAAGGACATCAAGAAAGTGTCCCTGGAGCTGGGCGGCAACGCACCTTTCATCGTGTTCGACGACGCGGACCTGGATAAGGCCGTCGAAGGCGCGATCATTTCCAAGTACCGCAACAATGGCCAGACCTGCGTCTGCGCCAACCGCCTGTACATTCAGGACTCGGTCTACGACGCGTTCGCCGAGAAGCTGAAAGTGGCCGTGGCCAAGCTCAAGATCGGCAATGGTCTGGAAGAAGGCACTACCACGGGTCCGCTGATCGATGGCAAGGCCGTGGCCAAGGTCCAGGAGCACATTGCTGACGCGATCGCCAAAGGCGCCACAGTCCTGGCCGGTGGCAAGGTCATGGAAGGCAACTTCTTCGAGCCGACCATCCTGACCAACGTGCCGAAGAACGCTGCCGTGGCCAAGGAAGAAACCTTCGGTCCATTGGCGCCGCTGTTCCGCTTCAAAGACGAAGCCGAAGTGATCGCGATGTCCAACGACACCGAGTTCGGCCTGGCCTCGTACTTCTATGCTCGCGACCTGGGTCGTGTGTTCCGTGTGGCTGAAGCCCTGGAATACGGTATGGTCGGCGTCAACACCGGGCTGATCTCCAACGAAGTCGCGCCATTTGGCGGCATCAAGGCCTCGGGCCTGGGCCGTGAAGGCTCCAAGTACGGCATCGAAGACTACCTGGAAATCAAATACCTCTGCCTGGGCATCTAAGCTCCAAGAGCTAAGCCCGGCAAGGCATTGCTTGAAACGCAAAGGGCACGAGAGCGCTGTCCCTTTGCGTGCAACACACGCAATTTTCTCTGTGGCCGGGAAAGCTGCGGCAGTCGATCATCGCATGCTGCCCAGTTGCCTCCCCGCCGCATTTTCCTTGAACCACGCCGCCCGATGAGCGGTGAATGAGGACACTATGAGCAAGACCAACGCTTCTTTGATGAAACGCCGCGAATCCGCTGTACCACGCGGCGTTGGCCAGATTCACCCGATCTTCGCCGAGTCCGCGAAGAACGCTACCGTGACCGACGTTGAAGGTCGCGAGTTCATCGACTTCGCCGGCGGTATCGCCGTGCTGAACACCGGTCACGTGCACCCGAAAATCATCGCGGCAGTGACCGAGCAACTGAACAAACTGACTCACACCTGCTTCCAGGTACTGGCCTACGAACCGTACGTTGAAGTGTGCGAAAAAGTGAACGCCAAGGTTCCAGGCGATTTCGCCAAGAAAACCCTGCTGGTCACCACCGGTTCCGAAGCGGTGGAAAACGCCGTGAAAATCGCCCGTGCCGCCACCGGCCGTGCTGGCGTGATCGCCTTCACCGGCGCGTACCACGGCCGCACCATGATGACCCTGGGCCTGACCGGTAAGGTCGTGCCTTACTCGGCCGGCATGGGCCTGATGCCAGGCGGCGTGTTCCGCGCCCTGTACCCGAACGAACTGCACGGTGTGAGCATCGACGACTCGATCGCCAGCATCGAACGCATTTTCAAGAACGATGCCGAGCCGCGTGACATCGCTGCCATCATCATCGAGCCAGTGCAGGGCGAAGGCGGTTTCTACGTCGCGCCAAAAGCATTCATGGCTCGTCTGCGCGAGCTGTGCGACAAGCACGGCATCCTGCTGATCGCTGATGAAGTGCAAACCGGCGCTGGCCGTACCGGCACCTTCTTCGCCATGGAACAGATGGGCGTTGCTGCCGACCTGACCACCTTCGCCAAATCCATTGCTGGCGGCTTCCCGCTGGCCGGTGTGTGCGGCAAGGCTGAATACATGGATGCCATCGCGCCAGGCGGCCTGGGCGGCACCTACGCCGGTAGCCCGATCGCTTGCGCCGCGGCCCTGGCCGTGATGGAAGTGTTCGAAGAAGAGCACCTGCTGGACCGCTGCAAGGCAGTCGGCGAGCGTCTGGTGACTGGCCTCAAGGCCATCCAGGCCAAGTACCCGGTGATCGGTGAAGTGCGTGCCCTGGGCGCGATGATCGCGGTCGAGCTGTTCGACGACGGCGACACCCACAAGCCTAACGCCGCTGCCGTTGCTGCGGTCGTGGCCAAGGCGCGCGACAAGGGCCTGATCCTGCTGTCCTGCGGCACCTACGGCAACGTACTGCGCGTGCTGGTACCGCTGACTTCGCCGGACGAGCAACTGGACAAAGGCCTGGCGATTATCGAAGAGTGCTTCTCCGAGCTCTGATCACCGAGTGTGACCTGGTCCACAAAAAACCCGCCTCGGCGGGTTTTTTTTATCTTTGCCTACACATCGCTGGCTTTTGGCCTGTATCGAATCAGCAGCATTGTCTAAGGTGCAAGGATTGCCCCGGAGTGTCCTGATGAGCGCTGTTGATTTACCTGCCGTGCCGCGCGTGCTGATTGCCGAAGCCGATCCCTGGTCGCGGGACCTGCTCAAACAGGTGTTATTGAACGTGCGCTGCGACGCACGGCTGGACCTGTGTGCCGACGGCCAGCAGGCCCTGCAACTGCTGGCCGAGCAACCCTACGACCTGGTAATTGCCGATGGCGAGCTGCCGGGGGTCGATGGCCTGGGTTTGTTGCGCAGTGTGCGCCAGCGCCGCCGTCATCCGCCGTTGCCGTTTATTCTGATGAGTCACCGCAACGACAGTGCCAGCGTGCGCGAGGCGATCCCGCTGGCGCCCACGGCGTACCTGACCAAGCCGCTGAACATGCAGGGCCTGACGCTGCGCCTGCAGGGCCTGTTGCTGAGCGCCGGGCAGACGGTCTCCTGCGATGTGCCGGCGCTGGCCCCAGGTATGACCCTGGCGACCTTCCTGGAGCGTCGGCGTGAGTTGGCAGACGGCGCGCCCTTGCTGACCGATGTGCAACTGGCGGTCAAGCGCAGCCTGAATCCCAATGGCCTCGACTTGAGGTTGCTGGAAGAAGAGGTGCGCACGGACCCGCAGATCACCGCCGTACTGATCGCCGCGGCCAACAGCGCTGCACAGCACCTGGGCGAGGGAGTGCAGACCCTGTCCCAGGCCCTGCATCGTCTTGGCACCGGGCAAAGCATGAACCTGGTGCTGGGCCTTGCTCTCAAGCGCAGTGCGAAGTTGAGCGACCCGTGCCTGGCCGACTACGCCGAGCGCTACTGGGAGCTGTCGCTGCACACTGCTGAGTACGGCCGCACGCTCGCGCGGTTGCTCGATCTGGATCAGGAACGCTGTTACTGCGCCGGCATGCTCCATTGCCTGGGGGACCTGGCGTTGTTGCGCTGCCTGCAGGAGTGGAAGCAGGCCGGTGGCGAGTTGGATGACGAGCAGGAGGTGGGTGAGGCGCTGGTGACGTTTGCAGCGGCCTACGGTTCGGCGCTGCGCACCCGCTGGCGGCTGCCGCTGGAGCTGCGAGAGCTGATTGCCGCGGTCTATCGGCTTGGTGGCGGGGTTTACTCCAGGGAAGCCCTGGTGATGAACATGGCCGCCCAGTTGGCCCGCCTGACGGAGCATGAGGGCGTCGAGGAGCTGGCGAAAAGCCGAACGGCACGCTTGCTCAAGATCGGTTTGCCGGAACTGATGCGCCTGCGCAAGACCTGATCTGACGCAGAACCTGTGGGAGCGGGCCGGGCGGCGCTCCCACATCTATGGTTTGGGGCTTTACGCCGGACGCAGGGAGTAGGTCTTGAGCTGGTGGGCGAAGTCGCGCAGGGATTGAATTCCGCTGGCCTCGGCTTCGTGGATCCAGTCCTTGATGGCCGCCAGCATGTCGTGGCCGTTGGAGCTGGTCTTGACCCAGATCTGCTGCAGGGCCAGGCGTTTTTCGTAGATGACCTTCAGTGCCTGGCTGTGCTCGAGCATGGTCTGAATGCGCAGGTGATGCTTTTCATCCAGCAGGCTGGTTTCCCGCGAGAGCAGGCGCTTGGCGCGATGGAATTGGTGGCGTACCGAATGGTCGACCTTTTCCAGCTCTTGCTTGACCAACGGGCCGATCACCAGCTTGCGGTACTGGGCCATGATTTGGAAACGATTGTTGAGAATCGCCATGGCGGTGTCCATGTCCAGGTTGCCCTTGCCTTCGACGCGGTGGGCAATGGGCGCAACGCGCTGCACCTTGGCCAGGCGCAGGAAGCTGAACAGCTGGATCCAGGCCCAGCCGAGGTCGAATTCCCACTTTTTCACCGACAGCTTGGCCGAGTTGGGGTAGGTGTGGTGGTTGTTGTGCAGCTCTTCGCCACCCACCAGGATGCCCCATGGCACCAGGTTGGTCGCCGCGTCGCGACATTCGAAGTTGCGGTAGCCGATCGCATGGCCCAGGCCGTTGATCACGCCGGCGGCCCAAAACGGGATCCACATCATCTGGATCGCCCAGATGGTGATGCCGATGGTGCCGAACAGCAGCAGGTCGATCACTCCCATGAGTGCCACGCCCAGCAACGGGTAGCGGCTGTACAGGTTGCGTTCGATCCAGTCTTCGGGGCAGTTCTTGCCGTAGATGCGCAGGGTCTCGGGGTTCTCGGCTTCGGCGCGGTACAGCTCTGCACCTTTGCGCAGGACCGTGGACAGGCCCTTGATGACCGGACTGTGGGGATCATCGACGGTTTCGCACTTGGCGTGGTGCTTGCGGTGGATAGCGGTCCACTCGCGGGTGTTCTGCGCCGTGGTCAGCCACAGCCAGAAGCGGAAGAAGTGTTTCAGGCCGGCATTCAGCTCAAGAGAGCGATGGGCCGAGTAACGATGCAGGTAAACCGTGACACCCACGATGGTGATGTGGGTCATTAACAGGGTGACTGCCACCAGTTGCCAGGCCGACAAGCCGAGTAAACCTTCGTACCACATAGGCTATATGGCCCTCGATAAAGAAAAAAATAGCTCGCGCATTATCACTCAGGACACAGATAAAACCAGTCACCCTTTCAGATAAGAGTGGCGGGATGTTTCTTTATTCTATAATTCCGAACTTTTGTAGGGACATGGACGGCCGGATGCCTGCCTTTTATCGCGATGCATTGCGTGCAGCGCTGCTTTACCTAGTGATTTCCTGCGTGTGGTTGGGGATTACTGGTTGTTTATTGAACAATTTGTTCGATGATTCCGCTCATCTAGCCCGCTGGCAACTGATCAACGGTTACGTCTGGGTGCTGCTCAGTGCCGGCTTGATTGTCCTGGTGCGTGGGCGCTGGCCGGGTTTTCTCGGTCGGGGAGCCGCGTTGGGCCGGGGCACTGAGGACCGCGCGCAATTGCGCCAGGCGCAGGCGGTGTTCGATTGCACCCATGAAGGCGTGTTGGTGACCGATCGCCAGCGCAAGATTGTCCACGTCAATCGCGCCTTCATGGAAATCACCGGTTACCAGCCCGACGAGGTGCTGGGGCGTACGCCCAGCCTGTTCAAGTCCGGTCATCACCCGCCGGATTTTTATAAGAAGATGTTTCAGGATCTCGGGCGTGGTGGTCAGTGGAGCGGTGAGATCTGGAACCGGCGCAAAAGCGGCGAGATTTTCCCCCAGTGGCAAACCATCCGGGTGATCCGTGACGACTGCGGTCAGCTCAGCCACTACGTGGCGGTGTTTTCCGATATCAGCGCGATCAAGGATTCCGAGCACGAGCTCAAGCACCTGGCGCATCACGACCCGCTGACCGACCTGCCCAATCGCCTGCTGTTCGGCGATCGTGTCGAGCAGGCGCTGGCGTCGGCGCAAATCCACAAGCGCGGCTGTGCCTTGCTGATGATCGACCTCGATCATTTCAAGATGATCAACGACAGCCTGGGGCACAACGTCGGCGATCGCCTGCTCAAGGCGGTGGCTTCGCGCTTGCGCGAGATGTTCGGCCCCGGCGTGACCCTCGCGCGCCTGGGGGGCGACGAGTTTGCTGTGCTGGTGGAGAGCTGTGGGCAACTGGTCCAGGCCGCGGCGCTGGCGCAACGGATCATCGATGGCCTGAAAGAGCCCTTCGTGATCGACGCCGATCAGTTGTTTATCAATGCCAGTGTCGGCATCAGCCTGTTCCCCAGCGACGCGCAGAGCGCCGAGCAGTTGCTGCGCAATGCCGATTCGGCATTGTTCAAGGCCAAGAGCGCCGGGCGTAACGATTATGCCTTGTACACCGAGGAATTGACGGCCCATGCCCAGCATCGGGTCGAGACCGCCTTCGAGCTGCGCCGGGCGCTGGAGCAGCAGGAGCTGCGGGTCTACTACCAGCCCGTGCACGACCTGCAGAGCAGCCGCTTGATCGGCGTCGAGGCACTGGTGCGCTGGCAGCACCCGCAGCGTGGCCTGGTGCCGCCGAGCGAGTTCATCCCGATTGCCGAGCGCACCGGGCTGATCGCGGACATCGACGCCTGGGTGATGCGTCAGGCGTGTCAGCAGATGTGCGAGTGGCAGCAAGCTGGCGTGGCGTTGTCATTCATTGCGGTGAACGTGTCGAGCCGCCTGTTCGCCCGACGCGAGCTGTATCAGCGCGTCGCCCAAGTGCTGCATGACACCGAGTTGGATCCGGCCTGCCTGGAGCTGGAAGTGACGGAAAGCGCGGTGATGGGCGACCCGGAAGTGGCCCTGGAGCAGATGCACCGGCTGCGCGAGTTGGGGGTGCGCCTGGCCATCGACGATTTCGGGACCGGCTATTCGTCGCTGTTGCGGCTCAAGCGCCTGCCGGTGCAGAAGCTCAAGATCGACCAGGGTTTTGTCGCCGGACTGCCCTGGGATGATGACGATGCCGCTATCGTGCGGGTGATCATCGCCCTGGCGCAAAGCATGGGCATGCAGGTGCACGCCGAAGGCATCGAGCACGTCGAACAGGCGGCGTTTTTACTCGATCACGGCTGTGACCTGGGCCAGGGTTACTGGTATGGGCGACCCATGCCGGCAGACGAACTGGATTGGGCGCGGGCACCACTGATCCGCTAAGGCGGTGGTGCTTCATCCAAGGGCTGCGCTGCAGCCCAGCGTGATCAAGTATCTGCACCCTCTGTCCAAATCACGGCAGGCAAAACCGTGAAGTCCATGCAAGCCCTTGTCTGGGCGAAAAATACTTTTCAGTTATATAAACATTCTTAAATAGTATTTTTAAGAATATCCACGGCTATCTACTATTGCTCTCACGCCACAAGCAGTGCCGCCACTGCGAGGCACTTCTCATTTCAGGAGCAGCACCATGAGCGCATCCCTACGTAGCGTTGACGGCCATGACGAAGCCACCATCTTGCGCGAGATCCAGAGCGCCCTGCGCGATCTGCGCTTTGGTGCGGTAGAGATCACTGTGCACAACGCCCAAGTGGTTCAGATCGAGCGCAAGGAAAAATTCCGCCTGCAGAACCCGAGCAACAAGCCGAGCTGAGGCGTCGCTGGCAACCCGTTTCCAGAAATCCATAAGAACAGCCAACACCAAAAATTTCAGGAGCTCCACCATGTCGTCGATTCGCCGTTACGCTTTGGCCGCTCTGGCCAGTGCCATTTTTGCCGGTTCCGCGGTTGCCAAGGATTACGAGTTGCTGAACGTTTCGTACGACCCGACGCGTGAGCTGTATCAGGACTACAACGCAGAGTTCATCAACTTCTGGAAGAAGGAGCATGCCGGCGACAACGTCAAGATCCAGCAGTCCCATGGTGGCTCCGGCAAGCAAGGGCGGGCGGTGATCGATGGCCTGCGGGCCGACGTGGTGACCCTGGCGCTGGCCGGTGACATCGACGAAATCGCCAAGTTGGGCAAGACCCTACCTGCTGACTGGCAGAAGCGTCTACCCGAGGCCAGCACTCCCTACACCTCGACCATCGTGTTCCTGGTGCGCAAGGGCAACCCCAAAGGCATCAAGGACTGGGGCGACCTGACCAAGACCGGTGTTGAAGTCATCACCCCGAATCCCAAAACCTCTGGCGGCGCCCGCTGGAACTTCCTGGCAGCCTGGGCCTACGGTCTCAAGGCCAATGGTGGCGACGAAGCCAAGGCCAAGGAATACGTACAGACCCTGTTCAAGCACGTGCCAGTGCTCGATACCGGTGCTCGCGGCTCGACCATCACCTTCGTCAACAACGGTCAGGGTGACGTGTTGCTGGCCTGGGAAAACGAAGCCTTCCTGGCGCTCAAGGAAGATGGCGGCGCAGACAAGTTCGAAATCGTCGTGCCTTCGCTGTCGATCCTCGCCGAACCGCCGGTCGCGGTGGTCGACAAGAACGCCGAGAAAAAAGGCAACGAGCAGATCGCCGAAGCCTACCTCAAGCACCTGTACAGCCCGGCAGGCCAGGAAATAGCGGCGAAGAACTTCTATCGTCCACGTGACAAGGACGTGTCTGCCAAGTACGCCAAGCAGTTCCCGACCCTGGAGCTGGTAACCATCGACAAGGACTTCGGTGGCTGGAAAACCGCCCAGCCGAAGTTCTTCAATGATGGCGGTGTGTTCGACCAGATTTACCAGGCACAGTAATCTTAAATTGCTATCAACGAGCCCCGGATTTACCTTCGGGGCTTTGTTGTGTTCTTGACCAAGGACTTTTATGTCGCGTCGTATCTCCCCCGTCATACCCGGCTTCGGGCTGACGCTGGGCTACACCTTGGTGTACCTCAGCCTGATTGTGCTCATACCCCTGGCGGCGATGTTCGTCCACGCCGCTCAACTTACCTGGGAGCAGTTCTGGACCATCATCACCGCACCGCGGGTGCTGGCGGCGTTGCAACTGAGCTTTGGCACGGCGCTGTGTGCCGCGATCATCAACGGCATCATCGGCACGCTGCTGGCCTGGGTGCTGGTGCGTTACACCTTCCCGGGACGCAAAATCATCGATGCGATGATCGACCTGCCCTTCGCCTTGCCCACTGCGGTGGCCGGTATCGCGCTCACGGCGCTGTACGCACCCAATGGTCTGGTGGGTCAGTTTGCAGCGGACATGGGATTCAAGATTGCCTATACCCCCCTGGGCATCACCCTTGCCCTGACGTTCGTGACCCTTCCGTTCGTGGTACGTACAGTACAGCCGGTATTGGCCGATATCCCGCGTGAGATCGAAGAAGCGGCGGCATGCCTGGGGGCCAAGCCCTTGCAAGTATTCCGCTACATCCTGCTGCCGGCCTTGTTGCCCGCCTGGTTGACCGGTTTCGCCCTGGCATTTGCCCGGGGTGTCGGGGAGTACGGCTCGGTGATTTTCATTGCCGGTAACATGCCGATGAAAACCGAAATCCTGCCGCTGCTGATCATGGTCAAGCTCGACCAGTACGATTACACCGGCGCCACCTCCATTGGCGTGTTGATGCTGGTGGTTTCCTTTGTCCTGTTGCTGCTGATCAACCTGTTGCAGCGGCGCATCGAAACCCCATAAGGAGGCGCGAACCATGTCCCAATCGTCTATTAGCGCCGCTTCCTCGGCCAACGCTGCCCGTCGTGGCAGCGCCAGCTCGCGACGGATCCTGATCGTTCTCGGCTGGCTGATCTTCGCCCTGTTCCTGTTGCTGCCCCTGTTCATCGTGGTGTCCCAGGGCCTGAAACTTGGCCTGGGCGCGTTCTTCGCTGCGATCTTCGAGCCCGACGCCTTGTCCGCCCTGAAACTCACGGTGATCGCGGTACTGATCTCGGTGCCGTTGAACCTGGTGTTCGGCGTCAGTGCCGCCTGGTGCGTGAGCAAGTATTCGTTCCGTGGCAAGAGCATGCTGGTGACCCTGATCGACTTGCCGTTCTCGGTGTCGCCAGTGATCGCCGGCCTGGTCTATGTGCTGATGTTTGGCGCCCAGGGCCTGTTCGGGCCGTGGCTGCAGGACCATGACATCCAGATCGTCTTTGCCTTGCCGGGCATCGTGCTGGCGACAATCTTCGTCACCGTGCCCTTTGTCGCGCGTGAGCTGATCCCGCTGATGCAGGAGCAGGGCACGCAGGAAGAGGAAGCCGCGCGCTTGCTGGGCGCCAACGGCTGGCAGATGTTCTGGCATGTCACCGTGCCGAACATCAAGTGGGGCCTGATCTACGGCGTGGTGCTGTGTACCGCGCGGGCGATGGGCGAGTTCGGTGCGGTGTCGGTGGTTTCCGGGCACATTCGCGGGGTGACCAACACCTTGCCGTTGCACGTCGAGATCCTCTACAACGAGTACAACCACGTCGCCGCGTTTGCCGTTGCGAGCCTGTTGCTGATCCTGGCGCTCTTCATCCTGCTGCTCAAGCAGTGGAGCGAAAACCGTATTAACCGCCTGCGCGCCAGCGCCGCGGAGGAATAATTCATGTCGATCGAAGTGCGTAACGTCAGCAAGAATTTCAACGCGTTCAAGGCGCTGGACAACATCAGCCTGGACATTCAGAGCGGCGAGCTGGTGGCTTTGCTCGGCCCGTCCGGCTGTGGCAAGACCACCCTGCTGCGGATCATCGCCGGGCTGGAAACCCCGGACCAGGGCAACATCGTGTTCCACGGCGAAGACGTCTCCGGCCATGATGTGCGCGATCGCAACGTCGGTTTTGTGTTCCAGCACTACGCGCTGTTTCGCCACATGACGGTGTTCGACAACGTCGCGTTCGGCCTGCGGATGAAACCGAAGAACCAGCGCCCGAGCGAAAGCCAGATCGCCGCCAAGGTCCATGAACTGTTGAACATGGTGCAACTGGATTGGCTGTCGGATCGCTATCCGGAGCAGTTGTCCGGTGGTCAACGCCAACGGATCGCCCTGGCTCGCGCTTTGGCGGTGGAACCCAAGGTGCTGTTGCTCGACGAGCCGTTCGGGGCCCTGGATGCCAAGGTCCGCAAGGAGCTGCGACGCTGGCTGGCCCGCTTGCACGAAGACATCAACCTGACCTCGGTATTCGTTACCCACGACCAGGAAGAGGCGATGGAAGTCGCCGATCGAATCGTGGTGATGAACAAGGGCGTGATCGAGCAGATCGGCTCACCGGGTGAGGTCTATGAGAATCCGGCCAGCGATTTTGTCTATCACTTCCTCGGCGACTCGAACCGCCTGCACCTGGGCGAAGACAACCACGTGCTGTTCCGTCCCCACGAAGTGTCGCTGTCGCGCCATGAACTGGAAGACCATCACGCCGCCGAAGTCCGCGACATTCGCCCCCTGGGCGCCACCACCCGGGTGACCTTGAAGGTGGAAGGCCAGAGTGAGTTGATCGAGGCCGAAGTGGTCAAGGACCACGACAGCCTGACCGGCCTGGCCAAGGGCGAGACCCTGTTCTTCAAACCCAAGGTCTGGCAAAAAGTCTCCAACCTGTAGCACCTGTAGCTGCTGCACAACGTTCATTTCAAGCCGCTTTGCAGCACCAGCACACACCCCAGACCGATCAGGATCGTGCCGCTGAAACGCGGCACGAATCGCTGGCAGCCGGCCGTGGACAAGGGGCCGAGCAACAGCGATGCGCCCAGCACCGCGCCCACGTCGGCGAGGGAAAACACCAGGTTGACGAAGCTGCCCAGCAGCAGGAACTGCAGCCAGACCGGTGCCGAGGCAGTGACGTCGACAAATTGCGGCAGGAAGGTCAGGAAAAACAGCGCGGTTTTCGGGTTGAGCACTTCCACCACCACACTGTCTCGCAGCACCCCGGGCTCTTCCGGGGTGTCGGTCGTGGCGGCCTGTCGACTCTTGACGATCATCGATCCCCCCAGCCAGATCAGATAGCCGGCACCCGCCAGGCGGATCACGTCGAACGCCATCGGCGCCGCATGCAGCAGCGCCGACAAACCTAAGGTGGCTGCCGCAATGTGCGCATAGCAACCCAGGTGAATACCCAGCGCCGCCTTGAGTCCGGCGCGCCGGCCGTGGGCGAGGGTCTGGCTGGTCATGTACAGAATGGCCGGCCCTGGCATGCAGGCGAAGGCCAGGGTGGCGGTGGCGAAGGGAATCCAGAGATGCAGGGACATGGTGGTGCTCTTCCAGTGAGTGATGCCTTCGGGCAGGTTCTGGAAGACGCTGGAGGGAAAGGCCGGGCAGGTCGTGCGAGCAGCGAAGTACCAGAGCCGCAAGGTTAGGGCGGGGGGAAAGGCGGTGAAATACGGCAGTTGTCGTATTTTATCCAGCGGGGCAACGCAGCATGCTTCAGCCCACAGCCAGCCCGAGGCGGACGGCGTACACCGCCAGTTCGGCGGTGTTGTGCAGGTCGAGTTTGCGCATCAGGTTTTCCCGGTGTTTGCGCACGGTCAACGGGCTGATGTGCAGGGCGTCGGCAATGTCGTGCGCGGACTGGCCCGAAGCAACCAGGCCGAGGATCTGCTGCTCGCGGCGGGTCAGCCCACCGCCACTGGTTATCAGGTGGGCGTCGGGGGTGCTGCTGCCATGGCCCTCCACCGCGAAGCGCACGGCCACGGCCAGGTAGCGCTGGTTCAGGCGAATGGCATCGATGGCGTCGAACAGCTCATGGCTCTCGTCGGCCTTGGTGACGTAGCCCTGCACGCCCGCCTCGAGCACGCCGCGAATGGTGCTCAACTCGACGTTGGCGGTCAGCACGAGGATTTTCAACCGTGGGTAATCGGCGCGCAGTTGGCGAATGAATTGCAGGCGGTTGACCCCCGGCATACCCAGGTCCAGGAGCAGCAGGTCGACCTGGTGTTGGGCCAGGACGCTGAGGATCGCATCGCTGTGGGCGGCCTCGCCGACCACCTGCAGATCATCGCGGGTGGACAGGAGAAATCTCAGGCCGTCGCGCACGATGCTATGGTCATCGGCAATCAGGACGTTCAGGCGCTTCACTTCCATTTTCAGTCGCTCTTTTTATTGGGATTGGCCATGCCCGAGATTATCCAGCGCAAGTATTTCGTCGATCTGCTGTTTCGGCAATCCTACGCGGTGCTGTTTGCCAACTTCGTCATACCCTTGCCGGTGGCGTATGTGTTCAGGCATGCCGTGCCCTTGAGCTGGATCATTGGCTGGATCCTGGCGATGTACGGCCTGACGGCTATCCGGCTGCTGCTCTCGCGAACTTACTTTAGCCAATCCCCACGGATCGACCACCACCAGGCGCAACAGTGGGCCTGGCGGGCATCGGCGCTGTCGTGGATGTCGAGCCTGCTCTGGGGCGTGCTCGGCTGGGTCGGCTTTGCCGCCGGCGATCCACAGTTGCTGGCGTTTACCTGCGTGGTGCTGACCGGCCTGGTGTGTGGAGCGGTGCCGTCACTGTCGGCATTCCCGCCGGCCTACGCCGGTTCGCTGGTGGCCATGCTGCTGCCCGTCACCCTGCAGTGCCTGCTGCATTCCGGTGAAACCTACACCATCTACCTGTTCTTTCTCGCCTGCCTGGCCGGGGTCAATCTGTATTACAGCCGGGTCACCTACCGCACGCTGTGCGAGACCATCCGCTTGCGCCTGGAAAACGTCGAACTGGTTGGCCGCCTGGAGCAGGAGCGTGATCGCGCGCAGGCTGCCGATCAAGCCAAATCGCGTTTCCTGGCGGCTGCCAGTCATGACTTGCGCCAACCTATCCATGCCCTTGGCCTGTTTGTCGCGGGCCTGGCGGCGCTGGCTGAGCGCGGCGCTGTGCGGGCCGACAAGGCGCGTGAGGTGGCGGCTCGCCTGGGCGCGGTGATCGGCAATCTCGGTAGCCTGCTCAACGGCTTGCTGGACATCTCGCGGCTGGACGCTGGCGTGGTGGTGGTGAAGCGCGAAGCAGTGTCGCTGGAACGCTTGTTCATCGACCTGGGCGACGAATTCGAGGCCATCGCCCGCACCCGCCAGTTGCACTGGCGAATCCACCCCAACCACCATTGGGTCGACACCGACCCGGTGTTGCTCAAGCGCATCCTCGATAACCTGCTGTCCAACGCTTTTCGCTACACCGATGGCGGCGGCGTCCTGCTGGGCTGTCGGCGGCGGGGCGGACAGTTGGAGATCCAGGTCTTCGATACCGGGCCGGGCATTGCAGCGGAGTATCGCGGGCAGATTTTCGAAGAGTTCGTCCAGTTGCATAACCCCGAGCGCGACCGCAGCCAAGGGCTCGGCCTGGGCTTGGCGATCGTGCGTCATACCGCGCGCCTGCTGGGGCATGCAACACGCCTGGTCTCGGTGCCAGGGCGTGGTTCGATGTTCTCGATCCGGGTCCCGCTTGCGGCGCCGGCGAGCAGCTCAGCCATCGCGCCGCAGCTGCAACGCTCGGACAATGCCCTGGGCATTCTGATCATCGATGATGAACCCAGCGTGCTGGAGGCCCTGCGCGATTTGCTGGAAGTCTGGGGCCACAGGGTCTACGCGGGCGCCTCGGTGGCGCAGGCCTGTGAGCAGCATGGCGCAGCGAGCGAGACAGGGCGGGCGGCGGTGGACCTGATCCTCAGTGACTACCGCCTGAACGGCATGAGCGGCCTGGAGGCGATCCGCCGCGCCCGGCAGTACCTCGATCAAGCCGTGCCGGCGATCATCATTACCGGCGACACTTCACAGGCGTGCCAGCAAGAGACCGCCGCGAGCCATTTCCGGGTCTTGCAAAAACCCCTCGACGCGGCGGTCTTGCGTGACAGCCTCAAGGCCTGCCTGGATGCTCGAATGGCCCGCTGAACTGCGCCGCCTCAGGCGCGGCCGTGGGTCATGCTGCGCACCGGACCTGCCCGTTGCTCGATCTGCTCCTTGAGGTCATGGCGCAGGCCCAGCAGGAATGCCAGTTCGGCCACCACGAACAGCGGCCCGACGATCAACCCGCTGACATCATCGACAAACGCCGGTTTGCGTCCTTCGTAGTAATGCCCGACAAACTGGATCACCCAACCCAGCACAAACAGCCCGATGCCGCTGCCCAGCCACACCCCGGTGCTTTGCACCGCGACGACCTGGCCCAGCCACACGGACAGGCCGAGCAGCACCGTCATGAGCACGCCCAGGCGCACTTCCAGGCGCAGGTAGAACCACGCCGAGGCCAGGGCCACGAGCACTGCCGGCGACAGCCAGAGCCCGGCCACCGACCAGGACGGCCGTGACAGCAGCACCGCGACGGCCACCACAATCAACGGAATCCCGATAAAGTGGCTGGCGATATTGCGCGGGTCACGGTGGTAAGCGGCGTATTGACTGAGGTGGTCAACCAGGCTTTTCATTGTTATTCCTCCTGTAGGGATGTTGATCATGCCCTGAGGCCCGTCGTTGCTCTGTCAGCCAGACGACAATCACTGTGGAGTCTTCATGCAAATACCGGCCTGGCGTGCATGCCTGATGCAGGGGCAGTGGTTCAGCCACCTGCCATCCTGTCTTCAGGATAGCTTGCTGTCCCTGGCGCGCGTGCGGCACTTGTCCGCGGGGCAGCGCCTGTTCGGTCGCGGCGATGCACCCTGTGGCCTGTACGCCGTACTGGAGGGCGCGGTGCGGGTGGGGGCGGTGAGCGAGCAGGGCAAGGAGGCCTTGTTGAGCCTGATCGAAGCGCCGCACTGGTTCGGTGAAATCTGCCTGTTCGACGGCCAGCCACGCACCCATGATGCCTACGCGGTGGGGCCCTGCACCTTGTTGCAGCTGCCACAGGCCGCATTGCTGGCCTATCTCGATCAGCAACCACAGCACTGGCGGCAACTGGCGCTGCTGATGAGCCACAAACTGCGCCTGACCTTCATCAACCTTGAACAATTGACCCTGCTGGCGGCCCCGGCCCGGGTGGCACACCGGCTGCTGATGATCGCCGATGGCTATGGCGAGATCGAGCCGGCGCGGCGAGTCCTGCAACTGCCTCAGGAGCAACTGGCGTTGCTACTGTCACTGTCGCGCCAGACCACCAACCAGATCCTGCGGGACCTGGAAAGCCAAGGCATTCTCAGCCTGGGTTACGGTGCAATCGAGATCCTCGATGCCCCGCGGCTGCGCGCGCTGGTGCAGCCGTGACGTGCTCGGTTGATCCGAAATAAGCGTTAGTGATGGGCTTTGGCCGCCAAGGCGCCTAGCCTGTAGCGACGAATATTCGAGGTGTGCCATGCGATTGCTGTTAGTGGAAGACGAGCCGGAAATCGCCAAGGCGCTGGCCCAGGGCCTGAGCGAAGCCAGCTACACGGTGGATGTGGCCGACAACGGCATGGCCGGTCGGCGTTTCATCGAGACCGTTGAATATGACCTGATCATTCTCGACGTGATGCTGCCGGGCCTGAACGGCTGGCAACTGTTGCAACAGATCCGCCAGCTCGGTGCGACACCGATACTGTTCCTGACCACCAAGGACGGGATCGAGGACCGTTTGCGTGGCCTGGAACTGCATGAAGATGACTACCTGCTCAAGCCGTTCACCCACAGCGCGCTGGTGGCGCGGGTACGCAAGTTGTTGCGCCGCGATCGCGGGCGCTAAGCCACCGGTCAGTGGCAGGCGCATTCTGTTCAGGGATTAGGCTAAGCTCTGGCTCATTAATGCATTAAATACGATGCATACGTATGTTTTTAGTAAAAATGCACTGTATAGGATGCAGGTGAGGCCCATGGAAAACCTTGGCGAACTGATCAGATCGCTGCGCAAAGAACGCAAACTGACGCAGCAGGCACTGGCGATCCAGTACGGGATGAGCCGTGCCACTATCTCGGGCATCGAGAACAACTCCTTGTCGGAAATCGGTATCCGCAAGGTCGAAGCCATCCTTAATGGCTTTGGCTACGAGCTCACGGCGGTACCTAGACAATCCCGGCGTGCGACATTGGACAGCCTGAAAAAGGTTAACTTCCATGAGTGACGCGCTGGATAAGCAACGTTTGCATGTCAGTGTGTCCGGTTCTCCGGTAGGGACCCTGGGTCGCGGTCAGTCGCGCGATGATTCAGTGTTCAGTTATGCCGATGACGCGCAAGAAACCCACGCCGTCTCGTTGACCATGCCCGTTCGCCTGGAGAGCTATGCCTGGGCGCGCGGGTTGCCGCCGGTGTTTGAAATGAACCTGCCGGAAGGCGCGCTGCGTGAGGAACTGGTGCGTCGATTCAGCAAGGCGATTCGCGGCTTTGATGACTTCGCGCTGTTGGCGATCACTGGCCCTTACCAGTTGGGACGCCTGGGACTTTGCGAGATGGGCAGTGCCACTCCCCCACTCCCAGACACCCGCCTCGCAGACCTGCTGGTGCATGATGGCGCCCAAGGCCTGTTTGAAGACCTGTTGCACACTTATGGCCAGTACTCGGGGGTCTCCGGGGTGCAGCCCAAAGTGCTGTTGCGCGACAGTGCTGCCCCCATAGACCGGCTGACCCATCGAGGGGCCACCCATCTGGTCAAGACCTTTCGCCCGGAGGAATACCCGGAGCTGGCGGCAAACGAGTACTTCTGCATGCGCGCAGCGCTGCATTCGGGGCTTGAGGTGCCTGGATTCGAACTGAGTGAGCGCGGGAAATTCCTGGTCGTCGAGCGTTTTGATCTGAATGACCAAGGCTACCTGGGCTTCGAAGATTTCTGTGTACTCAACGCTTGGCCTTCCAGGGCCAAGTACGATGGCTCGTATGAAGGGGCTGCCAAGCAGATCAAGGCGTTCGTTTCTCCGCACTTGTTGGGCCAGGCCCTGGAGTCGTTCTTCAAGATTGTCGCGTTGTCGGCGGGCCTGAAAAATGGCGATGCACACCTGAAGAACTTTGGTGTGTTGTATCCCGACTGCAGTGCTGCGGCGCCCATCAGCTTCGCCCCGGCCTACGACATCGTCACCACCTCGGTCTATATCAAGACCGATAGCATGGCGTTGCTGTTGGGTGGCTCAAAAGCATGGCCCAAATACAAAATGCTGATGCGCTTTGGGCGCTCGGCCTGCAACCTGACCGAGGGCCGTTGCCATGAACTGTTGCAGCAAGTGGTTCATGGCATGGAGTCGGCGATGGTCGAGATGAGGGATTACATCCGCAGCAATCGGGGTTTTGCCGAGATAGGCAAGGCCATGCTCGAGCAATGGCAGGCCGGCACTGAGCGCAGCCTGGTGAAGGGCTGATCAGCGCAACCCATCGCGAAACTGCCCCGGTGTCATCCCGGTCCAGCGCTTGAATGCGCGGCTGAAGCTGCTGGTGTCGGCGAATCCCAACAGATAACTGATTTCGCTCAACGAGCACTGCGGGTCGCGCAGGTGCAGCAGGGCCAGGTTCTCGCGGCTTTCGTTGAGCAGGGTGTCGAAGCGACAGCCCTCGTCCGCCAGGTGCCGTTGCAGGCTGCGCAGGCTCAGGTGCAGGGCCTGGGCGATGCGTTCGGCGCTGGGTTCGCCTTCGGGCAGTTGCTCCTCGATGGCGTCGCGAACCTTGCGCTCCCAGGTCAGTGGCTTGAGTTGCGCCAGGGTGCGCTTGAGCACGGTCTCGTTGTGCTCGGCCAGTTCCGGGTTGGCGTCGTCCAGGTGACTGTCGAAATCCTCCAGGGAAAACTCCAGGCGATCCTCTTCGGCGGCGAAGTACACCGGTGCGCGGAATACCTTGTGCCAGGGATGGGGGTCGGCCGGCTCCGCGCGCCGCAAGTACACTGCCAGTGGCGCGTATTCGCGGCCCAGGCGGTTGCGGCAGGTGCGCACATAGATCGCGGCGAAGGCATCGAGGGCTTCGGGAGCCGGCGCCGGGCTGTCGGCGGGGACTTTGAGGGTGAAGCAGTAGCGGTCCTCAGCCCGGCTCAAGTGCAGTTCGAGGGCATCACTGACGACCTGGTGATAACGCACGATGCGCTCGAACACTTCGCGCAGGCTGCCACTCGCCACCAGCGCATAGCCCAGTGCGTGAAAAGTGGTCGGGCTGACGAACCGCGAGACCCGTAGGCCGATCGCCGGGTCACCACTGGCCTGGACGGCCAGTTCCCATAGGCGCGTGGTGGCCGAGAGTGGATACCGCGCGTTGGGGTCGTCCATCAATTGTGGGTCGAGCCCGGCTTGCCGGCACAGCACATCGCTGTCGAAGCCCAGGGCATCGAGTTGTTTGCGCAGGGCGCGGGTCCAGCTGGCGAGTGAGGTGGGTTCAATCATGATGATTGGCGCTTCCGGTCAACAGGTTGGCGTTCACAGCTAGCGCCCAACGCGACCGCACAGGGCAGGATGCGAACATCAATAACCAGAGGATGGAAGCATGCACGGTACTTCTGCAAGTCCCGAACGCCTGAATGCACAACAACGATCGGCGCATATTCGTGAAGTGGTGCTCGCCAAGGGCGTCGAGCTGCGCCAGCGCTACCCGCTCCTGCTGCATCAGGATGCGCTTGGCGCCGGCATCCTGGCCTTTGCCCTGGCCGGGATGGTCGGTTCGGCGGCGCTGTACATCAGCGGGCACATGGCCTGGTGGGTGTGCCTGCTGCTCAACGCTTTTTTTGCCTCGCTGACCCATGAGCTGGAGCACGACCTGATCCACAGCATGTACTTTCGCAAGCAGCGGCTGCCGCACAACCTGATGATGGGACTGGTCTGGCTGGCGCGCCCGAGCACCATCAACCCGTGGATCCGCCGTCACCTGCACCTCAATCACCACAAGGTATCCGGCACCGAGAGCGACATGGAAGAGCGCGCCATCACCAACGGTGAGCCATGGGGCATCGCTCGGTTGCTGATGGTCGGCGATAACCTGATGTCGGCCTTTATCCGCATGCTGCGGGCCAAGACCTGGGCGCACAAGCTGAGCATTGTCCAGCGCAGCCTCAAGGTCTATGCGCCGCTGGCACTGCTGCATTGGGGCGCCTGGTACGTGTTCCTCGGCTTTCACGGGATCAACGGTATCGCCTGGCTGATGGGCACTGCGGTGGAGTGGTCAGCGAGCACATTGGCGGTGATGCAGGTGATCGATATCGCCGTGGTGGTGATCATTGGTCCCAACGTGCTGCGCACCTTCTGCCTGCACTTCGTCAGTTCGAACATGCACTATTACGGCGATATCGAGGCCGGTAACGTGATCCAGCAGACCCAGGTGCTCAACCCGTGGTGGATGTGGCCGATGCAAGCGTTCTGCTGCAACTTCGGCAGCAGCCACGGCATTCACCATTTTGTGGTCAAGGAGCCGTTCTACATCCGCCAGTTGACTGTGCCGGTGGCACATAAGGTGATGCGTGAGATGGGGGTGCGGTTCAATGATTTCGGGACCTTCGGCCGCGCCAACCGGTTTACCCGCAAGGAGCAGGTGGTGGGGGAGGACGTGCGTACCGTGCGGGCTTGATGGGTGGTTCCATAGGCGCATAGGAGCGAGCCGGGCGGCGCTGCGCCTGCTCGCGATCGGCGGTTCAAACGGCCACGGCCATGCCCTGTTTATCCACCGCCACCAGGGTTTCGATCAGGGCCCGCGCCGCCGGTGACAGGCGATAGCCGGTGCGGCTGACGATGCCGCAGCGGGCGTTCATGCTTTCGATGTTCTGCGCCAGGTTGCGCCAGTGCAACAGCGCCAGCGAGCCCTGGGCGATGTCTTCGACAAAAGCTTCTTCGGTGCCGACGCCAATTGCGTTGGACTGCAGCACGATCTTCACCAGCGCCGGAAAATGCTCGGTCTCGATGGTCGGGGAAAAATCGGTGCGGCCGCTGAGGTTGGCCAACAGTTTGCGAATGCCCGGCGGGATCAGCGTGGTTGCCAGCGGGTAGTCGAACATGTCGTTGGTCGACAGGCTTTCCTTGGCCAGCAACGGATGCCCCGGACGGCAGAAAAACACCCCGCGCCTGGGGGTCAGGGCGCGGGTCTGGAAGTTCGGGTCGGCCTCGAAGTGACGGATGTCGGCGATGAAAAATTCGATCTCTTCACGGCTTAGCGCGCGGCTGAGTTTTTCCCAGTTATCCACTTGAAAGCAGGTGCGCACTTTTGGGTGCGCGTTGACGAATTGCGCCACTGCATCCGGCACCAGTTTCACCGCCGGCGCCGAGCCACAGCCAAAGTGCACTTCACCGGCATCGAGCTTGGTCATCTGCGTCACTTGCGCGCTGAGCAGCGCCGCGCCCTGGACCAGGGTCAAGGCGTGCTGCAATACCACCTGGCCCTCGGGGGTGGGACGCAGATCTTTGTTGGCGCGGTCCACCAGCACGCAACCGAACTCCTGCTCCAGGCCCTGGATACTGCGGCTGAAGGCCGGCTGGGTGATGCCCATGGCGTCGGCGGCGCGGACAAAACTGCGGTGCTCATTGAGGGCGATGAAGTAACGCAACTGACGAAGATCCATAGGCTTTTACGGCATCCTGAAAATAGCTCGCCGGCATTTGCGACAAGGGTTGCCTGAGGTTTTAAAGGCAACCTCTTATTCCGTCAACGAAGCATATAAGTACCTATTAGATCTAAATTGAATATATATAGAGCGGCGCTCGAAAACGGCGTCAGTTTTTCATGCCTTTGGCGAATATTTTCAATGCCTGCAAGGCATGGGATTTTTGCGCCTCCTCTGTAGCCCTTGAGCCGTGCGGCTTTGCGCCTGGACGCGGTTTTTTATATTCCATACGGTTCTATGTGAAGCCTTAAAAATTACTTTAAGGGATAAGCCTCTGCCGCCAATCATTCACCTCCAGGCATTAGCGCGGGGGGAATCAGGCGCTGCTGTCGGGTTATTCGCAAAAGACCGTAGGGAGTCATTCAATGGGCAATGTCCAGACCGCCGCCAGTGCACATGAGGTGTTGTGGCGCCAGGCGCCAAGTGGTGAGTTGGTCGATCTCGGCCGGGCTTATCGCACGCCTCTGGGCCAGTTGCGGCTGCAAAAGACGCCCAAGAGCAGCTTGCGCCGTCGTGAGGCGATTGTGCTGGCGGTGCTGGCAGTGCTGGTGCATGGCGCAGTGATTTATTGGGTCAATCAACAACCCACGCCGGCGCTGCCGATCGTGCCGCCGGAAATTCCGCCGATGACCATCGAGTTCTCGCGTCCGGCGCCACCAGTGGTCGAACCGCCACCGCCACAACCGGCACCGCCGCCGGTTGTGGAGCCACCGCCACCGGTGGTGGATGAATTGGCGGTCAAGCCACCGCCAAAACCCAAGCCGATCCCCAAACCGGTGGTCAAGCAGGTGCCCAAGCCCGCGCCAAAAGCCGTGCAACAGCCGCCTGCGCCGCCGCAACCGGCAGCCCCGGTGGCGGCGCCAGCACCGCCTGCACCCCCGGCGCCGGCGCCGGTCACTCCGGCCTCGGCCAACGCCGCGTACCTGAAGAACCCGGCACCGGAATATCCGTCGCTGGCCCAGCGTCGGGGTTGGGAGGGCACGGTGTTGTTGCGGGTGCACGTACTGGCCAGCGGCAAGCCGGGGGAGATCCAGATCCAGAAAAGCAGTGGCCGCCAGCAGCTCGACGATGCGGCATTAAGTGCCGTGAAACGTTGGAGCTTTGTGCCGGCCAAGCAGGGTGATGTCGCCCAGGACGGCTGGGTCAGCGTGCCCATCGATTTCAAGATTCATTGAACCGCAACTTATTCGCGCTAAGTGTTTACACAGAGGGAACACATCATGACGTTACTGGCATCTCCACTCGAATCCATCGAAAGCGCGGTGATCTGGCTGCTGGTGGTCTTTTCCGTCGCCACCTGGGGCCTGGCGTTGCTCAAGGGTGTGCAGTTCGCGCGCCTGAAAGCCCAGGATCGCAAATTCCATAAACAGTTCTGGGCCGCCTCCAGTCTCGATTCGGCGGCTGAACTGAGCGAGACCCATCCCGGTGCTGCTGCCCGTGTGGCCCAGGCCGGTTACGCGGCGATCCAGGTCGGTGAAGCGCCGGCGGCGGACCTGAGCCAGGCGATCAATCACCAGGACCGCCTGGAGCGCGCCTTGCGCCAGCAAATCGTACGTGAACGGCGCTCGCTGGAAACCGGCCTGGCCGTGGTCGCGAGTATCGGCAGCACCTCGCCGTTCATCGGTCTGTTCGGCACTGTGTGGGGCATCATGGAGGCCTTGAAGGGCATCAGCGCCGCCGGCTCGGCAAGCTTGGAAACCGTGGCCGGACCGATTGGTGCCGCGTTGGTGGCGACGGGTGTGGGGATCGCGGTCGCCGTGCCAGCGGTGCTGGTCTACAACTATTTCCTGCGTCGCCTGAAGCTCACCGCCGCCGATCTGGATGACTTTGCCCACGACTTCTACAGCCTGGCGCAGAAGAGCTCGTTCCGCGTGCTGCTGCACCCGACGGCGCAAAAGAACACCGCCCAGAACGCTGTGCATAAAGTGAAGGAGGCGTCCTGATATGGCCTTCTCTACCCAAGACAGCGATGAGGTACTGAGCGAGATCAACGTCACGCCGCTGGTGGATGTGATGCTGGTGTTGCTGGTGGTGTTCATCGTCACTGCACCGCTGCTGACCAACGCGATTCCGATCAACCTGCCCAAGACCGAAGCGGTCGCCCCGGTGGAACAGAAAGATCCACTGGTGGTAAGCATCGACGGCGCCGGCAAGCTGTTCATCAACAAGGATGAAATCCAACCGGACTTGCTGGAGTTCAACCTGCAGGCGGCCAAGGCCAAGGACCCGGAGGTGCGGGTGCAGTTGCAGGCCGATGACGGTGTGAACTACGGCGAAGTGGCGCGCGCCATGGCGTCCATCGAACGGGCGGGTATTACCAAGCTTTCGGTGATTACTGCGCGCTAATCCATCACAGTTTTCCAGGGCCGTCTCCTTGGCAGGGTGCGGCCCTTTTTTTATTTATCGCAATCCCCCCGCTCGTCAGTGCTGGCTTGCCAGCGCACCCAACCCTCTCAATCTTTCATATTCCATTGGGGTCTTAATAAATAGCTTCTTATTCCTTAACGAATATAAATCTCATCCCTATACTCGATCAGGAACAGACACGCACAGGAGAGCTCCCCATGCGCAACGAATCAATTCGCTACCTGATTGTGCCGGGCTGGCAGGGATCGCCAGACGATCATTGGCAGACCCACTGGCAGAACAGTCTGCCGAACAGCGCACGGGTCGAGCAGGCCGATTGGCTCACCCCTCGTCGTGAAGACTGGGTGGCCGCGCTGGCCGAGGCCATTGCTGCCGACAGTACGCCGGTGATCCTCATCGCCCACAGCCTGGGTTGCATCACCGTTGCCCATTGGGCGGCCACTGCGCCCTTGCAGGCGCTGCGCCAGGTGCGCGGGGCCCTGCTGGTGGCGCCTGCCGATGTCGAGCGCCCGGCGTGCGTGCCGGCGTTGCGCAATTTCGCACCGATTCCCACGCACCTGCTGCCGTTTCCCAGCCAGGTCGTCAGCTCTGACAACGACGCTGCCGTGAGCGCCCCGCGCGCCCTCGAGCTGGCGCGCAACTGGGGCGCCGAGGCAGGCGTCCTGGCAGGTGCTGGACACATCAACGTGAAGTCCGGCCACCATCGTTGGGAACAGGGGTTCGCTTACCTGTATCGCCTGCAGAACCGCATGGAACACCACGCCCTGCGCCGCGCCTGATCGTCCATTTCAATTCAACGCCCCCGTCCGCCGGCGGTTTTGGGCGGGAGCCTGCCATGAGTTTGCATGAAACCTTCGGTCAGCCATTGCTGACCTTTCCCGACGCAGAAAAAAGTCCGCTGAGCATTCGTGCCAAGGCGCTGGTGTTCGTCGACCCACGTTCGCGCACCTTGCGCCAGGAGCTGGAGCAACTGGCACCGCGGGCGATTTCGGTGTTGATTCACGGCGAAACCGGCAGTGGTAAAGAATTGCTGGCACGCCACATTCACCGGGCCAGTGATCGCGGTGGCTTGTTCGTCTCGGTCAATTGCGGCGCCATCAGCCCGACCTATGCCGATGCCGAGCTGTTCGGTTATGCCGGCGGCAGTTTCAGTGGCTCGGCCAGCAGCCGTGCCGGCTGGTTTGGTTCGGCCAACGGCGGGACCCTGTACCTGGATGAGATCGGCGACTTGCCGCTGCCGATCCAGATCAAGTTGCTGGCGGCCCTGGAGAATCACGAAGTCACCCGGGTCGGCGCCCAGCAGCCGAGCCCGGTCGATGTGCGCCTGGTGGCCGCCACCAGCATCGATCTGGCGCAGGCCGTGGCGGCCGGCAAATTCCACGAGCGGCTCTACCACTACCTCAGCGAAGGCCAGTTGCAATTGCCGGCGTTGCGCGAGCGGGTGGGTGACATTCAATCGCTGGCCGAATATTTCCTCGGCATCTACAGCCAGCGCCTGGGCTTGCCGGTGCCCTTTATCAGCGACGCGGCGCAGCAGGTGCTGGAGCAACACAGTTGGCCGGGCAACACCCGTGAGCTGGAGAACGTCATTCATTTTGCGTTGCTGGTCAGCAGTGGTGACGAGATTGCGCCGGAGCATTTGAACCTGCCAGCCACCGAGCAGCCGTTGCAGTTGATTGAGCGCTGGGTGGAGCAATGGGTCCGCAGTGGTAACCGTGAACCCCTGGACAGGCTGAAGCGGCTGTTGGCGCACGTGTAATTCGCGGTGCGTGACGGTTGCGGATTTGTTATTCGTTTATCGAATATAGACTTCGATAAAAAGTATTTTTACGGCATAAAAAATCCGAGTATTGTCCGCCTCACGCCAGCGATAGCACTTCACTGGCACCTCACTTTTAAGCCGTTGTCGACAACGACAAATAAGGACACTGCATGAAAAAGGTTCTGTTGTTTACCGCACTCGCGGCTGCCCTGACGGCTGGCCTGGCCCAGGCCGGCGAGAAACTGGTGGTCGCGGCCACTCCGGTACCGCACGCCGAGATTCTCGAGTTGATCAAGCCAACTCTCGCCAAAGAAGGCGTGGACCTGGAAATCAAAGTCTTCACCGATTACGTGCAACCGAACGTACAGGTCGATCAGAAGCGTCTGGACGCCAACTACTTCCAGACCCTGCCGTACCTGCAGAGCTTCAATGAAGGCAAAGGCACTAACCTGGTGACTGTGATCGGTGTGCACGTCGAACCTTTCGGCGGTTACTCGAAGAAAGTCAAAACCCTGGCTGAGCTCAAGGATGGCGCAACCATCGCCATCCCGAACGAGGGCAGCAACAGCGGTCGCGCTTTGATCCTGCTGCAGAAAGCCGGCCTGATCGAATTGAAAGATCCGAAAAACGCCCTGGCTACGCCAAAAGACATTGCCAAGAACCCGCACAACTTCAAGTTCAAGGAACTGGAATCGGCCATGCTCCCGCGCGTGCTGGATCAGGTCGACCTGGACATGATCAACACCAACTACGCGCTGGAAGCTGGCCTCAACCCAGCTAAAGACGCACTGGTGATCGAAGGCGCGGATTCGCCTTACGTGAACTTCCTGGTAGCTCGTCCAGACAACAAGGACAGCGTCGCGATCCAGAAACTGGCCAAGGCCTTGACCAGCCCTGAGGTGAAGGAATTCATCGCCAAGAAGTACAGCGGCGCGGTCCTGCCGGCGTTCTGATCACGCGATAAACCCCTTCAAGGTTTGAACGCCGACGGCTGCTGCAGCGTCGGCGTTTTTTTATGCCCGGGGGATTGATCCTGGCCACCTACGCCAATCCGGGGCATAGGTTTTTGCGTGATATCAATATGCTTTAACGGTATTTAAATCTTTCTTTTTATGCCTTTAAAGTCAGTGCCTGCCGAGCTGTTATCCACAGCCTTATGGACTGCACCACCGTCGTTTACCCAGCGACGTCCAGGATTCCCCATGACTTTTGACTACGCGTTTATCCTTGGCACCCTGCCGGCATTCCTGCGCGCCGTAGGCGTGACCCTGCAGGTGGGCTTGATCGCTATCGGCACCTCGTTGCTGGTGGCCGTGCTCAACGCCACCGTGCTGGTGCTGCGTACCCCCTACTTGCAGCGCCTGGTGGCGGTGTACGTCGAGCTGGCGCGCAATACCCCGCTGCTGATCCAACTGTTCTTCGTCTACTTCGCCTTGCCCGCGCTGGGGGTGAAGGTCTCCGGCTTTGCGGCAGCGATCATCACCATGACCTTCCTCGGTGGCGCGTACCTGACGGAAGTCCTGCGGGCTGGGGTCGAGGCGGTGCCGGCGGCGCAACTGGAATCGGGTCGCTCGATCGGCCTGTCCAACGGGCAATTGCTGCGCTACGTGATCCTGCCGCAAGCGGGGCTGCTCAGCCTGCCGTCGTTGTTTGCCAACTTCATCTTCCTGCTCAAGGAGACCACGGTGGTCTCCGCGGTGGCGGTGCCGGAAATTCTCTTCACCACCAAGAGCTACATCGCGCTGTATTACAAAACCTACGAAATGCTCGCCGTGCTCACGCTGATCTGCGTGCTGTTGTTCTTGCCGCTGTCGCTGCTGCTCAGCCGCCTGGAAAGGAGGCTCCAGCATGGCCAGTTCGGGTCTTGAGTTGCTCTGGGTGTCTCTGCCGCAACTGGCCAGGGGCGCTGCGCAAACCCTGTCGATCTCTTTCCTGAGCATCGCCATCAGCACCTTGGGCGGGGTGCTCTACGGCGTGCTGTGCAACCTCCATGTGCAATGGCTGAAGGTGGTCTTGCGGGTGTACCTGGAGCTGTTCCGGGCGATCCCGGTGCTGGTCTGGCTGTACCTGCTGTTTTTTGGCCTGCCGATCTTTTTTGGCCTGAGCCTGCCCAGTTTCTGGTGCGCGGTGTTGGTGCTGTCGTTGTGGGGCGCCAGCGAAGTCGGCGAAGTGGTGCGCGGGGCGTTGCATTCCTTGCCACGTGGGCAGCGTGAGGCGGGCTTGTCGATTGGCCTGTCCGGCCCGCAACTGTTCGGTTATGTGCTGTTGCCCCAGGCGCTCAAGCGCATGACGCCACCGACCATCAACGTCTACACGCGAATCATCAAGACCAGTTCGCTGGCGGTACTGATCGGCGTGGTGGATGTGATCAAGGTCGGGCAGCAGATCATCGAACGCACCTACGAGTCGGTGCTGATCTACGGCGCGTTGTTCCTGTTTTTCTTTTTTATCTGCTACCCGCTCTCGGCCGCCTCGCGTGTGCTGGAGCGGCGTTGGACGCAAGCATGAGCGCATTGATCGAGTTCAAGGGTTTCAACAAATTCTTCGCTGAGCAGCAGGTGCTCAAGGGCATCGACCTGAGTGTCGAGGCCGGTGAAGTGATTGTCATCCTTGGTCCCAGCGGCTGCGGCAAAAGTACCTTGCTGCGTTGCCTCAATGGCCTGGAAGTCGCTCATAGCGGAGAGTTGCTGTTTGCCGGGCGCCAGTTATTGGACAGCAACACCGACTGGCGCCAGGTGCGCCAGCAGATCGGCATGGTGTTCCAGAGTTACCACCTGTTCCCGCACATGAGCGTGCTGGACAACCTGCTGCTCGGCCCGCTCAAGGTGCAGAAGCGCGACCCCCGTGAAGCCCGTGAACAAGCCTTGGCCCTGCTCGAACGGGTAGGCCTGGCAGACAAGCGCGACGCCTTCGCCCGTCAGCTCTCCGGTGGCCAGCAGCAACGCATCGCGATTATTCGCTCACTGTGCATGAACCCTCAGGTGATGCTGTTCGATGAAGTGACCGCAGCCCTTGACCCGGAGATGGTCAAGGAGGTGCTGGAAGTGATCCAGGGCCTGGCGCGCGAGGGCATGACGCTGCTGATCGTGACTCACGAAATGGCCTTCGCCCGCGCGGTGGCCGACCGCATCGTGTTCATGGATGCCGGACGCATCCTGGAACAGAACCCACCCGAGATTTTCTTTACGAACCCGCAAACCGCACGCGCGCAGCAGTTCCTGGAGAAGTTCTCCTACGTCGAAGCTCTGCCGAAACAGGCAGCTGCGGCTCATTCGCAAAAAAAGGAACCGTTACCCTCATGAAAACTGCCAAGTCTTCCCTGCTGCTACTCCCCTTGTTCGGCCTTGCGCTGCTGGCCGGCTGCAACAAGACTGAAGAGCCGCCCAAGCCCAAAGTCGCCAGTGAAAGCACCGCGCCGGCCAGCTACCTGGAAAAAATCAAGGCACGGGACAAGCTGATTGTCGGCGTCTTCACCGACAAGCCACCGTTCGGTTTTGTCGATGAGGCGGGGCGCTACGTCGGGTTTGATACCGACATCGGCCGGCAATTCGCCAAGGACCTGCTGGGCGACGAGAACAAGGTCGAGTTTGTCGCCGTGGAGCCGGCCAGCCGGATCCCGTTTCTGCAAAGCGACAAGGTCGACCTGATCCTGGCCAACATGACCGTGACCCCCGAGCGCAAGGAAGCGGTTGAGTTCACCAACCCGAACCTCAAGGTGGCGGTGCAGGCGCTGGTGCCCCAGGCCAGTGACGTGAAGAGCCTGCAAGACCTGGCCAGCCGCACGACCATCGTCACCACCGGCACCACCGCCGATATCTGGCTGACCAAGAACCACCCGGACTGGAAACTGCTCAAGTTCGAGAAAAACTCCGAGTCTCTGCAAGCCCTGGCCAACGGTCGTGGCGACGCTTATGCCCAGGACAATCTGGTGCTGTTCAGCTGGGCCAAGCAGAACCCGGGCTACCGCGTACTCGACGAAACCCTGGGGGCCGAAGCACCGATTGCCCCGGCTGTGAAGAAGGGCAACATCGAGCTGCGTGACTGGGTCAATGCCGAGCTGGCGAAGCTGGGTGAAGAAAAGTACCTGCTCAAGCTCTATGACCAATATGTGCGCAAAGAGCTCAGCGACGACACCAAGCCTGAAAGCGTGATTGTCGAAGGCGGCAAGTGGCAGGGCTGAATTCTTCAGCGCTGCAGTGATCCTTGGGAGCGCTTCGCTGGTGGGTCAGCGAAGCGGTTTTTCGAGTGGCTCAATCCGGCCAGTTCCACGCCGGTTCATCGAGCATGCCCTGGCCGACCATTTCGCTCTGGCCGAAATTTTTCTCAAGCACAATGGCGTTGCACTCAGGGTCTTGTTGCAGCGCAGCAATTAAGCGGCTGGCGTGGGACACCACCCACAGCTGGCTCGCGTGTGAGGCGCGGATGATCAACCGCGCAAGTGCCGGCAGCAGGTCCGGGTGCAAGCTGGTTTCCGGCTCGTTGAGCACCATCAGCGTCGGTGGTCGTGGCGTCAGCAGCGCCGCGATCAGCAGCAGGTAGCGCAAGGTGCCGTCCGACAATTCGGCGGCGGACAGCGGGCGCAATAAACCTTCCTGATAAAACTCGATGGCAAACCGCCCGCCCTGCACCGGGGCGATGTTCAGGCGCGCTCCGGGGAAGGCGTCGCCGATGGCGGTTTGCAGGGCCTGCGGATCGCCGATTTCGCGGATGGTCTGCAGGGCTGCCGCCAGGTCTCGGCCATCGTGATGCAGCACCGGAGTGCGTGTTCCCAACTGCACCTGGCGCGCGGGTGCTTCGGCGTCCGTGCGAAAGTGATCATAGAAACGCCAGCCGCGAATCTGTTCGCGCAGCAGCAACACCTCGGGAGAGGAGCGCAGGTTGCCGACCTGGTCGAACAAGCTGTCGAAGGTCGGCGTGTGCTGGGCCAGCACCTCCCAGGTGGACCCTTCGCGGGCGCGGATCATCGGGCCGGCGCGATTGACCAGCAGGCTGGCAGGGCGATACAGGGCTCCAGCCCAAATGCACTCGCGCTTGATTTCCGGGTCCAGGGAAAAATACGACACCTCATCTGGCAGCGGCATAGGCAGCCCCAGGGCGATCGCATAACTGAAGTCGGTACCGCTGAAACCCAGGCGCAGGCGCATAGGTCCTTGGCGTTGCGACGCCTGGATCGGCACTTCCCCGTTGCGCATGCGCCGGCTGATGTTCTCCGGGCCGGCCCAGAAGGTTGAATCCAGCCCGCCTTCGCGCGCGAGCGCGTTGACCACGCCACCCTGGGCGGTCTCGGCCAGCAGGCGCAGGGCGCGGTAAAGGTTGGATTTGCCGCTGCCATTGGGACCGGTAATCAGATTCAGCCGTGCCAGCGGGATCACCAGTTTGTTGATCGAGCGGTAATTGGCCACGGCGAGGGTCTTGAGCATCCGCAAACTCCTTTGTAGCGAGGACTTGTCCGGGTTGTGACAGATCCGACACGAAACCATCCACACAGTGTGTCAGGATATTAGCCATTTAGCGCCCCACGCTGTGGCGCAGCGGATTGAATCCCGCCGATTTCAAGCTGTCCATGGAAGCGGCGCAAATTGATTTGCGCCACTGGATGCGTCGTTGCCACCCTGATCTAAGCTCTTGAGTCGTACGCCGCACATTCGCCCGCAACACGCAAAGGAGCCTGCATGGCTGGTCGTGGATTGAAAATTATTGTTGGCCTGAGTGTGTTTGGGCTACTGACCGCCTGCGGCGACAAGCCAGCGGTCGAGAAGGAACGCCCCAGGGTGTTCGTGCAAGAGGTCAAGCTGGCAGATTACGCCGCTTCCGTGACCCTGACCGGGGACGTGCAGGCACGGGTCCAGACCGATCTGTCATTTCGGGTTGGGGGCAAGATCATCCAGCGCACGGTGGATGTCGGTGACCGGGTGACGGCCAAGCAGGTGCTCGCCCGGCTCGACCCCAAGGACCTGCAGACCAGTGTCGACTCGGCCCAGGCCCAGGTGGTCGCCGAACAGGCGCGGGTCAAGCAGACCGCTGCGGCATTTGTGCGCCAGCAAAAACTCCTGCCCAAGGCCTACACCAGCCAAAGTGAATATGACTCGGCCCAGGCCGCGCTGCGCAGCAGCCAGAGCGCATTGGCCGCGGCGCAGGCGCAGTTGGCCAACGCCCGTGAGCAACTGAGCTACACCGCGCTGATTGCCGACGCACCGGGGATCATCACCGCACGCCAGGCCGAAGTCGGCCAGGTGGTGCAGGCCACGGTGCCGATTTTCAGCCTGGCCCGCGACGGCGAGCGGGATGCGGTATTCAACATCTACGAATCGCTGCTGACTGAACCGCCGGAAGACAAAACGGTGGAGGTCAGCCTGCTCGACAATCCGAAGATCAAGACCACCGGCACGGTGCGCGAAATCACCCCGGCGGTGTCGGCGCAAACCGGTACGGTGCAGGTCAAGGTCACCCTCAGTGAGTTGCCCGAAGGCATGCGCCTGGGCTCGGTGGTCAGTGCCACGGCCAATGTGCCGGGCAAGTCGGCGGTCGAACTGCCGTGGTCGGCATTGACCAAGAACCTCAGCGATCCGGCCGTATGGTTGGTCGACAGCCAGGGCAAGGCCCAGCTCAAGACCGTCACGGTCGGTCGCTACCTTTCCGGCAAGGTGATCATCAGCGACGGCCTGAGCGACGGCGAGAAAGTCGTCACCGCCGGCGGCCAGTTGTTGCACCCCGATGTGCGGGTGGAAATCGTTACCCCCTCTGCAAGCGCACCGCAATTGCCAGGAGTCCAGCCATGAAGCGCCTGGTGATGTTGCTGGGGGCCGGCCTGCTGCTGGCCGCCTGTTCCGATAAAGAGCCGCCGCCTGAGCCGGTGCGCCCGGTGCTGTCGATCGAAGTGCGCGCCTATGACCAGGAAAACCTCGGGCGTTTTGCCGGGAGTATCCAGGCGCGGTATGAAAGCAATACCGGGTTCCGGGTACCAGGGCGCATTGCCAGCCGCAACGTCGATGTCGGCAGCGAAGTGGCGAAGGGCGCCTTGCTCGCGACCCTCGACCCCACCGATCAACAGAACCAGTTGCGCGCCAGCCAGGGCGACCTGGCGAAGATCGAGGCGCAATTGATCAACGCCCAGGCCAATGCACGGCGCCAGCAGGAGCTGTTCAACCGTGGCGTGGGGGCGCAAGCCCAACTGGACTTGGCCCAGACCGACTTGAAAACCACCCAGGCGTCACTCGACCAGGCTCGGGCCGCCGTCAGGCAGTCCCAGGACCAGTTGGCCTACACCGAGTTGCGCACCGACCATGCCGCAGTCGTCACGGCCTGGAACGCCGAGGCTGGACAGGTCGTGACCGCCGGCCAGCAGGTGGTGACGCTGGCCCGGCCGGATATCAAGGAAGCGGTGATCGACCTGCCTGCAGACCTTGCCGAGCAGTTGCCTGCCGATGTGGTGTTTGTGGTGGCGGCGCAACTGGATCCGTCGACCCATACCACGGCGATCATTCGCGAAATCGAACCCCAGGCACAAAGCGCGACCCGCACCCGTCGCGCGCGCCTGACCCTGGCCGAGACGCCAGTGGGCTTGCGCCTGGGCACGGCCATCAGTGTCACCCTCAGCTCGGCCATCAAGCCGCGCATCGAGTTGCCACTCACCGCCGTGCAGGACGTCGACGGCAAATCGCGGATCTGGGTGATCGACCCGCAGAACCAGACCGTTTCCCCACGGGACGTCAGCCTGCTCAGCCGTGGTGCCGACAGTGTGATCCTGGGAGGCGGGGTGAAGAATGGCGAGCGTGTGGTCAGTGCCGGTGTGAACAGCCTCAAACCGGGGCAAAAAGTCAGAATCGATGAGGAAAGCCCGCGATGAAAGGGAGTTTCAACTTATCCGAATGGGCCCTCAAGCATCAGTCGTTTGTCTGGTACCTGATGTTCGTCGCCTTATTGATGGGGGTGTTTTCCTACCTCAACCTGGGCCGCGAGGAAGATCCCTCGTTCACCATCAAGACCATGGTTATCCAGACCCGCTGGCCGGGTGCGACCCAGGAGGAAACCCTCAAGCAGGTGACTGATCGCATCGAGAAAAAACTCGAAGAGCTCGACTCGCTCGACTACGTGAAAAGCTACACCCGTCCGGGTGAGTCCACGGTCTATGTGTACCTGCACGACACCACCAGCGCCAAGGACATTCCGGAAATCTGGTACCAGGTACGGAAGAAAATCGGCGATATCCACGGCAGCTTCCCGCGGGGCATCCAGGGCCCCTCGTTCAACGATGAGTTCGGTGATGTGTTCGGCTCGGTGTTCGCCTTCACCGCCGATGGCCTGTCGATGCGCCAGTTGCGCGACTACGTCGAGCAGGCCCGCGCGGAGATTCGTGATGTGCCGGGGCTGGGCAAGATCGAGATGGTCGGCCAGCAGGACGAAGTCATCTACCTGAATTTCTCCACCCGCAAACTGGCGGCGTTGGGCATCGACCAGGCGCAAGTGGTGCAGAGCCTGCAGACCCAGAACGCGGTGACTCCGGCCGGGGTGATCGAGGCAGGACCGGAGCGAATATCCGTGCGGACCTCGGGGCAGTTCGCCTCGGAGAAAGACCTGGCGACGGTCAACCTGCGTCTCAACGATCGTTTCTACCGCCTGGCCGACATCGCCGAGATTACCCGTGGCTACGTCGACCCGGCCGCGCCGATGTTCCGTTTCAACGGCCAGCCCGCCATTGGCCTGGCCGTGGCGATGCAGAAGGGTGGCAACATCCAGGAGTTCGGCAAGGCGCTGCACCAGCGCATGGACGAACTCACCGCCGACCTGCCCGTGGGCATCGGTGTGCACAAGGTTTCCGATCAGGCCGAAGTGGTAGAGGAGGCCGTCGGTGGCTTTACCAGTGCGCTGTTCGAGGCAGTGATCATCGTTCTGGTGGTCAGCTTCATCAGCCTGGGAGTGCGCGCGGGGCTGGTGGTGGCCTGCTCGATTCCGTTGGTGCTGGCGATGGTCTTTGTGTTCATGGAGTACAGCGGCATCACCATGCAGCGGATCTCCCTCGGCGCGTTGATCATCGCCCTGGGCCTGCTGGTGGACGATGCAATGATCACGGTGGAGATGATGGTCACGCGCCTGGAAATGGGTGAGACCAAGGAGCAGGCGGCCACGTTCGCCTATACCTCGACCGCGTTCCCGATGCTCACCGGGACCCTGGTGACCGTCGCCGGTTTTGTGCCGATCGGCCTCAACGGCAGCTCCGCCGGGGAATACACCTTCACCCTGTTCGCCGTGATCGCGGTGGCGATGCTCGTCTCCTGGATTGTCGCGGTGCTGTTTGCCCCGGTGATTGGCGTACACATCCTCAGCAGCAAGGTGAAGCCGCATTCCACCGAGCCTGGGCGTGTTGGCCGGGCCTTCAACGGTGGCCTGCTGTGGTGCATGCGCAATCGCTGGTGGGCCATCGGCATCACGGTGCTGTGCTTCGTGCTGGCGGTGTTCTCCATGCGTTTTGTGCAGAACCAGTTCTTCCCGTCATCGGATCGCCCAGAGATCCTGGTCGACCTCAACCTGCCACAGAACGCCTCGCTGGATGAAACCCGCAAGGTGGTCGACCGTCTCGAAGCCACCCTCAAGGGCGACCCTGACATCGTGCGCTGGAGCACTTACATCGGCCAGGGCGCGATTCGTTTCTACCTGCCACTGGACCAGCAACTGCAGAACCCGTACTACGCCCAGTTAGTGATCGTCAGCAAGGACTTCGAAGCGCGCACGGCCCTCAGCCAGCGCCTGCGTGAGCGTCTGCGCGAGGACTTCGTGGGTGTCGGCAGTTATGTGCAGGCGCTGGAGATGGGCCCGCCCGTGGGCAGGCCGATCCAGTACCGGGTCAGCGGCAAGGACATCGATCAGGTGCGCAAACACGCGATTGACCTGGCCAGCGAGCTGGACAAGAGCCCGCATATCGGCGAGATCATTTTCGACTGGAACGAGCCGGGCAAGGTCCTGCGCATCGACATTGCCCAGGACAAGGCGCGGCAACTCGGGCTGTCGTCCGAGGACGTGGCGAGCCTGATGAACAGCATTGTCAGTGGCTCGACGGTGACCCAGGTCGACGATGACATCTACCTGATCAACGTCGTCGGTCGCGCCGTGGATGCTGAGCGGGGCTCACCGAAGACTCTGCAGAACCTGCAGATCCTCACCCCGAGCGGAACCTCGATCCCGCTGCTGGCCTTTGCCACCGTGCGCTACGAACTCGAGCAACCTTTGGTGTGGCGTCGCGATCGCAAGCCGACCATCACCATCAAGGCGGCGGTGCGCGATGAGATCCAGCCAACGGATCTGGTCAAGCTGCTGAAGCCGGACATCGAGAAGTTCGCCGCAGCGTTGCCGGTAGGCTACAAGGTTGCCACGGGCGGTACGGTGGAGGAGAGCGGCAAGGCCCAGGGGCCGATTGCCAAGGTTGTGCCACTGATGCTGTTCCTGATGGCGACGTTCCTGATGATCCAGTTGCACAGTGTGCAGAAGTTGTTCCTGGTGGCGAGCGTCGCGCCGCTGGGCCTGATAGGGGTGGTGTTGGCGCTGATCCCGACGGGTACGCCCATGGGCTTTGTGGCGATCCTGGGGATCCTGGCGCTGATCGGCATCATCATTCGTAACTCGGTGATCCTGGTGACCCAGATCGACTCGTTCGAGCGCGACGGTTGTTCCCCCTGGGATGCCGTGGTGCAAGCCACCGAGCACCGCCGCCGACCGATCCTGCTGACGGCGGCCGCCGCGAGCCTGGGCATGATCCCGATTGCCCGGGAAGTGTTCTGGGGACCGATGGCCTACGCCATGATCGGCGGGATCATCGTCGCCACCCTGCTCACGCTGCTGTTCCTGCCGGCGCTGTATGTGGCCTGGTACAAGATCAAGGAGCCGACTAAAGAGGCGGTATAAAGGCGAGCGCCATGCGCTCATCGCGAGCAGACGGAGCGCCGCCCGACTCGCTCCCACAGTGGTTTTGGGTGCTTGCAGATATTGCATACACCCACGCAGGTCTATGTGGGAGCGGGCTTGCCCGCGATGGCGGTGTGTCAGGCGCCATCGATGCTGAATGTTCCGCCCCCACAGTGGTTTTGGAGTTCGCAGATCTTGCATACACCCTGCAGGCCTGCGATGGCGGTGTGTCAGGCGCCATTTGATGCTGAATGTTCCGCCCCGATCGCGGGCAAGCCCGCTCCCACAGTGGTTTTGGGGTTCGCAGATCTTGCATACACCCTGCAGGCCTGCGATGGCGGTGTGTCAGGCGCCATCGATGCTGAATGTTCCGCCCCCACAGTGGTTTTGGGGTTCGCAGATATTGCATACACCCAGCAGGCTTGTGTGGGAGCGGGCTTGCCCGCGATGGCGGTCTAACGGCCTACGCCGATTTACGCCAGACACTCGCCAGCCAAGGCTGCTGCTCGCGCGGCAGCCCGGCCGGGCGGTAGTAGTGTTCGAGCTCGACAAAACCCGCCTCGGTGAGCAATTGCTGCCACGCTTGAAGGTCGTGATACGCCCCGTATCGCGGGCCATTCCAGCCCTCTTGGTTGTCGCCACGGGGATTGGAACTGAACAGCACACCACCCGGTTTCAAGGTCCCGTGCAGTTGCCGTAGCACCCGCGGCAACTCCTGGCGTGGCACATGAAACAGCACGGCATTGGCGAAAATCCCGTCAAACCGATCGGCCGGCAGGTCGAGCTTGAGAAAGTCCTGCTGCCAGACCTCACAGCCGCTGTCCTCGCGGGCCATCCGGGCAAACTGCTCAGAGCCGTCGAGGCCGACGGCCGTATGTCCCAGGCGGGTGAACGTCTGCAAGTCCCGCCCCGGGCCGCAGCCGAAGTCGAGAATCTGCAGCGGCGCCTCACCCTGGATGTGCCGCAGCAGGGCCGCGATGTTCTGGCTGACGTCATGCTCGCGAGTGCCTTCGCGAAAGCCTTCGGCCACCGAATTGTAGTGATCCAGGGTGGTGGCGGTGATCTGTTGGAGGTCGTCGGGGGTGTGTTTCATGATCGGCTGCGCAGGCAAGGGGAGTGAGCCGAATATACCCTTTGCGGCCGAGGGTTCAACGCTTGTTCAAGCCGCGCGCCAACCGATCCCCGCCCAATTGAATCACCGCCACCAGAATCACCAGCAGCACGATCACCGTGAGCATGATCTGGCTGTCAAAGCGTTGGTAGCCGTAACGGTAGGCGATATCGCCCAGGCCACCGGCACCAATGGCCCCGGCCATGGCCGAGGAGTTGATCATGGTGACCAGAGTGATGGTGAACCCTCCCACAATCCCCGGCAGCGCTT
The DNA here is from genome assembly GCF_009834545.1 of Pseudomonas sp. S04. Classification (NCBI taxonomy): domain Bacteria; kingdom Pseudomonadati; phylum Pseudomonadota; class Gammaproteobacteria; order Pseudomonadales; family Pseudomonadaceae; genus Pseudomonas; species Pseudomonas sp. S04. The sequence continues at coordinate 237,207 of NZ_CP019427.1, forward strand.
CAGGCAGCAACACGTGCCAGATGATGTGCCAGCGGCGGCAGCCCATGGCCTGGGCCGCTTCGATCAGGCCGTGATCGACCTCGCGCAGGCTGACCTCGGCAATCCGCGCGAAAAATGGTGTGGCGGCAATGGTCAGTGGCACGACGGCGGCCCAGACGCCGTAGGTGGTGCCGACGATCAACCGGGTAAATGGGATCAGCGCGACCATCAGGATCAGGAACGGGATCGACCTGAACAGGTTCACAAAGGCCCCCAGCGCACGGTTCAGCGCCGGGGCTTGGTAGATCCCGCCCTTAGCGCTGGTGACCAGGATCACCGCCAACGGAATACCCGCCAGCAAGGCGATCAGCGATGACACGCCGACCATCAGGAAGGTATCGATAAAGCCTTGCAGCAAACGCTCAAACCACATAACCCAGCACCTCTACCTGTTGCGCCCATGCAGCGGCGCGTTGCCGCAATTGTTCGGTGTGCAAGGACGACCCCGACACTGCCAGCAGCAATTGCCCCAAGGCATGCCCCTGGATTCGCTCGACTCCGCCTTGCAGCAAGCGCACCCGGCCACCCAGGGCGCTGAACAGTGCAGCCAGGTCCGGTTCGTCCTGACTGCTGCCGGTGAACTGCAAGCGCAATACCACGGCGGCCTGGGCTGAGGCGGGTTGGGTTTGCAGGCGGCCTTGCAGGTCCTCCGGCAGGCTGTGTTGCAGCGGCGCCAGCAGGGTTTTGCTGACCTCGTGTTGCGGGTTGCCGAACACTTGCCAGACCGGGCCTTGCTCGACGATCTTGCCGTGTTCGAGCACCACTACCCGGTCACAGATATCGCGGATCACTGCCATCTCGTGGGTGATCAGAATGATGGTCAGGCCCAGGCGTCGGTTGATTTCGCGCAGCAGGCCGAGGATCGATTGGGTGGTTTCCGGGTCCAGCGCCGAAGTGGCTTCGTCGCACAGCAGGATCGCCGGATCGTGCACCAGCGCGCGGGCAATGCCGACGCGCTGTTTCTGCCCGCCCGAGAGCTGTGCCGGGTAGGCCTTGTGCTTGTCCTGCAGGCCCACCAGTTCGAGCAGCTCGCGGACCTTTTGCTCGCGCGCCGGTTTCGCCACGCCGGCGACCTTGAGTGGTAATTCGACGTTCTGCCACACGGTCTTGGCCGACATCAGGTTGAAGTGCTGGAAGATCATGCCGATGCGCCGACGCAGGTGCACCAGGCGGTCTTCGTCGAACTCGCCGATGTCCACCTGATCGATCAGCACCCGGCCCGAGGTTGGTTGTTCGAGGCGATTGATGGTGCGGATCAGCGACGACTTGCCGGCACCGCTGCGGCCGATGATGCCGAACACCTCACCGCGCTGGATCGCCAGGTCGATGCCGTGCAGCGCGGCGACCGGGCCTTGCTGGCCGTTGTAGGTCTTGCCCAGGCCGATGAAACGGACGTGGGCGTGATTGAGGTCGGGGTGCAGTTCAGTCTGGACCGCGTTGTGGGGCTCTGGAATTTCCAGTCGCAGTTGGCTCGCGGCGCTCATGCTCAGCTTTCCCAGCCGGCTTGGTAGAGCTTGCCGTGGGCTTTATCCAGGGCAGCGCGAACGGCGGGTGAATGCTGGTAGATGTCGACGAACTTGATCAAGCGAGGGTCGGTTTTGCTGTTGGGCTGGATCACGAACTGGATCACGTATTCCTTGTGGTCGAGACCGTCGAACAGCAGCGCGGAGCCGGCGTCGAATGTCTTGGCCAGGCGAATGTAGGCTGGGTACCCCTGCACCAGGTCGGCGTCGTCATAGGCGCGCACCAGTTGCACGGCTTCGACCTGGAGGATTTTGATCTGCTTCGGGTTGGCGACGATGTCGTCTTCGGTGGCCTTGTAGCCCACCCCATCCTTGAGCGTGATCAAGCCGGCCTTGGCCAGCAGTTGCAGGCCACGACCGCTGTTGATCGGGTCGTTGGCGATGGCCACGCTGGCGCCTTCGGGCAGCTCGGCGAAACTTTTGTATTTCTTCGAATACAGGCCGACGTTGTTGATGATCCCCGGGGCGAACGGCACCAGGTCGAAGCCGGCGGCGGCCTTGGCGTTTTCCAGGAAGGGGATGTGCTGGAAGTAGTTCACGTCGATGTCGCCCGAGGCCAGGCTGACGTTGGGTGCGATCCAGTCGCTGAACTCCACCAGCTCGACTTTCAGGCCTTGCTTGCCGGCCTCCTCGACCGCGGCCTCCAGGGGAATGGCGAAGGCGGCGGTGGTGCCGACCTTCAGCGGCGCGTCGGCGGCGAAGGTCACGGAGCTGAAAAGGCCGAGGGCCAGTGCCAGTGCTTTGACTGGGTGGGTGAACAAGGTGTTTTTCATGATGGGTTTCCAGTCATAGAGTTGGGTTGTTTGGGAGGCTCTTCGCGAGCAGGCTCGCTCCCACAATGGTTCGTGGGACCGGTCAGCGGCGAAACGTCGAACCGGTGTGCTGTTCGGGTAATTGCGCGGCCCCTTGAAACAGCTTCTCGCGCAAGGTGCCCTGGTCATACGCGGTCTTGTACGAACCACGGCGCTGCAACTCGGGAATCACCAGCTCGATGAAATCCACATAGCTTTCCGGGGTGACGATGCGGGTCAGGTTGAAGCCGTCCAGGCCGGTTTCGGCGATCCATGACTCCAGCTCGTCCGCCACCTGTTCGGGTGAACCGACGAGGGTGATGTAGCGACCGCCCAGGGCGTGCTGATCGAGCAGTTTGCGCCGGGTCCAGTCGTTGTTTTTCAGGTGCTGGGTGGCGGATTGGATGGCGTTGCTTTTCACGTACTGGATAGGCTCGTCCAATCCGTACTGGGAGAAATCGATGCCAGTGGAGGCGGAAAAATGCGCCACTCCGGCTTCGGCGCTGGCGTAGCTCAGGTACTCGGCGTGCTTGGCCCAGGCGGCCTCTTCGCTGGCTCCGACAATCACGTTCAAGCCCATGAATACCTTGATGTCGTCTGGGTTGCGTCCGGCGCTGACGGCGCTGGCGCGCACCTTGTCGACCTGGGCCTTGGTCGAGGTTTTGTCCTGGCCACTGATGAACACGCACTCGGCGTGTTGCCCGGCGAATTGCAGGCCGCGACTCGAACTGCCGGCCTGGAACAGCACCGGGGTGCGTTGCGGCGAGGGTTCGCACAGGTGATAACCCTCGACCTGATAGAACTCGCCGTGGTGCTCGACCTTGTGCACTTTACCCGGCTGGGCGTAGATGCGCTGCTGGGGGTCGTTGAGTACCGCGTCCGCCTCCCAACTGCCCTCCCAGAGCTTGTACAGCACCTGCAGGTACTCGTCGGCCTGGTCGTAACGCCGGTCATGTTCGACCTGCTCGCTCAGGCCCATGGCCTTGGCGGCGCTGTCGAGGTAGCCGGTGACAATGTTCCAGCCCACCCGCCCACGGCTCAGGTGGTCGAGGGTCGACATGCGCCGGGCGAACAGGTACGGCGGTTCATAGGTGAGGTTGGCGGTGAGGCCGAAGCCGAGGTTACGGGTCACCGCGGCCATGGCCGAAACCAGCAGCAGCGGGTCGTTGACCGGCAACTGGATCGACTCCTTGAGCGGTACGTCCACCGAGCCCTGGTACACGTCATAGACACCGACGATGTCGGCGATGAACAAACCGTCGAATAGCCCGCGCTCCAGCAGCTGCGCCAGCTCAGTCCAGTACTCGACGTTCTTGTACTGGGTCGAGTTGTCTCGTGGATGGGTCCACAGGCCGTGATTGATGTGCCCGATGCAGTTCATGTTGAAGGCATTGAGGAGGATTTTTTTCTTCGCGTGCACGGGGCTGCTCATCAGATGGTCCCTCGCAGCGGCGGGTTTTCATCATTGAGGTAGTAGTTGCCCACCGCGTGGTATTTCCAGCGCACCGGATCATGCAAGGTATGCACGCGGGCGTTGCGCCAGTGCCGGTCCAGGCCATGCTCGGCCAGCGTCGCCTGGCTACCGGCGAGCTCAAACAGGGTGCTGCCGGCGGCCAGGGAGATTTCGCTGCTGATGGCGCGGGCTTCGGCCACGGCAATCGAGGCGGCCGCCACGGTGTCTGCGTTGGTGTTGCGCTGAGCCTGGTCGAGGAATTCACCGGCACGCTCCAACAGCGCTTCGGTGGCGTGCAGGCGGATGCTCAGGTGACCGAAGCTTTTCAGTGTAAGCGGGTCTTGGGTGGCCTGGTCGTTGCCGGAGTCGATCCACGGGCGGGTCTTGGTCCGCACGAAGTGCAGCGCGTCTTCGTAGGCGGCGCGGGCGATACCGGTGTCGATGGCGGCGTGGAGAATCTGCGCCAGCGGGCCGACCGGGGTCGGACGCTCGAAGGCGCTTTGAAACGGCACCAGGTCGTCGGCAGACACATAGACGTCCTCGAACACCACCGAGCCGCTGCCTGTGGTGCGTTGGCCGAAGCCGCTCCAGTCGTCGATCACCGTCAGGCCTTGGCTATCGCGGGGCACGAAGGCCAGTTGCTGGACGCCATGGTCATCAACCACTGAGGTGGGAATGCGCTGGGCGTAGAAGGCGCCGGTGGCGTAGAACTTGCGGCCGTTGATGCGGTAGCCCTGGCCATCCTGGGTCAGGCGGGTGACCCGGTCATGGGCGGTCTTGGTCCCCAGTTCCGCCAGGGCATTGCCGAAACGCTGGCCGGCGAGCACTTCGGCGTACAGGCGTGTTTTCTGCGCCTCGCTGCCGTTCACCCGCAGGACTTCGAGGGCATAAAAATGGTTCTGCGGAATCTGCCCCAGGGAACCATCAGCCTGGGCGATCAGGGCGATGACCTTGGCCAGGGTGACGTTGGACACCCCGGCGCCGCCATATTCGCGCGGGACGCTGATGCCCCACAGGCCCGAGCGCGAAAACACTTCCAGCTCCGGATAAGGCAGACGACGTTCACGGTCGCGCAGAGCGCTGTCGCGGCGCAAGTCTTCGGCCAGGTCGCTGGCGACAATAAGGGCTTGTTCATCGCTGGTAATGACCGCGACGGAATGGGAAAACGTCATGTAAATCTCCAGATGTCTGGTCGGTCAGATCCAGGAATGCCGGTTCGGCAAGGTGCCGTTGAGGCGGTAGTCGCCCACGGCGTGGTACTTCCAGCGCACCGGGTCGTGCAGGGTGTGCACGCGCGCATTGCGCCAGTGACGATCGAGGTTGAATTCGGCGAGGGTGGCGCGGCTGCCGGCCAGCTCGAAGAGCTTTTCGCTGGCGAGCAACGAGATCTCGGTGGTCAGCACCTTGGCCTCGGCGACGGCAATCGAGGCGCGGGCGGCGGAAGCGGCAGTGACCGGTGCCGCGCTGACCTGATCCAGCACCTTGCCGGCCTTGCGCAGCAGCGCTTCGGCGGCGTGCAGTTCGATCTTCAGTTTGCCGATGTCGGCAATCACGTACAGGTCATCACTGGCGCGGTCGACCTTGGCATCGATCCACGGCCGGGCGCGGGTGCGTACAAATTCAATGGCGTCGTCGAGGGCGCCGCGAGCAATGCCGGCGTCGATGGCGGCCTGGATCAGTTGGGAGACGGCACCCTGGATATTCGGGCGCTCGTTGAGCCGCCAGTTTTCCACCACCAGGTCGGCGTCGACCCGCACGTTGTTGAGCAATACGGTGCCGCTGGCGGTGGTGCGCTGGCCAAACCCCGACCAGTCGTCCACCACCCGCAGTCCCGGGGTGCCACGACGGATAAACGCCATCACCTGCTTGCCGTCGTCGTTGAGCGCCTTGACCGCGATCCAGTGTGCGAAGAGGGCACCGGTGGAGTAGAACTTCTGGCCATTGAGCACCCAACCATCGCCTTGGGCGGTGATACGGGCCTTGAGTTCCAGGGTGTTCTTGTTGCCCCGTTCCGGGCCGGCATTGCCGATGCGCGAACCGTTGAGCACGCTCTGGAACAACTGCTGTTTCTGCGGCTCGCTGGCCACATGTTGCAGCAGGTTGAGGATGCCGAACTGGTTCTGCGGAATTTGCCCCAGTGCCGGGTCTGCCGCGGAAATGATCGCGAAGACTTCAGCCAGGGTGACGTAGGAAACCTGTGGGCCACCAAAGGCTTTGCCAATGGCGATACTGCCCAGGCCGCTGCGGGTGAACTGCTCGATTTCCGCCCAGGGCAATTTGCGTTGCTGATCGCGGCGCGCGGCTTGCTGGCGGGCGACAGCCGCGAGTTCGTGGGCAGCTTCGAGGGCTTGTGCGTCATTGCCGAGCACCTGTGCGGGCAGCAGCGGCGGGGCGATGTCCAGATCGCTCTGGATGTTTGCTTCGGCCAGACTGGACATCACTGCCACTCCTTGGCTGCACGCAATGCCCTGGCGATCTGCACTGGGGTGATTGTGTTCCGGACCATACCTACCTCACATCTCATGGATAAGCCGCGTCGTGCGGCGAAATCAGAATCAAGAATGTCCGGTGGTCCGGTGCATATACCCTAATCGCGTATAAAAAATTAATAAACTAACTTTTAGGAATATACATAGAAGGTCCGTGCGCTGTTGCCTCAGGGTCGGCTGGCAGCCTGGCGCCGGGTGGGCAGCAGCCGATTCGCAACAGGCGCGCAGGCGCCCAGCGTGAGTTGTTGCCCACCCGATCGAGAATGCAGTAGGTCACTTCCAGGCGACTGTCCTCTCCGGCCTCGAGAATCACTGCCGACGGCACCCACAGGTTGATCGGTTTGCCGACCTCGCCGGGCTTGACCTTGGGCAGGTCCAGGCGCACATCGCCCCAGCGCAGGGTGATTGCATCGGCGGTGGCCATGTTCAGGTAAGGCTCGATGGTCAGCGGCACGCCGCGTTTCATCTGGTTCGGGTTGACCCCATGCTTGCGGATCATCTCTGGAATGCCCAAGGGCGCCAGCCCCTGGTTTTCATCGGCGCACTGGCTGTGTGGTTGCCCACCGGGGCAGTCGAGCTTGACCTGCACTCGCTTGGTCGCTGAGCGCGCCGGGTCATGGCCGACTTGCATGACCCGATAGTGGATACCGGACCTGCCGTTGCGGATAAAGCTCTCGGGCACCCGTAGGTGGATGGGCTGGCCGATATCCGCGGCTTCCAGGACCTTGGAGGCGACGTAGCTAGTGTCCCAGAACAGCTCGATCAGGTCGCCTTCTTCCATGCTGGCGTAGGGGGCAATCTCGATCAGCAGATGAGCCGCTGAGACACCGTTAATGGCGGATCCCGACGATTGCGCCAGGCGTGGAGCCGTCAGTTCTACTTTGTTCCGCAGACAGGTCATGCGTGTTCTCCTTGAAATACCGCAGCGAAGTCCGTTTCGAAGTTGCGTTAGTTCACATTGATTCAGGGTGTCGAGTTCAAGTGATAGCCGATTGGTTAATGCCGGTGTGCAGTTAATTGGCGTCTAGATAAGAGCGCGCCTGATAGGGTGTCAATAGATGAAAGTTGGGAAGTTGGTGATCCTTGGTCAATCAGAAATGTCCTACCTTGGAGGCGTTTCCAGCGTACAGGTGATTGGGGTTTTTCTCGGATGATCAAAGCTATAGAACTATAAAGCAGGCTATTTTCGGGGCGGCGAGACGCAGAGCCTGGGCCAAGGTACGCCGCCGGAGGAAAGGGGAGGACGTATCTATTTATTCCGTGTGCGCGTAGGGATAAATACCAGGGGGGAGTTATTGTTTTTAACAGGCGCCACTTCCTTCCGTGGAAAGTGACTGTTGCAAATGGGAAGTTGCGGGTTGCGCGAAACTTCAGGCGTTAAGAAACTTGCTGAGAAACTGTCGGGTACGCTCTTCCTTGGGGTTGGCAAACAAGGCCTTGGCTTCGCCTTGTTCAACGATCACGCCCTTGTCAAAAAACACCACGCGGTTGGCCACGTCGCGTGCAAAGCCCATTTCGTGGGTGACGATGACCATGGTGCGTTTTTCTTCCGCCAGGCCACGAATGGTCGCCAGCACTTCACCGACCAGTTCCGGATCCAGCGCGGAGGTTGGTTCGTCGAAGAGGATCACTTCCGGCTCCATGGCCAGCGCCCTGGCGATCGCCACGCGCTGTTGCTGGCCGCCGGAGAGCCGGCGCGGGTAGGCATCTTCCTTGCCCGCCAGGCCGACCTTGGCCAGGAGTTTGCGGCCCAGTGCCAGGGCCTCCTCCCTGGGAATCTTCTTGACCACCAGTGGCCCTTCGGTGACGTTTTCCAGCGCCGTGCGGTGCGGGAACAGGTTGAAGTTCTGGAACACGAAGCCCACGTGCTGGCGCAATTGGCGCACCAGGCCCTGCTGCTGGTTCAGCGGGCGGCTACCATCGATCTCGATGTCGCCGACCTTGATCCGGCCACTGCTCGGCTCTTCGAGAAAGTTCAGGCAGCGCAGGAAGGTAGTCTTGCCCGAGCCGCTGGGGCCGATGATGGCGACCACCTCGCCTTCCTTGACCTCCAGGTCGATGCCATTGAGCACAACTTGACCCTTGAACTGCTTTGTCAGTTTTTCCACGACAATCATTGGGTCAGGACTCCTGGTCGTGCCGATTGACCCGCTCTTCCAACTTGTTCTGCAGGTGCGACAGCACCGTGGCCAGAACCCAGTAGATCAGCGCGGCGGCAAGATACATGGTGAAAATTTCGAAGGTGCGGGCGGTAATCAACTGCGCCTGGCGGAACAGCTCCGGCACCTGGATGGTCGCGGCCAGCGCGGTGTCCTTGACCAGCGAGATGAAGCTGTTGCCCAGGGGCGGCAATGCGGTGCGCGCGGCTTGCGGCAGGATGGCCCGGCGCAGGGTCTGCGCACGGGTCATGCCGATACTGGCCGCGGCTTCCCATTGGCCCCGTTCGATCGAACTGATGGCGGCGCGCAGGATTTCGCAGGCATAGGCGGCCATGTTCAGCGAGAAGCCGATCAAGGCCGCCGGCAGCGGATCAAGCTCGACGCCCAATTGCGGCAAACCGTAATAGATCACGAACAGCTGCACCAGCAACGGCGTGCCGCGAAAGAACGACACATAAATGCGCGCGATCCAGCTCACCAGCTTGAAGCGCGACAGGCGCATCAAGGCCAGGCCGAAGCCCAGCAGCAGGCCGAAAAACATCCCGCCAAGGCTGAGGATGACGGTGTAGTACGCGCCCTTGAGCAGAAAGGGCGCGGAGTCCAGCGCGAGTTGGAAAGCCTCGCCCATTACTGAGTGACGTCAGCGTTGAAGTATTTTTCCGAAAGCTTCTTCAGCGTACCGTCGGCACGCAGCTTGTCGATCGCCTTGTTCACTGCGGCCAGCAGCTCAGGCTCGCCTTTGCGCAGGGCGATACCGGCTTCCTGACGAGAGAACGCTTCACCGGCAGCGGTGGTGTCCTTGGCTTTCTTGGCGTATTCCAGCGCGGCGAGGCGGTCGATCAGAATGGCGTCGATGCGCCCGACACGCAGATCCTGGAACTTGGTTGGGTCATCTTCGTAGGTGCGGATGTCAGCGGTCGGCACATTGGCCTTCACCCACTGCTCGTAGTTGGTGCCCAGGCCCACCCCGACTTTCTTGCCAGCCAGGTCGGCGGCGGACTTGATGCTGTCCTTGTTCTTGGTCAGTACCAGCGCCTGAATCCCGGAGACGGTGTAGGGCTCGGAGAAGTCGTACTTCTTCTTGCGCTCTTCAGAGATGGTTACCTGGTTGACGACCGCATCCAGGCGCTTGGACTCCAGGGCGGCGAGGATGCCATCCCACTTGGTCGGTTGCAGTTTGACCTTGACCCCCAGCTCCTTGGCCAGGGCTTCGGAAAATTCGACTTCGAAACCTGCCAGCTTGCCGTCGGCATCGACAAAACTGAACGGTGGGTAGGTGCCTTCCAGGCCGACGTTGATCACGCCCGCGTCCTTGATCTTTTGCAGTTGCTCACCGGCTACCGCTTGCCCCAACAGACCGGCACCAAGTACCAGGCCCAGCGAGCCCACCAGCAGATTTCGACGAAATGCGGAAAAATTCATGACAAGCCCCTGTGTTTTTTATGAAGACGTTTTTTATGAAGCAGGCAAAATCGGGAATTCCACATCCTGCCCTAGAAGCAGCGTATGCGTCTCGCGGCAATTGCGCCTGCGGCGAGACTATAGGGCGGGATTTTTAGACTTGAAAATAATAAAAAGTGAGTTTGTTATTCCTTTTGGGGTTATTTGGTGGATGTCGTGGAATGCTTTAGGGCGCTATCGCGAGCAAGCTCGCTCCTACATGACGTGGATTGGCTTCAGGCGAACGATGCAGCGTAGGCAAACAGTGCCGGGGCGCCGCCAGTGTGCAGGAACAGGATAGGACCATTGTCGAAACGCTGCCGGCCAATGCCATCGAGCAGTCCGGCCATGGCCTTGCCGGTGTAGACCGGGTCGAGCAACAGGCCTTCCTGGCTCGCCAGCAGCTTGACCGCAGCCAGGGTACCGGCGCTCGGCTCGCCGTAGCGGGGGGCGAAGTACTCGTCCCACAGTTGTACCTTGAAACTCGCCGGCAGTTGGATCCCCAGCAGTTCGGCGGTGCGTTCGGCCAGGCCCTGGACCTTGGGGCGCTGGTCTTCATCGGTGCGCGAGACGGTGACCCCGATCACCGGTAGTTCCGGTAGCACTTCACTCAATGCCAGCGCCAGGCCGCTATGGGTGCCGGCACTGCCCGAGGCCAGGACCACGGCCGCAAATTGCAGGCCGGTGTCCTTGATCTGTTCGGCCAGTTCCAGCCCTGCCCGCACATACCCCAGCGCGCCCAAGGCATTGGAGCCGCCAATTGGCACCAGGTACGGCTGCTTGCCGCTGCTGCGCAGGCGCTCCGCCAGGGCTTGCAACTGTTGGTCGGCGTTGTCGAGGTTGTCCACTAGCTCGACCTTGGCATCGAACAGGTCCAGCAGCAGGCGGTTGCCGTTGCCCAGGTAGTTGCTGTCATCCGTGCCGATCGGGTTTTCCAGCAGGGCGACGCAGCCCAGACCGAGCTTTGCGGCAATTGCCGCAGTCTGGCGCACATGGTTGGACTGGATGGCCCCGGCGGTGATCAGGGTGTCGGCGCCCTGGGCCAGTGCGTCGGCGGCCAGGTATTCGAGTTTGCGCAGCTTGTTGCCACCCATGGCCAGCGGCGTCAGGTCGTCACGCTTGACGTAGACCTCGCGCCCCAGCCAGGTCGACAGCCGCTCGAGCTTTTCCAAGGGGGTGGCGTTGACGAGAAGATCCAGTCGGTGAAAGCGAGCAAGCTGTTGTTTGATCATGGGTCCGCACGGGTAGTAGGAGGTGTCTGGACTATAGGCAGGCCGTTTTACCCGGGCAACCGTCAATCGCATATTCCTAAAAGTGCTAAGGCTCGCACAATTCGTTCTTAATTGCGGTTTGTGACCATACCGTAAAGTGACTGCCATTCAGGCGGCCTGGTATGGGGCCGCTGCGTGCGAGGAGTTTTGACCGTGAGTGAGCGTTCCAGCCATTGGCAATTACAGACCATCGTCAGCCAACTGCGCGTAGCCCGTGACCAGTGGCGTGCGCAAAATGGTCGCAGCAGCGGTGAGCAGGGTGGTCGCGAGCTGCCATCGCGCGCAGCGATGGCGGAGATTCTCGAAGCCCTCTGTGGCGCCTTGTTCCCGATGCGCCTGGGGCCGGTGGACCTGCGTGAGGAGAGCGAGGACTTCTACGTCGGGCACACTCTGGACGTGGCCTTGAATGCCCTGCTGGGCCAAGCGCGACTGGAGTTGCGCTATGTCGCCAGGCAAACCGCCCAGGTCGATACCGAGGTCGAGGCACGGGCCATCAGCCTGATCCAGGATTTCGCCCTGGCCTTGCCCGAGTTGCGCGGCCTGTTGGACTCCGACGTGCTCGCCGCCTATCACGGCGATCCGGCAGCCCGCAGCGTCGATGAGGTATTGCTCTGCTACCCGGGGATCCTGGCGGTGATTCACCATCGCCTGGCGCACCACCTGTACCGAGCCGGCCTGCCGTTGCTGGCGCGGATCAGCTCGGAAATTGCCCACTCGGCCACCGGCATCGACATCCACCCGGGTGCGCAGATCGGCCGCAGCTTCTTCATCGACCATGGCACGGGCGTGGTGATCGGCGAGACCGCGATCATCGGCGAGCGCGTGCGCATCTATCAGGCCGTGACCCTGGGCGCCAAGCGCTTCCCGGCGGACGAGGACGGTCAGTTGCAGAAGGGGCATGCGCGTCACCCGATCGTCGAGGACGATGTGGTGATCTACGCTGGTGCGACCATCCTCGGACGGATCACCATCGGCAAGGGCTCGAGCATCGGCGGCAACGTCTGGCTGACCCGCAGCGTACCGCCAGGGAGCAACCTGACCCAGGCCAATCTGCAGCATGATGATGGGACGCAGAAGTAACCCTGCGGAGTCTTTTGATCCTGGGTTTGGGGGGTGGATCCGTTGCTGCGGTGATGGCGGCTTGGGGTTGCGCCCTTACCCCTGACCCACCGCCATCGCGGCATAGGTATCTACACAACTGTGGTGCGACGTTGCACCTGTGGAGAGAGAACCTGCTTGCGTAGTGACCTCGGGGCCGACCAGGGTGTTGGATTAGACCGAGTACATATCCATTTTTGCGGTAACGGCCTCCTATGGTTCCGCCTGACGGCGGCTCACTTTTGAACAGCCGGAATGCCGGCCCAGGCAAAAGTAAGCAAAACGCTCTTACCCCACCACTCGGTGCCTCGCTTAGGCTCGGCATGCCCGTACTCCGACATTGATTTGGGGGGCCGCCGCAATGGGCCCTCCCTGGCCCAGTGCGGCTAAACCGGCGTCCTGCCGGTTTACCCCCCAAATCAATATCGAAGTACGGCCAGCGTGGTTAACGGGGCGCCCAGGATCAAAAACAAAGCGAGGCGGCCTAAAAGCCGACCTGATCGCTAGGGCATGCGCGGTGTAGCTTCTACTTCCCAAGACGCTGACGAAGTCAGCAATCTTTTGATCTGGCTCTGGCTCTGGCTCTGGCTCTGGCTCTGGCTCTGGCTCTGGCTCTGGCTCTGGCTCTGGCTTTTGCTTTGGCTCTGGCTTTTGATCCTGGGCGCCCCGTTAACCACGCTGGCCGAACGCAGGCTTGAAGCCGTGGGTAACCCGGCAGGACGCCGGGTTAGCCGCCCCGCGCCATGGATGGCGCGTGGCGGCGGCCCACGGATTCAAGCCTGCGTGAGGGCACACCGAGCCTAAGCGAGGTGCCGAGTGGTGGGGCAAGAGCCTTTTGCTTACTTTTGGGCTCCTCCAAAAGTGAGCCGCTGTAAAAGCGGAACCATAGGAGGCCGTTACCGCAGAAATGGATATGTACTCGACCTAATCCAACACCCCGTCCAGCCCACAGGCCGCTACAAAGTTGTGTAGATACCTATGGCCATCGCGGGCAAGCCCGCTCCCACAGGGCTTGTGAGACCTGGTAAATGGTGGCTGGCCATTTGCTAAATATCCGTTGAACGATTCCGTTCAACCTCACGTCATACCCTTCCTTGAGCTAGCGTACGAGAGTACCGCCGAGCCTTGGAATTAGTCCTTAGTGCCCTATCCATGTTTAACTTGAACGTTCATTCAAGTTAAACCGGTGGTTCGCTGCCCGCTCACAACAGGAGGCTTGCCTTTGCTGAGTCCGAAATTTACAGCCACGCTTTACCCACAGAAGGTGCACTGTCCATGAGTGCATCCGCTACCCCTCCCAGCGGTCAAATCCGCATGAATCCGCCGGTGTTTTATTTCGCGGCGAGTTTCATCCTGCTGTTCGGCCTGGTGGTCATCGCCTTCCCGCAGCAGTCCGGTGCCTGGCTCCTGGCGGCACAAAACTGGGCGGCCAACACGGTCGGCTGGTACTACATGCTGGCAATGACCCTGTATCTGGTCTTCGTGGTGGTCACCGCCTTGTCTGGCTACGGCAAGATCAAGCTCGGTGCCGACCACGACGAGCCCGAATTCAGTTACCTGTCCTGGGCCGGCATGCTGTTCGCCGCCGGCATCAGTATCACGCTGTTCTTCTTCTGCGTTTCCGAACCCCTGACGCATCTGTCGCTACCGCCCCAGGGCGAAGCCGGCACGGCCGATGCGGCGCGCCAGGCGATGCAGATCCTGTTTTTGCACTGGGGCCTGCACGGCTGGGGGGTGTTCGCCTTTGTCGGCATGGCCCTGGCGTACTTCGCCTACCGGCACAACCTGCCGCTGGCCCTGCGTTCGGCGCTGTACCCGCTGATCGGCAAGCGCATCAACGGCCCGATCGGCTACGCGGTGGATGGTTTTGGCATTATCGCCACGGTATTTGGCCTGGGCGCGGACATGGGCTTTGGCGTGCTGCACCTCAACTCCGGCCTCGATTACCTGTTCGGCGTCGCGCACACCCAGTGGGTCCAGGTCGGGCTGATCACCTTGATGATGGGCGCGGCGATTATCGTCGCCGTCGCGGGTGTGGATAAGGGCGTGCGGGTGATGTCCGACATCAACATGCTGCTGGCCTGCGCGCTGCTGCTGTTCGTGCTGTTCGCCGGCCCCACCCAGCACCTGCTCAATACCTTGATCCAGAACCTTGGCGACTATCTCGGCGCCTTGCCGATGAAGAGTTTTGACCTCTACGCCTACGACAAGCCCAGCGACTGGCTGGGCGGCTGGACGGTGTTCTATTGGGCCTGGTGGATTGCATGGTCGCCCTTTGTCGGGCTGTTCATTGCGCGGATTTCCCGTGGCCGGACCATCCGTGAGTTTGTCTTCGGGGTGTTGCTGATTCCGCTGGGCTTCACCCTGGCGTGGATGTCGATTTTCGGCAACAGCGCCATCGACCAAGTACTCAACCACGGCATGAGCGCGCTCGGTATGTCGGCCATCGACAACCCGTCGATGACCCTGTACCTGCTGCTGGAAACCTACCCGTGGAGCAAGACGGTGATCGCCGTGACGGTGTTCATCAGCTTCGTGTTCTTTGTCACCTCGGCCGACTCCGGCACCGTGGTGCTCTCGACGCTGTCGGCCAAGGGCGGCAATGCCGATGAAGACGGGCCGAAATGGCTGCGGGTGTTCTGGGGGGCGATGACCGCGTTGGTGACCAGTGCGCTGTTGTTCGCCGGCAGCATCGACTCGTTGAAGTCGGCGGTGGTCCTGACCTCGCTGCCGTTCTCGATGATTTTGCTGTTGATGATGTGGGGGCTGCACAAGGCCTTCTATCTCGAGTCGCAGAAGAAGATCGCGCAGATGCACTCCTTGGCCCCGGTCTCGACCTCGCGCCGTGGCAAGGGCGGCTGGCGCCAGCGCTTGAGCCAGGCCGTGCACTTCCCGTCCCGCGATGAGGTGTATCGCTTCCTCGAGACCACGGTGCGTCCGGCGATCGAGGAAGTGACGGCGGTGTTCGTCGAGAAGGGGGTGAACGTGGTTGCACAGCCGGACCCGGCCAACGACAGCGTCAGCCTGGAAATCGGTCACGGCGACCAGCACCCGTTCATCTACCAGGTGCAGATGCGCGGCTACTTCACGCCGTCGTTCGCCCGTGGCGGCATGGGCCCCAAGGAGCTGCGCAACCGCCGTTACTACCGCGCCGAAGTGCACTTGAGCGAGGGCAGTCAGGACTACGACCTGATGGGCTACACCAAGGAGCAGATCATCAACGACATCCTCGATCAGTACGAGCGCCACATGCAGTTCCTGCACCTGGTGCGTTGATCGGGGCCGGGCTGCTCAGGTGTTGCTCATCGTCATGAACAACACCAGGGCAGCCACCGGCACGGCAAACACCATGAACCCCACCATCAACTCATGGATCACTGACTGCCCGCCAACCATCACGCCGATGGCGCCGTTGATTGTCGACAGCGCCAGCCACAGCACGACAAAACTGTAGGTCAGGGTCTGTGGGCTGAAGCCTAGCTGCTGGCCGATGAACAACATCAGCGCCAGCAGGGCCAGGCCGAAGGCGATAATGATGGTGCTGTGCATGGTCGGACGCTCCTGTGCGTCCTATCGAGCATAGGCGTGCTTCGTCCAAATGCGGTTTAGACCAGCGCATCTCCTCGGCAACAATTCAGTTAAAACGGCACATCCCCCAGCACCGTGGCCCGATGCATCACGCGCCGGGCCGGGCGGTAGTCGTCCACTGCAAAGTGCTGGGTCACGCGGTTGTCCCAGAAGGCCACGTCGTCGGTCTGCCAGCGCCAGCGGATGGTGAATTCCGGGCGGGTGGCGTGGGCGAACAGCAGCTTGAGGATGGCTTCGCTTTCGCTGTCCGAGAGCTCATTGATCCGGGTCGTGAAGCCTTCATTGACGAACAGCGACTTGCGCCCGCTGACCGGGTGCGTGCGGATCACCGGGTGCGACAGTGGTGGGTTTTTCTTGCGCGTGGCTTCCCATTGTTCGAGCGCTTGCGCAGTGTTGCCAAAGCGCTCCAGCGGGAACGATTTGACGAAATCGTGGGTGGCGCTCAGGCCCTGCAACAGGACCTTGAGAGGCTCGGACAGGGCTTCATAGGCCGCGATGCCGCTGGCCCACAGGGTATCGCCACCAAATTCTGGCAACAGCTTGGCACTGAGTACTGCGCCCAGGGCCGGAGTCGGCAGGAAGGTCACGTCGGTGTGCCAGACGGCGTTGTCGCGCACATCGGTTTGGGCCGTGTCGAGGATCAGCACTTCAGGTTGTTCCGGCACGTTGGGGTAGATCGGGTGAATGTGCAGGTCACCGAAGTTGGCGGCAAAACGCGCCTGTTGCTGCGGGGTGATCGGTTGATTGCGAAAGAACAGCACCTGATGCTTGAGCAGGGCTTGCTCGATGGCGTCGCGCTGCTCGACGTTCAGGGGCTGGGCAATATCGACGCCACTGATCTGCGCGCCGAGGGCATGGCTCAAGGGGGTGATGGTCAGGCTGCTCATGGGGCTCTCTTCAATCCGGGTGCCGAAGTGTCGGCATAGTCAATTCAATGGGTCTGGCCGTGCCACGGCACCAGTTTGCGTTGCAGGGCACGCAGGCCCATCTCCATGGCAAAGGCAATCAGCGCGATCACCAGGATGCCCAGGACCACGACGTCGGTGACCAGGAACTGCGCGGCCGACTGCACCATGAAACCCAGGCCGCTGGTGGCGGCAATCAGTTCGGCGGCGACCAGGGTCGACCAGCCCACGCCCAGGCCGATGCGCACACCGGTGAGAATGTCCGGCAAGGCGCTGGGCAAAATCACGTGGCGAATCAGTTGTGCCCGGGTTGCCCCCAGCGACTGCGCGGCGCGCAGTTTGGCCGGGTCGACGGTACGTACGCCGGTGGCGGTGGCGATGGCAATCGGCGCAAAGATCGCGAGGTAGATCAGCAGGACCTTGGACAGCTCGCCGATGCCGCACCAGATCACGATCAGGGGCAGATAGGCCAATGGTGGAATCGGCCGGTAGAACTCGATCAGCGGGTCGAGCACGCCCCGGGCGATGCGGTTGTGACCGATGGCAATGCCCACCGGTACGGCACTCAGCACGGCAAACCCCAGACCCAGACCAATACGTCCAAGGCTGGCGCCCAGGTGTTGCCACAAGGTCGAGTCCATGTAGCCGCTGGTCGCCAGCAGCCAACCCTTTTGCAGCACCGCCGAGGGTGGCGGCAGGAACAGTGGTTCGATCAAACCGGTGGCGGTCACGGCCCACCACAGCGTGATCAGGCTGACCAGGGTCAGGACGCTGATCCAGCGGGTGCCGAGGCTGCGCCGCAGTGGCAGGGGACTGGTCGGGCTGGAGGTCTTGGCCGATGCGGCCGGGATCTCATAAGTGCTCATGCGCGCTCCTGCCGCTGGGCGGCGCTGCGTTGCGAGAACACACGGGCGAGCACGTGTTCGCGGGTTTCAATGAAGCGCGGGTCGGATTTGATCGCCCGTGCCGATTCGCCGGCGGCATATCGCTGCCCGAAATCCAATGTCAGGCGTTCGACGATTTGCCCGGGGTTGGGCGCGAGCAGAATCAGGTCGGTGGCGAGGAACACCGCCTCTTCGATGTCATGGGTAATCAGGAATACCGGTTTGGCGGTGCGGCGCCAGACTTGCAGCAACAGCTCCTGCATCTGTTCGCGGGTGAAGGCGTCGAGGGCGCCGAAGGGTTCGTCCATCAGCAACACCCGTGGGTCGGCGGCAAGGGCGCGAGCCAGGCCGACGCGCTGTTTCTGACCGCCCGAGAGCTGCCAGATGCGCCGGCTGTCAAAGCCTGCGAGGTCGACCAGGGCGAGCATTTCCCGCGCCCGGATTTCACGCTGGGCGCGGGGTACACCGGCCAGTTCGAGGCCGAAACCAACGTTGGCCAGCACATCCTGCCAAGGCAGCAATGCATCGTCCTGGAACACCACGCCGCGTTCGGCACCTGGGCCTTTGACAGGGACGCCGTCGAGGGTGATGCGCCCGGCGCTGGGCTCGACAAACCCGGCGATCAGGTTCAAAAGCGAGGTCTTGCCACTGCCGGACGGGCCGAGGGCGACCAGCAGTTGCTGGGGCCCCAGGGTCAAGGAAATATCCGCCAGTACCGGTTCCGGGCTGCCTGGGTACTGTGCGCTGATGCGCTCCAGCTGTAGCAAGGCCATCGCGATGTGCTCCGATCAGTTGGTGATGTATTTGGCGCTGACGTAGGGCGCGTAGTCCGGCAGCACGGCCTCGACCTTGCCTTGTTCCTTGAGGAACGTGGCGGTGTCGGTAATGGCCTTGGTGGTCGGTGCACCCAGGGTGAGCACCTGATCAGCCGCCAGCGGGTAGACGTTGCCTTGCAGCAGCAGCGGAATGTCGCTGGCCTTGGCACCAGACAGCTTCACCAGCTTGTCGACGTTGCCCTGGTTGGCGAGCCAGGCTTGCGGGTCTTTGCGATAGTCGGCGTAGGCATCGAGGGTGACTTTGGCGAAGGCGGTGACGATTTCCGGGTGCTTCTCGGCGAAGTCCTTGCGCACGATCCAGGCATCGAAAGTCGGAGCGCCGAACTTGGCCAGTTCGCCGGAGGTGATCAGCACCTTGCCGTTTTCCTTGGCAACGCCCAGGGCCGGGTCCCAGACGTAGGTGGCGTCGATGTCACCGCGTTTCCACGCCGCGATAATCGCCGGCGGGGCGAGGTTGAGCACGGTGACTTTCGAGGGGTCGATGTTCCAGTGCTTGAGCGCGGCCAGCAGGCTGTAGTGACCGGTGGAGACAAAGGGCACGGCGATCTTCTTGCCGACCAGGTCTTGTGGGGTCTTGATCCCGGAACCGTCGCGGGCGACCAAGGCTTCGGCGGCGCCGATCTGGGTGGCGATAAGGAACGTCTGGACTGGCACTTTGCGGGTAATTGCCGCGGTCAGCGGGCTGGAACCCAGGTAGCCGATCTGCACGTCGCCGGAGGCGATGGCGGCGATGATGTCGGCACCGTTGTCGAATTTGCGCCAGTCGATCTTGGCGTTGGTAGCTTTTTCGTAGGCGCCGTCGGCCTGAGCCACTTTGGCCGGGTCAACGGTGGTCTGGTAGGCGACAGTGACGTCGGCCGCCTGGGCGAAAAAGCTCGCGGCAGCCAGGGACGCGGCCGCCAGGAGGCGTAGGGGGAAGTGCAGTTTCATCATCGAGTCCTCATCAGGCGGCCGGGATTTCGGCGAGTGATGAGACTAAATGATCTAAGAATTCGAAAATAAATAACTTTTTCGAATTAGCTTGTGTGAAGAAAGCTTGAGGAACGACCGCTACGCGGTCATCGCGAGCAGGCTCGCTCCCACATGGGTTTAATGGTGATTGCACGATTGTGCTCACACCGAGAATCCACTGTGGGAGCGAGCTTGCTCCGGGCGCAGTTGCGACGATAACGTGCGCAGGACCTTCGACGGTTAGTTACTGATCGCCAGAATACTCGCCTGATACGAGCCGACAAACACATCAAAGTCACCGACCTCGTTCTGTTCCAGCTCGGTTTGTTGCTCCAGGGAAGCGCGGGCCGCAGCTTCGAACCGGGCCTGTTCTGCGGCGGGAAGCGGTTGGCTACGGAAGAACTCGGCGTGGGCCTGGCTCTGGCGCAGGGAGAACTGGG
Source organism: Pseudomonas sp. S04 (assembly GCF_009834545.1). Taxonomy (NCBI): domain Bacteria; kingdom Pseudomonadati; phylum Pseudomonadota; class Gammaproteobacteria; order Pseudomonadales; family Pseudomonadaceae; genus Pseudomonas; species Pseudomonas sp. S04. The sequence goes on from NZ_CP019427.1 coordinate 257,074, forward strand.
CGAAGCTTTCCTTGTGCTCGTTCATCGCCGCCAGCACCTGGGCGGACGGGGTCAGGGACGGGTCCTTGATCTTCGCCAGCTGTGCATCGAGGGCTTTGCTGTGGGTGTCAGCGCCATGGCTCTGGTCCAGCAATGCAGCCACCGGGGCGATTTTTTCCAGCAGTTCGAAGGCCCATTCCTTCATGTCCACCGGCTGTCCATCGCGCTGCAGTTGCAGGCCCGGACGGCGCCCGTCCTTGACCACGCTGAGGAAGTTCGAGGTGGCGTTGCTACAGGTGTTGCTGGTCAGCAGCGGGCTGTCGTTCAGCGCGCAGTACAGCAGGAAGGCGTCCAGGAAACGTGCTTCGGGCAGGTCGATGCCGGTCGGCAGGAACGGGTTGATGTCCAGGAGGCGCACTTCAACGTACTGGATGCCCCGGGCCACCAGGGCCTGGATCGGCCGCTCGCCGGTGTAGGTCACACGTTTGGGGCGGATGTTGGAGTAGTACTCGTTCTCGATCTGCAGGATGTTGGTGTTGAGCTGGACCCATTCCCCGTCCTTGTGGGTGCCGACTTCCACGTAGGGCGCATAGGGTGTGGCCACCGCTTTGCGCAGGCTGTCGGTGTAGCTGTCCAGGTCGTTGTAGCACGGCGTCAGGCCGGCCTGGGCGTTGCTCTGGTAACCCAGGTCGCTCATGCGCAGGCTGGTGGCGTAAGGCAGGTACAGGGTGTCGGCGTCCAGTTGTTCCAACTGGTGCGAACGACCGCGCAGGAAACCGGCGTCGAGTGCCGGCGAGGCCCCGAACAGGTACATCAGCAACCAGCTGTAGCGCCGGAAGTTGCGGATCAGGGCGATGTAGGCCGAGGACTGATAGTCGCGATCGGTACCGACAAACCCTTCGGATTCCTTGAGCAGCGGCCAGAGCTTCTCCGGCAGCGAAAAGTTGTAGTGAATCCCGGCAATGCACTGCATGGTCTTGCCGTAGCGCAGGGCCAGGCCCTTGCGGTAGACGTATTTGAGCTGACCGATGTTGGAGGTGCCGTAGTAGGCGATCGGGATGTCTTCCTCGGCCGGCAACGGGCACGGCATCGATGGACTCCACAGGTACTCGTTGCCGAGTTTGCTGTAGGCAAAGCGATGAATGCTGTCCAGGCTCGCCAGGGTATCTGCCGGGTCCGGCAGGGCGGGCGTGATGAACTCCAGCAGCGACTCGGAATAGTCGGTGGTGATTTGTTCGTTGGTCAGCGCGGAACCCAATTCTTCCGGGTGCGGCGTTTGCGCCAGGCGACCTTCGCTGGTCACGCGCAGGCATTCACGTTCGATGCCGTGAAGGCACTGTTCGAGCAGAGAGAGGTTAGCGCGCTCACCGAGCAGAGCCAGGCGGCGGTTGAGAAGTTCGCTCAAGTTGGATTCCTTCACGCGTCAGTCGCCCCAATATGGGGGTGGGCAAGACGGTCTACAAGGGTGAAGTGGAAACTGGCGTTTTCGCCTGGTTTTTTCGCCGCACAGGCCTCATGCCGGTCGGTCGGCAACTGCACAATCCCTGTGGGAGCGAGCTTGCTCGCGATGAGGGCGTCTCAGTCAACATTAACGTCGTCTGACACACCGCCATCGCGAGCAAGCTCGCTCCTACAGGATTCATTGCGCTGAAATTAACCCAAATCGATGAGCGGCATCTATAGGACAGCGAATGTGCCTTGTGCTTTTGCGACCAGTTTGTCGCCTTGCATCACGTCGGCCTCGACCACCAGCGTGCGCCGGCCCGGGTGCAGCACCCGGGCCGTGCACAGTACCTCGCCGTCCGAGACGGCGCGGATGTAGTTGATCTTGCACTCGATGGTCGCGCTCTGCTGGTCAAAGCCATGCACGCTGGAACAGGCCAGCCCCATGGCAATGTCCACCAGGCTGAACAGGGCCCCACCGTGCAGCTTGCCACCGCGATTGCGCAGCTCTGGCGCAAGGCCCAGGGCGACTTGCGCGACCCCGGTTTCCAGGCTGTGCAAACGGCAACCCAAGAGCTTGAAGAAGGCGCTTTCGGACAACCCGGCAGGGACCTCCATCAGCGTTTCTTCAATTGCTTGGCGTTGGCAAACAGCGACGCCATGGCGTTGTTGCTTGGCGCGGCCGCCGGGGTTTCCTTGCGCGGTGCGTTGTTCGAAGACTGGCGTGGAGCCGAGCCTGGACGTGCACCACGGGCACCGTCGATCTTCTCGCCGGGGGTGTCGCTCATGCGCATCGACAGGCCCACGCGTTTACGCGGAATGTCGACTTCCATGACTTTGACCTTGACCACGTCACCGGCTTTCACCGCTTCCCGTGGGTCCTTGATGAACTTCTCGGAAAGCGCGGAGATATGCACCAAACCGTCTTGATGCACGCCGATATCCACAAATGCGCCGAAGTTGGTCACGTTGGTTACCACGCCTTCGAGGATCATCCCCAGTTGCAGGTCCTTGAGGTCTTCGACGCCTTCCTGGAACTCGGCGGTCTTGAACTCGGGACGCGGGTCGCGGCCAGGTTTTTCCAGCTCTTGCAGGATGTCGGTGACGGTTGGCAGGCCGAAGGTTTCGTCGGTGTATTTCTTCGGGTCCAGGCGCTTGAGGAAGCTTGCGTCGCCAATCAGCGAGCGGATATCACGGTCGGTCTCAGCGGCAATGCGCTGTACCAGCGGATAGGCTTCCGGGTGCACCGCCGAGGAGTCCAGCGGGTTGTCGCCGTTCATTACACGCAGGAAACCGGCGGCCTGTTCGAAGGTTTTTTCTCCCAGGCGGGCGACCTTCTTCAGTGCGGCGCGGGTCTTGAATGCGCCGTGTTCGTCGCGGTGGCTGACGATGTTCTGCGCCAGGGTCGCGTTGAGGCCGGAGATGCGCGCCAGCAGCGCCACGGAGGCGGTGTTGACGTCGACCCCGACGGCGTTCACGCAGTCTTCGACTACCGCGTCCAGGCCGCGCGCAAGTTTCAACTGCGACACGTCGTGCTGGTACTGGCCGACGCCGATCGACTTCGGATCGATCTTCACCAGTTCCGCCAGCGGGTCCTGCAGGCGCCGGGCAATCGACACCGCGCCACGGATCGATACGTCCAGATCCGGGAATTCCTTGGAGGCCAGCTCCGAGGCCGAGTACACCGAAGCACCGGCTTCGGAGACCATGACCTTGGTCATTTTCATCGCTGGGTATTTTTTGATCAGGTCGGCGGCCAGCTTGTCGGTTTCCCGGCTGGCGGTGCCGTTGCCGATGGCGATCAGGTCAACCGAGTGCTTGGCGCACAAGGCCGCCAGCACCGCGATGGTCTGGTCCCACTTGTTATGCGGCACGTGCGGGTAGACCGTGGCGTGGTCGAGCATCTTGCCGGTGGAGTCGACCACCGCGACCTTGCAGCCGGTGCGCAGGCCCGGGTCCAGGCCCAGGGTGGCGCGCGGGCCGGCCGGGGCGGCTAGCAGCAGGTCGTGCAGGTTGTGGGCAAAGACGTTGATGGCTTCGGTTTCGGCGCCGTCACGCAGCTCGCCCAGCAGATCGGTTTCCAGGTGGGTGTAGAGCTTGACCTTCCAGGTCCAGCGCACCACTTCGCCCAGCCATTTGTCGGCCGGGCGGTTCTGGTTGGCGATGCCGAATTGCTGGCCGATCATGCCTTCGCACGGGTGCATGGTGCCCGGCAGCTCGTCGCCGACTTTCAGCGCGGAGCTGAGGATGCCTTCGTTGCGGCCACGGAAAATTGCCAGCGCGCGGTGCGACGGCATGCTTTTGAGCGGTTCATCGTGTTCGAAGTAATCGCGGAACTTGGCGCCTTCCTCTTCCTTGCCGGCGATCACGCGGGCACTGAGAGTGGCTTCCTGCTTGAGGTAGCTGCGCAACTTGTCGAGCAGGTTGGCGTCTTCGGCGAAGCGCTCCATGAGGATGTACTTGGCGCCTTCGAGGGCCGCCTTGACGTCGGCCACGCCTTTCTCGGCATCGACGAAGCGCGCGGCTTCGGCGTCTGGCGCGAGGGTCGGGTCGTTGAACAGGCCGTCGGCCAGTTCGCCGAGGCCGGCTTCCAGGGCGATCTGGCCCTTGGTGCGGCGCTTCTGCTTGTACGGCAGGTACAGGTCTTCGAGGCGGGTCTTGGTGTCGGCGAGCTTGATGTCACGCTCGAGTGCCGGGGTCAGCTTGCCTTGCTCCTGGATGCTGGCCAGGATGCTGATGCGCCGTTCGTCGAGTTCTCGCAGGTAGCGCAGGCGCTCTTCCAGGTGTCGCAACTGGATGTCATCGAGGCTGCCGGTCACTTCTTTCCGGTAGCGGGCGATGAAGGGCACTGTGGAGCCTTCATCGAGTAGCGCGACGGCCGCTTCGACCTGTTGTGGGCGGACACCGAGTTCCTCGGCGATGCGGCTGTTGATGCTGTCCATAAAACCACCTGACAAATTGTGAAAGCAGGCTCGCGGGCGCAGTGACTAGGCCCGGCGAGTCTGGTTGAGCGGCCTGGCCTGCGCCGCTACCTGGATCAAAAGGCATCCCATTGACCCGTGAAATCGAAAAATTACTGCCCGGCGCGGAAAAATAAAAAGCCGCCACAGACGGTAACGATCTGACGTTGCCTGACACAAAAGGCCGCGCATTATAACCAGCGTTCCGCGCTTCGGGGGCTAAAGCAACCTGTAGGCACAATGCCTGTATCGCTGGCGGTAGAGGAAAAATCTGCTAACAATGCACACGGTGCGTATAACGGCAGCTACGCCATAATGCGCGCCGAGATCAAAGGAGCATCCAATGAGCAGCACTGCACAAACTGCTGAAGGCGAAAAAATTCTAATCGTTGACGACGATCCGGGGCTCAGCAGCCTGCTGGAACGTTTTTTCGTCAGCAAGGGCTACCGTGCCCGCGCCGTACCGAACACCGAACAGATGGATCGTCTGCTGGCCCGTGAAGTGTTCAACCTGGTCGTCCTCGACCTGATGCTGCCCGGTGAAGACGGCCTGACCGCCTGCCGCCGCCTGCGTGGCGCGAACAACCAGATCCCGATCATCATGCTCACCGCCAAGGGCGACGAGCTGAGCCGCATCAAGGGCCTGGAGCTGGGAGCCGATGATTACCTGGCCAAGCCGTTCAATCCGGACGAGCTGATGGCGCGCGTCAAGGCGGTCCTGCGCCGTCAGTCGACACCGGTGCCGGGCGCGCCGGGCAGCGAAGACGAAAGCGTGAGCTTCGGTGACTACGAGCTGTCATTGGCCACCCGCGAACTCAAGCGCGGCGATGAAGTACACATGCTCACCACGGGTGAGTTCGCGGTCCTCAAGGCGCTGGTGATGAACGCGCGCCAGCCGCTGACCCGCGACAAACTGATGAATCTGGCCCGTGGCCGCGAATGGGATGCCCTGGAGCGTTCCATCGATGTACAGATCTCCCGCTTGCGCCGGATGATCGAACCCGACCCTTCCAAGCCACGTTACATCCAGACTGTCTGGGGTGTGGGCTACGTGTTCGTTCCGGACGGCACTGCGACCAAGTGATCAGTCATTTGTAGGAGCGAATCGACCGGATAGTGCGTTATCCGGTTGATTCGTGATCCGCAACTCTGCGAGTCTCTCTCGCTCCTGCAAAGTGTGTAGCTGTGTCCTATGAAAACCCCTGTGTGGTTCCCTCAGAGTTTCTTCTCCCGCACCCTCTGGCTGGTGCTGATCGTCGTGCTTTTTTCCAAGGCGCTGACCCTGGTTTATCTACTGATGAACGAGGACGTGCTGGTGGATCGTCAGTACAGCCACGGTGTCGCCCTGACACTGCGCGCGTACTGGGCCGCCGACGAAACCAACCGAGCTGAAATTGCCGACTCCGTCGGATTGATCCGTGTGGTCGGCGCTGGCGTGCCCGACGGTGAGCAGCATTGGCCCTACAGTGAAATCTACCAACGGCAGATGCAGGCCGAACTGGGTGGTGACACCGAAGTGCGCCTGCGCATGCACGCACCGCCAGCGCTCTGGGTGCGGGCGCCGAGCCTGGGCGATGGCTGGCTGAAAGTGCCGCTGTACCCGCATCCGCTGCGGGGCCAGAAAATCTGGAGCGTGCTGGGTTGGTTCCTCGCCATCGGACTGTTATCCACCGCCTCGGCGTGGATCTTCGTCAGCCAGCTCAACCAGCCCCTCAAGCGCCTGGTGGATGCCGCGCGGCAACTGGGGCAGGGCCGCAGCGTGCGGCTGCCGATCAGCGACACGCCCAGCGAGATGGCCGAAGTGTATCGGGCCTTCAACCAGATGGCCGAGGATGTCGAGCAGGCAGGGCGTGAGCGTGAGTTGATGCTGGCGGGGGTGTCCCATGACCTGCGTACGCCCCTGACCCGCTTGCGCCTATCGCTGGAGCTGATGGGCGGCCACAACGACCTGACGGACGACATGGTGCGCGACATCGAGGACATGGACGCGATTCTCGACCAGTTCCTGGCATTCATTCGTGATGGTCGCGACGAGTCGGTGGAGGAGGTCGACCTGAGCGACCTGGTGCGTGAAGTGGCGGCGCCCTACAACCAGAACGAAGAACGCGTGCGCCTGCGCCTGGAGCCGATCCAACCGTTTCCGCTGCGTCGGGTATCGATGAAGCGCCTGCTGAACAACCTGATCGGCAACGCCTTGCATCACGCTGGCAGCGATGTCGAGGTGGCGGCTTACGTCTCGGGGGATGTCAGCGCGCCGTACGTGGTGCTGAGTGTCATGGATCGCGGGGCCGGCATCGATCCGGCGGAGCTGGAGGCGATCTTCAACCCGTTCACCCGCGGCGACCGTGCCCGGGGCGGCAAGGGCACCGGGTTGGGGTTGGCCATCGTCAAGCGCATCGCGTCGATGCATGGCGGCAATGTCGAACTGCGCAACCGCTCCGGTGGTGGCCTGGAGGCGCGGGTGCGGTTGCCGTTGGGGTTGATGTTGCCTCGGGATGCGGTTTGACAGCTGAAAAGATTGCAGCCTGAAAAGATCGCAGCTCCTGCAGGGGCTGCGATCTTTTGGTTTAGCCCTTGCCTTTGGTCCGGGTCATGTTCGGTCCACCGTTCTTCTCCAGATGCTGGATGATCATCCCCGCCACGTCCTTGCTGGTGGTGGTTTCGATCCCTTCCAGGCCCGGTGAGGAGTTCACTTCCATCACCAGCGGTCCGTGGTTGGAGCGCAGGATGTCGACGCCGGCCACCGCCAGGCCCATGACCTTGGCCGCGCGCAGTGCCGTCATGCGTTCTTCCGGGGTGATCTTGATCAGGCTGGCGCTGCCGCCACGATGCAGGTTGGAGCGGAACTCGCCTGGCTTGGCCTGACGCTTCATCGCCGCAATCACCTTGTCGCCGACCACGAAGCAGCGGATGTCCGCGCCACCGGCTTCCTTGATGTATTCCTGGACCATGATGTTCTGCTTGAGGCCCATGAACGCCTCGATCACCGACTCGGCGGCGGTCGCTGTTTCGCATAGCACCACGCCGATGCCCTGCGTCCCTTCCAGCACTTTGATCACCAGGGGCGCGCCATTGACCATGTCGATCAAGTCAGGGATGTCGTCCGGCGAGTGGGCAAAACCGGTGACCGGCAGGCCGATGCCACGGCGTGACAGCAACTGCAACGAGCGCAGTTTGTCCCGCGAGCGGGCAATCGCCACCGACTCGTTGAGCGGGAACACGCCCATCATTTCGAACTGGCGCAACACCGCGCAACCATAAAAGGTCACCGACGCGCCGATCCGCGGGATCACGGCGTCGAACCCTTCCAGGGGTTTGCCGCGGTAGTGGATCTGCGGCTTATGGCTGGCAATGTTCATATAGGCGCGCAGGGTATCGATCACCACCATCTCATGGCCGCGTTCGGTCCCGGCTTCAACCAAACGACGAGTGGAATACAGACGCGGGTTCCGCGACAGCACAGCGATCTTCATGCAACACCTGTGGAGGAGAGAGTGGACACCGGGAACACCGGCTTGTCTTGAACGTACTTGATGCCGGGATTGACCACCAACTGGCCGTCGATCAGGGCCTTGGAACCGAGGAGCAAGCGATAACGCATGGACTTGCGGCAGGCGAGGGTGAACTCGACTCGCCAGACCCGATCACCGAGTGCCAGGGTGGTGCTGATCACGTAGCGCACCTGCGCGTGACCATTGGAGCTCTTGATGGTTTTTCGTGTCACCAGCGGCGCTTCACAGCGACGGTGGCGCAACTGCACCACCGTGCCCAGGTGCGCGGTAAACCGCACCCACTTCTCGCCATCGCGCTCGAACGGCTCGATCTCGGTGGCGTGCAGGCTGGAGGTGCTGGCACCGGTGTCGATTTTCGCACGCAGGCCCGCAACTCCCAGATCAGGGAGCGCCACCCACTCGCGCAGACCGACAACGGTCAAATGGTCAAATGTCTTCAAATGTGCTCAACCGGTGAGATACCCGCTCGCACCGCAACGCGGTCGAATGGGCGGTATTCACGCAGAATAGTGGTTAAAAGGCGACAGATATCTACAGCCCGGATTGCCGCTCCTCGGATGCGGCCTGAGGAGGTGGGGCATTGTATGCTGCGGCGGTGAAATTCATGGCATGACAGAAACGGTAGTACAGTTCAGAAATATTTCAGAATGAGGAAAACCCATGGCACAAAAAAGCGAAGAGGACGACAAAGTCCGTCTCGATAAGTGGTTGTGGGCGGCGCGCTTTTACAAAACCCGCGCGCTGGCCAAGGCCGCCATCGAGAGTGGCAAGGTGCATTGTCGAGGTGAGCGCTGCAAGCCAGGCAAGGAGCCGCGCGTCGGTGACGAGTTACAGATCCGCATCGGATTTGAAGAACGCACGGTGGTGGTCCAGGCGCTATCGATTGTTCGGCGCGGCGCCCCAGAGGCCCAGGCGCTGTACGCGGAGACCGACGCCAGTATCGTCAAGCGCGAGAATGCCGCGGCACTGCGCAAGGCCGGCGCCCTGAGTGTCACTACCGACGGCAAGCCGAGCAAGAAACAGCGCCGTGACCTGTTCAAGTTTCACGGCAGCAGCCACGAATAGCGGACCAAGGATTGCCACCTGCAGGTGGCGATCCTTGCGGCGATGATTCAATCAGTTGGCAGGTACATTTCGCACGACGCTCATCCGCGAAACCACCGGCAACTGGCCCAGTAACTTGAAAAGTGGCGCGGTCAGCCGCATAAAGAACTCCGACGCCCTGGCAGCGAACGGCGTGTAGTAACCCCAGCCCAATGCCCAGACCGCCAGCAGCATACCGCCGATGTAATCGTCCTGGCCCCAGTGGGCGCCAGCTACCAGGCGCGGCAGCATGAACAGCAGGGCCAGGCTCCAGACCGTCAGCCATTGCCCCAGGGTACGGCTGAACAGGCTCATGAACAGTGCCCAGATAATCAGCACCGAGGCATGGTCCCCGGGAAAGCTCTGGCTGGAACGGTCCTTGAGTTCCCAGGTCTTTTCCAGGCCCGGGAAGTAGTCGCTCATCTGCACCGCGCCGGCGATCACCATCGACGGGCTCTGGTGTTGCCAGCCAAGGTGCGCGGCGACTTTGGAGAACAGGGTACGGATCACCAGCATCAGCAACAGAATGGCGAAGAAGCCAAAAAAAGCGCGGCGCACATCGCCGGCCTTGAACACCCAGTTGCCGCGAATCAGCAGCGCCAGCAGGATCACCCCGACCACCGCGTCAAAGGGTCTCAGGCTGGCAACCGCCCAGATGTGCAGCCAGGTTGGATTGGTCGCCAGGGGGTCATTGAGTAAATGAAAAAGCCACTCGTCGAAAATCACACACAGCATCTGTCCCGCGGGCCATAACCAGAAACCCAGCAGGGCCAGCGGGACTAAATTACACAGCGTCAATCGGCCGAGGTCCCACCTTGCTTGGAACAGACTCGGATTGTTCATAAAATGCCTCCCATGGCGATAAATCACGCACCAAAATAGTGCGAGAAGCTGATTTTCGGCCCTTGCACACATTTTGTCATCACTTCAGATACCCAGACCTATGACTGATCTACCGGATACCGACTACACCCAGCGCTTCATTTTTGATGACAGCGATACCCGTGGCGAACTGGTTGCGCTGGAGCGCAGCTATGCCGAAGTCCTCGCCAAACACCCCTACCCGGAGCCGGTGGCGCAGATGCTTGGCGAGCTGATGGCGGCTGCGTCGCTGTTGGTCGGCACCTTGAAGTTCGATGGTTTGCTGATCCTTCAGGCGCGTTCCGAAGGCCCGGTGCCGCTCTTGATGATCGAGTGCTCGAGCGAGCGGGAAATCCGTGGCCTGGCGCGTTACGAAGCCGACCAGATCGCCCCTGATGCGACCCTGGCGGACATGATGCCCAATGGCGTCCTGGCTCTGACTGTCGACCCGACCCAGGGCCAGCGGTATCAGGGCATCGTCGATCTTGATGGTGCGACCCTGTCGGAATGCTTCACTAATTACTTCGTCATGTCCCAACAGGTCGGTACCCGCTTCTGGCTGCATGCCGATGGCCGTCGGGCTCGTGGTCTGCTGCTGCAGCAACTGCCCGCCGACCGCCTGAAAGACGACGAAGAACGTGCCGCCAGTTGGCAGCACATCACGGCGCTGGGTAGCACCCTGACCGCCGATGAGTTGCTCAGTCTGGACAACGAAACCGTGCTGCACCGTCTCTACCACGAAGAGCAGGTGCGCCTGTTTGATGTGCAGAAATTGCGTTTTCGTTGCAGCTGTTCCCGCGAGCGTTCCGGCAACGCCCTGGTCAGCCTCGGCCTGGAAGATGCCCAGGCGTTGGTCGTCGAACATGGCGGCAATATCGAGATCGATTGCCAGTTCTGCAACCAACGCTACCTGTTCGACTCGGCCGATATCGGCCAATTGTTCGCCGGTGCGGGTGTGGATACGCCGTCAGATACTCGTCACTAAAACGTTTCAGCGCAGGTAAATTCACTGCTTTGTTCCGGATTAACGCCGTACTGACGGGAGGACCCTACTCTTTTCAGGCTTTTCTGGCATAATCCGGCCCACTTTTTTCGCGGTAGTAGTGCGGGACTTTCTACTACAAAACGTTCGGAGCACTCGGCCACTGGCCGACGGGGAACCTCATGACGCAAGCCAATAACGCCGTATACACCGATCTGAGTGTTGACGATCTGGTCAAAGAAGCCCTGCAGCGCGGTGAAGGCGTGCTTGCCGATACTGGCGCGCTGGTCGTAGAAACCGGTCACCGCACCGGTCGTTCGCCGGTCGACCGTTTCATCGTTGAAGAGCCGTCCACCCAGGCAGCCATTGCCTGGGGCCCGATCAACCGCAAGTTCCCGGCCGACAAGTTCGATGCCCTGTGGGCTCGCGTCGAGGCTTTCAACAACGCGCAAGAGCATTTCGTTTCCCACGTTCACGTTGGTGCTGCCCAAGACCACTACCTGGCCGTGAAAATGACCACCCAGACTGCCTGGCAGAATCTGTTCGGTCGTTGCCTGTTCATCAACCCGGCCCAGTACAACCCGGCCGGCCGTGAAGAATGGCAAGTGCTCAACGTGGCCAACTTCGAGTGCGTGCCAGAGCGTGACGGCACCAACTCCGACGGTTGCGTGATCCTCAACTTCGCACAGAAGAAAGTGCTGATCGCCGGCATGCGTTACGCCGGTGAAATGAAGAAAGCCATGTTCTCGGTACAGAACTTCCTGCTGCCGGCCGCTGACGTGCTGCCAATGCACTGCGCCGCCAACATCGGCGAAGAAGGCGACGTGACCCTGTTCTTCGGTCTGTCGGGCACCGGCAAAACCACCCTGTCGGCCGACGAAAGCCGTTACCTGATCGGTGACGACGAACACGGCTGGGGTGAAGGCGTGGTGTTCAACATCGAAGGCGGTTGCTATGCCAAGTGCATCGACCTGTCCGAGAAGAACGAGCCGGTTATCTGGAAAGCCATCAAGCACGGTGCAGTCCTGGAAAACGTCGTTATCGACGACGCCAAGCACGCCGACTACGCCGATGTCAGCCTGACCCAGAACAGCCGCGCCGCGTACCCGCTGGAGCACGTTGCCAAGCGTTCCGAGCAGAACCTGGGTGGCGAGCCAAACGCTGTGATCTTCCTGACCTGCGACCTGACCGGCGTTCTGCCGCCAGTGTCGATCCTCAACGAAGAACAAGCGGCCTACCACTTCCTGTCCGGCTACACCGCTCTGGTGGGCTCGACTGAAATGGGTTCGGGCAGCGGCATCAAGTCGACCTTCTCCACCTGCTTCGGCGCACCGTTCTTCCCGCGTCCGGCTGGCGAATACGCAGAGCTGCTGATCAAGCGCATCCGCGGCTTCGGCTCCAAGGTCTACCTGGTCAACACCGGCTGGACCGGCGGTGGCTACGGCGTCGGCAAGCGTTTCAACATCCCGACTACCCGTGCGGTGATCGCAGCGATCCAGAGCGGCGCTCTGGTCGGTACCGAGACCGAGCACCTGGACACCGTCAACCTCGACGTGCCAGTGGCCGTACCGGGCGTTGAGACTGGCCTGTTGAACCCACGCAACACTTGGGCTGACAAAGCCGCCTACGACGAAGCTGCCAAGGCCCTGGCCGGCCTGTTCATCGAGAACTTCAAGAAGTTCGACGTGAGCGACGCCATCAAGGCTGCAGGTCCTAAGCTGTAAGTGTTGGTCTGATGCAAAAAAGCCGCCCCTCGGGGCGGCTTTTTTGTGCCTGTGATTGAAGCGCTGCACAATCAGCGAATATCCAGGTAGCTGGACTGCTCAAACACCAGGCTCGCACTCAGCCCTGCCTTCGGCTGCAGGGTCGGACCCTGGACCGTAGAGAAGGCGGTGCCTTTGCTGCCATGGGAGACGTAACGCTCGCCCTGTTCCTGCTCGTTGAAGTAGGTATAGGACTCTTTGCGCATGCGTACGTAATCGGCGTCGGCTTGTTCGATGGCATTGTGGTGGTTCTGCAGATCCGCAGTCGACAGCTGGAGCATCTTGTCGAGCTTAACGCCCCAGCGGGTCAGGCAGCGCTCGGCGAAGTGGCGAACTATCAGGCCGGGTTCCGGCAGTTGTTTCGGGCCACGGGTGCCCTTGAGGGAAGCGTTGCCGGCCAAGGTGCCGTGGCGGCCGGCCATGGGGTAGATATGGGTCCTGGTGCTGTTGTGAGTCAGCGGGATAACGCAGCAAAACCCCTTGGAGCGTTCGTCGCGGGCAAAAAAGCCAACATACTCTTTGACGTTGGCGCCAAGTGTCACCCGCTCAGGCTGAAAGTTCAGGGGGCCAGGAACAGGGTCGACGGCAAAGATATTCACCGGTACCTGTTTCAGTTCAGGATCATCGAGCATCATGTTGGCCAACATGTGACAACTTACCGCACCGCGACTCCAGCCAACAAGATTGACAGTGGTCGGGATAATACCGTCCTTGCGGAACATTTTGATTATTTGTTCCTGTAACTCCTGCTGGCTGACCGGACGTTTGCCGTAATTGTACTTGCGCCAGAACCATGAGCCGACTTTTTTGACCTCTTCAATGGGAATGCCGGCAGCTTTCAGGCGATTATATTCTTCTTCGCTTAGTTCGAGGCGTTGCCAGGAACTCTTGCCCTTGATGAGTTGCAGGGCGTGCTTGACGTTTTCTACCCAGCCACTGCCGAACAGGCTTCCGGCAATACCGTATTCTTCGGATTCGTAGAACATTTCGTCGGCTTGCAAGTTGCTGCTGCCGGGTCCGTCGATCACTGCCCATTCGGCAAACTCTCGACTAAGTTCGTGGCTGGCCAGAGTGGAAACAAGTTCGCCGTTCCAGTACGTATCATTCGTAGCGTCGAACTTAGTCGAGCCGGTTCCGCAGAAATATATAGTTAATGTGGTCATTGGGGGCTGCCTTGATTTTTTTAATGAATAGGCAGGTTAGGTTTGAATGGCTAAGTATTGAAGGTGCTTAGTGTTGCTGGATTTTAGTGTGTGTGGGTAACTTCAAGTTTGTTTTGGCATGCGCTGTTGCATGACTTCAAGCAAGTCACTGCCGTCTTGAATCAATAGATATAACGCGTTGACGATATGCGAAATATCCTTGACGTCCGCCTGGTTGAAACACAGGCAGTAAAAGGTTTCCAGCAAGTTGCTGGCGGCGCGGATGCGTTGTTGAGCCGCGTCGAGCAGAGCCTGGGGAGTGGCGTGGGTGTCGATGACCAGTACCGGGGTATCGCCGGCGGCAGAGCTCAGCCGACGATAGCGCTCGAAAAACGGAGTTAAGGTGCTCATGGGCAAGGTTCCGGTAGGCATATACGAAATCGCTCGGTAAGGGGCGGTTGCGCCTTGCTGCAAACTATAGGGAGTGCTGGCAAGGCGCAGCAAGATGGCCTGCATGGACGGCTGTTGTAGGGGAATTACACGACGATCGGAAGCTGGCCTACAGGCGTTTCGCGGTTTTTTTGGGCGGATGGCCAAGACGCGGATTTCCCACGTGTTGGGTAGGTTTGACGCTTGGCGAGACGGCGTCAGCTCGACAAAACTGAGTAGGATGTTTCGCATTGAAATGCACGATTCGCGAGCGTTGCAGAGTCGCGGGTCATGGGACGTTCTCCCTGTATCATTCCGTATCTTTTTATCCCCGACCTTTTCTCGACGTGCTGCACTCGCCCGCTAGGCTTTTGGCATTGCCGCCGTCAATGGAGTGACCGCTCATGCACAACACCCTCGAACAGGTCTTCGGTTATCCACAGTTTCGTCCCGGCCAGGCGGCGGCGATCAGTGCAGTGCTGGCGGGGCGCTCGGCAGCGGCGATTTTCCCCACCGGCTCCGGCAAGTCCTTGTGTTACCAGTTGCCGGCCTTGCTGTTGCCCCACCTGACGCTGGTGGTCTCGCCGCTGCTGGCGCTGATGCAGGATCAACTGGCATTCCTGCAACGGCACGGCATCGCCGCAGCCAGTATCGATTCGGCCCAGAGCCGTGATGACGCCAACGAGGTGATGGCGCGGGCGCGCAGCGGCGAGTTGAAGATCCTGATGATTTCCGTGGAGCGCCTGAAGAACGAGCGTTTTCGCAATTTTCTGCAGCAGGTGCCGATCTCGCTGCTGGTGGTGGACGAGGCACACTGCATTTCCGAGTGGGGTCATAACTTTCGCCCGGACTACCTGAAGCTGCCGGACTACCAGCGCCAGTTCAACATCCCCCAGGCCTTGTTGCTGACCGCCACCGCGACGCCCAAGGTCATCGTCGACATGCAGGCCAGGTTTGCCATTGCTCCGGATGATGTGGTCACCACCGGCTTCTATCGGCCCAACCTCAATTTGCTGGTGGAGCCGGTACGTGGCCAGGACAAGCGCCGGCGCCTGGTGCAGTGGCTGGGCGAACGGGCCGGGCAGCCGAGCATTGTCTACGTGACCCTGCAGAAAACCGCCGAACAGATCGCCCAGCACCTGAGCCAGCAAGGGCTTGCAGCCGAGGCCTATCACGCCGGTCTACCCCATGATCAGCGCGAAGCGATTCAACGCCGGTTCATGGGCGGCCAGTCCAATTGCATTGTCGCCACCATCGCCTTTGGCATGGGGATCGACAAGAGCGACATCCGCAATGTGGTGCATTTCGACCTGCCCAAATCCATCGAAAACTACAGCCAGGAAATCGGTCGCGCCGGACGAGACGGTGAACCCTCCGACTGCCTGGTACTGGCCAATCGTGACAGCCTCAACGTGCTGGAAAACTTCGTCTATGGCGACACCCCGGAGCTCGATGGCATCCGCTGTGTGCTCGATGAGCTGCAAGCGTGCGCGCCGGAGGGGCAATGGGAGTTTTTGCTGGGGCCGCTGGCCGATCACAGCAACATTCGCCAGTTGCCGCTCAAGACCCTCCTGGTTCAACTGGAACTCAAGCGCCTGATCGCCCCGCGGTACGCCTATTTCGCCGAGTACCGGTTCAAGTTTGTACTGGAACCTGAAGCGTTGTTGGCACGTTTTACCGGCGAGCGCCGGGACTTTGTCGAAGCCATCATCCAGACCTCAAGCCGCGCGCGAACTTGGGTCACGGTCGATTTCGACGCGCTGTACCTGCGATACCAGGCTGAGCGCAACCGGGTGGTCAAGGCCCTGGATTACTTCCAGGAGCAAGGCTGGATCGAGCTGGAAAGCAAACAGACGACCGAGGTCTACAGCCTGCTCCAGAGCGACTTCGATGCGCAGGCGTTGAGCCTGGACCTGCATGCGTATTTCACCCGGCACGAACGCACGGAAGTTGCGCGGATCCACGCCATGCTCGATCTGTTCGCCACTGATCACTGCCTGGGTTTTCGTCTGGCGCAGTATTTCGGTGATAACAATGCGCCTCGGCAATGTGGGCATTGCTCGGTGTGCCATGGTCAGGTTGCCCGTCTGCCGGCGCCCCCCGAATTGCCGGCACTGGCGGATAAAAACTTCGAGGCCCTGTGCGGCGACTTTATCCGCAGGCACCAGGGCTTCAGCGCTCAGGTGCCGAGCGCGGATCGGCTGACGCGGTTTTTGTGTGGCATCAGCATGCCGCTGTTTACCAAGCTCAAGGCCCGATCAATTCCCGGCTTTGCGGCGTTGGAGGCTTACCCTTACGCCGAGGTGCGCAGTTGGGCCGAGCACCATCTACCTGTAGGAACATCCATCTGCTGAATGTCGCCCATCAGCGTAATTGACTTCAAAAAGCCTGGCCGGCTGACTATGGTGATCGCTGTCTAAGGATCGCCAACAAGAGAGCAAACAATGAGCCAGACGCCATTCCAGATTCAGCGTGCCGCCGTGATCGGCGCAGGCACCATGGGCCGTGGCATCGTCATGTGCCTGGCCAATGCCGGGGTGCCGGTGCAGTGGGTCGACAACAATCCGCAGATGCTCGACCAGGCGCTGACGGCCATCGCCCAGACCTGGGCGCACAACGTGCGTCAGGGCCGTATCGACCAGGCCGAGGCGGATGCGCGCATCGCCAGGGTCACGGCCGCTGCGGACTACGCGGCGATCAGCGAGGTGGACCTGGTGATCGAGGCGGTCTACGAAAACCTCGAGCTCAAGCAGCAGATCTTTCGCCAGCTCGACGGGCTGCTCAAGCCCCAGGCAATCCTGGCCAGTAATACCTCGGCCCTGGACATCGACGCCATTGCCGCGGTCACCCAGCGTCCACAACAGGTGCTGGGCCTGCACTTCTTCAGCCCGGCGCACATCATGAAACTGCTGGAAATCGTGCGTGGTGCGCACACCGCCCCGGCGGTACTGCAGGCAGCCAAGGTCCTGGGCGAACGCATGGGCAAGGTCAGTGTGGTGGCGGGTAACTGCTTCGGCTTTATCGGCAACCGGATGCTCAATACCTATGTGCTCGAGGCGCGCAAAATGTTGCTCGAGGGTGCATTCCCCTACCAGGTCGATGCCGCGCTGCAGGGCTTCGGTTTTGCCATGGGGCCGTTTCGCATGTACGACGTGGTCGGTATCGATCTCGGCTGGCGCGCCCGCGAGTTGGCCGGTGTCGGCCAGGATGAGGATGAAATCCAGTTGGATAACCGCCTGTGCGAGCAAGGACGTTTCGGCCAGAAGAGCGGCAACGGCTACTACCACTACGAGCCGGGCAGCCGCCAGGCCGAGCACGATCCTGAGGTCGATGCGCAGGTCTTGCGGGTCAGTGAGCAGCTCGGTTATCAACGCCGCGAGATCGGCACTGAAGAGATCCTCGAGCGCTGCCTGCTGGCATTGGTCAACGAGGGGGCCAAGATTCTCCAGGAAGGCATTGCCGAATCCGCGCGGGACATCGATCTGGTTTACCTGAACGGCTACGGGTTTCCGGCGGACAAGGGCGGGCCGATGGCATGGGCGGACCAGCAAGGACTGGCCGCGATCGAGGCGCGATTGTTGCGCCTGGAGGCCGAGCGGGGCGCCTTGTGGAAGCCTGCCGGGATCATCCGCCAGTTGGCCGCGAGTGGCGGACAGCTGGCGCGGTACCAGGCTGACTGAGCCCCGCTGCAGCCACTACACTGCCAGCCCCTTTGCACGAGAAACCTCATGACTGACCGCATGCCCCAACGCGCCGACTACCGGCACTTCCAGCCGATCATCACTCGCTGGCACGACAACGATGTGTATGGCCATGTGAACAATGTGACCTACTACAGCTTCTTCGACACGGCGGTGAACACCTACCTGATCGAGGTCGGTGGCCTGGATATCCATGACGGCGAAGTGGTCGGGTTTGTGGTGAGTTCGGCGTGCGATTACTTCGCCTCGATTGCGTTCCCCGAGCGCATCGACATCGGCCTGCGGGTCGGCAAGCTGGGCAACAGTTCGGTGCAGTACGAACTGGCTGTGTTCAAGGCCGGTGAGGAGGATGCCTGTGCGGCCGGGCGCTTTGTTCACGTATTTGTCGATCGGGCTTCGAACCAGCCGGTGACCATCCCTGCCGGGCTGCGTGCGGCGTTGGAGCGATTGCTGGCCTGAAACGAAAAATCGCAGCCCGAGGGCTGCGATTTTTTACGCGGGATTTGCGTGATGCGACGGGGTCAGTCGCGATAATGCTTGTGCTTGCGATGCCCATAGGCATGGCCGCGACCCGGGTGGCCGTGACGGTAGTAGCGACGGTCATCGCGACCACCGCGGTAGCGACGATCATCACGATCGTCACGGTCGTCGTCATAGCTTTTATTACCCATGTAGTTACCCAGCGCACCACCGGCACCGCCGCCGGCTGCTGCGCCGATCAGACTGCCCGAGGTACCGCCGACGCTGCGACCGACCACGTTGCCGCCGGCTGCGCCCAGCGCACCGCCGATCGCGGCTTCGCCACGGCTGCGTTTGTCGGCGCCCACCGCACTACCACCAGCACCGCCCAGTGCTGCACCAATGGTTGAGCCAGTGCTGCCGCCCAGTGACTGACCGACGACCGAGCCAAGAACCCCGCCCAATGCGCCGCCCACACCGGCTTCGGTGGTGCCTCCAGCTGACGCGACGCCACTGATCAGGCCAAGGGACAACAAGAGAATCGAGGAGAACTTCATAGAGGAGCCTCAGAGGGATGACGCCGCGATCCTGAGGCTGTGTCAGGATGGTTACAATCGAAATCCGACGAGTAACACGACCTTCGCACATTTTGCTAAGTTGTTGTTTTTGCTGCGGAACTTAATTGAATTTTGCAGGTCTTTAGTTACTTGAGACAGGCCGCTTTGCTAACAAAGCGGCCTTTTTTGTGGGCGTTGGTTAAGCGCAGGCGGCCGACAATTCGACGCCAGGCTTCAGGCCGACCTGGCCTTGATCAAACCACTGGCACTCGCCGCTTCCAGGCGGATCGCGACAAACTTGGACGTTGGGGTGTGACTGCCATCCCCGGTGCTTTCCAGCGGCACCAAGGGGTTCACTTCCGGGTAATACGCCGCCGCTTGTCCGGCGGGTATATCGAACGCCAACAAGGTGAAGCCCTTCACCCGACGCTCGCGGCCATCATCCCAGATCGACACGATGTCAGCCTTCTGCCCTGGCTTGAAGCCCAGGCGGATGATGTCGGCTTCGTTGACGAACAGCACATCGCGCTGGCCCTTGACCCCACGATAACGGTCATCAAGGCCGTAGATGGTGGTGTTGTACTGATCGTGGGAGCGCATGGACTGCATGATCAAGTCTGGCAACTGCCCGGTGGCCCTGGTGCGTTCGTGCACCAGGTCGAGCGGCAAGGCATTGGCGCGGAAGTTGGCGCGGCCTGACGGGGTGTTCCAGCGCCGTTCGCCGGCGCTGTTGCCCAGGTAGAAACCGCCCGGGTGCTCGATCTTCTGGTTGAAGTCCTTGAAGCCCGGAATGGTGTCGGCGATCAACTCGCGAATGCGTCGGTAGTCGGCCACCAGCCAGTTCCAGTCCACGGGAGCGCTGCCCAGGGTGGCTGCGGCGATGCCGGCGACGATCGACGGCTCGGAGCGCATCAGCCTGGACAGCGGATTCAACTGGCCATTGGAGGCGTGGACCATGCTGAACGAATCTTCCACGGTCACCGCTTGCGCCCCTTCGGTCTGCAGGTCGATGTCGGTACGGCCCAGGCACGGCAGGATCAAGGCGGCTTTACCGTGGGCCAGGTGGCTGCGGTTGAGCTTGGTGCTGATCTGCACGGTGAGGTCGCAGTTGCTCAGGGCCTGGAAGGTCCGTGGGCTGTCCGGCGTGGCTTGGGCAAAGTTGCCGCCCAAGCCGATAAAGACTTTCGAGCGACCTTCGA
Organism: Pseudomonas sp. S04; assembly: GCF_009834545.1. Classification (NCBI taxonomy): domain Bacteria; kingdom Pseudomonadati; phylum Pseudomonadota; class Gammaproteobacteria; order Pseudomonadales; family Pseudomonadaceae; genus Pseudomonas; species Pseudomonas sp. S04. The sequence goes on from NZ_CP019427.1 coordinate 277,144, forward strand.
GCATCGCGTGGATGGCTTCGACCACGTTGTGGCCATTGTCGCGTGGCACCTTGAACTGGAAGCGCCGCTCCAGCGCATCGAGGAACGCCACCGGTGGCCGTTCGTTGATGCCCATGGTCCGGTCGCCTTGCACGTTACTGTGGCCACGCACCGGGCACAGGCCCGCGCCCGGGCGCCCGATGTTGCCGCGCAGCAGCATCAGGTTGGCGATTTCCTGGATGGTCGGCACCGAGTGGCGGTGCTGGGTGATGCCCATGGCCCAGCACATGATCACGTTCTTGCCGGCCGCGTACATGCGCGCGGCTTGCTCGACTTCTTCCAGGCTCAACCCGGACTGTTCGACGATCTGCTCCCACGGGGTGTCGTCGATCTGGCTCAGGTAGTCGAGGATGTTGACCGTGTGCTCGTTGAGGAAGTCATGGTCGAATACCGAAGGCGCGCCGCTGTCCTGCGCTTCGCGTTCCCACTGCAGAAGGAACTTGGCCATGCCGCGCAACAACGCCATGTCGCCACCCAGCGCCGGGCGCAGATAGGCGGTGTTGGTCGGCTTGTCGCCGTTGGTGAGCATTTCGATCGGGTGCTGCGGGTGCTGGAAGCGCTCCAGGCCACGCTCCTTGAGCGGGTTGATGCAGACCACCTGGGCACCGCGCTTGACCGCTTCACGCAGCGGTTCGAGCATCCGTGGATGGTTGGTCCCGGGGTTCTGGCCCCAGACGAAAATCGCATCGGCATGTTCGAAATCATCGAAGGTCACCGTGCCTTTGCCCACCCCGACACTCTGCGCCAGCGCCACGCCACTGGCTTCGTGGCACATGTTCGAGCAATCCGGGAAGTTGTTGGTGCCGAACGCGCGGACAAACAGTTGGTACAGATAGGCTGCTTCATTGCTGGCGCGGCCCGAGGTGTAGAACTCGGCCTGGTCAGGGCTCGCCAGGTTTTGCAGGTGCTGGCCGATCAGCGCGAACGCGGCCTCCCAACTGATGGGTTGGTAACGGTCGGTCTCGGCGTTGTAGCTCATCGGCTCGGTCAGGCGACCCTGGTATTCGAGCCAGTAGTCGCTCTGCTCCAGCAATGCGCTGACGCTGTGCTTGGCGAAAAACGCCGCGTCGACACGGCGCTTGGTGGCCTCCCAGTTGACCGCCTTGGCGCCGTTTTCGCAGAACTTGACCATGCCGCTTTCCGGCGAATCGCCCCAGGCACAGCCCGGGCAGTCGAACCCGCCGTTCTGGTTGGTCTTGAGCATCATGCGGATGTTCTTCAGCGCGTTGTCGCTGGTCAACCACGCCTGGGCGACACTGATCAGCGCGCCCCAGCCACCGGCCGGGCCCTTGTAGGGCTTGTAGCGTGGAGTGGGTGTCTGGTCGGCTTGATGATGAGTGCTCACGCTTGATTCTCCATCGCAGGGCTATACACCCGCGGCGCACTTTTGTGCGGCAAGTGGATGAGATTGAGGTTGTGCCGGCGCGCCCACTGCAAGGCAAGGCCGGTGGGCGACGACAGGCTGACCAGGGTCTGGATCCCGGCGCGCAGGGCTTTCTGGATCAGTTCCAGGCTGCAGCGACTGGTGACAATCGCCACCCCGCCCGCCGTCGGGATGTCCTGCCGGACCAGGGCGCCGATCAGCTTGTCGAGGGCGTTGTGCCGGCCGATGTCTTCGCGGCCCAGCAGCAACTCGCCCTGGTTATTCATGAACACCGCCGCGTGCACGGCCCCGCAGTGCTGCCCCAGGGGTTGGAAGGCATTGATGCGCTGGCGCAAGCCCTCCAGCCATTCGGCCGGCGGCAGGGGCGCACCAGGCAAGACGGCGAGCTGCGGCAGGGCCTGCTCCACGGCCTCGACGCCACACAGCCCGCAGCCGCTGGTACCGGCCAGTTGCCGACGCTGCTGCTTGAGGTTCCAGAACGCACGGCTGGCAATATTGACCTGGGCGTACTGCGCAGAGCCCGAGCCGCTGAGTTGCATGTCGTAGATATCGCTCAGATCACTGATGATCCCGCTGCCCAGGCTGAAGCCGACGATAAAGTCTTCGAGATCGGTCGGGGTCACCAGCATCACTGCCTGACTGATGCCGTTGTAGGCAATCGCCAGCGCGACCTCTTCAGCCAGAGCGGTGCTGGCACTGGTGCTGAGGTCGAGGTTGCAATACTGGTAGCTCTGACTGGCGGCGGGCGCGGGCGTGTCGAGGGCGGGCGCCGCGCAGGTCGGGCGCTTGGCGTTCATGGGGCTGTACCGGCGGGTTATCCAGCTTTAAGCCTAGGCGCGGCAAAGTGTCGCGTCTAATCGCTAATACTGATCTACCGATAGATGGCGTCGATCAAGAGCCGGCTTGTGATCTCTGATAAATCGCAAAACAGGCTTCCGCCAGGGCTGAGCGCGGTGCGCTGCGGCGCATGATCAGCCCCAGGCGGCCAAGGGTTTGCGCGTTTGCAATCGGCTGCAGGCGCAGGTGTTCGGTCAAGGCTTCCAGGCCACCTTCCAGGGGCATGATGGCGCAACACAGGCCACCGTGGACGGCCTGCAACAATTGATGAACGGCATCGGTCTGCAGCAATGGTTGTGGGTTGAGGCCCCGGCTGTGGAAATTGTGGTCGATGGACTGGCGAAAGTGCATGCCGCTGGTGAGCATGCCCAGTGGCAACTCGATCAGCGCTTCCCAGCTCAAGGGCGTCTCGCCGAAAGTGAAGAAACGCTGGTCATATAGCAGGCCCATGCGGGTTTCGCTGAAGGCCAGCGAGTCGAAGCGCTCGCCATCCAGGCGCTCGAGATAGGACACACCCAGGTCCAGGCGGTTGTTCGCCAGTTGTTCGAGGATTTGCTCGGAGCTCAGGGCCGACAGCTCGAAGCGCAGGTTCGGGTGTTCGCCGTGCAACTGGTGCAAGAGCGGCAGCGGATCGAAACTCGACAGCGGCACCACCCCCAGGCGCAGTGTGCCGACCAGGTTACCGCGACAGGCCGCAGCTTCCGCGTACAGGCCGTCATAGGCGGCCAGCACGGTGCGCGCCCAGGCCAGCACCCGCTCACCGGGGGCGGTAAAACCTTCGAAACGCTGGCCGCGATTGACCAGCGGCAGGTCCAGCTCTTCTTCCAGGCTGCGCAAGCGCATCGACAGGGTGGGCTGGGTGATGTGGCAGCGCGCGGCGGCCTGGCCGAAGTGGCGGGTTTCGTCGAGGGCGATGAGGAATTTCAGCTGTTTGATGTCCATCTTCATTCCTGGGCGCGGTGAGGGACGGATTCTAGCGGTTGGGTTGCCGTGCGTCATTGGTCGGTTGGGAACCGCGTTGCGCAGAGTTGGTCTAGTCTTTCGCGACCGGACCTATTAAACCCAAGGAGAGTGCACCATGAGTCTTTTGAGCTTTGTGAAAGAAGCAGGCGAAAAACTGCTGGATCTGCTGACACCGGGTAACGCCAATGCGAGCGAGCAGTTGAAGGATCACATCGCGAAGGTCGGCCTGGGCAACCCGAATGTGCAGGCCACGGTGGATGGCGACAAGGTGACTGTGACGGGCGAAGTCAGCAGTCAGGAAGAGAAAGAGAAGATCCTCCTGGCGGTGGGCAACATTGCCGGCGTCGGCAGTGTCGATGACCAGATCACGGTGAGCGGGCCAGTGGTGGCCGCTGCACGCTTTGTAGTAGTGAAGAAGGGTGACACCCTCAGCGCGATTTCCCTGGCGGTGTATGGTTCGGCCAACCAGTACAACAAAATCTTCGAGGCCAACAAGCCGCTGTTGTCGCACCCGGACAAAATCTACCCGGGCCAGACGTTGCGTATTCCTGAGTAACCCTCAAGCCCGCTCCCACAGGGTTGATGCGCGCCCTGTGGGAGCGAGCCTGCTCGCGATGCAGGCGACCAGGTCTAAAGCCCCGCAATAAGCTCTTGATAATCCCCCACCGCGGCAAACTCGGCAGTGTCCTTGGGCCCTTTGCGGCTATCCGGCACGCTGACGGCCAGTAGATGCGCCACACCAAAATCCCGCGCACTGCGCAGGATCGGCAAGGTGTCATCGATGAACAGGCTGCGGCTTGGGTCGAAGCCGATGTCGGCCTGCAACGCATCCCAGAACTGTCGGCTCTCCTTGGGGAAGCCATAGTCGTGGGAGCTGATCAAACGCTCGAAGTAGGGCGCCAGCTCGATCCTTTCCAGTTTCAGCGACAGCGAATCGCGGTGGGCGTTGGTAATCAGGATGACCCGCTTGCCGGCCTGCTTGATCGCCGCCAGAAAGGTATCGGCATCCGGGCGCAGGGCGATCAGGTGAGCGGTTTCCAGCTTCAACTCGCGCACGGGCAAGCGCAGTTCACTGCTCCAGAAATCCAGGCAATACCATTGCAACTGACCGGCGTTGCGCTCGAACAACGGCTGCATTTCCAGCTCGGCCATGGCCCGGCTGATGCCGTGCAATTCGGCGTAGCGCTGGGGCAGGTGTTCCATCCAGAAATGGTTGTCGTAGTGCAGGTCCAGCAGCGTGCCGTCCATATCCAGCAGAACGGTATCGATGTCGCGCCAGGGCAGTGTGGGCATTGCAGGCTTCTCCAGCGGGAAACAGATATCCGGCATAAACAATCAGGAAAGGCCGGGTATAGTAACCCGTTCACGCCAAGGAGCCGCTATGCGCCAAAAACCCGAAGTCCTAGCCCGCGAGATCGTCGCCACCAGCCGCCTGTTTTGCGTGGAAGAGGTGCAACTGCGTTTCTCCAATGGCGTGGAGCGCACCTATGAGCGATTGGTCGGCAAGGGCGCCGGGTATGGCGCAGTGATGATTGTGGCGATGCTCGATGCCGACCATGCAGTACTGGTCGAAGAGTATTGCGGTGGTACCGATGCCTATGAGATGTCGTTGCCCAAGGGCCTGATCGAGCCGGGCGAGGATGTGCTGGCCGCTGCCGAGCGCGAGCTCAAGGAGGAGGCCGGTTTTGGCGCGCGGCAACTGGAGCACCTGACCGAGCTGTCGCTGTCGCCGGGTTACATGAGCCAGAAAATCCAGGTGGTGCTGGCCACCGAGCTCTATGAAGAGCGCCTGGAAGGGGACGAGCCGGAGCCGATGCGGGTTGATCGGGTCAATCTGCGCGAGCTGGCAGCGCTGGCGCAAAACCCGCAGTTCACCGAAGGCCGGGCCTTGGCGGCGCTGTACCTGGCCCGCGACCTGCTGACCCAGCGCGGAGCGTTCCAGCCATGAGGGATTTACCCCAGGCACACCCGTTGCTGGCGTCGGTGGTCGAGCTGGCGCTGCAGGCTGGCGAGGCGATCCTGCCGTTCTGGCGCACCGGTACCGAGGTGATGACCAAGACCGACGATTCGCCGGTCACCGCCGCCGACCTGGCGGCGCACCATGTGATTCTCGCGGGCCTGACGGCGCTTGATCCGAGCATCCCGGTGCTCTCGGAAGAAGACGCCAATATCCCGCAAGCCGTGCGTGCTGGCTGGCAGCGCTGGTGGCTGGTGGACCCGCTGGACGGCACCAAGGAGTTCATCGCCGGCAGTGAAGAATTCACCGTCAACATCGCGCTGATCGAGCAGGGGAGCGTGGTGTTTGGGGTGGTGTCGATGCCGACCAATGGCCGCTGCTATTTCGGCGGTGCGGGGCTCGGCGCCTGGCGCGCCGACAAAGACAGCGCCGCGCTACCGATCCAGGTCCGCCAGGCGCCGGGGGCAGGCGAAGCCTTTACCGTGGTTGCCAGCCGCCGCCATTCCAGTCCGGAACAAGAGCGTTTGCTGGCGGGCTTGAGTGCCAGCCTGGGTGAGTTGCAGTTGGCGAATATCGGCAGCTCGCTGAAGTTCTGCCTGCTGGCCGAAGGCGCGGCGGATTGTTACCCGCGATTGGCGCCAACGTCCCAGTGGGATACCGCGGCAGCGCAAGGCGTGCTCGAAGGCGCGGGCGGCGAAGTGCTGGAACTGAGCGGTGTGCCCTTCACCTACCCAGCCCGGGAATCCTTACTCAACAGCTTCTTCCTGGCCTTGCCGGCCAAGGCCTCGTGGCGGCAAAAGCTGCTGGAACTGGCTCGGGCCTGAACCAGCGCCACTGCTCATGTTCTTCAGCGATGCAACACATATTGCCCGCTGAAGGTCACCGCATCGTCATTGCTGTCGGCGTTGACGATGCGCGTTTGCAGGGTCAGGCGAGCCCGGCCATAACGCTGGTACATGGCCAGGAACTTGTTCCACACCGCCGCACTCGGTGCCGCGCAAATGGCAATCCCGTCGGTGGTCACCGGCAGCGGATAGCTGATGTGCCCTTCCTGGATCACGATGTGCCCGTCCTCGATGCCGGCTTCGCGCAGGCGCAGGTGCAACCAGCCCCAGCCGGCCAGCACGGCGGCGCAGTACAGGCTGCCACCGAACATGGTGCTCTTGTGGTTGACGTTGGCTGCCAGCGGTAGCTGCAGGCGCAACTGCCCGGACTGCCAGTCGAGCACCTTGAGGCCCATGTCCCGCGTCAGGGGGATGTCGTGGTGCAGGATCGATTCCAGGTAACGACTGTCGTGGTTCATGCGTGGGCCTCATGGTGGGTTGCCGGGATGACAGCTGGCGGGCTGTGGCTCAATCGAGCTCCTCGCCGCTGTTGTGGGCGCCGGCGGCGTCGGCGAAGTTCAGGCCGTGTTTGCGCAGTTTGTCATGCAGGGTCTTGCGCGGCACCCCCAGGGCTTCGGCGACGCTGCGCAGGGAGCTGTGGGAGCGTGCCAGTTCGGCGGCGATCAGGTTCTTCTCGAAACTTTCCACCTGCTCGCTGAGGTTGCCGCTGGGTTCGGCAGTCAGCGACACGGGACTGCCATCGTCGGCAGTGGAGTCGAGCGCCAGTTCCAGGCCGAGGGCAAAACGTTCGGCGGCATTCTGCAGCTCGCGCACATTGCCCGGCCAGCGATGGCGCAGCAGCAACGCACGTTGCCCCGGGAGCAATTCGTGGGGCGCCAGGCCATGGCGTTCGCTGGCTTCATCGGCAAAGTGCTGGAACATCATCAGAGCATCTTCGCCGCGTTCGCGCAGGGGTGGAATGCGCAGGGGTGCGACGTTCAGGCGGTAGTACAGGTCGGCGCGAAAGCGCCCCTGGTCGGCCGATTGGCGCAGGTCTTCCTTGGTCGCGGCAATGATGCGGATGTCCAGCGGGATCAACTGATTGCCCCCCAGCCGCTCTACTACCCGCTCTTGCAGCAGACGCAGGAGCTTGACCTGCACGTCCAGGCTCATGCTCTCGATTTCATCGAGGAACAGCGTGCCGCCGTTGGCGAATTCGAACTTGCCGATGCGTCGTTTCTGCGCCCCGGTGAACGCCCCCGGTTCGTGGCCAAACAGTTCGCTTTCGACCACCGACTCGGCCAATGCACCGGCGTTGATCGCGACGAAGGGGCCGTTGCGGCGGTTCGACAAGTCGTGCAGGGCGCGGGCCACCACTTCCTTGCCGGCGCCGGTCTCGCCGAGGATCAGCACATCGGCCTTGGTCGGGGCCAGCGCGCCGATCTGCTCGCGCAGGCGCAGCATCGACGGCGAGTGACCGATCAACCGCGTGCTCAGTTCATTCCGATCGCTCAGGGCCAGGCGCAGGCTGCGGTTTTCCAAGACCAGGCGGCGCAGGGCCAGGGCCCGGCGCACGCTGTCGAGCAGGGCATCGCTGGCGAAGGGTTTTTCGAGGAAGTCATAGGCACCGGCGCGCATCGCCTGCACCGCCAAAGGCACGTCGCCGTGACCGGTAATCAGCAAGACCGGCAGCTCCGGGTCCTGGGCGTGCAGTTCGGCCAACAGCTCCAGGCCGTCCATGCCGGGCATGCGTATGTCGCTGACCACCACGCCGGGCCAGTCGCGCTCCAGGCGCGCGGCCAGGCCCTGGGCTTGCGCCAGCGGCAGAATCTTCAGCCCGGCCAGGTCCAGCGTTTGGCTCAGGGCCTGGCGCAGGTGCGGATCGTCGTCGATCAGCACCACTTCAATCCGATTGTCGATCAGGTTGCTCATTCACTGCGGTCCTCGGACGGTTGCAGGCTTACACCGGGTGCGCCAGCGCGCAGCCGCAGGGTGATCAGGGCGCCGCCTTCCTTGTGGTTGGCGAACGACAGTTCACCGCCGAAGGCGCGCATCAGGGTTTCGCAGATGGCCAGCCCCAGGCCAAGCCCCTGGGTGCGGGTCTTGGTGGTGTAGAACGGCTCGCTGGCGCGGCCCAGGGCTTCCATGCAGAACCCCGGGCCATTATCGCGAATGTACAGATTGACGCCCTCGGCGGTGGTTTCGGCACTCAACCAGAGTTTGCGCGGTGGACCTTTTTCGGTGAGGGCATCGAGCGCGTTGGCCAGCAGGTTGCCCAGCACTTGGCGCAGGCGGGTTTCGCCGGCCTCGACCCACAACGCGGCGGCCGGCAGGTCGCGGATCAGCTCCACTTCCATGCTGCGGCGACGCTTGGCCAGCAACGCCAGGGCATCGTCCAGCGCCGGTTGCAGGGCGACGCTTTCCGGGGCATGGCGGTCGCGTCGGGCGAAGGCGCGCAGGTGGGCGATGATCGAGGCCATGCGCCCGGTCAGTTCGCTGATCAGCTTGAGGTTGCCGCGGGCATCGTCGGTGCGTTGATGATCGAGCAGTACCTCGGCGTTCTCGGCGTAGCTGCGGATCGCCGCCAGCGGTTGATTGAGTTCGTGGCTGATGCTCGCCGACATGGTGCCCAGCGCCGAGAGTTTGCCGGCCTGCACCAGGTCGTCCTGGGCGCGGACCAATTCCTGTTGCGCCTGCTCACGCTCCAGCACTTCTTCCCGAAGCCGGCGGTTGAGGCCTTCCAGGTCACTGGTGCGCTCGGCCACCCGGACTTCCAGTTCACGCCGGGTCTTGGCTTCGAAGTCGATGCGCTGCAGATAGTGGCGCCGGCGCTGCATCATCAGCCCCAGCAGCAACATCAGCACCAGCAGCGTCGCGCCGCCGATGGCCAGCACCGTGCGCACGGGGCGGTCGATCAGGGTCCTGGGCGCAAGAATGCTGACGCGCCAGCCGGTTTCATCGATCTGCTGGGTCTGGGTCAACCAGGCGTTCTGGTCGATCTGCAACGGTCGTGGATCGAGGGTCGGGTAGGGCTGCACGGCAGCGATGGCGGTGCGCTCGTCATCCGTCAGCGGCCGGCTTGCACGGAAGCGCCAGTCCGCCCGCGAGGTGAGGATGACCACGCCATTGTGATCGGTTACCAGCAGTTGCTCCGGAGTGTTGCCCCACAGGCTTTCGGTGTGGTCGAGGTCGACCTTGATCACCAGCACGCCGAGTATTTCCTCGCCGTCGCGCACTGCAGCTGCGAAGTAATAACCGCGCTTGGTGGAGGTGGTGCCCAGGCCGAAAAAGCGTCCGAGGCGACCCTGCATGGCTTCGCTGAAGTAGGGGCGGAAGGCGAAGTTGCGGCCGATGAAGCTGTCCTGTTTGTCCCAGTTCGACGCGGCCAGCGTGTTGCCGCGCACGTCCATCAGGTACATGACCTCGGCCCCGGTCTGGGCGCTGATGTTTTTCAGGAAACGGTTGGCGTTGCCCTGGGTCACGCCATCGTCCGGCGCCCCGAGGACGGCGCGCAAGGCGGGCAGATCGCCGAGGATCTGCGGCAACACCTCATAGCGGTGCAGGGTGCCCAGCAGGTTGGCGACGTACAGGTCCAGGGTCTGGCGGTTCTGTCCGGCCAGTTCGCTGCGGTAATAACGCTCGGCCAGGTGCTCCAGCGGCCACAGCAAGGGGGCCAGGCACAGGGCAAGCAAGGCCAGGCTGCGCCAACGGGGTCTGCGGGGGAGGGCTGGAGTCATGGGCATCGGGCATCGCCTGGGGGGACCGCTGCATTATGCCTAGGCTTGCGCGGCGAGACACTCGCGCAACGCGTTCCATCACGCTGACCGATCACTGACCGCTGCCGGGGGTTGCGTATCGCCCTGAGCAGTGGCGATATAGACGCCTTACAAAAATTCCAGGGGTCGTTGTATGTTGCTCGCCACGTTGATTCACCGCGCCAGTCTGGCCAGTCCGCAAGTCAGCGCAGAACAAGCACTGGAGTTGCTGCGTGAGCACTACGGGTTGAGCGGGACGCTGCAGTCACTGGGCAGCCAGCAGGACCTCAACTATCGGCTCGACAGCGATCAGGGGCGCTTCGTCCTGAAAATCTGCCGGGGCGACTATGCTGCGCTGGAGCTTGAGGCTCAGCACGCTGCGCTCAAACACCTGGCGACACGCCCGGGGCTGCATGTGCCGCGGGTCATCGCAGCGAAGAGCGGCGCCGACCTGCTGACCCTGGAGCTGGCCGGCCAGTCCCTGCACGTGCGCTTGCTCGACTACATCGACGGGCAATCCCTGACTCACCTCGATCACCTGGGCCATGAAGTGGTGGCCGGGTTCGGGCGGCTTTGCGGCGAAATGGACCTGGCCCTGGCCGGGTTCACCCATCCGGGACTGGAGCGCACATTGCAGTGGGATGCCCGCCACGCCAGTGCACTGACCGAACACCTGCTGCCGGTAATCGGCGACCCACAGCAGCGCGAGCTGATCAGCGCCGCCGCCTTGCACGCCGAGCAGCGCTTGCGGCCCCTGCAGGCAAAGCTGCCGGTGCAGGCGATCCACATGGACATCACCGACGACAACGTGGTCTGGACGCGAGATGCGCAACGGCATTGGCAGTTGCAGGGGGTGATCGACTTCGGCGATCTGATCCGCACCTGGCGCATCACCGATCTGTCGGTGACCTGCGCGGCGCTGCTGCACCATGCCGATGGCGATCCCATGGTGATCCTGCCGGCGGTGCGCGCCTACCACGCGGTCAATCCGCTGCAGCGTGAAGAGTTGCAGGCACTCTGGCCACTGATTGTGGCGCGGGCGGCGGTGCTGGTGCTCAGCGGCGAACAGCAGGTGAGCATCGATCCGCAGAACCAGTACAGCCGCGACAACTTGAGCCACGAGTGGGAGATCTTCCGCGTCGCCACGTCGGTGCCTTTCGAGCTGATGGAAGCGGCGATCCTGGTGACTGCCGGCGAGTCGCTGCCGGTGATCGCCAGCCAGGGCTTTGCGCCCTTGCTGCCGAGCCTGGTGGGGCGCGAGTTCGCCTTGCTCGACCTGGGTGTGCTGAGTGCACACTTCGAAGCCGGTAACTGGGAACAGGAGGGCATCGATCAGCGTCTACTGGCGCAAGCGGCGCAGGCCCACGGCCTGGCGGCCAGTCGCTACGGACAGTACCGCCTGTCCCGGACCCGTCCGGACAGTGCGGTGGAACCGGACACTTACCCGCTGCACGTCGATTTGCAGGTGCCGATGGGCACTGCGATCGAGGCGCCGTTTGCGGGTGTCATCCACTTGAGCGCCGATGGCCGCCTGCAGCTCGACAGTGCCCAACTGAGCGTGCGCCTGTGGGGTGTCACCCCGTCGCTGCACAGTGGTGCCGCAGTGCTCAAGGGCCAGGTGCTGGGGGAGGCCGGCGGCGCGTTGCGGGTGCAATTGTGTCGTGGCGCCGAACTCGATCCGCCGCTGTTCTGCACGCCGTCCCGGGCTCCGGCCTGGCAAGCATTGTGCCCGTCTCCGGCGGCGTTGCTGGGGTTGGCCTGCGATGCCGAGGTCGAGCTCGATCCGCACACGTTGCTGGCCCGTCGGGATGCCAGCTTTGCTCGTTCGCAAAAGCACTATTACGTCGATCCGCCGCGGATCGAACGGGGCTGGCGCAACCACCTGATCGACATGCAGGGCCGCTCCTACCTGGACATGCTCAACAACGTCGCGGTGCTGGGCCACGGTCACCCGCGCATGGCCGCCGAGGCCAGCCGGCAGTGGTCGCTGCTCAACACCAACTCGCGCTTTCACTATGCCGCCATCGCCGAGTTCTCCGAACGCTTGCTGGCGCTGGCGCCGGACTCGATGGACCGAGTGTTCCTGGTCAACAGCGGCAGCGAGGCCAACGACCTGGCGATTCGCCTGGCGTGGGCCTACAGCGGCGCTCGCGACATGCTCAGTGTGCTGGAGGCGTATCACGGCTGGACGGTGGGGGCGGACGCGGTGTCGACCTCAATCGCCGACAACCCGCAAGCACTGAGCAGTCGCCCGGACTGGGTGCACCCGGTCACCGCGCCAAACACCTACCGGGGTGAGTTCCGCGGGCCCGACAGTGCGCCGGATTACGTGCGCAGCGTCGAGCACCACCTGGCTCGACTGGACGAGCAGAAGCGCCCGTTGGCGGGTTTCATCTGCGAGCCGGTGTATGGCAATGCCGGTGGTATCTCGTTGCCCGCGGGATACCTGCAGCAAGTCTATGGGCTGGTCCGCGCGCGGGGCGGGGTGTGCATCGCCGACGAGGTACAGGTCGGTTATGGGCGCATGGGCAAGTTTTTCTGGGGCTTTGAAGAGCAGGGCGTGGTCCCGGACATCATCACCATGGCCAAGGGCATGGGCAATGGCCAGCCCTTGGGGGCGGTGATTACCCGTCGGGAAATTGCCCAAGCGCTGGAAGCCGAAGGCTACTTCTTCTCTTCGGCCGGTGGCAGCCCGGTGAGTTGCCGCATCGGCATGGCGGTGCTGGATGTGATGGAAGAAGAAAAGCTGTGGGAAAACGCCCAGGTCGTCGGCGGCTATTTCAAGGAACGCCTGGAGGCCTTGGTCGAGCGTTATCCGTTGGTCGGTGCGGTGCATGGCTCCGGTTTTTACCTGGGGGTGGAACTGGTCCGCAACCGCGAGACGCTCGAGCCGGCCACCGCAGAAACTGCCCTGCTGTGCGACCGCCTGCGCGAGCTGGGGATCTTCATGCAGCCGACCGGAGACTTCCTCAACGTCCTCAAGATCAAGCCGCCGATGGTCACGTCGCGCCAGAGTGTCGATTTTTTTGTCGACATGCTGGCGAAGGTGCTGGGCGAAGGCTTGTAAACCCGCGCTGGCAAGCGGAGCGCCGCCCGGCCCGCTCCCACAGGTTGGGTGGGTGTCTGCAAAACTGTGGGAGCGGGCTTGCCCGCGATGAGGCCAGTAAATCCTCCATAAATATCGATTATTATCGGCATTAGTAGCTGATAAAAGATAAATTCGCATATCAGGCACTTCAAAAGCCGATTTTTATCGGTTATAAAGTCGCCTAACGCCGCGCTGTGAATTTCTGCGCCCGGCCGATCCCCTTTCTGTCATCGGTCGATGCCACGCTCGACCCCCTGCACCCGCCCGGGAGATGATTCATGAGTCGTATCGTTACTGTCGCCGCTACCCAGATGGCCTGTTCCTGGGACCTTGAAGCCAACATCGAGACCGCCGAGAAGCTGGTCCGTGAGGCTGCAGGCAAGGGCGCGCAGATCATCCTGATCCAGGAGTTGTTCGAGGCCCCGTACTTCTGCCAGAAGCCGAACCCGGACTACCTGCAACTGGCGACCCGCGTTGAAGACAACGTGGCCATCAAGCACTTCCAGAAAGTCGCCAAGGAGTTGCAGGTGGTCCTGCCGATCAGCTTCTACGAGCTGGCTGGCCGAGCGCGCTTCAACAGCATCGCGATCATCGATGCCGATGGCAGCAACCTGGGGATTTATCGCAAGAGCCACATCCCCGATGGCCCTGGCTACCATGAAAAGTATTACTTCAATCCGGGCGACACCGGCTTCAAGGTGTGGAACACCCGCTACGCGAAAATTGGCGTGGGCATCTGCTGGGACCAGTGGTTCCCGGAGTGCGCCCGCAGCATGGCGCTGCTCGGCGCAGAGATCCTGTTCTACCCGACGGCCATCGGCAGCGAACCGCACGACAAGAGCATCTCCTCGCGCGACCACTGGCAGCGGGTACAGCAGGGCCATGCCGGCGCCAACCTGATGCCGTTGATCGCCAGCAACCGTATCGGCAACGAAGAACAGGACGGCTACGACATCACCTTCTACGGTTCTTCGTTCATCGCCAACCAGTTCGGCGAGAAGGTCGAGGAGCTCAACCAGACCGAAGAAGGCATACTGGTGCACAGTTTTGATCTGGATGAGCTGGAGCACATCCGCAGCGCCTGGGGTTCGTTCCGCGATCGGCGTCCGAACCTGTATGGCCCGCTGAAAACCCTAGACGGTTCCCTGGAGTCCTGATTGTTATGACCACTTTGCACAGCACCCCCCGCGCCGACGGTTTCTACATGCCGGCTGAATGGGCCCCCCAGACCCAGGCCTGGATGGTCTGGCCAGAGCGCCCGGACAACTGGCGCCTGGGCGGCAAGCCTGCACAAGCCGCCCACGTGGCAGTGGCCAAGGCCATTGCCCGCTTTGAACCGGTGACCGTTGCCGTGTCCGCCGGCCAATACGAAAACGCCCGCGCCCGCCTCGATGTACCGAATATTCGCCTGGTCGAGATGTCCAGTGATGACGCCTGGGTGCGTGATACCGGCCCGACCTTCGTCATCAACAACAGCGGTGAAGTGCGCGGCGTGCACTGGGACTTCAACGCCTGGGGCGGTTTCGACGGCGGCCTGTACTCGCCGTGGAACCGTGACGCGCAAGTCGCCGGCAAGATTCTCGAGATCGAGCGCAGTTCGCGTTACCGCACCGAGGGCTTCGTGCTCGAAGGCGGTTCGATCCACGTCGACGGTGAAGGCACGCTGATCACCACCGAAGAATGCCTGCTCAACCGCAATCGCAACGCGCACCTGAGCCGCAGCGAAATCGAAGCGGTGCTCAGCGCGCAACTGGCTGTGGATAAGATCATCTGGTTGCCGGACGGTCTGTACAACGACGAAACCGACGGCCATGTGGATAACTTCTGCTGCTACGTGCGTCCCGGCGAAGTGCTGCTGGCCTGGACGGATGACCCGCAGGACCCGAACTACCCACGTTGCCAGGCGGCCATGAACGTCCTGCAAAACAGCACCGACGCCAAGGGCCGCCCGTTTGTCGTGCACAAGATGCCGATCCCGGGGCCGCTGTATGCAACCGAGGAAGAATGCGCGGGAGTCGATCCGGTAGACGGCAGCCAGGAGCGTAATCCTTCGGTGCGCCTGGCCGGTTCCTACGTGAACTTCCTGATCGTCAACGGCGGCATCATTGCCCCCAGCTTTGACGATCCGCTGGATGGCCCGGCCAAGGAAATCCTGCAGAACCTGTTCCCGCAGCATGAAGTGGTGATGGTGCCGGGGCGTGAACTGTTACTGGGTGGCGGCAACATTCATTGCCTGACCCAACAGCAACCTGCGCCCCACAAAGGTTGAGTGAAGTTGTAACAGCCTGTGGCTGGCGATGACCGGGCGTTTTAGCCCGCGTCATCGAGGCATTCACAGCCAGCCCGCAGCCCGAAAGGACTGCGGGCTTTTTTATAGCCGCACGTCGGGCTGCCAGGCGCCTTGGCATAGCTCTTGTATTGGTCCGAGGGTGATTCCCGGGAATGCAGAACGGCGATGTTCTGTCATAAACCTTGGATAAGTTGGCCGCTCAAGAACCGGGAGAGAGCGCTGCAATGAACAGGGTCAGCGAGCGGACAGCACATCCCTTGGCACTCAATCGCGAGTCGCTGCAAGTGCTGGCGCAATGGTTGAAGTCCAACGGAACGCGACAGGTCAGGGAACCCGACCCGCGCAGGATGATGATCGAGCGCTACCCCGCTGATTTTTTCAGCGAGGCAGAACTGGAAGCGCTGTGGGATGTGATGCAAGGATAGACAACAATGGATTGCTCAAGCGCTGCCCGGATGGCAGCGCTTTTTTTTGCCTTTAGAAACTGTAGGTCCCGGTGACGACCAGGCTGCGGGGTGCCCCAGGCTGGATCTGGTAGGCGCTGGTCGACGACTCGTAGTAAGTCTTGTCGCTGATGTTGTTCAGCGCTGCGCGCAGGTCCCAGTCTTTCTGGCGGAAACCGGCCAGGGCGTCCCAGCGGCCATAACCGGGCAGGACGGTGGTGTTGAGGTTGTCGGCGTAACGATCGCCCACCAGGGTCAGGCCCGTCTCGGCGTACCAGCCCATCTCCGGTTTCCAGGTGATGAACAGGCTGCCGTTGCGCTTGGCGACGTTGCTGATGCGCTTGCCCTCAAAGCCGTTGTTATCTTTCTCGACGGTGGCGTCCTGAAAGCCCATGCCGCCGCGCACATACCAATTGCCGGTGATTTTCCCGGCGCCAGTCAGTTCGATACCACGCGAACGTTGCACGCCGGTGAGCAGGGTCACGGTCGGATCGTTGGAATCGCTGGTGCGACGGTTGTAGAGCTCAAGTTCGTAGATCGCCAGGGTGGTGCTCAGGCGGTCGTCGAGCCAGTCGCTCTTCACGCCGATCTCTTTCTGCTTGGTCAGCTCGGGGCTCAGGTCGTTGACGTTGGTGGTCAGGCCCGGCGTGATGCCGATCAGGCCGCCACCGACGGGCGAGAAGGTCTTGCTCCAAGAGGCGTAGAACGAGTGGTTCTGCAGCGGGGTCCAGACCACGCCGAGCCGTGGGCTGGTGCTGTGGCTGTCGCGGTCTTCGGAGATGTTCTTGAGCTGGTTGGTCGAGTCGACATCGAAGGTGTCATAACGCACACCGGCCAGCAGTTGCCATTGATCGTTGAGGCGCAGTTGGTCCTGCAGGTAAATGGCGCGGCTTTCGACTTCGGTGTGGGAGTCGCTGAAGACCTGCATGCGCCCGGTGTGCACGATGTTCCGGTCGGGGTGGTACAGGTCCAGGTTCGGCACGGGGCTGTTGCCCGGTGGCGTGGTGGCCGCGTTGTACAGTTTCGGATCGCGGCGCTGGCTGCCCAGTTCCAGCCCGCTGAGCAGGCGATGCTCGAGGCCGAAGGTGCTGAAACCGCCTTCCAGTTCCAGGTTGTTGAACACATTGCGGGTGGTCAGGTCCTGTTGCCAATGCTGGCGAACCACCTGGTTGGTCGTGGTGTTCACATTGGTGACGTAGGTGTTGTCGAAATCACTGTTGAGCTTGAACACCCCCAGGGTGTGGCGCAGTTGCCAGTTGTCGGCAAGCTCGTAACTGAGTTTCGAGCGCAGGGATTGCGACTTGTCGTCGATGAAATCGTTATCGGTGCCGTAGGTGGTATCGCGGCCGACATCGGCGGGCCGTCCGTTGATGGCCGGGATGCCGCGATCGGGCGTGCGGTTGTAGCGGCTGTATTCGTACTGCACCAACCAGTTCAGGTCCGGTGTCAGTTGCCAGCTCATCGACGGTGCGAACAGTTGGCGGCTGCCACTGACGCCGTCGCGGAAGCTGTTTTCATCCAGGTTGCCCATGTTCAGGCGCAGGCTGAGGTTTTCGCTCGGGTCGGTGCTCAGGTCGGCATACAGGCTGCGCATGTCCTCGCTGCCGCCCTGGGCTTCGAGGGTCGAGCGGCGGCCGAACTCTGGCAACTTGCTCACCCGGTTGACGATCCCGCCCTGGCTGCCACGGCCGTACAGCACTGCGGCCGGGCCTTTGAGCACTTCAATGCGCTCGATGTTGTGCAAGTCGCGCACGTACTGGCTGTCGTCGCGGATGCCGTCGAGGTAGAAATCGTTACTGGCGTCGAAACCGCGAATGCGCAAGCTGTCGAAGCGCGTGTCGGCGCCGCTGCTGACGTTGGGGATGCCGCCCAGGGCCGTGCCCAGGTCGTTGGTGCCGTAGTCGGAGAGGTTGGCGGTTTTTACCGAGTCGATGGCCTGCGGGACGTAGCGCACCGGGGTGGCGGTGCGGGTCGCGGTGCTGACTATCTTGACCCGTGAATCGTCGATTTCGCCTACTTCGGCGCTGATCGAGGTGGCGGGCAATTCAGTGATCGCAGCGCAGGTAAAACCGCCGGTCAACGAGGCGCATAAGCCCAGGGTGACGGACGTAAGACGGAAGGGGGCAGGCATTTGAAACGCATCCGGAGGGGTAGGTCATTCGAGGGTGCGAATGGTAATGCTTGCTATTTACTTCCGTTAATTATTCCTGATGCCCCGCCTGGGTTGATTGTTACTAATTATTTCGTTGGCGATTCGACCGCTCTGTGCAACAAACCAAGTCGCGAGGCGAGGTTTTTCCAGGATCGCGTCCGGCATAACCTGCTTGCCACTCATTCTGACCCTTTGCTGGAGCCCCGGATGTCTGGCCCGACCCTTCATTATATTTACGATCCCTTGTGTGGCTGGTGCTATGGCGCTAAACCCCTGGTGCAGGCAGCGCAGGCGGTTTTGCCGGTTTTGCTGCACGGCGGCGGCATGATGACCGGAGCCGACCGGCAGCCGGTGAGTGCGCAATTGCGTGACTATGTGATGCCCCACGACCGGCGAATTGCCGAGTACAGCGGGCAGCCGTTTGGCCAGGCTTATTTCGACGGCCTGCTGCGTGATCACTCGGCAGTCTTCGATTCGGCGCCACCGACCGCAGCAGTGCTGGCAGCGGAACGGCTTGGTGGTCGTGGCCTGGAACTGCTCGGGTGCTTGCAGAGTGCACACTATGTGCAAGGTCGGCGCATTGCCGAAGAGGCGGTGCTGCGGGAACTGGCCACCGCCATCGGCCTGGACGCCGAGGCCTTTGAGGCGGAGTTCAAGCAGATCCTGGCCAACGAGTTGCAGGTCCACTTCAAGCACAGCCGCGGGCTGCTGGCAGAGGTTGGCGGGCAAGGGTTTCCGACGCTGGTGCTGGAGCAGGATGGGCAGTTTTCCCTGATCGATATCGGCCCTTGGCTGGGCAAGCCTGAAGCCTTTGCCCAATGGCTGGGCCAGTCGCTGAAACAGCCTGCGCTTGATAGCGCGGCAGTGGCTCTGACCTGTGGGCTGGACGGTTGTGTCCATTGATCGTGCGGGCTCAGCGGCTTATCCACGAGTCTATGAGTACCGCCGGCAACTGATTTCTTAGACAATTTTCGTCTTATTACAGACGATTCACGAAATTGACACACAGTTACATGCGCGGATAGGATTCGCCCCAACGCCTGTGGCACGTAGCCACGACTCAAAACAATAAAAAAGGGCCCGCCACGCTTTTGTGTGGGCGGGCCCTTTTGTTTAGGGATGAAAAAAGAGCGCAAAAGCAGCCATTTCAGCCAGCGGTCACAGCGCGTATCAACCCGTAATAAGGAAAATAACATGTTGAATAAGCGTATTAGTCTGATCGCACTGGGGATGTTGAGCGCGACTCAAGCAATGGCCAATGACCAAGCTGAGTCCAAGGGTTTTGTTGAAGACAGCAGCCTGAAAGTGCTGCTGCGCAACGCCTACATCAATCGCGATTACAAGGATGGTAACGACGATAAGGCCGAATGGGGCCAGGCTGCCATTGGCACCTTCTCCTCGGGCTTCACCCAGGGCACCGTCGGTGTTGGTGTGGACGCTTTCGGTCTGTACGCTCTGCGCCTGGACGGCGGCAAGGGTCGTAGCGGTGCCGGTGGCATCGACTTCTTCAAGCAAGGCGACAGCGGCGCTGCAGCCAACGACCTGTCCAAGGCTGGCGCGGCGGTGAAATTCCGTCTGTCGAGCACCGTGCTGACCTACGGTGACCAGATGCCGGCCCTGCCGGTGCTGAACTACGACAACTCCCGCCTGCTGCCGGAAAGCTACACCGGTACCCTGATCACTTCCAAAGAGATCGAAGGCCTGGAACTGAACGCCGGTCGTTTCACTGCCGAGTCGCGTAAAAGCGCCGAAGGCCGTGACAGCGGTGGCCTGAAGTCGATCAACGTGTTGGGCGGTAGCTACCAGTTCACCGAGCAGTTCAAGGGCGCGCTGTACGCTTCCGACGTCGAAGACGTGCTGAAGAAGCAGTACATCAACCTGAACTACGTGTTCCCGCTGGCCAGCGATCAGTCCCTGACCCTGGACCTGAACGGCTACCGCACCAAGCTGGAAGACTCCTACGTTCGTGAAAGCGGCGCCACTGGCGACGACAACAAGATCTGGAGCCTGGCAGGCACCTTCGCCACCGGTCCGCACTCGTTCACCCTGGCGCACCAGCGCAGCACCGGTGACAGCAACCTGGGCTACGCCTACGGCGGCTACCAGAAAGACCAGGGTCGTGTCGGTGACGGTGGCAATACCATCTACCTGGCCAACTCCTACTGGTCCGACTTCAACGCTGAAGACGAGCGCAGCTGGCAGTTGGGCTACGGCCTCGACTTCGGCGCTTTCGGCGTGCCAGGCCTGACCTACAACGTGGCTTACGTGCGTGGCGACAACATCACCACCTCCACCAGCACCGGTGGCACCGAGCGCGAAATCTTCAACCAGTTCAAGTACGTGGTCCAGAGCGGCCCGGCCAAAGACCTGAGTGTGAAGCTGCGTAGCTCGATCCTGCGCGTGTCGCAGAAATCCAGCGAGTACAACGTCAGCGGCAACGAGCTGCGGGTGTACGTGGATTACCCGATCAACGTGTTCTGATAAAGCATGCGTGATCGCGGCCTGATACCAGGCTGAAAAAAAAAGCCCCGACTCGCGAGAGTTGGGGCTTTTTTATGCTGAAAACATCCCGCCCCCTGTAGGAGCGAGCCTGCTCGCGATGGACGTCAGGACAACGCAATCCGCCTGATTGCGCTGCGTCATCGTTGACGTTCTTCGCTGGCAAGCCAGCTCCTACAAAGTTCGGCGCACGCCACATACGAGTGTGAGGCAGTCACAATTGGTGCAATCACTCCACCGCGCTAGTCAGCTCAGGGTTACCAAAGCCTTTGAGCGTGGCATTGGACTTGGCGAAGTACTGGCTCCAGAAGCCTTCGAGGTTCTGGATCATCTTGCCGCTGCGGTAGCCGTTCTTGATCTGGGTGGGCACAAAGGCCGCCCCATGCACATAGACCCGGGCCCCGCCAAAGTCCGCCAGCAGGTTTTGCTTCTCGACCTTCGCCAGCTCCACGCCGGGATTGATCTCGCGGATCCCGTTGTTGGTGTAGAAGCTGCCGAAGTCGCTGTACTCGAGCATGTCGGACATCAGCAGGATGACGTTGTCGTCCACCCCTTCGGCGCTCTTGAGGTCGTCGCCGATGGACTTCAGGCTGAACAGGATTTCACTGCGCGGGATGTCCGAGCTGGACTTGCCCATGGCGCTGGCGAAGGCCTTGCCGAAGCGCTGATAGAAGACGGTCGATTGGCCCTTCATGCAGCTGTCGAACTTGCGGCTGGCCATCATCGGCACATCGCCGATTACGGCCGGGTCGATCGGCTTTTCCAGTTCGCCGGCAAACTGCAGGCGCGTGTAATGGCCGTCGAGGTAGGCGCTGAACGAGTACAGGCGCAGCTTGTCGCCGGGCTGCAGGAAGCGCTTGATGTGGCCCCAGGCGGTTTTCTGCAGGTCCTGGGTCAGCGGCGTGGTCTGGTCGACCACCACCGTCAACATGCGCCCGGAAGGCGCACTGCGAAACTGCTCGATCTTGGTCTGGGCGTAGCAGCTCGGCACATCATTGCGCTCCGCTGCCACCAGGGCAGCGGGCACGAATGCCAGAGCCAGCAGCAGGCTCTTGAACTTCATCAGACCTCCTGCTTATCGAGCATTTGCAGCTTGCGCGCGCGACGGATAGTGGCGGCGTCCACGCCTTTCTTGTTGGCCACGTAGTCGATGTCATCTTCATCGAAGGCGGTCAGGTCGCCGAAGGCGTTGTGGTCGAAACCGGTGGTCGACGCAGCGGCTGCGGGTGCTGGTGCGGCGACGGGCGCAGGAGCCGGGGTGGCTTCCACGGTGACGGCCACGACCTGGGCGACTACCGGTGCAGGGGCGGGAGCTGGAGCTGGAGCTGCTGTGGGCGCAGGCGCTGGAGCAACGTAGAAGATTTTCAGGGAGTTGAAGCTCTGCTTCAAACCAACCAACTCTGGATCCTTGTCATCGATCTGCTCAAGACGTGGCATGGCTTGGGCGATCAATTGGTTTATCTTCGCGTCGTCGCCGGCCTTAATGGCAGCATTCACATCGGCCATGATCTGATTGAGATAGTTCAGGATAAGTTGGCGAGCCTGAGTCCGGGTACCCGCTTCACCGTCTTTGATACCTTTGCGCGCGGCCTTGTCATCTTCCTCGTTGATGAAGGCCTTGAAGTTGCGGCTCGACAAGTCTTCGCGCAATTTTGTCTCGTCTTCACCACCAATGCGGAACACTTTCATTTGCAGGCCCTGCAGTGTGCCCAGTGAAGCCTGTGCATCGTTGGCGACGCTGCGGGCTTTTCTGGCGTGATAACGCATGTACTCATCGGCGCTGGAAAATTTGTGGACCAACTCCCAGGCCCTGCGTGAGTGAATACCGGCAAACCCGTAAATGTATGCCAGGTAAGTCGAGGTCGCCTGGATGAAGATAAACAGCCCGCTCAAGACGGCAAAGGTCACCAGGGATGCACGGTGCAGGGCATCGATCTGGTCTTGCGCCGATTTACCTGCCGCGCTATCGGACATCGCTTGCATGTCGTCCGGAAGTGGCACGCCATCGTTGCTCGGGAAGTCGTCAGCGGACTGGCTGATGGCAGGAGGGTTGGCAATCAGGTCGGTTTCCTGAGCGTTGAGGGTTTCGGTACGAACCCAGAAAGCCGCTGCCGCCAGGCCGATAATAAATACGCCATAACCGATAAGAACACCGAAGCTCTTGATGGGCATGCCGTCTTTCTTATCCACTTTGACCCGGTTGAGCATCTGCTGATACTCGGGCAGCTCGCTATCACTTTTGGTGTTGTCGAGGGTGATGACACCCTTGCCGGTGAAGTCGCCTTCGCTACCACTGCGGCGCAGGCTTTGGTAGGACATGATGTGATCGATGACGCTGTTTTTGTACAGCACCCGACCCGCGAACTCGGAGAGGAACAAGCCAATGATCGAGATCACCAGGCCGATGGCGAACGCACCGGCCATCGCGGTGTTTGGCGTGGCCAGGGTCAGGGCGAAGGGCGCCAGGGCAAAACCGAAGGCCGTGGCCTCGATCAGCATCAGGATGATAATCAAGCTCCACAAACCAAGACCTTTCTCGTGGCGACCATCCTCATGAATTTTGCCCAGGTAGTCCTGGTTGCGATGGAAGGCCGCTTCCGACGGTTGGTGATCGCGATAGTAGGCTTCGTAAAAATGGCACAACTCGCTTTCCGACGATAGAAAACCCAGGGCCTTGGGATTCTCTTCGGATGGGGCTTCCTTTGTGCCCGGGTTCTTGACCCAGTGGCGAATCCGGCCAAAACCCGGCATGCGAATGCGCAGGTTCATCCACCAGTATTTGAAGGATGACCAGTAAACAATGACCGGAATCGCCATCAGGGTGGTGAACACGACCGGAATGATCACATACCAGTACGCGGTAAAAAACGCGCGGAAAATCTCGAGCATGGGTGGGTTCCTCTCTACTTATCGACGCTTGGGAGTGAACTGAGCGACGTAAGCGTCACCCTGTTTCGGGTAATAGATTTCACCGGCGACTGCATTGCCGGCGCGTTTGTCGAACACGATATCGATGCAGCTCACCGGCGACTTTTGCTGATCGATCGCGAACACGCGGTACAGAATCTGGTTTTCACCTTCGTAGGTGTTGGCCACCGAGGCGTAGCTCGGGCTCTGCTTTTTCTGTGCGCCGGCGAAGTCGGTGATCAATTGCATCTTCGGTGCCTGGGCCACTTTGGCGCCGTCACGCAGCACGGCAATCGGGCCTACGGCCACGGAGTGACCGTTCACCGCAGTGGCCCATGGCTTGCCGTTCAGGCCAGGGAAAAACTCGGTGGTGGCGAATTCCTTCAGCGGCTTGTCGTCCGCCAGGCTCTTGACCTGACCCTCGATACGCGGCATGTCGGCAACGCAAGAACTGAGCGGGGCCGCAGCGTTGGCGGTGCCGATGATGGCGAAGGGCGAGCTTTTCGGGGTGATGCCCATGGCCAGTTGCGAGCGGGTATCGGTCACTGGACGGCCACCGAAGTCGACACCACCCTTGCCGCTGAGCGGCACGTTCGGCGAGCTGTCGGCAACCACGGGCGCTTTGAGCTCAGGTGCTGGCGCGGGTGCCTGGGCAACCGGGGCTGGGGTCTTGCTCGTGGGCTTGCTGGCCACGACCGCAGGCTTGCTCGAAGGCTTGGTAGTCGCCGGCTTGGCGGTAGTTGCAGGCGCAGTGCCATGGGCGAGGTACTTGGCGTTGCTGCGCTCATTGCGCACGCGCTCCACCAGCAGCTGCTCGCTCTGCACTTCGACGAACTCGACACGGCGGTTCTCGGTGCGCCCTTGCTCGGTGGCGTTGTTGGCCAGCGGACGCGATGCACCGGCGCCCTGGTAGTAAATGTTCTGACGGGGAATACCGACATCGGCAAGGATCTGGCCTACGGCGCGCGCGCGTTGTTCCGACAGCTTCTGATTGAAATCAGCCGAGCCGGTGGCGTCGGTATGTCCAACCACCAGGATTTTCTTGGTAGCGGGGGCCTTGTCCGCTTGCTTGTCTGTCAGTGCCGTCGCTAGCGACGTCAGTTGGCGACGACCGGCCGGAGTCAACTCTGCCGAGCCCACGGCAAACATCTCCGAAGACTGGACCTGGGCTTCAACCCCAACGGCTTGCAGTTTCGGCGCGGCGTTCGGGGTGGCGGCGACATTGGCGTTCAACTCATTGACCTGCATCACCAGGCCTTCCTGCTTGGCCACGGCCTGCAGTTTCTGCACCCGGTCGCGGTACAGCAGGGCCACACCACAACCGGCACCTGCGCCAGCGGTCCCGGCGACCACCATGTCCTTGCCGTCGCCTTTGGTCAGTACCACGACGGCCACTCCCACCAAGGCACCCACGGCGGCGCCCGTCATACAGGCGGTGGTCCCCGACGACTCGCCCATGTAATTGTCGATCTGCGCACAACCACTCAGGCCGACCGCTACCGCCACCGCAAGGGCCGTAGGTTTCACTCTTCCATTTACACGCATGCCAATGTCCTTTTCCCCATTCCTTTACCCGCCCATCAGACGGGAATTCTTGTCAGCCCAGCAGCTGAATGAGTGACGCCCCGCCGGCGATTGAAAATCCCCGCGGTGCTTGTTGATCGATCGCAGTGCGCGTCTTCGAAACCCTGCGGCCACAAACGACAGGCACACAAAAGCCCGAGCCGCGTGCAGTGCGCAGGACTCCAGGCAAAAAACAGGTGATGCAGTGACCCAGGCAAAAGCCCATGGAGGGGAATATCCGTATAAGTGCCAGGCGTTAAAGGCCGGGACGTCCGTGTTCGTAGGTGCCGCGTAGAGGCGACAAATCTAGCACATCACAGCCGTCAGCTATTGGATCGAGGGTAATGGGCACATGATAGAGCGAAAATGAACAATAGTGGCATTGTGATATGTTGAAAAACGACAAATCTGACTTTTGACAGACTTTGGTGGTTGCGGAGGTGGGGGAGAAGGGGGGAATGGAGGTTGGCATAAGGCTAAAACGAAAAAACCCGCCAGAAGGCGGGTTTTTCGGGGGAGGGCAGAGATTTTGAAAGCCTTCTCTGGAACCTTGTATGGTGCCGGCACCAGACGAACGGTTGCATGGCGCGAGGTTAGGTTTTCTGTGGGACTGGAACTCGATGGAAAATTTGGTGTACCCCAACTAGTAACTATAAATAAATCAGCTAGTTATGGCGCTCAGTGGAATCGAACCCGGGATCATTTTCGCGCTATCGTCCTACACGTAAATGCTCCAGAGCAGCATATGGCCAGGCGAACCTGCTGAGTTCGAACGTTGCTGATTATTACCGCCATGGATAATGGGCAGGAATCAGTTGAAAGCGGTCAGGCACACGTGCCGGCTTCAGACCAATAGGTGCTGGTTAGCACTAATAAGAATCGGGCATTAGCGAATGACCAGCGGAACCGGTGTCTAATGGGTCGTAGCGCAGTTGAGCCCCAGCTTTCGGTGCAATTAAATTCACTTCGGAATTCTGTACCGGAGTGACATTCAAAAAAACCAATTGCCTAGTTATCTAGTTTGCTATGGAGCCCTTTGTGCACTCGTTCTACAAATATGCGAAGTTCGTCCAGGCGGTTGTCGCTAAGCGATATATTTGATAGTAGCTTATTTACAAACTTAGGTCCGTGTGATCCAATTTCTGGGCAAAAATTTTCAATCTCTCCGACAGGAACTAGAAATATCCCAACTTCTTCCAGTTTATCTCGGAGATTATTATAATCTCGCTGGGCATCCCCGTTAGGTATCGCTCGTGTACCGTATTTCTTGATCTCCGCCCAAGGCTTACCTTGTTTCATTGCTTCAGCAATGTCTCCTTTTGGAAGATCACCGTCACCAGAGCTGTTTAATATCATGATTACTTCTTGCTTGATTTGCTCTACTGTTTTTGCCTTGATGCCATTCCGCACAGCCGTATCGACGCGAGCCCATAGAGGTTCGATTTCATCCCAAAGACCGCCAAATGCTGTGACTGTTGACCTAACTAAATCACGCTCAGACAAGAAGTCAATATCAAATACTGCTTTCACTGGCACGCCTATCTTTCTTAGAACTCCAGCAACCTTAGGAATGCCATGCTTTCCACCGGTAGGCACATAGGCTGTATCTTTCCACTGCTCGATGGAGCCAGCAGACAAATGATCCGCAATTGAGTTAATTAACCTGCAATCACTGTCATCTTCGCAAATTATGGTCTGCTCGTGAAAAATACCTTCAAGCGCGTTTGAGTAACGAAGTTCCGGTTTTTCCCAAAGCTCCTTTATCACTTCCGGAGATGCTTCTGAGACTATGTTTACGATTCCTTCACGGCGGATGCGTAAAATACGTACATCCCCTTGTGTCCCTTCCAAAAAACCGCGCAAGATATCGCTGCTATGGGTTGAAACTATTAATTGCCCACTAACTTCAGACGAAAGGGTTTCACCTAGGCGCCGCATTTGCGGTGGGTGTAGGAAAGCTTCTGGCTCATCAATCAAAGTAACATTTCGATCTGCCACGACGGCTTCAAATAGAATGCCGGCGTAGCTTTTCATTCCGTCACCCTGCTTATCTAACAGTGGGTTTTGACGGATGGCGTTTACATACGAATCGCCTACACGATCAACTGTTCCCTCAAGTTTAGGAGGCTCCCCTACGTGAATCGGAAGGCGGCTTCCTCCTCGAAAATCGAACATTAGTTCCTTGCCAAATGCTCGCTTAAAAAGCCCACTTATTTTCTTCATCAAAGCTTCGTCGTCATACAGAACATGCTGTGGCTTTGATTTTTGATCGCCGGGTGAAATGCTCTGCTGTTGTTCGCATACCATTAATCGATCATCGGCTGCAATTTTTTTTATAAATCCTGGCGATAGACCGTGGATTAGGTACGGATATTCCCAGAACTGAATATGGCTTTCGGGAACTTGCCAATCTTTGTGGCGATACGTCCCATTTACATAGTCTGCTTCTTCTACCAAAAACTTACGGAATTCTTCTGTGCTGCATGATTTTGAAATTTCGATCTCTGATATGACTATTGCTTGCTCGTTTTTTCCGCTGTCACAGATGGCCAGAATGTCGCGAAGAGATTGCGATTTTCCGCTATTGTTAGGGCCGACCAATATTATTTTTTCATTCGGACCAAGGGAGAAATTACTGCCGCCTGAAAACACTAGTTTAGATATAGATACAATAGGTTTGTTCGGCAAAGTTACTAGCTCCGACATTAGATTTTCCTTTATGTTTTTTTGCAAAATTCTGCACGCTTAAATTATATAGTTAAACTATGGTCAGTAAAAAATATATGAGTGTAAAGGGTGTAAAGGGGACGGATTTATTTTTTAGACCACGGGCTCGCCGGCTGGCGTGCCGCTGATGTCACCCATAGCGAAGCCATCTACGCCGCCTTGGAAAAGGGGACATGGAAAAGGGGACAGATTTATTTCCTTGATCAATCCCCCCTGAATTTGAACGTTGTCGATCATCTCTTTTGTAGAGAATAGTCAGAAATCCGCCAAAAGCTGCCGTGGCGACAGGCGACAGGCGACAGGCGACAGGCGACAGGTGACAGGCGGCCAGAGGCGGCCGCTAGAAGGAGTTTACGAATCTATGGCCGATTCAGTAAGTAACGCTCATTTTAGCGTCCGTGAAAACTTCAGGAAAATACGCGCAACTCTACATTTGTAAATGACCTAGCTCCGCACCGTTGGCTCTGATAGCGTTTTGCTACGATGTACCATCAGGGAGGGAATACAGTGGACGTTCAAGCAGAAATTCGTACATGGCTGTTAAAGCAAAATGACTGGCTACAAGAGGCCGCTGACAGGCTTCTGAAAAATGGAGAGCTGAGTCCGGCGGACATTACAGCCCTAGTGGCCATCATCAAGACTCCAGCAGGCCAAAAACCTACTAAGCACCGCGGCTTTGTGGAGTTGACCAACAATCCAAAGGTAGGAGATGAGCTACGGCTGGTTCGAATCGCCGAGGTTGTCGGGATCGAAAATCTGGAGCCCCGTGTTCCACTTGAATTTGGCAGCGCGAACCTCACCGTGATCTACGGTCACAACGGATCAGGTAAATCCAGCTATACCCGCATTCTCAAAAAGATATCGGGCAAGCCAAGGGCCGTTGACCTGAAAACCAACGTATTTAAGGCCGCACCGGCACACAGCAAATGCAGTATCACCTCTCAGCTCAACGGCGTAGAGAGCTTGCATGAGTGGAGCGTAGAAGGCGATGCCGTCGACACACTGCGAGGCATCGACATCTTCGACAGTGACGAGGCCAGCCATTATCTGACAGCTGAAAGCGCAGCGACCTACATCCCTCCCGTCATCAGTCTCTTTGAGAAGCTCGCTTCTTCGGTCGAAATGGTTCGGCAGACTCTAGAGTCCGAGCAAGACAAACTGGTCAGCGCATTACCCGTGCTCCCATCGATTTACGGCGCAACTCCCTCCAAAAAGCTGTACAGCGAGCTCGGTAAGTTGTCCGTGGCTGAACTTGAAACGGCCCTACGTTGGGCCGCCGAAGACGAGCGTCGGCTTTTAGACCTAGTGGAACGCCTCAAGACCGAAGATCCCTCCGCGCTGGCACAACAGAAACGACGCACCAAGGTCGAGCTCCAGAAGATCATCAGTGCACTCCAGCAAGCGTCTACTGCTTTTGGGGTCGATAACATCCAGGCGCTGCGCCTCCTCAGACAGGATGCGGTGTCCAAACGACAAATTGCTGTCGAGGGCGCCAAGGTAAAGTCAGCCGCGCTTGAAGGGGTGGGTACCGCCACATGGCGTGCGATGTGGGAGGCTGCCAGGCTCTATTCCGCAACGCCATATCCAGAAATTGTCTTTCCGGCGACTGCGGATGCACGGTGCGTGCTATGTCACCAAGAACTGTCTGAAGATGCGCAGCAGCGTTTGAAGGACTTTGAATCCTTCGTGCACGGCAAGCTTGAGTCGGATGCCAAGACCGCTGAATCAACGTACAAAGCGAGTCTTGATCAACTGCCAGGCATCACCTCTGAACAAGATATGCAGACCCAGTGCCAGGCTGCCGGCGTGACAGATGAGGCTTGGTGGAATTACCTCAAAGGATTCTGGCAGCAAGCGCTTTCAGCCAAAAACGCTCTGAATACCCATGAGGTCGGCCAGCCTGCAACCCCAGTTCACGGAGTCGATGAAGCCATCATTAAGTTGACGGTTTATCTAGATGAACTGGAAGCGACCGCCGCCCAATACGATCAGGATGCTCTGGGCTTTGATAGAGCGCAGGCGTCGAACCAAAAGCTCGCGCTGGAAGCCAAGAAGTGGATTACAGAGCAAACTGCGGCAATTGGTATTGAGATCGATCGCTTGCGTAAGGTGAAAGACTATGAGTCCTGGAAAGGGTTAGCAGGCACCCGGGCGATATCGATGAAATCAGCAGAAGTGACCCAGGCCGTCGTCACCGAGGTGTACGTTGAACGCTTCAATCGTGAGCTCCTGGCACTCGGCGCAACCCGTATACAAGTCGAATTGGTCAAGACCAGAACTCGCAACGCCAAGGTACTGCATCAGCTCAAGCTCAAAGGTGCTCAAAACGGCCGTGCCATGCCCGACAGTGTCTTGAGTGACGGGGAACGTCGTATTATTTCCCTTGCGGCATTTCTGGCCGATGTCTGTGATAAGCCGGGAGCGGCCCCTTTCTTATTTGATGATCCTATCTCCTCTCTCGACCATGACTTCGAGTGGTTTGTGGCATGCCGCCTCGTTGAGCTTGCCAAAACCAGGCAGGTGATTGTGCTCACTCACCGATTGTCCCTTTACGGAATCCTGGAAGATCTGGCACGAAAAGAAGGTGATAGGTGGAAAGCAGATCACCACCAGCCTATGTGTATCGAAGCCTACGCTGGTGTTGCGGGCCACCCGGCAGACCAAGACGTTTGGAACGCCAATACAAAAAAGGCCAACAACATGTTGATCAGTAAGCTGGATACCGCGCGCAAGGCGGGTGAGACGGGGGGGCTGCGGCCTACCGGATGCTCGCCCAAGGAGTTTGCAGTGAGTTTCGCAAGCTGATTGAGCGATCAGTTGAAGAGGATTTGCTCAACAAGGTCGTGCTCCGGCATCGGCGTAGCATTACCACCGATAACCGTCTGCATGCTATCCAGGGCATTTTGCCACAGGACTGCAAACTGATTGATACATTGATGACCAAGTACAGCTGCTACGAACACAGTCAATCTAGTGAAATCCCCGTGTTTATCCCGGATGAGCCAGAGCTGCGTCAGGACTTGGAAACACTCAAGGCATGGCGTGACGGTTTGACCAAGCGACGCGCTGAAGTGGCTTAGTCGAGTAATAGCTAGTGCAGGGAGCAAAGCTCTCCAACGATACGCCCAGGTTGATTCCAAGCCTACCAGCGAGCATTAAAATAGGTTAGATAAAGGCGCTCCTCGGAGTGCCTTTATTGTTGATTGGTGAGATCGACCTCCAATCACGACGCGATACGAATACCCGTCGCTCCATAGCGTTGCTTGAGATCTTGATCCACCTCTGCTACGAAGCGTTCGGGGCGCACACCCAACAAAGTTGAAGTCAGCTGCTGGACGGCTTCAACATTTTTAGCTCTAAGCGTCTGAGTTTTAACCATTTGCACCGTCAATACCAGGTTCTCTGGCTCCAAGAAGTCGAAGATCAACTTTTGCTGAGCCCCGAACTCCCGCTCAATCACTGAAAGCGCACCAAGCTCGCGAAAGATCGCCTCGGTTTCAAGCAGTTCAGCCTTGGTCAGGCGCTTCTTGGTAGGAATTGCTTCGAATCGATGGAGAAAGGAGTAAAGTTTTTCTTGGTAGCTTTGCGCATCCAAATCCAGCCAAAGTCCCAGGCCTTTAAGGAATCCACAAATGTGTGGATACCACCGGCGTTCAACGGCGTCCTTGCCTTTTGCCGTTTCGTCTTTCTTGGTGATCTGGTATTCCCACGTTATCTGGAAAGAGTTGCGACGCCAGCGCTCCAAAAGATTTTCAAAAACCGCCTCAGGAAAAGCTTCACGGATTCGGAATATTTGACTTTCTAGGTGGCGGAGCTGTTTCAGGGCGTTTTTGACACGTGTAATCAGTTCTGTTCGGTCCTTAATCCTTTCGTTTATTTGGTGGGCTCGGATAGAAATACGCTCTGCGGAGCCCAGCTCTAAAAGGGCCTTCCTGACTTGGTCGTCATCAAGACCTAGATGGTTGAAGGCGCAGCAGTTGCCAATCAACACCCGTTGCCCGTTTATGCACTCCACCGCAAATCCATGAGAGTGCTCTTGCCCACACCGACTACCCTTCTTAAGAAACTGACACTGTGCTTCTGATTTGATCAAATGATAGGAGCGTAAAGGACGGCTGTAGGTTTCTTTCGACAACAGACAATCGAAATCAATAGCGAAAAGACTTTTGATTTCATCGAGATACCTGATTTCGTGAGTGGCTGTGCTAGATGACGACATGGGCTACTCCACAAGGCATGGGGCGAGGCTTGACCATCGAAGCATGATGTTATCGTCGCATCAGTGGTTATGCAACCAGCCTGTCTAAGCGTACAGTTAGTGTTTTATGAAACCAGGTCCGAGGCCTCGATCCCCAAAAGAGAGCTGCTCCAGATACGGTTGTGCCTAGGCGGATCCGCCCCGCAGCGTCTTGCGGCCAGCGGCGTTTTGCAGATGACAGTCCTTACACACGGCTTGTAGCGTCGCGCTCTGATGCGCCTGTAGCGTGTGGGCGAGAGCGGAGTTGTCTACAGGTAATGTGAAAGGTTGGTCGCTCCACCAATCGAAACCACGAAATGCGTTGCGAAACTCAGAAGTTGTCATAAGCTGCATCGCCTGACGGGCTATCAATTGGAATTCGGGACTCACGTGATCCACTTCGGTAGAGGGAAGAGCTCCACAACGCTCACAGATCGGAAACTCAAGCCTCCGAGCGGATAAAAAGGGCGCTGATGCCAGGCGCAGTGCAGATTGAATCCATTCATTTTGATCTCTTGGATCTAAGCATTGAGACCAAGACACCTTATGCCATATACCTGGATCAAACAGACCATAAAAGTCATAGCCGCCACCAGGTCGATACAGCATGCGGAACTGGCTCGGCCGCAGATCGTGGACAGAGCAGTAGTAGTGCTTTTCGGCGATAAGATCTGAGATCAAGTCGTCTTGAAAGACCTCCTCAAGCTCCCGCTCTTTCAGTCGCAACCGGATACAGGCTCGCAACTGAGTCTTGGTCATCCCTGCAAAAAAAGCTGCGCCTCGTTGCATGCTCTTGTCTCCCTATCATGATGGCCCACTGTAGCCGTCAAGCCACTTTGACGCACGTGTGACGTCTTAATAAAGACCGTTTCCGGTTAGCTGCTTGCAGTCTCGATATGTCGGGCGGTAAGCGTGCGGTCAGCAATGTATCGGAGTGTTCAGGGGTAGTTACGCAGTTAGTCGCGGAGGTATACATTCCTGGTTGGTGCAGCCAAAAGCAGCAAAGAGGGGACAGATTTTATTTGACTCTCGACAGGCGAGAGTAGACCAAGAACTGACAGTAACGGCCGACCGCTGTGGATCAACCGAATACTGGGCTCCAGCAGTGTTTAGAAGTCGTATAGGTTTCGAGTGAATTGTTAACGCTCATCTAACGCAGACCTAATAGCGGAAGAGAAGCGGGCCATAGCGTTCTTATCCGTTGTTAAAGCATCTCTCAATCCGCAGGAAATTTCTAGCTGAAGGCCTTGCCCTTTGGTCCCACGATTACAAATGTTATTTTTGTCGTGCCCTTGAATGCTCGTATCGTTATGTTGACTTGCAGTGAAACCTGCGGCTTTAAGATGGCAGATCATTGACGCACAAAGCTGGTCAGCCAAGCCTCCGACGTTGACGAAATGTTTATTCCCTTTTTGGCCATGAAAGGTCACAACCACCTGAGCTGACTGGGCAACATCGATTCCTTGTGGCTCGTCAAAGCGTGAACTTGTGATATGCAGGTGTCGATTGCTGCGCGACTTGCAACCTTCAAACAAATAATACGTGAGATCTTCCCCGGCGACGCTCCTGCATATCTCCGATGTTCCAGGCTCGATCTTTCCGGCGTGAGGAGCAATTAAAGCTACTGCACTGCCTTTCGGTCTCACCACGATGCGATAAGCGCCATCAGGCTCAGATGTTGAGAGTTCTGCAAAAGTGACGTACTTGTCGGACATGGGCTCGGATACCTGAATGGGCGAAGATCGATTCATCAGTCTAGCCACTATCTAGCTTTCTACCGAGTCGCCTCTGCTTTCTGAACACATCGAACGTCTGCTTCTGGCCCAGAGTGTGTAAAAACGCTTCGCCAAAAATGAAGTGTACGCGTCTGTGCTAAATCTGAAATTTATCGCACGTCAGCAGATGTGGATTTCGCGTAGAAGCGCGATTTCCAGTCCAGTTTTGAGTACCTGTCGCGCTCAAAACGTTTTTACACACCCTCGGCCGTTTTCTGACCTTCGTTTAGCGGTTGAACTGCCAGGGTTTTCCTAGGCGATGAGTGAGTAATTGCATGGTCAGCAAGTAGTAATAGCGCGTCGAGTCAGTGCGCTGTTTTAGGTGGTGATTCAAAAACCACTCAAGGTGTTTTCTCTGCCAAGTCCATGGATTGTCGCGTTGCCAGCGCTCAGCTATTGCTGTTTGGATAGTCTTCGCCTGACGAAGGTGGCGTTGGCGCGTGGTGTGAGACCCAGTCAGGACGCCCGCCAAGAACAGCTCCGTATCGAATGGCTTGCTCATGTTCGACCACCGATATAAGCCGATACCACGTCGATACGGCCGTGCCCCAGCTCATAGCTGATTTGTACTCGGGCCTCCTGATCTAGGCGTCGGTCGAGTTGATAGCAATGGCCACCGTTGATGGGTGCGGGGTAGTGGGTGATTTTTTCATAGCGTTCGCACGCATAGGCTGCCCGCAATTCGTGGAAGCCTTTGAGGTCGTGCTTATGGATGATGTCCCGTGCGGGACGGACGATTCCCTGCACAAAATCGAGGTAGCTTTCGTTCGGTGCAAGCAGGTTGCAGCTACCGTCGAGCAAGACCTGTTCGGCAAACTTCAGTGCGTCGACAATATGATTATCTACCGTAATCCAGCGAGGTGCTGACGCGCCTGAACGGCCACCTTTGGTGCCGTCCTGGATGTTGATTCTGCCAAGTTGCTCTGCTTCACGTTGCAGCCGGGGCAGGTTGGCCAAAATGGCCTCGCGCACGCGCATGCCGGTGGCTCGCGCCAGCTGGGCGATGGCCGCCGCACGCGGCATTTGGTGTTCGCAGAGCACGTCGACGATCCGCTTCACGTGATCGCGGTCTTGGCCTTGCGGCACCGAGCGACGAACACTGTTCCGCCGCATTCCCAGCGTCTTGCTCGGACTCGGCACTTTCACATACTGATCACCGCGAAGTGCGGCCATGGTTCGGTTTACGCTGGACAACCGGTTTTGCGCGGTGGCGATGCTGATAGCGCCTTGTTCAACTTGGTGACGCAGATGACCGGCGTAGTCCAGCAAGGTCCGCCAATCAATTTGCCTCGCATCGTTAAACCCGGGCCCATCCTCAGACCGACACCATCGTACAAATGCCAGCTAACGATCACTGTGCGCTTTGACGGTCCCGTAATGCCCTCCGCCGAACATGTCTTTTAACGCCTGCGGCCCGGCATAACTCAGTTGCCGGCCATAGCCAAAATTGCGCCCGCCACGTTTACCTACCAGTGCCATGATCGAACTCCTCTCGAAGCCAAAAAGTTTCAAACCTTCCTCACGTCATCCCGCCACGAATGTTGAGTGTTATCAGGGATCAAGGCCCCTGCGACCTGTGAGGGTTGTCCTCTAACGCAGGACTGGCGGCTCTTTACGACCGGGAGCTTGGGCATCTCATGATCTGACCTCCTGAACACTTCCAAAGAAGTGGGCGGGTGGAGGCTGCACTGGCTGACGAGACCAATGCCGCGAGATCCTGAGTCGAGTGAAGGTAGTGATGCGATGACCGGGGCATGCCTGACTGTCAGTCAGGTGCAGTCCATTCCGTAGGCTGCGGCACCATCATCGGCATCGCTGTTGCTGGTGACTTCGGCGTTTGTCACGCCGATTGTCACGAGGAGAGTTGCGGCAAAGCCATGTACGACATGGGCTGCAGCAGCGGTAGGAGCGCCCGTCTCTTTCCGGGAGAAAGAGACGGGCGCCGGTTGGCGCAAGGAAATGGCCAAGCGGGTAGGTTGCTGCAGGGCAGCTATGAAAGGGGATGAGTTGCCGCAGTGGGCACACTGATAAAAGTAGGCATCCATCACATCGCTGTGACCATGCGAGCCGCCGGACGCTAATCGCACTTTGGGAGAACCACCACGGTGTGGCGTAGCCTTAAAGATTCTGGCTACCTGGGTTGCTGTCAACGACAGCGCTTTGCCCTATCTTTTCTACGCCTGTGGATAATTTGGGTCAAGGCTCGAGTTTTCGGGAGTCCTGCGGCTGTGGATGAAATTATCCACCGGTGGAGATCAGTGGTTTTCCACAGACAGTTGCGTGGGCTTTAGTTTTTTTAAGTGAGGTCCATCCAAGCAGGGCGGCTTTGCAGCCCTGTTTGGATGGACCCGCGTGGACAAGCGGATCATCGAGATTTCGAGAACGTACGCTTACTTTGCTGCGCCGCGATTGGCTTTTGGCCGTGTGACATTCGTGCAGAGTCGTGAGGAGTGACATCCTCCTGCTGATGGGTGACTGGAAATCGGCTCCACCAGTTCATGATTAGTCTCCGCTCGTCGAGTTGCGTGCGACTATGGAAGACTGAGTACAATCCCCGCACGTATGTCTTTTCTTCGACCTTTTGCAGCTACGTGAAGCAGGCTGATCATTTAGGAAGTCTTTGATGTCACTCAATCCCCACACCCTTGAAGACCTGCCCTCGCTGGTGGAATCTGTCGAGCTCGAATGCAAGCTCGCTCAGGGGCAGGATGGGAAGGGAGAGTTGCCTAAGGATTTCTGGTTAACCTACTCCGCTTTTGCTAACACTCAGGGTGGGGTAGTACTGCTTGGCGTGCGCGAGAAGGATGGGCGGTTCAGCGTTGCAGGTCTATCAAATATCGAGAAAGTACGTACTGACCTGTTCAATACCCTCAACAATCCGGCCAAGGTCAGTGTCAATCTGCTGACTGACCGGGAGGTGGTCGTCAGAGAGCTGGAGGGCAAGCAGGTACTTGAAGTGAAAATCCCGGCGGCTTCGCGTAAGCAGAAGCCGGTATTTCTCAATGGTCAGCCGCTAGGTAACACTTATCGTCGATTACATGAGGGTGATCGGCGTTGCTCTGAGGAAGATGTTCGCCGCATGTTCGCAGAGCAAGTGGAGGACTGTCGGGACGAGCGGATTTTGCCAAATTACGACTTCGCAGACATCGATCCGGACAGTCTGCGTATCTACCGCCAGATGCTTGGCGACATAAAGCCAGGCCATCCAGCGCTGGAGCACCAAGGGATTGAGTTTCTCCGACAGATAGGCGGCTGGCGAAAGGACCGCGCGAACGGAGTCGAAGGGCTGACTCTGGCAGGTTTACTGATGTTCGGACGCTGGCTTTCGATCCAAGAGAGTGTGCCGCATTACTTTGTGGACTATCAGGAGCGGCCGCAGGCCAAAACAGAACTACGTTGGGTGGATAGACTCGTCCCTGATGGAACCTGGTCAGGAAATCTGTTTGATTTCTACCGGCGGGTTTATCGCAAGTTGGTTGAGGACCTAAAGGTACCGTTCGTTCTCAAAGGTGATCAGCGCCAGGATGACACACCGGTACATGAAGCTCTGCGCGAGGCTTTGGTTAATACCTTGGTCCATGCCGACTATACCGGGCGGGTTTCTGTGTTAGTCGTGAAGCGTCCTGACTTGTTTGGCTTTCGCAATCCTGGCGGCTTACGTTTACCCCTTGAGCAGGTGTTGCAAGGTGGTACCAGCGATTGCCGGAACAGGCTAATGCACCAAATGTTTCTTCTTATAGGCCTTGGCGAGCGTGGTGGTTCTGGGGTTCCAAAAATCTACAGCGGGTGGCGCAGCCAGCATTGGCGACCGCCAGCCCTTTATGAAAAGCCCGAGCCCGAGCAAACCCTTCTTGAGCTTCGCATGTTGGACTTGCTTCCTGAAGGGGTGGTGGAGCAGTTACGAGAGCGATTTGGGGTTCGTTTCGAGAGCTTGGAACATACTGCCAGGTTGATTTTGGCCACGGCCGCGATTGAGCGGGTGGTCAGCCATAATCGTCTCCTTGAGATTTGTGATACTCATGCTCATGACTTGAGCCAACTGCTTGCGCGGTTGGTACGCGAGGGATTCCTTGTGCCCGACGGGCGCTCACGGGGCATGATTTATCACCTGCCGGGTGAGCAACTGCCTACGCCGGAGCAAGTGTTCGCAGGTCCGCTGCAGAGCTCCGAACATTACGCCGGCAGCTCCGAACATAACGGGGCTAGCTCCGAACATAACGCAGGTAGCTCCGAACATAAGGTCGAGCTGGATATGCAGCGAAACGATGATGGCTGTTTATTGAGCAATCATATTGACGCGCCGCTGATCGATGATTTGGACAGGCTTGATGCAGGGTTTCGAGAAAAGCTCGAAATACTGGCTGAGGAGCCGCGCAATCGAGAGCGCATGCAAAAGGATCGTATGCAACAGGTGATTATCACCCTATGCAAGGAGCACTATCTGACGCTCAACGTTTTGGCTAATTTGGTAAAGCGCAGTCCAGATGCCCTCCGTCAGCAGTACCTGAATGGAATGGTGAAAAGTAGGCAGATTCAGTTGGCATTTCCGTCCAAGCCGACTCATGAAAGGCAGGCGTACAAAGCGCACATGGGTGGACAGGACGAGGAGTAGGTTAACGGCCTACTCCCTCTAGCGGCTTTTCGCCTTGAGCCGCGTGACGTTCGCCCCGGTCTGGTTCGCAAATTCGTGTGGAGTGACATGCTCCTGTTGATTCGCCTCAAGGTACCGGCTCCACCAGTTCATGATCAGCCTCCGCTCCTCGATGAATTCTGCCTTGTGGATGTAAGCGGCGCGGACGTTATTGCGCTCCTTGTGGCTCATCTGCCGTTCAATGGCTGTCTCCGACCACAATCCTGACTCGATCAGTGCGCTGCAGGCCATCGAACGAAATCCATGCCCGCAGATATCGGTTTTGGTGTCGTATCCCATCGTCCGAAGCGCGTTGTTCACCGTATTTTCGGACATGGGCTTCCAGGGTTTGGCATCCCCTGCGAAGACCAATGCGAATTTGCCTGTGAGTGCATGGATTTTTTCGAGTAGCGCCACTGCTTGCGGCGATAAGGGTACTAAATGGATATCCCCTGCCATCTTCGTACCCCTTGTGGAAAAGGGTACTCCCTCCAACGCGGGTCGAGTGTCCGGTATCTCCCAGACGCCGCGCTTGAGGTCGAACTCGCTCCAGCGGGCGAAGCGCAGCTCGCTGGAGCGTACAAACACATGCAGCGACAGCATCACCGTCAGACGGGTAAGTGCCCGGCCTTTATAGGTGTCGATCCGCTCCTGCAGTTCCGGCAGTCGCGATAAGGGTAGAGCGGGGCGATGTACCACCCGCGGGGCTTTGATCGAGCCTTCGAGGTCGTAAGCAGGGTTTATGGTGATAAGCCGGAGGCGCTTTGCCTCGCGCATGATGCTCTGCAGGTAGTTTTGTACCCTTAAAGCAACGTCGATCGTTCCGCGCTTCTTGATCGCTTCCAAGGGCTGCATGAGGTCATGGGTGTCGAGATCAACAATGGCGCGGGCGCCGATCAGCGGGAATACGTGGGTTTTGAGGCGGCTCATCACAGTCCTGGAATGGCCTGGTGCCCACTTGGCCGACATTTCCGTATGCCAGCCGAGCGCAACGCTTTCAAAGGTTCTGCCTTTGATTACGGCTTCCGCCTTGGCTTGGTGCTTGGTCTCTATAGGATCAACGCCATCCGCCAGCATTCGCTTGACTTCCAAGCGCTTGCGGCGCGCATCGGCGAGGCCAACCACGGGGTAACTGCCGAACGAGGTCAGTCCTTCGCGTCCGTCAGGTTTGACGTAACGGAGCCGCCAGCCTTTGCGGCCATTGGGTTGGACTAGGAGACAGAGGCCATCGCCGTCGAAAAGCTTGTAGGCGCGGTCTGTAGGTTTTGCCAAGCGGCAAGCTGCGTCGGAGAGCGGAGCAGTGGTGCGCGACATAAGGGTACTCCCCCTTTATCGAATTACCTTACCCCTAACACTACCCCTAAAACGGTTGGAATCCACCAGTTTCTGACGGAAACCGATGGAACGCTAAAACGAAAAAACCCGCCAGAAGGCGGGTTTTTCGGGGGGGTCAGAGATTTTGAAAGCCTTCTCTGGAACCTTGT
Source organism: Pseudomonas sp. S04 (assembly GCF_009834545.1). Lineage (NCBI taxonomy): Bacteria > Pseudomonadati > Pseudomonadota > Gammaproteobacteria > Pseudomonadales > Pseudomonadaceae > Pseudomonas > Pseudomonas sp. S04. The sequence continues at coordinate 316,698 of NZ_CP019427.1, forward strand.
ATGGTGCCGGCACCAGGAGTCGAACCCGGGACCTACTGATTACAAGTCAGTTGCTCTACCAACTGAGCTATACCGGCGTGTTGGGCGACGATTATAGCGATTGCTTTGCGTCTGTAAACCCCTGAATTCTGACTATTTTTGCGTAGCGCTCAGGGTCAGGCCCTGCGCAGCACTTTCTTGAGCTTTTCTACGGCTCGCCAGGAGCGGCTGTTGCGCAGGGCGTGGAGTTCGGCTTCGGCACGGTCGGCGCGTTGGCGTTCGTTGTGCAGGGCGGTTTCCAGGTCGGTCAGGGGGTAGCTGAAGCTGTGTCCGTAGCAGAACTGGAACTCGTCGAGGTTGCACGGGGCCAGTTCGAATGCGCCCTTGAAGTGCAGGTGTTCTTCGGCCAGGTAGAAGGTGTTGAGGCCGTCAAACAGTACCGAGTGGTAACCGGCGTCGAGCAGCAGTTGTTCCCAGGTCTGGTCGCGGGTCCAGGGGGTTTCGATGAGGATGATCCAGGGGCGCCATTGGCTGAAGTCCATGCCGCGCAGCACGGTTTCCTCGTGGCCTTCGACGTCGATCTTGAGGAAGTGGATCGGGCCCTTGACGTGTTCTTCGCAGATCGAGGTCAGGGTGCGGGAGTCGACGGTATGGCTGCGCACGTCCATGCCAGCGTCGCGGTGCTGCTTGGCGACGCTGGCTTCCACTGTCGACAGGCCGGTGTCGGCGATGGCGTAGAAGGTCAGGGCCTCGGCGTTTTCACCGGCCACGCATTGCAGGTTGATGTCTTTGGGCCGCTCCTGGCACAGGGCGTCGTGGTAGACCTGCACCGGCTCGATGTTGATGCCGGTCCAGCCGCGTTCATAAAACGCCTTGGTGACCGAGTCCACGGTGGGCTGATTGGCGCCGACGTCGATGTAGAAGCCGTTTTCGAAGTGCTTGAGGGCGCGCCACAGGCGAATGTCTTCGAAGTTCTGTGCATAGGAAATGAACGTCACTGGCGCTTCCTGTCAGTCGGCTACGGCGATTCATGGCACCCGCTGGGCGCCCGATGAATGTGTATAGCAACTGCATCTGATGCGCGCAATTGTTGGCATGTTAGAGGCCGGGATTCGGCAGTTATGTCCTTTGGTTTTAAAGCTTATGCACAACTGGCAGTTGTCTGGCGCTCTGGATGACGGATTTTTTGCAGGAATTCTCAACAAATCGCAACTGGCTGTTTTTTCGTTCGTTTTTTAATGTGAACAAAAAATGACCAAGGGCCTTTTAGCCCTAAAAGCCTTGGATCCAAAGGCCCAGATGGATTTTCATCAACAGAGTTATCCACAGGCTGCGCTGCGACAAAATGCCCCTTAATGGCGCTCGGCTAGCAGCAGCAGGTTGCGCGGCGTCAGCGCGCTTTCGCAGAAGGTGCCGAGGCGAACCTGGTAGCCCTGGGATTCGAGAAATAACGCGCGGTCGAGGACCAGCCACAGTTCCAGTGGGCGGCGGAACAAGCCGCGTACCAGTTCCAGGTTGCGCACTTCGGCCAGGCGTTGCCAGCTTGCGGCTTCCAGTGCCAGCCAGTCCTGGGTGCCGACTGTGGATAAGTCTTTGAGTGCGGCGAGGTCGCGGCAGTAGTCGGCGAAGGGTTTGTCCAGCCAGGCGCTGGGCAGTGACGGCGTCGGCAGGTACTGGTCCAGCCCGCGCAGTTGTCGTTGCAGCAGGTCGAAGCCCAGGCGGCGGGCCATGGAGCTGTCGCGCAGGCGTCGGACCCGGGCGCCGGCGGTCACGGTTTCGTTGAGCGGCAGGGCCAGGTCGTCCAGGGAAAGCTGCAGGCTGGAGGCTTTGCCGGCGCTGGACAGGGCTTGGTATTGGCTGGCCTGGGTGCGGTTGTAGCAGCACGGGGCGATGGCCAGTTGCGGGCAGCCGGCGGCGCTCGCCAGTTGCAACAGGCGCACGTGCAGGTCGCCACAGGCGTGCAGGGCCACTGGCGTCAGGTCGGCGCTGACCTGGGCCGCTGCATCGGCTGCCAGCACGTCTTGCTGCCGATGCCGGGCAGTCAGCCGATGGTGCTGACTCAGGGCCTGGCCGCTGGCGATCAGCGCCGGGTCATGCTCGAGGCAGGTCAGTTGCTGGCCGGCTTGCAGCAGGCGGCGGCCCAGATGGCCCTTGCCCGCACACCAGTCCAGCCAGTGCCGGGGTTGTTCGGCGAACTGCAGGCAGGCGGCAAAGGCTTCGATCTGCTGCCATTTGCGCCCCGGGACGTCGACGTTCAGGCGCGGCGCGGCGGGTTGGATGGCATTGGCAGGGAATTGCGCGAGCACGCTGAGGGCCGCCGACTGCGCCGCCAGCGCCGGGAAAGGTGCCGGGGCGAGTAGCTGTTCGGGATGGTTGTGGTGGTCTTCGGCGTGTTGCAGCGAGCGCTGGCGCAACCACTGGGCCAGTTGCGGGTGGGTGGTTTCCCACGGCAACTGGCGCTGGGTAAACGGGCGCGGGCGCCAGAGTGCCTGGTGCTCGCTCAGGAAGGCATCGAGGGCGTTGAAGCGGGCGAGCAACTGCTCGCCCGTCAGCACCGACGGCTCAGCGTCCCTGGCAGGCATCGACGCGCAACCAGCGCTCCAGCAGCTTGAAACCCCGGACCAGGACGTAGGCCATCAGCAGGTAGAACATGCCGGCGGCGAAGAAGATCTCCACCGGCAGGTAGGTACGGGCAATGATGGTGCGAGCCATGCCGGTCAGTTCGAGCAAGGTCACGGTACTGGCCAGGGCGCTGGCCTTGAGCATCAGGATCACTTCGTTGCTGTAGGCCGGCAGGCCGATGCGCGCGGCACGCGGCAGGATGATGTAGAACAGCGCCTTGGGCCGCGACATGCCCAGTGCCCGGGCGGCTTCGATTTCCCCCGGGGGGATGGCCTGGATCGCGCCGCGCAGGATCTCGGCGATGTAGGCGGCCGTGTGCAGGGTCATGGTGGCGGTGGCGCACCAGAACGGATCGCGCAGGTATGGCCACATCGCGCTGCTGCGCACCGCGTCGAACTGCGCCAGGCCGTAGTAGACCAGGAACAGCTGCACCAGCAGGGGCGTGCCGCGGAAGAAGAAGATGTAGGCGTAGGGCAGGGCGCGCACGTACCAGAGCTTGGACGATCGGGCGATGCCCAGCGGAATGGCCAGCAGCAGGCCGAGGATGACCGCGATGGCCACCAGTTCCAGGGTCAGGGTAGCGCCTTGGGCCAGCTTCGGCAGCCACTTGATGATCACTTCCCAGTTCATTGGTTGCTCCGGGCAAAGCCGCGAGCGGCGCGTTTTTCCAGCAGGTGCATGCCGGTCATGGCGATGACGGTCAGCCCCAGGTACATGAAGGCGGCGACCATATAGAAAGTGAACGGCTGTTTGGTCATGGTCACGCCGTTCTGCGCGTGACGCATGATTTCTTCCAGACCGATGACCGAGACCAGGGCCGTGTCCTTCATCAGGATCATGAACAGGTTGCCCAGCCCCGGCAGGGCGATACGCCACATCTGCGGCATGATCAGCCGGGTGAAGATCCGCCATTTCGACAGGCCCAGGGCCACACCCGCTTCGCGGTGGCCCTTGGGAATGGCCAGGATCGCCCCACGGAACACTTCCGTGGCATAGGCGCCAAAGCACAGGCCGAGGGCGATCACGCCGGCGGCAAAGGCATTGAGCGCCAGGTCAGGTTTGCCGAAAAACTCGCCGAGGGCACGCATCAGGTTGACGGTGCCGAAGTAGATCAGCAGCACCCACAGCAGTTCCGGGATGCCGCGTACCAGGGTCGAGTAGGTGCCGCCAAGCCACTGCAGTGACTTGTACGGGGAAGTCTTGGCCAAGGCGCCGAGCAGGCCGAGCACCAGCCCCAGGCTTAAGGCCGTGAGAGCCAGTTTGACGGTCATCAGCGCGCCAGCGGCGAGCGCCGGGCCGAATCCTTGGAGTTCGATAATCATGGAGGTCTATTCAAGTTGCAGCAGGCTTTGCTAAAGACGCGGCGCGCCGGGTGGGCGCGCCGGTCAGGCACGTCAGGATCAGTAGATGCTGAACGGGAAGTACTTGTCGTTGATCTTCTTGTAAGTGCCGTCAGCGACGATTTCCTTGATGGCGGCGTTCAGCTTGTTGCGCAATTCGTTGTCACCCTTGCGCACCGCGATGCCGATTTCGTCGCTTTCTACCACTGGGTCGCCTTTGAACTCGTAGTTCTTGCCGGCATCGCTTTTCAGCCAGTCGTAGTTGGCGTACTTGTCGGCCAGGATGCCGTCGACGCGACCGGAGGTCAGGTCCAGGTAGGCGTTTTCCTGGGTGTCGTAGAGGCTGACCTTGATGTCGTCACCGTAGGTGTCTTCCAGCCAGGTACCGGCCAGGGTAGCGCGCTGGGTACCGATGGTCTTGCCCTTGAGGGAGTCCTTGTCGGTCTTGAAGTCGACGTTTTTCGGCGCGATGAATTGCAGCTTGTTGGAGTAGTAGCGGTCAGTGAAGTCCACGGCCTGCTTGCGCTCGTCGGTGATCGACAGCGAAGACACCAGGAAGTCGAACTTCTTGGCGTTGAGGGCCGGGATGATGCCGTCCCAGTCAGAGGTGACAACTTCGCACTCGACTTTCATCTTGGCGCACAGGGCGTCGCCGATGTCTTTGTCGAAACCGACTACCTGGCCGCTAGCATCCTTGTTGTTGAACGGCGGGTAGGCCGCCTCGATGCCCATCTTGAGTTTTTCGGCAGCCATTGCGTTGGCCGAGAACACCAGAGTGGCGGCAGCGGCCAGGATGAATTTCTTGTAGTTCTGCATGCGGGTAGCTCCGTTAGCGGTTGCTGGACATGAATTGTTTGCAGCGCGCCGAAAGCGGGTTTTCAAACACCTGCTGTGGCGATCCTTGCTCTTCTACCAAGCCCTGGTGAAGGAACACAACTTCACTGGAGACCTGACGGGCGAAGCCCATTTCATGGGTGACCAGCAGCATGGTGCGGCCTTCTTCGGCCAGGGCGCGGATCACGTTTAGTACTTCCTGAACCATTTCCGGGTCAAGTGCCGAAGTAGGTTCATCGAACAGAATCACTTTGGGCTGCATTGCCAGGGTGCGGGCAATGGCCGCGCGTTGTTGCTGGCCGCCGGACAGTTGCGCCGGGTACGCGTGGCGTTTATCGGCGATGCCAACCTTGGCCAGCAGGGCTTCGGCGACTTCGATGGCCTCGGCCTTGCTCTGCCCCAGCACGCGGCGTGGTGCTTCGATGATGTTATCGAGCACGCTCATGTGCGGCCACAGGTTGAAGTTTTGAAACACAAAACCGATTTCGCTGCGCAGGCGGTTGATCTGCCGGCCGTCGGCGGCTACCAGCTCGCCGTTTTTTGCCGGCTTGAGCTTGAGTTCTTCGCCAGCCACCAGGATCTGCCCCTGGTTGGGGTTCTCCAGGAGGTTGATGCAGCGCAGGAACGTGGACTTGCCGGAGCCGGAGGAACCCAGGATCGAGATCACGTCGCCGTCGCGTGCGGTCAGCGAGACGCCCTTGAGCACCTCCAGCTGGCCGTAGCGTTTGTGCAAGTTGCGGATTTCAAGCGCGGGCGTGGCCTCAGCCATGTACGGTCCTCATTGTGTTCGGTTGTGCCTGTGCTGTTGGGCAGCCTTCCTGGCGAGGCGCCAAGCTAGCATAGCGTTGGAATGGCGGCCAACAGCCCCACGGGGTGCACACGGGAAGTGGTGCGCGGTTGTCGCATCGACGCAGCAGACTGTCGCGCCATCAACAACCGAACATCTGTTTGAAGCCATGTTTGCGTGGGGGGAGCGTAAAAAAAGGCGCGATGGTGCCAGCTTTGGCCGGGTGTTGGAAGCGCTAAGCGGACATTCGTTCCTGATCGGCACGTTTATTGTGCACCAGTGGTTTTTTCTGTGTGTTTTTGGTGCGCCGATTCATCCGGTGGCTGGATGGCACGTTAATGTTCTGGCGAAGTGCTATTAATCTCAATGACTTAGCGTTGGAGCTCGGCCTTTGTGCAGGCCGCGGAATGTGAGGTCATGACACATTTTGGCGCAATTGTTTCGCGCGCAATTAGAAGCGCCATGCTGGTTTATTTCAGGCGGGGTGGACCCAGTCTTCGACGCGCAATCCCGGAATCCGCTGGAATTCACGAAGGTTGTTGGTTACCACAATGAAACCTCGGGAGCGTGCGTGGCCGGCGATCATGTGGTCATAGGGACCTATGGGGGTCCCGGCTTTTGCAAGTTCCGAGCGAATCATTCCGGTATGGGCAGCGGCTTCATAGTCGAACGGCAAGACGTCAAGACGAGCCGCCAGCCCCTCGATAATGGCGAGGTTCTTTTCAGGTGCGGCCGATTTTTCCGCACCGTAGATCAACTCCATCAGAGTGACCGCGCTGATGCACAATTGCCCGTTATGACGATTGAATGCTTCGCGCACTATCTGCGGTTTGTTCTTGATGGTGAAAATACAGATATTGGTGTCGAGCATGTATTTGAGCATCAGAACGACTCGCGCTCTTGATTGGCCGGCTGCTCACGGTCTGCCATAAAGTCATCCGACACTGTGTCGCCATCGAACCAACTGTCCCAGGCTTCTCCGGCCGGGGTGATGAGACGCGCACGGCCAATGGCAATGACCTCAACGCGCTTCACATCAGCGGGCATCGCGACTGCCTTGGGCAAGCGGACAGCCTGGCTGCGATTGCTCAGGAAAAGGGTGGTTTGTTCCATGAGTCTTCTCCACTTGTGGTGCCGTCGAGGCTTAAGAGTAGGCGTTTGGTGGGATATGTCAAAGGGATATACAGCTGTCCGATCGACGGGTTGTCCATGCACGCATGGTAAAGACTGCTAACGAAAAACGGCCGCTGTCGGGGATGACGAGCGGCCGTTCTGGTTAGCGGACTGCAGGGTTTACTCGGCCTTTTCGTCCGGTTCGCCCAGGGATTCGCGGTAGCTGTCCAGGGCGTTGCCGAAGTCGCTGATGAACTGCGGCTCGGTGAGCCAGGCCTGGGCGGTTTCGCGGTCCATGCCGTCGGCCCACATGCGGTAGTCGATCAGCATGTCGGCGGCCAGGTGGGTGGCGGCCATGGCTTCGTTCTCGGCGTTTTCCATGTCGAGCAGATCTGGGTGCTCGTTGATGATCTCGCTGAGGTTCGACAGCAGGGTCAACAGCATGTCATTGCGGCTGGTGGCCTCTGCGGCGTGCATCTTGCTGAACATCGCCAGGGTGTACTCGGGGATCGGCGCGTCCAGGTGGCCTGTCTCGTCATCCAGTGCCAGCGGCTTTCTGCCGACCATGCGGATCTGCTTGGCCTTGGCCTTGGCGCGTTTGGCGCGTTTTTGCTGTTTGTTCGGGGATGCCATGTAATTCAGTTCGCTTTCTGTTGAGTGTTGGCCGCGATGGCGTCGGACGCCGCCACGTAGTCAGCCTGGAAGGCTGGCGATTCGATCCACGCCAGGGCGCCGGCTTCGTCGGTCTCGGTGGACCATTGGCGATATTCGATGAGGGCCGCCAGGATGAAGTCCATGGCACCTTCTTCGCCTTCCTGCTCGTACACCAGTTCCAGCAGCGGGTCTTCGAGGAAGGCGCTGCACAGGGCTTGCTGGCTGGTCTTTTCGGCGTCGATCATTTTCTTGAACAGCTCGGTCAGGTCGACTGACTCGAAGTCGATGCGATCGTCGTTCGGGTCCAGGTCCACCGGCGCGGCTGCGCGTTGGGTGCGGTTCTGCTTGGCCTTGGCTTTGGCGCGGGTGGCGCGTTTTTGCTGCTTGTTCGCGGATGCCATGGGCGTCGTTCCGTGTCTCGTCGAGAGGGTGCAGGCCGGTCAGCTACGGGGGACTCGCCGCCCGGGATGATCGGGGGCCAGTTCGCCATGTTGCAGCCAGGACAATGCAATGGGCCATAGTGTGGCTTGGTATGGGCTGCGAAAAAAGCCGAAATGTCCGACTTGTTGCTCGCCGATGTCTTGCGGGGCGATTCGCAGGTGAGTGTTGGCACTGCGGGTGAAGTAGCCCAGCAGGCGCTCGATGGCGGCAACGGTGCCGTAGGGATCGTCGCTGAGGCTGATTGCCAGGGTTTTCGCGGTAACGGCGACGAAAGGTAGCTGGCCGACTTTTGCGGCAAGCACGCGGCCGCTGGGGCACTGCTCGAAGCGCGGCGCGGATCGGCTCCAGTCGCGCACCACGCCGGCCGGAGTGTCTTCCAGCCAGCCCAGGCGTTTGCCGGGGAAGTAACCGCAGAGCCAGGTCACCAGCGGCATCACCACATGCCACTTGCCGAACATCCGCCAGCGCAGGTCCGGGGTGTAGTCGCGCCAGTAGGCAAACTGTGCACCGACGGTCACCAGGCGCCGGATCACCGGCCCCGAGTTCGCCAATCCCGCGGCACAGCCGCCAAAGCTATGGCCGACAACATCGATGGGCTGGCCAGGAAACTCGCGCTGGGCACGCTTGAGCATGGCCTCGAAGTCCAGGTGGCCCCAGTCCGACCAACTGGCGTCGAGGTTTTTCAGCGAGGCTGGGCGCGACTCGCCAATACCCCGGTAGTCATAGGTGATGACGTCGAAGCCATGGGCGCACAGGTATTCGGCAAAGCGCGAGTAGTGGCGGCAGCGCACCGAAGTGGCGGCGTTGATGATCACCACTGCCCGGGACTGGTCGGTGCCGGCATGCCGCCAAGTGAAGCCACCCAGGGCAAAACCGTCGGCGGCGGGCTCCCGGAAGGAGGTCATAAGCGGCTTGGCCGGCAGTTCCAGTTCGATTTGAGTCGGTGTCAGTGAAGGGCTTTCCTGCAAATTCATTGGCGCGCAACCTTTGCGGGTAGCTGCCAACCATAGTCTGCCTTTGGCGGGTCGACAATCCGGAAAGCTCCAGCACCACCGGGTCGCGGATGAAATCCCGGGGGGTGGCCGGCAGTTGCTGGATATGGGTCGCGGCTTCCTGCTTCACGGTCGAACGATCGCGGCTGGCCAGCAGGCGCTCGTAGTAGAGCGTGCCGATCTGGCGTTCCAGGGCCCGGGTCGACCAGTTCTGGGTGGCGGATTCGATCATGTACCAGTGGCGGGCGTGGTCGTTTTCGACGCGCAAAAGCCTGCGGTAATGAGACCAGCACAATTCGGAACGCACTGCGTTCCAAATTGGGAAAGTTTGGTAGAAGTCTCGCATGTACCGCAGATTGCGCTCATCAAAGCCTTTACCAAACTCCGCCGTCAGCACACTCGCCAGCGTCGCCAGCAGTTGCTTGCCATACCTCGCTCGCCTGGCGCCTTGCTGCTCGAACTCGACGATATGCCGCCCGATCTGCCAGCAGGTCTGTACCTGGGTGGTATCGACTGCGCGCAATACTTTGCGCCGCGCCTCGCGGATCAGGTCGCCGAGATTACCCAGCAGTGAGGCAAGTTGTGGCTCCTGGGGCTGAGGTTCGATGGCGCTCATGAGGGGCTCCGCGTTGGGAAGAACAGGCGAGAGAGCTTCTCAGTCGTGGGGTGGGACTGGATGCAGGGCGGGGCCTGGAAGTCTGCAGGAAAGACCTGTAGTTGCGCTGGAATCCAGCCAGAGGCGGCGGAGTCCGACAGGTGAGTCCTGTAGTCCTTTTCGTGGTTGGCTCAAGTTCAAATCAGTCTGAAACTTGGTCGTGCTGGCGGAAATCGAAAAGGGATAACGATTGGGTTCTACAGAGCCCGGGAGTTGTCATCATGAAACGTGTTCGTTTGTTCCTGTTACCACTCGCGGCGGTCGGTTTGTTGCTGTTCCCCGTGCTGGCGCAAGCCGCCAGTTATGAGCCGATCGACAGCGCCGGGGTGCAAGCCCAGCCACAGCAGCAAAACGGAATTACCTACCTGTCAGGCGGCATCGGCCTCGACGAGTCCCGAGCCATTGAGCAGGCCCAGGGCTACAACCTGCACATGACCTTTGCCGTGGGCCCGCAGAATCAATACACGGCCGACGTCGATGTAGTGGTGCAAAAGGCGCCAGGGCAAGCCGTGCTGACGCTGGATAACGCCGGTCCCCTGGTCTACGTGAAGCTGCCCGCCGGCAAGTATTCGGTGATCGCCACGCGCAATGGCGAGGAGCGGCGTGATACCGCAGATGTTGGCAGTGGCGGGGCAAGTAATCTGGTCTTTCACTGGAATGATGCCCAGTAGCTGCCTGCAGTCGTCCCGGCCCTGTCACTGAGGACAGGGTCGTGGTGGTTCAGGGTTTGCCAGGCGCGTCTGGTGCCGCCAGCCTGATGGAGAGGATGACCGCACTGGGTACTTTGACCTTGATCTCCTGATCTGCAAATGACCACTTGATCACGCTAAGGCCACCCATCGACCAGACCACGTGAACGTGGTTCAGGGCGCAATCGGCCTTGACTCCATAGCTCTCGATCGCCTGGTATTTCTCGCAGAGCTCTTTGCTCAGCAGTACCTGCTCTGCCTGATAATTGCCGAGCCCCAGGGCGCTGATGATTTTCCCGGGCAGGACGCTCCAGGTATTGGCCCCAAACATCAGCAGGAGGGCCAGCAGTGGGCTGACGATCAGCACATGGCGCTGGTTTTGCCGGATCACGGCTGTAATGACCGTGAGGAGTATCAGCAAGGCCAAAAAGCACACGGCCATGAACGGGTATTCGCCCAGGGTTTTGACCATTCCGGGGGCTCCCCTGGCCAGGGCTGTCGTTGCCAGTAGTGCGACGAGGTTGCCGGTAAGGAATGTCAGGAAGGCTGTGATGGCGAACTTCAGCCAGCTATAGGACGGTAGTTCGTAGTTTTTTTGCAGGGGTAGGCCGAACGCGATGCCGATCGCCAGTGGCCCGGCCAACAAGCCGAGGGTAAAGGCGTGGCCGTCCTGTAAAAAATACAGAGCCAGCCACAAGACGGCGAGGCTGCAGAACCCGGGGGCGAAAAAATAACGGTTGATCAGGCGTCGGTCGAGATTTGTCTTGGGAGTGTTGCCGTTGATTCGATACTTCAGCTCTTCATCCACGGGTTTGTCGCTGAAGAATACTTCTGACCAGATCCACCCGGGGGCGGTGAAGCCAAAGCCGATCAGCAGCACGATGACGCACCCCATGAGGGCTGCTGCCGCCAGAAGCGATACGACGCCGAACAGGTCGAAATCCGGGTAGAAGTGGTTTTGGCCGAAATAGATCAGGAAGATCAGGAAGCCGAAAGCCAGGGAGGCGAAGTGGAACAGCTTCCAGTTGTGCTTTTCGATGAACTGGAAAACCTTGTCCAGGGCCTGGAAAGGTTCGGATGGGCCGGGGTTGCCCGTGGTTTGCCTGTCCATGCGTAGAGGTGTCCTTGTGAAGATGCGGGTACGGCGACGGGCTATTTGAGCATCTTCAGTTTTCTACGGGCATAAAAAAACCCTGAATCTTGCGATTCAGGGTTTTCGGTATTTGGTGCCCAGAGACGGAATCGAACCGCCGACACGGGGATTTTCAATCCCCTGCTCTACCGACTGAGCTATCTGGGCAACGGGGCGCATTAAACTGGTTTTTCAGGGGGTCGTCAAGCAAGTTTTCAAAAAAATTTTAATTATTACCGTCGCTTACGATCCGACCCCGGTATCTACGCAATTACTCAGCAGGCGGCACGTAGCCTTCGGCTTTGGCGTAATCCTCGCCGGAGAAGAACTTGTCCATCTCGCCCTGAAGATATTTGCGGTCTTCGGCGTTCATCATGTTCAAGCGTTTTTCGTTGATCAGCAGGGTCTGGTGTTTTTGCCAGTCGGCCCAGGCCTTTTGCGACACGTGGTCAAAAATGTCCTGGCCTTTGGCACCCGGGAAGGGCGCGCGCTCCAGGCCCGGCAGTTCTTCGTTGTACTTGCGGCACATGATGGTGCGGGTCATGACGACTCTCCTGCGTTCAATACGTCGGCCGCGCGCTTGAGCAGTTTTTTCACCGGGGCGGCGAGGCCCAGGCGCGGCGGGGTGGCGAGGTTATACCAGAGCCAGTCGGCCTCGGCCACGTGATGGCCAGCCTCCTCGACCTGAACCAGCCAGGGTTCGATGGCCAACTGGAAATGACTGAAGGTGTGGATCAGGTTCGCCAGCTCGGTGTGTTTGCCCAGTTGCAGCGAGTGTTGCAGGGCCAGGTGCTCCAGGTCGCCGAGGTCATCCAGCTCCGGCAGGCTCCATAAACCGCCCCAAAGGCCGGTGGAGGGGCGCCGGTAAAGCAGGATGGCGCCGTCGCGGTTGGCCAGCAGCGGCATCAGCGTACGTTTCTGGGGTACGGTTTTGCGCGGCTTGGGGATCGGGTAGCGGGTTTCCAGGCCGAGCATGTGCGCTTCACAGCCCTTTTCCAGCGGGCACAGCAGGCAGCTTGGCTTGCTGCGGGTGCAAAGCGTTGCGCCCATGTCCATCATCGCCTGGGTGTAGGCGTTGACGCGGTCGTGGGGGGTGAAGCGTTCGGCGGTGGCCCACAGCTGCTTGGCAACCTTGGGCTCGCCTGGATAACCCTCTTGTGCGGTAAAGCGCGCCAGCACCCGCTTGACGTTGCCGTCGAGGATCGGCGCCCGCAGGCCCATGCTCAGGCTGGCGATGGCGCCCGCGGTGGACAGGCCGATACCCGGCAGGTCGGTGAGTTTTTCCACATCCTGGGGGAATTCGCCGCCGTACTGCTCGACGATGATCTTCGCGGTCTTTTGCAAATTGCGCGCGCGGGTGTAGTAGCCCAGCCCGGTCCACAGGTGCAGCACTTCATCTTCCGGTGCGGCGGCCAGGTCCTGGACCGTGGGCAACGATGCCATGAAACGGTCGAAGTAGTTCAGCACAGTGCTGACCTGGGTCTGCTGCAGCATGATTTCCGAGACCCACACCCGGTAGGGGGTGATGCCCTGTTGCCAGGGCAGGTCATGGCGGCCGTGGCGGTCGTACCAGTCCAGCACCGCCGTTGAAAATTGCTCGGCTCTCATCGTTTGAACAGCCCCTTGAGCGCGTTCTTCAGTTCCGGGCTGACTTTGTCGCCGAGTTTTTCATCGATTTTCTCACTGAGCTTGTCGCCGGCCAGTTTGCTGGCGACCTGGCCGAGGCGCTCGTTGTCCAGGCGGCAGGCCTTGGCGCCGAGCTCCAGTGGGCCGCGGCAGCGCAGCGGCCACTCGATACCGACGAATTTCTCGCCAACCTGGCAGGCCGGGTCCGGCATGTCGCGCTGGTCGCCTTCGACAATGATGCCGACGCGGTAATCCATGCCCAGCACGCGCAGGTCGACGTCGCCGTTGCCGTTGACGGTCATCCCCGGGATACGCACTTTCAGGTCTGGATTGCTGGCGACGCCATTACGCAAGGTCAGGTTGCCCTTGAGTTCCTGGAACGGCGTGTCCTTGCCCCGTGGCTCGCCGCTGAGGGTCTTGCGGTTGAGGGTGGCGATGCCTTTGCACAACTGCTGTTCGAGGTTGGCGTTGAGCAGCACGCCATTGTTGATGACGAAGCTGGCGTTGCCGTTGAGGCTGTCGATCAGAGTTTTCTGGCTGTTGCCGTTGGCGGTGAGCTGGCTGTTGAGCGTGATCAGGCCCTTGACCGGTGGGTTTTTGCCTTGGCTCTCGAGAATTTTTTCCGCAGGCACCCGGTTGATCGCCGTCTGCATGCTCAAGGCCGGCACCGGCTGGCGCACATCGAGGGTGCCCTTGGCGTTGAAGGTGCCGTTGTACAGCTCGCCACTGAGGTTTTGCAGGGTCAGCAAGCCGCCCTGGCCGGTGGCCTTGAGGGCTGCGTTGTGGATTGGCAGTTGGCTGAGGGTCAGTTGGCCGAAGGTCAGGTCGGCGTCGAGGTCGAGCTTGCTCAGGCGCTCGGCCGGGATCAGCTTGTCGTTACTCCACGCACCTTTGGTCGGGGCGTTCGGCAGGGGCGTGCTGCCGGCGCCGGCCAGGGCATCGGCTTCGGTGCTGCTGACTTCCGCCTGGCGGGCCACCGCTGCACTGTTGGCATCGGCGGACTTGGGCGGCAGGTAGCGATCAGCGTTGAAGGTGTCGGCCTTGAGCTGCACGCGCAGCGCTTGTTTGGCGAAGTCCTCGACGGCGATGCGGCCACTGAAGGTGCTGTCGTCGAGTTTCAGGTTGATGTTGTCCAGCGACAGGCTGGTGGGGGTCGCGGCCAGGCGGCTGACCAGTTCGACTTTGCTCAGGCTGCCCTCGGCCATGGCCGGGAGTTTCTGGCCGATGCTGTCGACAAACTTGGCCAGGTCGAACTGGGCGATCGACAGGGCGCCGCTGATTTGCGGGGTTTTGTCGAGGTCATTGGCCTTCAGTTCACCGAGGGCGCGCAATTGATTGACGGACAGCTTGATGCCCGTCCATTCGGCGACGTTCGCCGCTTTATCGATGAATACCTGCCCTTGGGCGGCAAAGGTTACGGCCTTGCCTTGCAGCGGTTCTCCGGTCAGTTCGCCTGACAGTTTCATGTCTTCGAACTTGTAGCGCTGCAGCGCGCGTTCGAAGCGCAGTTCGCCATTGAGCTCGGTGCGCACCCGCAGTGCGGGTTGGTTACTGGCGAGGAACGCGGTCAACTTGACGTCGATATTGGTCGCATCGTGCACGGGCCCGGTGCTCAGCTGGATGCTCTCGGCGGTGAATTGCTTGCCGGTGCGCTCGTCGGTGTACTCCACCCGGGCGTTATTCACGGTCAGGCTGTCGATATCGAGGCGAATCGGCTGGGCGGGTTTCTCTGTCGGGACCGGAGCGCTGGCAGTGGTGTCGCTGCTGGTCGCCGCTACCTCGGGCTGGCCCGCGACCGGCACGGCCTTGCCGATGTCTTCCCAGTTGCCGTGGCCATCCTTGTCGCGGTTCAGGCGCAGGTTCAGGCCTTCGACCCGGACATCGCTCATCTGTACTTCGCGGCGCAGCAACGGCAGGACCCGCACCGAAAGACCGAGCATCTGCAGGTCGGCGAACGGTGCCTTGGGGTTGCTCAGGGTCGCGACACTGGCTTCGTGCAGTTCCAGGCCGAGCCAGGGGAACAGGCTCCAGCCGATGTCGCCATTGAGCGTCAGCTCGATGTGGGCCTTGTCGCGGGCAATCTGGCGAATCTCGTCTTTGTAGTCATTGGGATCAAAGAAGTGGGTCAGGGCAAAGCCCAGGGCCACAATGACCAGCAACAGCCCGAGAAGTACCAGACCCAGGATTTTGCCGAACGCTTTCATGGGGCGAGTCCTTGTAGAGAGTCGAATTCGAAATTTAGCGGGGGAGTATAGCGCTCCGAAACTGACGACTGGTCAGTGACTGGTTTTTCTCTCACGGGCAAATGGTAATCTTCGCCCGTCCGCCTGCCTCGCTGCGACCGGTTGTCGCGCCAGACGCACCCTCACTCGATAAAACGGCCATGCCAATGTGCAAACAAGGCTGTGGGTGAGGAGTGGCGGGCGAACCATACTAATAATTGGGGGAAACACACATGAGCACGAGCACCGAGGCGGGCATTATTGCGCCCCCGCCGACGTTCCTGTCCAAGGAGCGCATCATCGCCAAGCCCGGTTTCAACCGCTGGCTGGTGCCACCGGCCGCACTGGCCATTCACTTGTGCATCGGCATGGCCTATGGCTTTTCGGTGTTTTGGCTACCGCTGTCCAAGGCCCTGGGTGTGACCGCGCCCGTGGCGTGCGCGCCGGACATGAGCTTTATCGCCCAGGTGTTCTCGTCCCAGTGTGACTGGCCGATCTCGATGCTCGGCTGGATCTACACCCTGTTTTTCATCTTCCTCGGTTGCTCGGCGGCTATCTGGGGCGGCTGGCTGGAACATGCCGGGCCGCGCAAGGCCGGTGTGGTGTCGGCACTGTGCTGGTGTGGTGGCCTGTTGGTTTCCGCGCTGGGTATCTATACCCACCAGATCTGGCTGATGTGGCTCGGTTCCGGGGTGATCGGTGGGATCGGCCTGGGCCTGGGCTACATCTCCCCGGTGTCGACCCTGATCAAGTGGTTCCCGGACAAGCGCGGCATGGCCACCGGCATGGCGATCATGGGATTTGGTGGCGGGGCCATGGTTGGTGCGCCGCTGGCAGCCGCGTTGATGGGGCATTTCGCCTCGCCAGGCGGAGTCGGCGTCTGGCAGAGCTTCCTGGTGATGGCGGCGATTTACTTCGTGTTCATGATCGGCGGGGCGCTGTCGTACCGCGTGCCGCCGACCGGCTGGAAGCCTGAGGGCTGGACCCCGCCGGCGAAAAAAGTCGCCAACGCGATGATTACCCATCGTCACGTACACGTGAATGTGGCGTGGAAAACCCCGCAGTTCCGCCTGGTATGGCTGGTGTTGTGCCTCAATGTATCGGCCGGGATCGGCATTCTCGGCATGGCCTCGCCGCTGCTGCAGGAAGTGTTTGGCGGCAAGTTGCTGGGTAACGATTTGGCATTCGGTCAACTGGACGCCGGGCAACTGGCCTCGATCGCGGCCATCGCCGCCGGTTTTACCGGGTTGCTGAGTCTGTTCAACATTGGCGGGCGGTTCTTCTGGGCGTCGTTCTCCGACTACCTGGGGCGCAAAAACACCTACTTTGTGTTCTTCGCCCTGGGCTTTGCCCTGTATGCGCTGATCCCGAACCTCGGGCATCTGGGCAACGTCTCGCTGTTCGTCGCCGCGTTCTGCATCATCCTGTCGATGTACGGCGGTGGTTTCGCCACGGTGCCGGCGTACCTGGCCGACCTGTTCGGCACCCAGATGGTCGGGGCGATCCACGGTCGCCTGCTGACGGCCTGGGCGGCGGCGGGCGTGCTGGGCCCGGTGCTGGTGAACTACCTGCGCGAGTATCAGCTGAGCATCGGCGTCGAGCGTGCAGCGGCCTATGACATCACCTTGTACATTCTCGCCGGCTTGCTGGTGCTGGGGTTCCTCTGCAACCTGCTGGTGCGTCCAGTGGCAGACAAGTACTTCATGACCGACCCCGAGCTCGCAGCAGAACAGGCCCTGGGGCACGACAAAGGCGCCGACAGCACTACGGTGCTGGAGTGGAAGGCGTCGTCGGCCAGCGTGCCGTTGGCCGTGGCGGCCTGGCTGGTGGTGGGGATTCCGCTGGCGTGGGGCGTGTGGGTGACCCTGCAGAAGACGGCAGTGCTGTTTCACTAGTCAACTCGCACTACCCGGCACACCGTGAGCCCCGTCGGAGCAACGCTTGCTCGCGACAAACGGCAGCGCGGTGTGCCTGATACACCACGCTCGACAGCGTTCAGGCTCATACATGTCATGACAGGTATATCCCCGGCCACATTGGCTTCAACCGGTCAGGGATATCATTTGGCGTGTTTCTGTTTGCCGCTGCCGTGCCTATAATGGATGCCTTTTTCGCCCAATGATTTTGCGGAGCTGGTGATGGCCGAACGTATGGCGTCCGTCGAGCGCGACACTCTGGAAACCCAGATCAAAGCCTCGATCAACCTGGATGGCACCGGAAAGGCCCGATTTAATATCGGTGTACCTTTTCTTGAGCACATGCTGGACCAGATCGCCCGACACGGGCTGATCGACCTGGATATCGAGTGCAAGGGCGACCTGCATATCGACGACCACCACACCGTGGAAGACGTCGGTATCACCTTGGGGCAAGCCTTCAGCAAAGCCATCGGCGACAAGAAAGGCATCCGTCGCTACGGCCACGCCTATGTGCCGCTCGATGAAGCGCTGTCGCGCGTGGTGATCGACTTCTCCGGCCGTCCTGGCTTGCAGATGCATGTTCCCTATACCCGCGCAACCGTGGGTGGTTTTGACGTCGACCTGTTCCAGGAATTTTTCCAGGGTTTCGTCAACCACGCCAACGTCAGCCTGCACATCGACAACCTGCGTGGCACCAACACCCACCACCAGATCGAAACCGTGTTCAAGGCTTTCGGCCGCGCCCTGCGCATGGCCGTCGAGCTCGATGAGCGCATGGCCGGGCAAATGCCTTCGACCAAGGGCGTTCTGTAATGCAGACGGTCGCGGTTATCGATTACGGCATGGGAAACCTGCACTCGGTGGCCAAGGCCCTCGAACACGTAGGTGCCGGCAAGGTGCTGATCACCAGCGATGCCAATGTGATTCGCGAAGCCGACCGGGTGGTTTTCCCCGGTGTTGGCGCGATTCGCGATTGCATGGCCGAGATCCGTCGCCTGGGCTTCGACTCGCTGGTGCGCGAAGTCAGCCAGGACCGTCCGTTCCTCGGCATTTGTGTCGGCATGCAAGCCCTGCTCGAACACAGTGAAGAGAATGACGGCGTTGACTGCATCGGCCTGTTTCCAGGCGCGGTAAAGTTCTTCGGCAAGGGCCTGCATGAAGACGGCGAACACCTGAAAGTCCCGCACATGGGCTGGAACGAAGTGCAACAGGTGGTGGATCACCCGCTGTGGCACAACATCCCGGACCTGGCGCGCTTCTATTTTGTGCACAGCTACTACATCGCCGCCGGTAACCCGCGGCAGGTGGTCGGCGGCGGTCACTACGGCGTCGACTTCGCCGCTGCGCTGGCCGAAGGCTCGCGTTTCGCGGTGCAGTTCCACCCTGAGAAGAGCCATACCCATGGCCTGCAATTGCTGCAGAACTTCGCGGCGTGGGATGGTCGCTGGTAAATGGCCGTGAAGAAGAAGCCGCCGATCCTGACCCTCACTCCTGAACAGGAGAACGAGGCCAATCACAAGATCAAGCGCTTCATGGAGGACCGCTTCGAACTGGACCTGGGTTCGTTCGAAGCGGGCGAAATCCTTGAGCTGTTTACCCGCGAAATTGCTCCGCACTATTACAACAGGGCGATTTTCGATGTGCAGACACACCTCAAAGAGAGGTTTGAAAGCATCGAAAGCGACCTGTGGGCGCTCGAGAAAAACTGATTTCCGAGCAATGCTGAAAAATCGAATTTGAAGGTTTGCCAGATGCTGATTATTCCCGCTATCGATCTCAAGGACGGTGCCTGTGTACGTCTGCGCCAGGGCCGCATGGAAGATTCCACAGTGTTCTCCGATGACCCGGTGAGCATGGCAGCCAAGTGGGTAGAGGGCGGTTGCCGTCGTCTGCATCTGGTCGACCTGAACGGCGCGTTCGAAGGCCAGCCGGTCAACGGCGAAGTAGTGACCGCCATCGCCAAGCGCTACCCGAACCTGCCGATCCAGATCGGCGGTGGCATCCGCTCGCTGGAAACCATCGAGCACTACGTCAAGGCGGGCGTGAGCTACGTGATCATCGGCACCAAGGCAGTCAAAGATCCGGCCTTCGTCGCCGAAGCCTGCCGCGCATTTGCGGGTAAGGTGATTGTTGGCCTGGACGCCAAGGACGGTTTTGTCGCCACTGACGGCTGGGCTGAAATCAGTACCGTGAACGTCATCGACCTGGCCAAGCAATTCGAATCCGATGGCGTGTCTGCCATCGTTTATACCGACATCGCCAAAGACGGCATGATGCAGGGTTGCAACGTGTCGTACACCGCTGCCCTGGCTGCGGCCACCCGGATTCCGGTAATTGCCTCCGGCGGTATCCACAACCTGGGTGACATCAAGTCGCTGCTCGACGCTCGCGCACCGGGCATCATCGGCGCCATCACCGGCCGGGCGATCTACGAAGGCACCCTCGACGTTGCCGAGGCGCAAGCCTTCTGCGACTCGTACCAAGGCTGAGGACTGACCATGGCGCTGGCCAAACGTATCATCCCTTGCCTGGACGTGGACAACGGCCGGGTCGTCAAAGGTGTGAAGTTCGAAAACATCCGTGACGCCGGCGACCCGGTGGAAATCGCTCGTCGCTACGACGAGCAGGGTGCCGATGAGATTACCTTTCTCGACATCACCGCCAGCGTCGATGGCCGCGACACTACTTTGCATACCGTCGAGCGCATGGCCAGCCAGGTGTTCATTCCGCTGACCGTGGGCGGTGGTGTACGCACCGTGCAAGACATTCGCAACCTGCTCAATGCCGGTGCGGACAAGGTCTCGATCAACACCGCGGCGGTGTTCAACCCGGAGTTCGTCGGCGAAGCCGCGCAGCATTTCGGCTCGCAGTGCATCGTCGTGGCCATCGACGCGAAGAATGTCTCCCTGCCGGGCGAAACCCCGCGCTGGGAAATCTTCACCCACGGCGGGCGCAAACCCACCGGGCTGGATGCGGTGGAGTGGGCGAAGAAGATGGAAGGCCTGGGGGCCGGGGAAATCCTCCTGACCAGCATGGACCAGGACGGCATGAAAAACGGCTTCGACCTGGGCGTGACCCGCGCCATCAGTGATGCCCTGGGGATCCCGGTGATCGCTTCCGGCGGCGTCGGCAATCTGCAGCACTTGGCTGACGGTATCCTCGAAGGTCACGCCAGTGCAGTGTTGGCGGCCAGTATCTTTCACTTCGGCGAATACACCGTGCCGGAAGCGAAGGCCTACATGGCGGCGCGCGGGATTGTGGTTCGATAAAGGCCAGTGGACAGCATGGCGGGCTCAAGGCAAGCTTGGGCACGCCAATGGATTGCGGTAGCCGACATGCTCAGACGCCTTTTCCTCGTTCTTGCCAGTACTTCGTTACTGTTCTGCGGCGTGCTACGGGCTGCTGAAAAAACCGATATCGACCTGGTCTTGCTGACGGAAAACTTCCCGCCCTACAACATGGCGAAGAACGGCAAGAACTTCGCTCAGGACGAGAACATCAATGGCATCGCCGTGGACATCGTTCGCGAGATATTAAAGCGGGCCAACATCACCTACAGCCTGACCCTGCGTTTCCCCTGGGAGCGAGTCTACAAACTCGCCCTGGAAAATCCCGGATACGGGGTGTTCGTCATGGCGCGCTTGCCCGACCGCGAAAACCTCTTCAAGTGGGTCGGCCCTATTGGTCCGGACGACTGGATCATGCTGGCCAAGGCCGACAGCAAAATCACCCTGCAGACCCTGGAAGATGCGCGCAAATACAAGATCGGCGCCTACAAGGGCGACGCCATCGCCGAGACATTGGCCAAGCAGGGACTCAAGCCGATCGTGGTGCTGCGCGATCAGGACAACGCGAAAAAACTGCTTAATGGCCAGATTGACCTGTGGGCCACCGGGGACCCTGCCGGGCGCTATCTGGCGCGCCAGGACGGGGTCACGGGCCTCAAGACGGTCCTGCGTTTCCACAGCGCGCAGTTGTATCTGGCGTTGAACCGCGAGGTGCCTGACGAAACCGTCGCCAAACTGCAGGCTGCGCTCGATCAGTTGCGCAAGGAAGGCGGGGTCGACGAGATCATGGGGCGATATCTGTAGTTTTTTGACCCTGCGCTATTGTTCCGGCGGATATTCGCTCAAATGCAGTTTGTCGTAGTCCGAGTAACTGCCCTCGCTTGCCACTTGTGTGCCGTTGCTGCGTAGCAATTGGTAGTCAAACTGTGTGCGATAAACCGCGACGACGCGCTTCTTCGCAACGATGGTAACCACGAGGGCCGCCAGGGGGCCGATCAACCTGCTGTTCTGGGTGCCGACGGGGGAGAAACTGTTGCCCAGTTTTGCCGAGAACTCGACTGAAAAGGTCGGTGGCAGCGATATGGAAAATTCCGGCAACCTGGAGCTCCATTCCACTCCTACCTCGACAGAGGTCAGTCGAGAGAAGGTTTCGAGGCTTTCGGCGGTGGGTGCCTCATCGGTCCATTTGAAGGTTTTTCCCGAGGAGCTGGTGTTATGGCCGTGGCCGATCAATACGTACTGCTCTTTTCTATGTAATAGGTAGTAGGGAGAAGTACGAAACTGCTCGAAGGCGCTCAGGTTGGGATCCTTGATCGCGAACCAGGGGAGCCGCGCAGTCTGGGTGACTGTGGCGGATTGGCTTGAGGTGGGGGGTTCGTATCCGGTCAGGGACGGAGGCACTGGCGAAGGTTCGGCTTTGAGCGAAATGCGCATGCGCAGTGCATGCGCGGCGGCGTGCGTTGCTGGTTTGGTATAGCTGTTGACGCCGACGAATGTGCCTGGCGCAAAATGAATCTCTCCTGCGGCCGCGACCGGTGGCAGGACACTCCACACGCTGAAGTCCTGCTTGGCGCGACTGCCCTTGTCGCTCCAGATCATTGTGTCGATGGATGCCGCCACGACAAGATCTGCCCGCACGCAACGCACGGAGTTGACTGAAGGTTTATCGAGACCGTCAGCGCACACCAACCCAAGTGCCACGTAGCCCTCAGGTGGTACGGGGCGCCATATTGAACAGTCCGTTTTGGCGCCTGAGCCCGTGTCTTTCCAGACCTGTTCAAAATCATCGGGCTTGCTCAGTGCCTTGCCCTGGTTAGCGCCAGCACTTGGCGGCTCGCCTTCGCAAACGACGGCCACTACTCTTCGATTATTGATGTTGTCGTGGCCGGATACGGCGAGGTCACCGAGTGGGAAAAAGCCTGGCAGCGAGTCAGGGGCAGGGCTGGGGCGCCAAAAGCCACCGGGTTTCGAGCGTGAGCCTTTGTTATCCCAGATCCGGAGAAATTCGGTCGTAAAGTTGATCAGCAGGTTTTCAACTTTGATTGATTCCATTGGCCTTGAGGGTGCCGCGTCATCTTCATGTGGGTTCATGGTTATTCCTGATAATTGAAAGGCAGCCCAATTGGGTTGCGGGTTTCAATATCCAGAATTGGCTGAGACGCCTGGCGGTAACTATGTAGTGGCCCGCTGCTGGTTAGCGATAAATCCCATCTTTGCCATGGGCAGTCATGGCGCGATTGCCGCGCACGCTGATCATCTGCCGGATATCAATCCAGTCGATGCCCTGGGCCTTGAGCTTGGGCAGCTCGCGTTCCAGCACTGCCAGGGTCTGCGGGTAGGGATGGCCGATCATCACCGCCGAACCCTGTTTGCGCGCCAGGCTTATGGCGCTCTGCAGTTGGTTGTAGATCGCTGCTTCGGTGCGTTCGTCGTCGAG
This sequence comes from Pseudomonas sp. S04, assembly GCF_009834545.1. Classification (NCBI taxonomy): domain Bacteria; kingdom Pseudomonadati; phylum Pseudomonadota; class Gammaproteobacteria; order Pseudomonadales; family Pseudomonadaceae; genus Pseudomonas; species Pseudomonas sp. S04. The sequence goes on from NZ_CP019427.1 coordinate 339,427, forward strand.
GAACACATCCCGTGAAGCGCTGGCCAGGCCGATCTTCTGCGCCTCGGCGGCGGCGACGGTCTGGGCGCTGGTGCGGCTGTCGACGAAAAGCTTGTGCCGGCGTTGCAGCTCGGCCATCAACCAGGCCATGGCCGGTCGCTGGGCGGTCATGCGGCTGCCCATGTGATTGTTGATGCCGGCGGTGAAGGGGACGGCCTTGAACGCGGCGTCCAGGCGCTTGCGCAGTTCTTCGACGGGCAGTTCGGGGTGCCAGGCGAACGGGCCGGTGGCCGGGTCCATGGGCATGTGCAGGATGACGATCTTGCCAGCGCGGTGGGCCTCGCGGGCAAATTCAGCGGCGTGGGGGGTGTCGGGCATGATCGCTGCGGTGACTGGTCCGGGCAGCGCCAGCACGCGGCGGTCCCGGGGCAGGTTCTGCCCCAGGTCATCGATGATCAGGCTCAGGTAGGCCTTGTGGGGTGGCGCCTGCCCGGGCGTTGCATGGGCAACGCCGGCCAGGCAGCACAGCAGGCCGAGGAGCAACCGCAGGCGCATCTCAGCGGCCGCGGGTAATGCTCAGGCCCTTGAGCAGGCTCAACGCCTGGGCCAGTTGGTAGTCGTCGTCCTGTGGCATCGGCTTGGCCTTGCCGCCGGAGCCGCTTGGCTTGTCGGCGCCGCCGTTGCCATTGCCCAGGTGGCCTTGCAGGTCAGCTTCCTTGAAGTACTCGCTGTCCTGCTCGCTGGTGATCTTGGCCCGACGCACTTCGATGTCCGGAACGATGCCCTGGGCCTGGATCGAGCGCCCGTTCGGGGTGAAGTACAGTGCGGTGGTGATCTTCAGCGCGCGGTCGTTGTTCAGCGGCAGCACGGTTTGCACCGAGCCCTTGCCGAAACTGGTGGTGCCCATCACGACTGCACGTTTCTGGTCCTGCAGGGCACCTGCGACAATTTCCGAGGCCGAGGCGCTGCCGCCGTTGATCAGCACCACCATCGGCACTGCTTCGCTTTCGTCCTTGCCGGTGGCCGAGAAGCGCAGTTCGGAGTTGGCGATCCGGCCCTTGGTGTAGACGATCAGGCCCTTGGTGATGAAGTGGTCGACCACTTCCACCGCCGATTGCAGGACACCGCCTGGGTTGTTGCGCAGGTCGAGCACGATGCCGCTGAGCTTCTTGCCGTTTTCCTTGCGCAGCTTGGCCAGGGCCTGGGAGACCTCTTCGCCGGTCTTGACCTGGAACTGGGTGATGCGGATGTAGCCGTAGCCCGACTCCAGCAACTGCGCCTTCACGCTCTTGACCTGGATGGTCGCGCGGGTCAGCGTCACGTCGAAGGGCGAACCGCCGTCGCGGACCAGAGTCAGGGTGATTTTCTCGCCGATCTTGCCGCGCATCTTGTCCACGGCTTCGGTCATGCTCTGGCCGCGGGTAGGCTGGCCGTTGATCTTGACGATGAAGTCGCCCGCCTGGATGCCCGCCTTGGAGGCAGGGGTGTCGTCGATCGGCGACACCACCTTGATGAAGCCGTCTTCGGAGCCGACTTCGATGCCCAGGCCGCCAAACTCACCGCTGGTGCTTTCCTGCAGCTCGGCGAAGTCTTCCGGCCCCAGGTAGGCGGAGTGTGGGTCGAGGTTGCTGAGCATGCCCTTGATGGCGTTTTCCAGCAGGGTCTTGTCGTCCACCGGCTCGACATACGCGGCCTTGATCCGGTCCATGACCTCGGCAAAGGTACGCAACTCATCCAGCGGCAATGGCGCCTTGGTGGTCGCAGCCGAGGTCGACGAGGCCGGTTCAGCGGCAAACGCCAGGGGCGCACCGATCACCAGGGCGATCGTCAGGGCCAGCGAAGTGAGGCGGGACAAATGCAGCATGTCGAACGAACTCCTGAGTTAGATGGTGCGCTTATCCTTGCGCACGGCACCATTGTGCCGGATCACTCGGGTGACCCTGCTGACGAATAGCGAAATACAGCGCGGGCGTGTCCTGGCCGCCACTGTTACCGACAGTGGAGATGGACTCGCCGGCCTTGACCACGTCGCCAGCCGATTTGAGCAGCGTCTGATTGTGGCCGTACAAGCTCAAGAAGCCGTTGCCGTGGTCGAGAATCACCAGCAAGCCGGCGCCCCGCAACCAGTCGGCGAACACCACGCGTCCGCCGTGCACGGCATGCACCTGGCTGCCAGCGGAGGCGCTGATCATCACGCCGTCCCACTTGGTGCGGGCATCGTCGCCGCGACTTTCACCAAAGCGGGCAAGCAATCGACCATCAACTGGCCAAGGAAGTTTTCCCCGCGTTGCAGAAAATGCCCCGCCGAAGGTTTCGCCAGCGCTGGAGACCAGGGCGCCGGGTGTCGGTCGGGTAATTTTGCGTGGGGCATCGGTCGGGGCGTCTGCCGCGGCCTGTGCCTCACGTAAACGCTTTTTTTCCGCTTCCTGCTGGGCGATCAGCGCTTTTTGCCGCGCTTCTTCTGCCTCCCGGGCCTGGCGTGCCAGGGTTTCCTCAATGGTTTTCAGGACTTTCGACAAGTCGGCCTGGTCCTGCTCGCGAGCCTGCAGCTTCTGGTCGCGGTCCTTGACGTCCGTGTTGAGCTTGGCCAGCACTTGCTGGCGCTCCTTGCGGACCTTGTCCAGCTCGTCGCGCTGGCTGTCGAGGCTGCTTTTCTGGACCAGCAGTTGGGCTTGCTGCAGGGCGATGTCCTGCTCGACATTGGCCAGTTGGCGCAGGGTTTCGTTGAAGTTCTTCAACTGCTCCATGCGCGCCTGGCTGAGGTAGTCGTAATAAGTCAGGGTGCGGGCGAATTTCTCCGGGTTCTGCTGGTTGAGCAGCAGCTTGAGATATTCCTGGCGACCGTTCTGATAGGCCGCGCGGGCCTGGGTGGCAATCAGTTGTTGCTGTTCAGTGCGTGCGCTCTGGAGTTTTTTTTTCTCGGTATCGAGTCGCTGCAGCTCGGATTCGCTTTTCTTCAGCTCTTTTTGCAGGGCATCGACCTGCTTCTCGAGCTTGCCCATCTCGGTCTCGGTGCCCTTGAGGTCCTTCTGCACCCCGGACTTTTCTTCCTGCAGCTTGCCCAGCAGCTTTTTCAGCTCGGCAATATCCTGACGCGTGGCGTCCAACTGTTGTTGGGTTTGCGCGCGCTCGTCAGCCAAGGCCGGTTGGAGCAGGCAGGTCAGAGCTAGGGCTATCAGGACGCGGAGCATAGAGGCGGGCGACACCGGGGGAAAAAAGACAGCCTAGTATGCCCGGCAAGCGTTGCAAAAAAAACGCCCAATTAGGGCGGTGTGATAACTGGAGCAGAGTTACCTCTGAAAACACCCCAAAACCAATGTGGGAGCGAGCTTGCTCGCGATGGCGTCATAACATTCAACGTAGATGTTGACTGTCAGATTGCTATCGCGAGCAAGCTCGCTCCCACAGGGTTTTGTCGGTGTTTGATGGGGCGGGTTACACCAGGATCGAGGTGCCGGTCATTTCGGCCGGTTGCTCAAGCCCCAGCAGCTTGAGCATGGTCGGTGCTACGTCGGCCAGGACCCCGCCTTCGCGGACCTTGAGGTCGCGCTTACCGAAGTAGATGAACGGTACCGGCTCGGTGGTGTGGGCGGTGTGGGCCTGGCCGGTGGATTCGTCGGCCATCTGCTCGACGTTGCCGTGGTCGGCGGTGATCAGCGCCTCGCCACCGACTTTTTCCAGGGCTTCGACAATCCGGCCGACGCACAGGTCCAGGCACTCGACCGCTTTCACTGCAGCAGCAAACACGCCGCTGTGGCCGACCATGTCGCCGTTGGCGTAGTTGACCACGATCACGTCGTAACGCTGGTTCTCGATGGCCTCGACGATGCGGTCGGTGACCTCCGGCGCGCTCATCTCTGGCTGCAGGTCGTAGGTGGCGACTTTTGGCGAAGGGATCAGGATGCGTTCTTCACCCGGGAACGGTTCTTCGCGGCCGCCGGAGAAGAAGAAGGTCACGTGGGCGTATTTTTCGGTTTCGGCGATCCGCAGTTGGGTCTTGCCGTTTTTCGCCAGGTAGTCGCCCAGTACGTTTTCCAGGCTGCCCGGGGCAAAGGCCGACGGGGCAGGGATGCTGGCGGCGTATTGGGTGAGCATGACAAAACCGGCCAGTTTCGGCTGGCGGGCACGTTCGAACTCGCTGAAATTGTCCTCGACGAACACCCGGCTCAGCTCGCGCGCACGGTCGGCGCGAAAGTTCATGAACACCACGGCGTCGCCGTCTTCGACCTTGACCGGCTCACCGATGGTGGTGGCCTTGACGAATTCGTCGCTCTCGCCACGCTCGTAGGCGGCTTGCAGGCCTTCCTGGGCGGTCGCGGCGTTGAATTCGCCGTTGCCGTCCACGATCAGGTTGTAAGCCTGGGAGACGCGATCCCAGCGGTTGTCGCGGTCCATGGCGAAGTAACGGCCGATGAGGCTGGCGATCCGGCCTTTGCCCAGGGTCTTGAAGGCTTCATCCAGCAGTTCGATCGACGACTGGGCACTTTTCGGCGGCGTGTCGCGGCCATCGAGGAAAGCGTGCAGGTAGATCTTCTCGGCACCGCGCTTGAAGGCCAGTTCGGCCATGGCGATCAGGTGATCCTGGTGGCTGTGCACGCCACCATCGGACAGCAGGCCCATGAAGTGCACGGCCTTGCCGGCGGCGACGGCCTTGTCCACGGCGGCGCAGATGGTCGGGTTGTCGAAGAACTCGCCGTCGCGGATCGCTTTGGTCACGCGGGTGAAGTCCTGATACACCACGCGGCCGGCGCCGAGGTTCATGTGGCCGACTTCCGAGTTGCCCATCTGGCCGTCCGGCAGGCCGACGTCCATGCCTGAACCCGAGATCAGGCCGTTCGGTACGGTGGCGCACAACCGGTCGAGGACAGGCTTGCGGGCCGCGAACACGGCGTTGGATTCTTCGCTCTCACTGTGACCGAAGCCGTCGAGAATCATCAGGACCAAAGGTTTAGGCGTGGTAGTCATAGATTCCACTCGTGGCTGAGTTAAAAAAGGGGCGATGAAAAAAGGGAGTGGCAGTTTAAAGCTAAGTTCCGGCGGCGTCACCGCCGGACGGGGTTTGGCCCACCATAGTGGCTGTGTATACTGGCCGACATTTTAACGCCCTGGAACCTCCTTCGATGGTTGCTCACCTGATTGAATTTGCCACTAACCACTATCTGCTCGTCGGTATCTTCGTCGTACTGCTGGCGTTGCTGATCGCTTATCAAATGCAGGGCGGCGGTCGCAGCCTGAGCACCGGTGAGCTGACCAGCCTGGTCAACAAGGACGCTGGTGTGGTGATCGACATCCGTGCGGCCAAGGATTTCGCCGCCGGTCACATCGTTGGCGCGCTGAATATTCCACACGACAAACTGACTGCCCGCGTCGGCGAGCTGGAAAAGCACAAGGCCAAGACCATCATCCTGGTCGATGCCATGGGCCAGACAGCCGGTACCCACGCGCGCGAACTGCTCAAGGCCGGCTTCACCGCCGCCAAGCTGTCCGGCGGGATCTCCAGCTGGAAGGGCGATAACCTGCCGCTGGTGAAGTGATATGGCCAGCGTCGTCGTCTACTCCAGCGATTACTGCCCTTATTGCTCGCGCGCCAAGTACCTGCTCGAAAACAAGGGCGTAGCCTTCGACGAGATCAAGGTCGATGGCAAGCCACAGGTGCGTGCCGAAATGGCCAGCAAGGCCGGGCGTACGTCCGTGCCGCAGATCTGGATCGGCAGCACCCATGTCGGTGGCTGTGATGATTTGTTTGCCCTGGACCGCGCTGGCAAGCTCGACGCGCTGCTCAAGGCCTAATTCCTTCCCTATAAGACCCAAGATCAGAAAGGATCTGAGATGACTGACCAACAGAACACTGCAGCTAGCGAAGAAGAAACCGCACCGCAATTCTCCTTGCAGCGCATCTACGTACGTGACCTGTCCTTCGAAGCCCCGAAAAGCCCGGCGATCTTCCGCCAGCAGTGGGAGCCGAGCGTCGGTCTGGACCTCAATACCCGTCAGAAAGTACTGGAAGACAACTTCCACGAAGTGGTGCTGACCCTGTCCGTGACCGTGAAGAACGGTGACGAAGTGGCCTTCATCGCCGAAGTCCAGCAGGCCGGTATCTTCCTGATCAAGAACCTCGACGAAGGTTCGATGAGCCACACCCTGGGCGCGTTCTGCCCGAACATCCTGTTCCCGTACGCTCGCGAAGCCCTGGACAGCCTGGTGACCCGTGGTTCGTTCCCGGCCCTGATGCTGGCCCCGGTCAACTTCGACGCGCTGTACGCGCAAGAAGTGCAACGCATGCAGCAGGACGGCGCTCAGACCGTTCAGTAAGCAGCGCGGCTGACAACATCGCGGGCAAGCCCGCTCCCACAGGATTGTGCAAAACCTGTGGGAGCGGGCTTGCCCGCGATTGTTTTGGCCAGGCGAAAAATCGCCGGTGGGTTACTTGAAGCCCAACTGCCGCCAGCCTTCGTACACGGCGACCGCCACGGTATTGGACAGGTTCAGGCTGCGGCAGCCTTCGCGCATCGGCAGGCGCAGGCGTTGGCCGTCGGGCAGGGCGTCTAGCACCTCGGCCGGCAGGCCACGGCTTTCCGGGCCGAACAGGAACGCATCGCCCTCGGCGAAACTGGCGTCGTGAAACGGCCGCGAACCCTTGGTGGTGAATGCGAACAGGCGTGGATGGCCAAGGCTTTCCAGGCAGCTGGCAAGGTCGGCATGCCGTTGCAAGGTGGCATACTCGTGATAGTCGAGGCCGGCCCGACGCAGGCGCTTGTCATCCATCTCGAAGCCCAGTGGCTCGATCAAGTGCAGGTGGCAGCCGCTGTTGGCGCACAGCCTGATAACGTTGCCGGTATTCGGCGGAATTTCTGGTTGAAAAAGGATGACGTGAAACATGCACGGCTCCGAAGGTAAAGATGGACGGCATTCTACGCCGGAAGTGGATCGGCGATCGAAGCTATTGCCGCGGGTGATGGCCTCGCTGGCGATTGTCGGCCTGATGGTGGGATTGATGATCGGTCGCCTGACCAGCCCCGAGCCGACCGAGCTGCAGCAGGTCGAGGTCACCGGGGATGGCCTGGTGGTGTGGTTCAACCACGCGCCCAAGACCCATGGTGAACTGATCGACGGCAGCCTCGCGCTGCTGTTCGAGGCCCAGGGGCAGGCACAGAAAGGCCAGCTCAAGCTCAACGATAAGGATGTGAACTGGCGGGTGCGTTTGAGTGACAAGGGGTTGTTGCTGACGCTGGTGGCGGCCCGGCCGCTGAAGGGCGATTGGGCCGGCAGCGAGGTGGACGATCGCTGGCGGTTGGAGATCCATCTCCAGGAGCAATAAAAGAGGAATCCCCGGCCTGCCTGTACCAAGGACCCCGAAACGGCAGGGCTCACGCGTTGCGTCGTGAGCCCGGTGTAAAGAAGGAACCCCTGACCTGCCTGTATCAAGGGCCCCAAAACTGCTTGGGCTCGTCGCTTGTGCGGTGTGAGCCCGATGTAAAGAGGGGAATCCCCGGCCTGCCTGTACCAAGGTCCCCGAAACCGGGTAGTGAACTGAATCACTGAATGAACTATTGCAGGGGGCGTGCCAGGTTTTAACGAGCTGAAACAAAATGTTGTGTTGAAACGTCGAAAGCCCCGTATTCCGGGGCTTTGGTGTTTTTTTGATAGGGGTTTTATTGCAGGTGCAGGTGGGATTTCGGATCTGTTGCCGTGCGCGATCGCGGGTCACGGTGCATTCAGGCGGTGCACGCTGGCCCTGAAAGCATCGCGGGCAAGTCCGCTCCCACAGGATTGTGCAAAACCTGTGGGAGCGGACTGCCCGCGAATGGATCTACAGGTCGGTGAAGGATCTAACCCTCATCCCCTTCATCATCGTCCCCACCATCAACTTTCATCCCCAGCTCCTTGATCTTGCGCGTCAGGGTATTACGCCCCCAACCCAGCAAAACCGCAGCATCGCGGCGGCGGCCGGCGGTGTGCTTGAGGGCGGTTTCGATCATGATGCGCTCGAACGCCGGCACCGCGCTGTCCAGCAGGCTCGACTGGCCGCGAGCCAGCGCCTGGTCGGCCCATTGGCGCAGGGCCTGTTCCCAGTTGGTCACCGGTGCCGAGTCCTGCGGCAGGCTCAGCAACTCCGGCGGCAGGTCGCCGATGTGCACTTCGCGCCCCGAAGCCATCACCGTGATCCAGCGGCAGGTGTTCTCCAGCTGGCGCACGTTGCCTGGCCACGGCAGGTTCTTCAGGTATTCCTCGGTTTCGCTTTTCAGCAGCTTTGGCTCCACCGCCAGCTCTTGTGCGGCGCGGGCCAGGAAGTGCTTGGCCAGGGTCGGAATGTCTTCGCGACGGTCCGACAGGCGTGGGATGTGGATGCGGATCACGTTCAAGCGGTGGAACAAGTCCTCACGGAACTTGCCGGCGTGGACCAGGGTTTCCAGGTTCTGGTGGGTCGCGGCGATGATGCGCACGTCGACCTTGACCGGTACATGGCCGCCGACCCGGTAAAACTCGCCGTCGGCCAGGACCCGCAGCAGGCGGGTCTGGGTGTCGGCCGGCATGTCGCCGATTTCATCGAGAAACAGCGTGCCGCCATCGGCTTGCTCAAAACGTCCACGGCGCAGGTTGGCGGCGCCGGTAAATGCACCTTTCTCGTGGCCGAACAGCTCGGACTCCATCAAATCCTTGGGGATCGCCGCCATGTTCAGGGCGATGAACGGCGAGGCCGCCCGTGGGCTGTGGCGGTGCAGGGCGTGGGCCACCAGCTCTTTACCGGTCCCGGACTCGCCGTTGATCAGCACGGTGATGTTGGAGTGGCTCAGGCGCCCGATGGCGCGAAACACTTCCTGCATCGCTGGCGCTTCGCCGATGATTTCCGGGGTACGGGTCAGGGCGACGGGCACTTCCAGGCCCTGTTGTTCCTGGGCGTGCTGGTTGGCGCGCTTGACCAATGACACCGCCTCGTCGACGTCGAACGGCTTGGGCAGGTACTCGAACGCGCCGCCCTGGTAGGACGCGACAGCGCTGTCCAGGTCGGAGTGCGCGGTCATGATAATCACCGGCAAGCGCGGGTGCTGTTCGCGAATCCGTGCCAGCAGATCCAGGCCACTGGCACCCGGCATGCGGATGTCAGAGATGATCACGTCCGGTTGCTGGCGCGCCAGGCGGCTCATCACGCCATCGGCGCTGTCGAAGCTCTGCGTGGTCATGCCTTCCTGCTGCAAGGCTTTTTCCAGGACCCAACGGATAGAACGGTCGTCATCGACGATCCACACGGTTTCACTACGGCTCATGTCGATGTGGCTCCTTGTTCCAGTGGCAGAAAGATCGAGAAGGTGGTGTGGCCTGGATGGCTGTCACATTCGATCAGGCCCTGGTGCTGGCTGATGATGTTCTGGGTTATGGCCAGGCCCAGCCCGGTACCGTCCGGACGACCGCTGACCATGGGAAAGAAGATGGTTTCCTGCAGGTCTGCGGGAATCCCGGGGCCGTTGTCGATGATCTCGATCTTGGTCACCAGGCGATGGCGCACGTGGCCGATGGTGAACTGGCGCATGGCCCGCGAGCGCAGGGTGATGCGGCCCAGGCGCAGCTCGTTCTGGCTGCTGATGGCTTGCATCGCGTTGCGCACGATGTTGAGGACGGCCTGGATCATCTGTTCGCGGTCGATCAGCACGTCCGGGATGCTCGGGTCGTAGTCGCGCACCAGAGTGATGCAGCCTTGGCTTTCCGCTTCCACCAGGCTGCACACGCGCTCAAGAACTTCGTGGATGTTGCACATGGCCAGCGATGGCAGTTTGTTCGAGCCGAGCATGCGGTCGACCAGGTTACGCAGGCGATCCGCTTCCTCGATGATCACATTGGTGTAGTCCTTGAGGCTTTCCTCCGGCAACTCGCGGGCCAGCAACTGGGCCGCGCCGCGAATCCCGCCCAGCGGGTTCTTGATCTCGTGGGCCAGGCCGCGCACCAACATCTTGCTGGTTTCCTGCTTGGACAACTGCGCTTCTTCCTTGGTGATCCGCAGCAGTCGGTCGCGCGGGTGTACCTCAAGCAGCAGCAGGGTGGCACCGTTGCTCAGGATCGGCGTCACCGCGTAGTCGACGGTCAGGGTCTGGCCGGTCAGGGCGGTGAGCATCGCCTCGCGCTTGGTAAAGGGGTGGGCCTGTTCGACCGCCTGACGCAGGGAGTTCAGCGCTTCGGTCGACTCGGTGAACAGCTCGCTGATGAATTGCCCATGACTGCGCTGGCCGCTGATGGCCAGGAGCATTTCCGCCGCCGGGTTCATGTACTCAAGGCGCAGTTCGGCATTGAGCAGGATGGTGGCAGTGGTCAAGTTGTCGAGTAGCAAGCGGTGCAGTGCGTCGCTGATGGTCATGAGGACCTCTTTTGGAGCAGGCGCGCGCGAGAAGGAGGCGCTGTTGCGAGGAAAATGCAAAAACCAAACCAAGGCTCCGAAAAGAAGCAATAACTCCCTGAAATGGGCGCTTTAAGTTGCCTTGCGTGGCGTTCTGCCAGCTTTGCCGGGTATTTTCGAACCAAAATGGGTTGATAAGTGGCAAGCGTGCAAGTCGTTGCACCAATATAGTGCGCAAACCTGAATGGCGCCTCAATGGCTGCAAAATGAGTTTGCCTGCTCTAGCGCTTGCGTACTCGCAGCACGGTGAACCTGAGGGTTGGGCTCTGTTGGATCACCTCGTCTGCGGCCAACACCTGCACTGCGAGGCTGTGCTCGCCGCGATCGATGTTCAGCAGGTGCAGTCGGGTGGTTTCGCTCGCTGGGCCGTAGGGCTGGCCATCGAGCAGCAGGCGCAAGCGATGAGTGGCCTGCAGCGGTGGCTGGATCTGTACGCCAACGCTGAATGAACCGTTATTGGCGCGCAGGGCCTGGCCGTCGGTCAGCTCGCTGAGGGCCAGTACGCAGTAGGTGGGGCGCGGTGCGCTCAGCGCGGCGGCAGACAGGGCGAGCCATATAAGCAGGCACCACCTCAATGAGCGCATGGCAGATTCCTTTTTGACGTAAGGGGAAGGGCGGGCGAGCTGGGGTGTTGCGGTGCGGCCTTGTGAAAGACTAAGTGCCCGGGCCTGCACTGGATGTCAGGCGCGACGCTGAATCAGCGAGCAGTCGATGTTTCGTGGTGTCGGAATTTTCCATAGAAAAGGCCTCCCGTAGGAGGCCTCTTTCATCGTCACGCCGCTTGCGCTGGCGCTACTGGATTAGCAGCTGTAGTACAGCTCGTATTCCAGTGGGTGTACGAAGGTCCGAACCTTGATTTCTTCTTCGCTTTTCAGAGCGATGTAAGCGTCGATGAAGTCATCGGAGAACACGCCGCCTTTGGTCAGGAACGCGCGACCTTTGTCCAGCTCTTCCAGGGCTTCTTTCAGGCTGCCGCAAACTTGTGGGATCTCTTTCGCCTCTTCAGGCGGCAGGTCGTACAGGTTTTTGTCAGCAGCGTCGCCAGGGTGGATCTTGTTCTGGATGCCGTCCAGGCCAGCCATCAGCAGTGCGGCGAAGCACAGGTACGGGTTGGCAGCCGGATCCGGGAAGCGAGCTTCGATACGGCGAGCGCGTGGGCTGGACACGTAAGGAATACGGATCGAAGCGGAGCGGTTGCGAGCCGAGTAGGCCAGCATCACTGGAGCTTCGAAACCTGGCACCAGACGCTTGTAGGAGTTGGTCGCCGGGTTGGTGAAGCCGTTCAGGGCCTTACCGTGCTTGATGATACCGCCGATGAAGTACAGGGCGGTGTCGGACAGGCCGGCATAACCTTCGCCAGCGAAGGTGTTCTTGCCATCTTTGGCGATGGACAGGTGAACGTGCATACCCGAGCCGTTGTCGCCGTACAGAGGCTTAGGCATGAAGGTAGCGGTGCGGCCGAAAGCTACAGCCACGTTGTGTACGCAGTACTTGAGGGTCTGAACTTCGTCAGCCTTGGCAACCAGGGTGTTGAACTTCACACCGATTTCGTTCTGGCCGGCAGTCGCCACTTCGTGGTGGTGAACTTCGATGGTCAGGCCCATCTCTTCCATGGCGTTGCACATGGAGGTACGGATTTCGTGGTCGTGGTCGAACGGTGGAACCGGGAAGTAGCCGCCCTTGATACCTGGGCGGTGGCCATGGTTGCCGCCTTCCACGTCCTGGTCGGACATCCACGAACCTTGTTCGGAGTAGATCTTGAACATCGAACCGGAGATATCGGACTTGAACTTGACCTGGTCGAAGATGAAGAACTCAGGCTCAGGACCGACGAATACGGTGTCACCGATAGCGGTGGACTTCAGGTAGTCCTCGGCACGCTTGGCGATCGCACGTGGGTCGCGGTCGTAGCCTTGCATGGTCGAAGGGTCGATCACGTTGCAGACGATGATCAGGGTTGGGTCTTCGGTGAACGGATCGAGGACAGCGGTGCTGTCGTCCGGCATCAGGATCATGTCGGAAGCTTCGATGCCTTTCCAGCCAGCGATGGAGGAACCGTCGAACATTTTGCCTTCTTCGAAGAAAGCATCATCCAGCGCATCGCGAGCCGGCATGGTCACGTGGTGCTGAGTGCCCTTGGTATCTGTGAAGCGCAGATCAATCCATTTGACGTCATGATCTTTGATGAGTTGAACCGACTTCGACATAGTGTCCTCCGGGTGGCTTCGGGCTTGAGTAGTGGATGCCCTTAGAATGTGGGTGATGCCGGCGCGAATACTCTGCCAAGGCAACCTGCCTCACAAGGGAGCAAATTGCATGCCAGTGCCCCGAGTTGGGTTTTTTGCCCCAATATCACGCTTATAAAGGTGCAAAGCGTGGAAAATGGCAAAATCGCGCCCCCTAATGTAGCGCTCAAAAGCATAAATGACCCGTTTTGGTGCACTGAAAACCTTCTGCACATTAACTGGTTAAACCTTGAGCAATTTCCGCTATAATCCGCGCCCCCCTTTTTCGGCTGGCCCAGCGCGCGCTGTTTTCATGAAACTAATCGTAAAAGTCTTCCCCGAGATCACCATCAAAAGCCGCCCGGTACGGATGCGTTTCATCCGTCAGTTGGCCAAGAACATCCGTGCCGTGCTCCGCGATCTGGACCCGGCTGTGGTGGTGAACGGTGTATGGGACAATCTCGAGCTGGAAACGCAGCTGACTGACCCCAAAGCCTTGAAGGACATGACCGAGCGCCTGAGCTGCATGCCGGGCATCGCGCATTTCCTGCAGGTCGACGAGTACCCGCTGGGTGACTTCGACGACGTGGTCGCCAAGTGCAAGCAGCACTTTGGCGAGGCGCTGGCCGGGAAGATTTTCTCGGTGCGCTGCAAGCGCGCCGGCAAGCACGAATTCAGCTCCATGGATGTCGAGAAATACGTCGGCAGCCAACTGCGTCGCCAGTGCGGCGCCGCCGGAATTTCCCTGAAAGACCCGGAAATTGAAGTCCGCATCGAAATTCGCGACAAACGGTTGTTTGTGATCCACAACCAGCACAGCAGCATCGGCGGTTACCCGCTGGGCGCCCTGGAACAGACCCTGGTACTGATGTCCGGCGGTTTCGATTCCACAGTGGCGGCCTACCAGATCATGCGGCGCGGGCTGATGGCGCACTTCTGCTTCTTCAATCTCGGCGGGCGTGCCCACGAATTGGGCGTGATGGAAGTGGCGCACTTCATCTGGAAGAAGTACGGCAGCTCGCAACGCGTGTTATTTGTCAGTGTGCCGTTCGAGGAAGTGCTGGGAGAAATTCTCGGCAAAGTAGATAACAGTCATATGGGCGTCGTATTGAAGCGTATGATGTTGCGCGCTGCTTCGCGAATCGCCGATCGACTGGAGATCGAGGCGCTGGTGACCGGTGAGGCGATCTCCCAGGTTTCCAGCCAGACGCTGCCGAACCTGTCGGTGATCGACTGTGTGACCGAGAAGCTGGTGTTGCGCCCGCTGATCGCCAGTCACAAGCAGGACATCATCGACCTGGCCAACGAAATCGGCACCGCCGACTTCGCCAAGCACATGCCAGAGTACTGCGGGGTCATCTCGGTGAACCCCAAGACCCACGCCAAGCGTCCCCGCGTGGAGCATGAAGAGAAAGAATTCGACATGGCAGTCCTTGAGCGTGCGCTCGAGAACGCCAAACTGGTGCCGATCGATCGGGTAATCGACGAGTTGGGCCAGGACGTGCAAATTGAAGAAGTCAGCGAAGCGCTGGCAGGTCAGATCGTCATCGACATCCGTCACCCGGATGCTGCTGAAGACGACCCGCTCGCCCTGGCTGGCGTCGAGGTACAAACGATGCCGTTTTATGCACTGAACGCTCGTTTCAAGGAACTGGACCCTACTCGCCAGTACCTGCTGTATTGCGACAAAGGCGTGATGAGTCGCCTGCATGCCCACCATTTGCTCAGTGAGGGGCATGCCAATGTGCGCGTTTATCGACCGAGCTAAGAGCCCGGGGCTGTTTGCCTGTGGCCTGCGTCACCGGCCCCCCGACTCTGCCGTCAAGCTGTAACGGCAAGGCCTGACTCTACTGTAAATCGCTGCCACGACCTGTCAGCACACCGAATCCTCTGATCGAGATACACAAGTGATCGAAAATCTACGCAACATCGCCATCATTGCTCACGTTGACCATGGTAAGACCACCCTGGTAGACAAACTCTTGCGTCAATCCGGCACCCTGGAGCGCAACGAGCTCAACGACGAGCGCGTGATGGACTCCAACGACCAGGAGAAAGAGCGCGGTATTACCATTCTGGCGAAAAACACCGCCATCAACTGGAACGGCTACCACATCAACATCGTGGACACCCCGGGCCACGCCGACTTCGGCGGCGAAGTTGAACGTGTAATGTCGATGGTTGACTCCGTTCTGCTGCTGGTTGACGCTCAAGACGGCCCTATGCCGCAAACCCGTTTCGTGACCAAGAAGGCTTTCGAAGCCGGCCTGCGTCCAATCGTGGTAATCAACAAGGTTGACCGTCCAGGCGCACGTCCGGACTGGGTTCTGGACCAGATCTTCGACCTGTTCGACAACCTGGGTGCTACCGAAGAACAGCTGGACTTCAAAGTGGTTTACGCCTCTGCCCTGAACGGCATTGCAGGTCTGGACCACACCGACATGGCTGAAGACATGACCCCGCTGTACCAGTCGATCGTCGACAACGTACCAGCGCCGAAAGTCGACCGTGACGGTCCGTTCCAGATGCAGATCTCCGCTCTGGACTACAACAGCTTCCTGGGTGTTATCGGCGTTGGCCGTATCGCTCGTGGTCGCGTCAAGCCGAACACTCCGGTCGTGGCTATCGATGCCGACGGCAAGAAGCGTAACGGTCGTATCCTCAAGCTGATGGGTCACCACGGCCTGCACCGCATCGACGTTGAAGAAGCAGCTGCCGGCGACATCGTCTGCATCAGCGGCTTCGACCAGCTGTTCATCTCCGACACTCTGTGCGACCCACTGAACGTCGAAGCAATGACTCCGCTGACCGTTGACGAACCAACCGTTTCCATGACCTTCCAGGTAAACGACTCGCCTTTCTGCGGTAAAGAAGGCAAGTTCGTGACCAGCCGTAACATCAAGGAACGTCTGGACAAAGAGCTGCTGTACAACGTTGCTCTGCGCGTTGAAGAAGGCGACTCGGCTGACAAGTTCAAAGTATCCGGCCGTGGTGAGCTGCACCTCTCGGTACTGATCGAAACCATGCGTCGCGAAGGCTTCGAAATGGGTGTTGGTCGTCCGGAAGTGATCATCCGCATGGTTGACGGCGTCAAGCACGAACCGTACGAAAACGTGACCATCGACCTGCCGGAAGAATCGCAAGGTTCGATCATGGAGCAGATCGGTATCCGTAAGGGCGACCTGACCAACATGGTTCCGGATGGCAAGGGCCGTGTGCGCCTTGAGTACAACATCCCGGCCCGTGGCCTGATCGGTTTCCGTAACGAGTTCCTGACCCTGACCTCCGGTGCAGGCATCCTGACCTCGATCTTCGACCGTTACGACGTGATGAAGTCCGGCGACATGTCCGGCCGTCAGAACGGCGTGCTGGTATCGGTTGCTACCGGTAAGGCGCTGACCTACTCGCTGGAAACCCTGCAGTCGCGTGGCAAGCTGTTCATCGAACACGGCCAGGACATCTACGAAGGTCAAATCGTTGGCTTGAACAGCCGCGACAACGACCTGGGTGTTAACCCGACTAAAGGCAAGAAGCTCGACAACATGCGTGCTTCGGGTAAAGACGAAACCATCGCTCTGGTTCCGCCTGTACGTTTCACTCTGGAGCAAGCTCTGGAATTCGTACAAGAAGACGAGCTGTGTGAAGTCACTCCTAAGTCCATCCGTCTTCGTAAGAAGATCCTGGGCGAAAGCGAGCGTACCCGCGCTGCCAAGAAGTCCAATAACTAAGTCATTTAGTTAGCGGGCAAAAAAAACGCCCCCGACCGCAAGGTCGGGGGCGTTTTTGTTCGTCTGGGATTATGTGATGACTGTGTGGGCCTTATCGCTGGCAAGCCAGCTCCCACAATTTACCGCGTTCAGCCAGGCAACTCGGTCCGTGTGGGAGCCGGGCTTGCCCGCGATGAGGGCCTTTGGAGCCATACAAAATCCAGATCAGAACTTGTCCAGCGTCCGCCGTTGGGTATCGCGCACCACTTCCTTGGGCTTGTAGGCGCAGTAGCCTGGTCGTGGGCCGATCTTGGGGTGATTGCGGCAGGTATCCGGGCGCTTGTCATAAATAGTGCAGAAACGGCTCTTACGATCCAGATACAGGCAATCGTTGTTGCTCATGCGCTGGAGCGTGAAGATTTCCGATTTCTGGTTGTAACGCTCGACGATCCCTTCCTTTTGCAGGCGCTTGGCGATGTTCTTCGGCGGGTCGCCGCGTTCGAATTCATCGACGATGCCGATGCGGATCAGATCCTTGATCTTGACCTCCACTGGCAGCGTGCAGCAGCTGGACACGCAGCCGCCGCACATATGGCTGGAGTATTTCTGCCAGGTCTCGAGACGGTCGAGTTCCGCGGCGGCGATCAGTTGAGGCTTCATCAGGGTTCCAAGGGGGAGCGTTGTATCCGGGCGCGGGATGATACGGGATTGGTGGTTTTTTGAACAACTTTTTCAAGGATCCGGCACGCCCCCTGCATCCTTTTGTTTCTGAACCGCTCAATTCAGGTGATTGTGCAAAACACCCGAACCAGCGACTGCACCGTTTGTCAGACCGTCTAGGCTCAGTCAATTCCATGCTCGCCCGAGGCCCTATCGATGACTCAAGAACCACTTGTTCGCGAAGCTGAGGTGGCCGCATTTCGCGAAGCCGTCCTGACCAAACTCACCTATGCCGTCGGCAAGGATCCGGATCACGCCTTCGACCACGACTGGTTCGAGGCCATTGCGCTGGCAGCGCGCGATCACATGGTCGAGCACTGGATGGACCATACGCGGCAGATTTACCGCAAAGGCCAGAAGCGGGTGTACTACCTGTCGCTGGAATTCCTCATCGGCCGCCTGCTCTACGACAGCCTGAGCAACCTGGGTCTGCTCGACGTAGCCCGCGAGGCCTTGACCGAGCTGGGGGTCGACCTGGAGCGGATCCGCCTGCTGGAGCCGGACGCCGCTTTGGGCAACGGTGGTCTCGGCCGCCTGGCCGCGTGTTTCATGGAAAGCATGTCGACCCTGGGCATCGCCGGGCATGGCTACGGCATTCGTTATGAGCACGGCCTGTTCCGCCAGGCGATTGTCGATGGCTGGCAGCAGGAGCAGACCGAGCACTGGCTGGATTTCGGCAACCCCTGGGAGTTCGAGCGGCCGGAGGTGATCTACCCGATCGGGTTTGGCGGCAGCGTCGAGACCGTCATCGATGCCGGCGGCAAGAGCAAGCAAGTCTGGACGCCTTCGGAAACGGTGCGCGCGGTGGCGTACGACACGCCCGTGGTCGGTTGGCGCGGGGCCAGCGTCAACACCTTGCGCCTGTGGCGGGCACGGGCCATGGAGGACCTGCACCTGGAGCGCTTCAACGCCGGTGATCACTTGGGCGCGGTGGCCGAAGTGGCCCGGGCCGAAAGCATCTCCCGGGTGCTTTACCCGGCCGACAGCACCGAAGCGGGGCAGGAACTGCGCCTGCGCCAGGAGTACTTTTTTGTCGCCGCGTCCCTGCAGGACCTGCTCCGGCGCCATCGCAACATGCACAGCTCGGTGCTGACCCTGGGCGATCATGCGGCGATCCAGCTCAACGATACGCACCCCTCGATTGCCGTGGCCGAGCTGATGCGCCAACTGGTCGACATCTACGACGTGGAGTGGGATGCGGCCTGGCAGGTCACGGTCGATACCCTGTCCTACACCAACCACACGCTGTTGCCCGAAGCGCTGGAAACCTGGCCGGTAGGGCTGATGGAGCGGATGCTGCCGCGGCATATGCAGATCATCTACCTGATCAACGCCCAGCACATCGACTCATTGCGGGCCAAGGGCATCCACGACTTCGACGTGCTGCGCGCAGTGTCGCTGATCGAGGAAGACAACGGCCGTCGGGTGCGCATGGGCAACCTGGCGTTCCTCGGCTCCCATAGCGTCAACGGCGTGTCCGGCCTGCACACGCAACTGATGCGCAGCACGGTATTTTCCGAACTGCACAAGCTCTACCCCGAGCGGATCAACAACAAGACCAACGGCATCACCTTCCGCCGCTGGTTGTACCAGGCCAACCCGGAACTGACCTCGATGATGGTCGATGCCCTGGGGCCGGAGCTGCTGGATAACCCCGAGCAACTGTTGCAGGGCCTGGAGCCGTTTGCCGAGAAAGCGGCGTTCCGCAAGCAGTTCGCCGAGCAGCGGCTGCACAGCAAGAAAGCCCTGGCCTATTTGATTCACGAGCGCCTGGGGATTGCGGTCAACCCAGCGGCGCTGTTCGACGTGCAGGTCAAGCGGATCCACGAGTACAAGCGCCAGTTGCTCAACCTGTTGCACACGGTGGCGCTGTACCAGGCGATTCGCGCCGAGCCTGAGACCGACTGGGTGCCGCGGGTGAAGATCTTCGCCGGCAAGGCGGCGGCCAGTTATCACCAGGCCAAGCTGATCATCAAGTTGACCAACGACATCGCCCGCACAGTGAACAACGACCCGACCGTGCGCGGCCTGCTGAAAGTGGTGTTCCTGCCCAACTACAACGTCAGCCTGGCCGAAAGCATCATTCCGGCGGCCGACCTGTCGGAGCAGATCTCCACCGCCGGCTTCGAGGCGTCCGGCACCAGCAACATGAAGTTCGGCCTCAATGGCGCCCTGACCATCGGCACCCTGGACGGGGCCAACGTGGAAATGTGCGAGCGCATCGGTGCCGAGCACATGTTCATCTTTGGCCTGAGTGCCCAGCAGGTCGAGGCGCGCAAGCAGAACCACGAGTTCCACGCCGCCCCGGACATTGCCGCCTCGCACCGGCTCAATGACGTGTTGCAGGCAATTCGCAGCGGGGTGTTCTCGCCGGATGATCCGGCGCGCTACACCGGCCTGATCGACTCCTTGATCGAGTACGACCGCTTCCTGGTCTGTGCCGACTTCGACTCCTACTGGGCCGCGCAGATGCGCGTCGAGACCCTTTGGCACGACTCCAAGGAGTGGTGGCGTTCAGCGGTGCTCAACAGTTCGCGGATGGGCTGGTTTTCCTCGGATCGGACCATTCGTGAGTACGCCACGGATATCTGGAAGGCGCTGGAGTAGGGGAGGCCTTTAAGAAAAGTCTCGTAGTTCGGGTGGGAGGGATCGATATACTGGTGTAGCGGGCCAATCGCAGCCTGCGGCAGCTCCTACGCGAAGGGATATCGACCATGCAATGGATGTTCATGCTGATTGGGCTGGTGCTCGGCTGGCTGCTCGATGAGTCGTTCAGCGACGCCTTGATCGGTGCGCTGATCGGGCTGGGTGCTGGCCAGGCGTTTGTGCTGCAACGCTTGAATGCGCAAGCTTTGCAGCAGGGGCGTGAATTGAAGCTGGCCCAGGTGGCCTTGGGTGCGGTCGAGCAGCGCCTGGCCTCGCTGGAGGGCGGGGGCGTTGCTGCCGAGCCGCTCTCCCATGCCGAGGCTGTCCCGGCGCCAGCGCCTCAACTCGAGCCAACGCCTGCCGCGTCCGAGCTGGTCTGGGAGCTACCGCCTGAAATCAGCATGGCCCAAGCCAGTGTCGAGCCTGCACCGGTCGACCTGTGGACGCCCCAGCCTGAGCCATTCGCCGCTCCCCAGCCCCCGGCGCCTCGCGCGCCCAACTTGTTCGACCGCGCCATCGCCGGTGCGCGTGACTGGCTGTTTGGCGGCAACACGGTGCTGCGAGTGGGTGTGGTGCTGCTGTTCTTCGGCCTGGCGTTTCTGCTGCGTTACGCCACCGAGGGCATGGTGGTGCCGATCGAGTTGCGCTATGCCGGCGTTGCGGCGGCGGCCCTGGCCTTGCTGGGGCTGGGGTGGTGGCTGCGGCTGCGCAACACCCAGTACGCGTTGATCCTCCAGGGCACCGGGATTGCCGTGTTGTACCTCACCGTGTTCGCCGCCATGCGCTTGCACCCTTTGCTCGATCCGACGGCGGCCCTCGGCCTGCTGGTGGCGGTGACGGTGTTTTCGGCGATCCTGGCGATCACCCAGGACTCCCTGGCCCTGGCCTGCGCCGCGGCATTGGGCGGATTCGCCGCACCCATCCTGACCTCCACCGGTGCCGGCAACCATGTCGCGCTGTTCAGTTACTTCGCCCTGCTCAACGCCGGCATCCTCGGCATCGCCTGGTTCAAGGCCTGGCGCCTGCTGAACCTGATTGGCTTCGTCGGCACCTTCGGCATCGGCCTGGCCTGGGGCTTGCGCTCCTATACCCCGGAACTGCTGTGGAGCACCGAGCCGTTCCTGATGCTGTTCTTCCTGATGTACCTGGCCATCGGCCTGCTGTTCGCCCGGCGCAAGTTGCTGGAGATCAGCGACGCCCCGCTGGACGGCGACCGCGAAGCACTGCTGCATTGGTCGGCGCGCAAGGGCGACTACGTCGACGGCACGCTGCTGTTCGGCCCGCCGCTGGTGGGCTTTGGCTTGCAGTTCGCGCTGGTGCATCACCTGGAGTTCGCAGCGGCCTTCAGTGCGCTGCTGCTGGGTTTTATCTACATGGGCCTGGCCCGCGTACTCAGTGGCGGGCGCGCGCTGTTGCTGGGTGAGACGTGCCTGGCGCTGGGGGTGATCTTTGCCAGCCTGGCCATTCCCCTGGGTCTGGATGCACGTTGGACGGCCGCCGCTTGGGCCGTCGAAGGCCGGGTATCTATTGGCTCGGCTTGCGCCAGCAGCGGCCGCTGGCACGGGCCTTTGCCTTGCTGCTGCAGTTGGGCTCGGCGCTGGCATTTCTCAGCGAGCTGGATGTCGGCGTCAGCAGCCTGATCGAGGGGGCACCGCTGGGCGCCTTGATGCTCGGCCTGGCGTTGTTGTTCACCTTCTATCAGCTACGCGCTGCGGCACCTGGGCACAGCCATGCCTGGGAGCGCCAAGGCATGCCGGTATTGGCCTGCGCCGGCCTGACGTTCCTTTATCTGTTGGCACCGCTGTTCTTCTTCACCCAGGGCACGGCCATCAGTTGGGCCCTGGCGGGATTGGCGACCTTGTTCGTCGGCCTGCGCCTGCAATCGCGCACTTTCCTGTTCACCGCGTTTGCCGTGCAACTGCTCGGTGGCGTGCTGTTCCTGCTACGGCTGCAGGGTGCCAGCGGCGATTCGACGGCGGTGTTCAACACCGGCTGGAGCGGTCTGCTGGCCGCATCGTTGATTGGCCTGGCATTGATCGGCGGGATGCTGTTTGCCGCCCGCGACAGCATGGTGCGCAGCGATCTGCGCTTGCTGCGCGGCTTGTCACTGGTGTTGTTGGCGGGCCTGGCGCTGATCAACCTGGCGGTGTTGTTTGTCCTGCCCTGGCAAACTGCGAGCGCGGTGTGGGCCGCCAGTGGGGTGTTGATCATCTGGTTGAGCCTGTACTTGCAGCAGCGCCTGAGTTTTGTCTTTGGCCTGGTGCTGCAGGTGATCGGCGGCGCGGCGTTCCTGATCGCCGGCCCGGACTTGCTCGGGCCTCTGGATCACCAAGGCTTGCGGCCGCTGGCCCATGGCGGGTTCTGGACGCCCATGGTGCTGGGGCTGGCGGCGATGGTCGGGGCCTGGCGCTTGCAGGTGGGCAACCATGCCAGTGCGTTTGATGCCTTGAGCCTGCGGCGCTTGTCCGAGTTGCTGTTGGCGTGGGGCGCGGCCTGGTGGGCATTGGCCCTGCTGACCGAGGTGTTGCGTTTTGCGCCGGTGCAGTTGTCTGGCGCGCTGTTGCTGGGCTGCGCAGCGTTGAGTGTGGCGCTGTGGACTTGGCTGGCCTTGCGCCTGAACTGGTCGGCCCTGGGCATCCTGTGCACGCTGTTGATCCCGGCGGCCAGTCTGTTGTTGTGGGCGGCGTCCCATGGGCGTTATCACCCGGCGGCGAATTTCGGCTGGCTGGCGTGGGCGGCGGTGTTCGCCGTGCATTTCGTTTCGTTGCGGCGTCTGGCGCCGATGCTCGTGCAACCGGTGGCGAGCGTGGCTCATGTGCTGGGTTGCTGGCTGTTGATCGGGGTGTTGGCGCTGGAGTTACGCTACGGCCTGCTGGTGCTGTCCGAGCAGTACAATGCCTGGCGTTGGTTGGGCTGGGCGATTCTGCCGAGCCTGTACCTGGTGCTGATGGCCGCGCCACGTGCCTGGCCGTGGCCGGTGTCGGCCTATGCCCGCGAGTACCGGCTGTATGCCGCGCTGCCCTTGGCGGTGCTGATGCTGGGCTGGTTCTGGTTGGCCAACACGGTCAGCTCCGGCAACGCCGAGCCGTTGCCCTACGTGCCGCTACTGAACCCACTGGATATCGGCCTGCTGTTCGCCTTGTTCGGCGTCTATGCGTGGACGCGCAGTGCCCAGGGCCAATTGGCCATCCGCTTCGAGCACGCGGGGCTCGCCAGCGATGTTGTGGTTGGGGTGTCGCTGTTCGCGTTCTTCACCGCCGTGGTGATGCGCAGCGCCCACCATTGGGGTGGCGTGCCATATGAGCTGGATGCATTGCTCGGGTCGATGCTGGTGCAGGCCAGCCTGTCGCTGGTCTGGACCCTGATCGCCCTCGGCCTGATGATCGGCGGGCACCTGCGCAAACGTCGGGAAGTCTGGCTGGTGGGCGCGGCGCTGATCGCGCTGGTGGTGGCCAAACTGGTGTTTGTCGAGTTGAGCAACCGCGGTGGGCTGGCACGCATCGTGTCGTTCATTGGCGTTGGCGTATTGCTGCTGGTGGTCGGCTACTTTGCGCCGCTGCCGCCCAAACGAATCGAAGCTGCGCCTGAGCCGCATGAAGCGGCCAATGAATCTGAAGGAGTGTCGTCTTGAACATGATGTTGAGCCCGCGCTGGCTGGCTGTGCTTGGATGCTGCATGGTGCTGTCGGCGCAGGCCGCGCAAACCGCGGCGAACTTCGCCACTCACGTGCCGCTGACCCTCAGCGGCGAAGGCCCCTGGTACCGCCTCGATTTGCCCCTGGCCGTGCAACTGCACGCCCATCAGAGCGATCTGGCGGATGTGCGAGTGTTCAATGCCGCCGGTGAAGTGCAGGCCTATTCGCTGACGCGCGAGCAAGCGCCCAGTGGTGAGAGCCTGCAACTGCATGAGGTCAAGTGGTTCCCGTTGTACGACTCGGCCGATGCCGGCTCGGCGGTGCCGAACGTGCGTGTGTTGTCCAATGCCGCCGGCACCCTGGTGCAGGTGCAACCGTCCAGCCAGCTGGAGGCCGGTGAGGAAGTGCGCCGTGGCTGGCTGCTGGACGCCAGTGCAATCAAGGCGCCGTTGCAGCAATTGATCCTCGACTGGTCCAGCGAGCAGGACGGTTTCCAGCGATTCAGTATCGAAGCCAGTGACGATTTACAGAACTGGCAGGCCTGGGGCGAAGGGCAAGTGGCGCGCCTGTCGTTTGCCGACGAACGGGTTGAGCAGCATGAAGTCGCGCTGCCCGGTCAACGGGCGCGTTACCTGCGATTGCTGTGGCAAACCCCGCAGGCGGCCCCGGTACTGACCTCGGCGCTGTTGCAGAGCCTGACCACCAGCAGCCCGGCGCAGCCCCTGGTGTGGTCCGAGCCGGTGGCCGGCAGCCGTACCCCGGCCGGTGAATACACCTGGCAGTTGCCGATGGGCCTGCGTGTCGAACGCCTCCAGGTGCAATTGACCGAAGCCAACAGCCTGGCGCCGGTGTCGCTGGCCGGGCGTCGCGACGCCAGCCTGCCTTGGCAGACCGTGAGCAGCGGTTTGCTCTACCGCCTGACCCAGAACGGCCAGGACGTGGTGCAAGACCAGTTGCAACTGCCAGGGCAGGTGGTGCAGCAGTTGAAATTGACCGTCGATGATCGCGGTGGCGGTTTGGGTGCCGAGGCGCCCAGCGTGCGTTATGCGGTGCGCGCGACCCAGTTGGTATTCCTCGCCCGGGGTGCCGGGCCTTACCGCCTGGCACTGGGCAGCAGCAGTGAAAAAACCGCGAGCCTGCCGTTGGCTACCCTGATCCCGGACATCAGCCCCAAGCGCCTGGAGAGTCTCGGCCAGGCCCGGATCGAGGAGGGGACGCTGGTGACTCCGCCGATCGTAGCGCCGCCTCTGGCCCAAGGAACCGACTGGAAGAAGCTGGGCCTGTGGGCTGTACTGTTGCTCAGCGTGCTGTTCCTGGCGGCCATGGCCTTCAGTTTGTTACGCAAACCGGCGGTCAAGCCCTGATCCCAATCTACGTTTTTGCTACTACGCTCAACCCGGCGCATGAACTCTGTCAGGCGAATCTCGTCTGATAAGAGCAATTGCGTAACGACTCGCGTTAAACTGCGCGGGTTTTTAGCCCCCACTTCTCCGGAGCCTTACATGTCCCGCGTTACCCTGAGTCGCTATTTGATCGAGCAGACCCGTAGCAACAACACTCCTGCCGATCTGCGTTTCCTGATCGAAGTAGTGGCGCGAGCTTGCAAGGAAATCAGCCACGCCGTCTCCAAAGGCGCCCTGGGCGGTGTTCTGGGCAGCATGGGCACTGAAAACGTGCAAGGCGAAGTGCAGAAGAAGCTCGACGTGATCTCCAACGAGATCCTGCTCGAAGCCAACGAATGGGGCGGTCACCTGGCCGGCATGGCGTCCGAAGAAATGGACAATGCCTACCAGATCCCGGGCAAGTACCCGAAAGGCGCATACCTGCTGGTATTCGACCCACTGGACGGTTCGTCGAACATCGACATCAACGCCCCGGTCGGCACGATCTTCTCGGTACTGCGTTGCCCGAACGAGTACCTGACCCAGAACGAACCCCTGAATGAAAAAGCCTTCCTGCAGCCAGGCACCCAGCAGGTAGCTGCCGGTTATGCCATCTATGGTCCACAGACCATGCTGGTGCTGACCCTGGGCGACGGCGTCAAGGGCTTCACCCTGGACCGCGAAATGGGCAGCTTCGTCCTGACCCACGAAGACATCACCATTCCTGCGGCCACTCAGGAATTCGCCATCAACATGTCCAACCAGCGTCACTGGGAAGCTCCGGTACAACGCTACGTGGAAGAGTTGCTGGCTGGCGAAGAAGGCCCGCTGAAAAAGAACTACAACATGCGTTGGGTTGCCGCGATGGTCGCGGACGTGCACCGCATCCTGACCCGTGGCGGTCTGTTCATGTACCCGCGCGACAGCCGCGAGCCGTCCAAGCCGGGCAAGCTGCGCCTGATGTACGAAGCCAACCCGATGTCGTTCCTGGTGGAACAGGCTGGCGGTGCGTCCACCGACGGTCACCAGCGCATCCTCGACATCCAGCCCGATGGCCTGCACCAGCGCGTAGCGGTGTTCCTCGGTTCGAAAGAAGAAGTCGAACGCGCCACGGCTTACCACAAGGAATAAACCATGACCGCGCCTTGGTTGCCGTTGCTCCAATGGTGGTTCGGTACAGCCGACAACCCCAACGAAGTGGCGGCGCAACAGGGCGGTCTGTGGTTCGGCAAGCGTGACAGCCAGGACCGTGAGGCGCGTGAGCGTTTTGCGGACCTGGTGGACCAGGCACTGGCCGGCGGATTGACCGAGTGGACGCAACGTCCCGAAGGTTGGCTGGCCCTGGTGTTGTTGCTCGACCAATTGCCGCGCATGATCTATCGCGATACCCCCGCTGCATTTTCCGGTGACCTGCGTGCCCAGCAGCTTGTGGCGCAAGGCATAGCCGCGGATTTCGATCGGCAGTTGCCAGCGATCCAGCGCGTCTTTATCTACCTGGTGTTCGAGCACTGCGAGCATCTGGCGGTGCAGAACGAGGCGATTTCGCGTTTTGCCGACTTGCTGGCCGAGCAGCCCCAGGCACAGCGCGAGGTGTTTGCCGATAACCTCGATTACGCCGAACGGCATCAAAAGATCATCTCGCGGTTTGGCCGCTTTCCCCATCGCAATGCGATCCTGGGGCGTGAGAGTACGCCCGAAGAGGTCGCGTTTTTGCGTGAGCCGGGGTCGCGGTTCTAGCTTTTTGTTGTTGCTGATGCCGCCATCGCGGACAAGCCGCAAGCGGGCGCCCGCTCCCACAGAGATCCCTGTGGGAGCGGGCTTGCCCGCGATGAGGTCGGTGACAGCACCCTGGATCCGCAAACTCCCCACCAATTGCTGAAGCTCTTCGATCATCTTTTGCACTGACTGCGCCACGACGGCAAAGATGAGACGGGTTTGGCAAAAAACGACGAAATGTCGTACACCGCAAAAAGGTGTCCGATTCGAGCCTTGAGCGTCGATCTGACCGTTCAAGAAATACCCGCCTGCGGTGGGAACCAGATGGGCGATTTCTCTTCTAAGCTTTTGGTTGGCAGCCATGCCAGCGTCTCTTTCCAGGAGTTTCACCATGTCGCTGCGATCTATCGCCTTGCTGTCGTTTTGCGTGCTGTTGGCCGCATGCAGCAAGGTCAACCAGGAAAACTACTCGAAACTTTCGGCGGGCATGCCCAAGGCCGAGGTCGAAACCCTGCTGGGCAAACCGGCCGATTGTTCTGGCGCATTGGGGATGTCCAGCTGCACCTGGGGCGACAAGAACAGCTTTATCAGCGTGCAGTTTGCCGGTGACAAAGTGTTGATGTTTTCCGGGCAAGGCCTGAAGTAAACCGGGGCCAAGCGCCCACGGGAGAAAAATAATGATGCGGTTTGTATTAGTTCTTTTAGCCGGTCTGTTCTTGGCCGGCTGTGCCACCTCTGGCGATGATTCGCTGGCACCGAAAACGGCCAATAACGTCAACCTCAAGCGTTACCAGGGCAAATGGTACGAGTTGGCGCGCATGCCCATGTACTTCCAGCGCAACTGCGCCCAGTCCGAGGCCCATTACGCCCTCAAGCCTGACGGCGACATGGACGTGCTCAACCGCTGCCTGACGCCAGAATGGACCTGGGAAGAAGCCCGGGGCACGGCGACGCCGCAGGTGCCGGGCAAGACCGACAAGCTGTGGGTGAATTTCGATAACTGGTTTACCCGCCTGTTGCCGGGAGTGGTCAAGGGCGATTACTGGGTGCTGTACGTCAGCGATGACTATCAGACCGCGATCGTCGGCAACCCCAACCGCCGCTACCTCTGGCTGCTGTCACGCAAGCCGGAGGTCAACGCCGAGACCCGTGAAGAACTGCTGAGCAGGGCGCGTCAGCAGGGCTACGACACCACTCGCCTGATCTGGCGTGTGTCGGATACGCGGATGGCCAAGACCTCGAAGTAACCGTAGAAACGAGGCTTGCCCGCGATGGCGAATGTGTCGCCGCCATCGTGGGCAAGCCTTGCTCCTGCAAGAGCGGGTATCAGCCCAGCAGGTCGCGCAACACCTGGGTAAACGCCCGGTTGCTCTCTTCTTCGCCAGCATGATGGCCGTCACGCACCACCCACTTGCCGTTGACCAGCACGTCGCGGACCTGACGGTCGCCGCCAGCAAACAGCCAGCGGTTGAGAATGGCGTCGCCACTGGCGGTCGCCAGGTAAGGATCATTGCCATCGAGCACCAGCCAATCGGCGCGCTTGCCGACCTCAAGGGCGCCAATCGGTTGGCCCAGCGCCTGCGCGCCGCCATCGAGCGCGGCGTCGTACAGGGTGCGACCGACCATCGGTTGCTCGGCGCCATACAGGCGGTTACGGCGTTGATCGCGCAGGCGCTGGCCGTATTCCAGCCAGCGTAATTCCTCGACCACACTCAACGACACATGGCTGTCGGAACCGATACCCATGCGTCCGCCCTGGGCGAGGAAGTCCACGGCCGGGAAAATTCCGTCGCCCAGGTTGGCTTCGGTGGTCAGGCACAGGCCGGCGATGGCGCGGCTTTTCGCCATCAAACTGACTTCTTCCGGATTGGCATGGGTCGCGTGCACCAGGCACCAGCGCTGATCGACCTCGGTGTTTTCATACAGCCATTGCAGCGGTCGGCGACCGCTCCAGGCCAGGCAGTCGTCGACTTCCTTCTGCTGTTCGGCGATGTGGATATGTACCGGGCACTGCTGGTCGCTGGCGGCCAGCACGTCGCTGATCTGCTGTGGTGTCACCGCACGCAACGAGTGGAAACACAAACCCAGGCGCTGTGCCGGCTGTTGCGCCACGATCGGCTGCAAGCGAGCCTGCAGGTCGAGGTAGTTTTGCGTGCTGTTGATAAAGCGGCGCTGGCCGTCGTTCGGCGCCTGGCCACCAAAACCGGAATGGCTGTACAGCACCGGCAACAGGGTCAGGCCGATACCGGCGGCGCTGGCGGCCTGGCTGATCTGCAGCGACAGCTCGGCCGGGTCGGCATACGCCTGGCCATTGTGATCGTGGTGCACATAGTGGAATTCGGCGACCGAGGTGTAGCCGCACTTGAGCATTTCGATGTACAGCTGGCGGGCAATCACACCCAACTGATCGGGGCTGATTTTTCCGACGAGGCGATACATCAGGTCGCGCCAGGTCCAGAAACTGTCGTTCGGATTGCCCGCTACTTCTGCCAGCCCAGCCATCGCCCGCTGGAACGCATGGGAGTGCAGGTTGGGCATGCCCGGCAGCAGCGGGCCACTCAGTTGCTCCGCGCCTTGTGCGCTTGCATCGGCCTGGATGTGGGTCAGCAGGCCATCGGCGCCGACCTCAAGACGTACATTGTTGGCCCATCCGTTAGGCAGTAGCGCGCGCTCGGCAAAGAAGGCGGACATGGTTCAGCACCCCATCGTGTGTTATTTGTATATACATATACAGACGTTTGCCTGCTCGGTAAACTCCGGCAAGCTAGTGACTTTCATCCATCAACAAGGATTTCCTGTGCCGACTCCGCCCGCAGTATCGACGCTGAGTGCCAACCTGGGCGACAGTCCGGCGCCCTTGTACGCACGCGTCAAACAGATGATCACCCAGCAGATCGACAGTGGAAACTGGCCGCCGCACTACCGTGTGCCGTCGGAAAGCGAGCTGGTCAGCCAGTTGGGTTTCAGCCGCATGACCATCAACCGCGCCCTGCGCGAGATGACGGCCGACGGCTTGTTGGTGCGCATGCAGGGCGTCGGCACCTTTGTCGCCGAACCCAAGAGCCAGTCCGCTCTGTTTGAAGTGCACAACATTGCCGATGAGATCGCCTCCCGTGGCCACCGCCACACCTGCAAGGTGATCACCCTGGAAGAAGAGGCTGCCGGTTCCGAGCGTGCGCTGGCGCTGGACATGCGCGAAGGGCAGAAGGTCTTCCACTCGCTGATCGTGCATTTCGAGAACGATATTCCGGTGCAGATCGAAGATCGCTTCGTCAACGCCCTGGTGGCGCCGGACTACCTCAAGCAAGACTTCACCCAACAAACGCCATACGCCTACCTGAACCAGGTGGCGCCCCTGACCGAGGGCGAGCACGTGGTCGAGGCGATCCTGGCCGAGTCCAGCGAGTGCAAGTTGCTGCAAATCGAAAAGGGCGAGCCCTGCCTGCTGATTCGTCGGCGCACCTGGTCGGGCCGCCAGCCGGTGACTGCCGCTCGCCTGATCCACCCCGGTTCCCGTCATCGCCTGGAAGGGCGGTTTCATAAATAAGACACGAGGCACCCATGAGTCAGTTGAAGGTCTTGCGCGCGGCCGACTATCCGCGCATGCCGTGGAAGAATGGCGGCGGTAGCACTGAAGAAATCACCCGCGATGCGGGCACCGGCCTGGACGGTTTCGGCTGGCGCCTGTCGATTGCCGATATCGGCGAGTCGGGCGGCTTCTCTACCTTCGCCGGTTATCAGCGGGTGATTACCGTGCTGCAAGGCGCGGGCATGCGCTTGACGGTCGACGGCGAGGACACGCGCCCACTGTTACCGCTGGATCCCTTTGCCTTCAGCGGCGAGAGCCAGGTGTCGTGCACCCTGCTGGGTGGCGCGATCCGCGACTTCAACCTGATCTATGCGCCGCAGCGTTATAGTGCGCGGCTGCAGTGGTTGGAGGGTGAGCAGCGTTTCTTTACTGCAGCGGGCAGCGTGTTGGTGTTCAGTGTCACCGAGCAACTTGAAGTCAGGCTGAGTGAAGGTCCCCAGCAACTGGGTCGCCATGATTGCCTGCAACTGGACGCTAACCGCGGCTTGCTGGAAATTTCCGTCAATGGCCCCTGCTGCGTGATCGAGTTGACGCAGCACCGGTAATGCCGGTTATTCCCGTTCGAGGGTGAAGCCTCGAACGGTGTCTTCCAGCTCACTCGACATCCGTTTGAGCGCATGAGTGGTTGTCACGACGTCCTGTTGTGCCGAGACATTTTCCTCAACACGCTGGGCGACGGTTTCCACATTGCGCGCGACGTCCTCACTGGCTACACGTTGCTCCTGCAAGGCGTGGGAAATCTGCCTGACCGCGTCGAGTGACTGATCCAGCGCGCCTTTTACATCATTCATCGATGCGCCAGCACTGTCGATCAGTTGCTGGCCCTGAAGCACCCGCTCACGACCGGCGCTCATGCTGTTGTTCGCTTTGCGCATGCCGCTCTGGATCGTACTCACCAGCTTCACGATCTCGGCGGTGGAGCGGGTCGTGCGGATCGCCAGCTCGCGTACTTCTTCGGCGACTACGGCAAACCCGCGGCCTTGGTCCCCGGCCCGGGCGGCCTCGATGGCGGCATTGAGTGCGAGCAGGTTGGTTTGTTCGGCGATGCTGTGGATCACGTCGACGATTTTCCCGATGGAATTGGAATGCAGGGTCAGTTGATCGAGATCGCTCGATGTCTGGGTCACCAACTGCGCGATTTGCTGCATTTCGATGATGGATCGGTCCATGGTGGCAATGCCCTGGACGGTGATCTGTTCGGCTTTTTGCGTGGTATCGCGCGCTTGTACGGCACTCTCGGCGATGTGGGTGATGTTGGCCGACATCTGTTCAGCGGCCGCGGCAATCGAAGACGCTGCACTGGTTTGTTCGGCGGCCTGTTTCAGGCCTTGCTCGGACGAGGTGCCGAGGCTTTTCGTCGAGGCCTCGATGTGCCGCGAGGCCTCGCGAATTTTGCCGATCATGGTACGCAGGCTGCGCCGCATCGCCTCGACGGACTGCATGACCCCCGTAGTGGTTGCGGTGATGGTTGGCGGATCGAAGAGCTGGCCCTGAGCGATGTGCGTGCTGATGGCGGCCAGTTCGTGAGGCTCGGCACCGAGGTAGCGCAGCAGTCTGGCGCAAAATATCGCGGCGTAGAGGCTGGCGAACAGCAGCGTCAGCGCCAGGACTATAGCCTCCAGCTTCATATAGAAATCGTAGCGGGCGTGACTGAACTCGTACTGTTTTCGGGCCTCTTGCAGTTGAACGTCGGTCAGTTGCGAAAACAGTGAGGTCAACGGGTCGATCAAGGGGTAGAGCTGTCGGGCGGCGAAGCGCTCCAGGTTCGGGTTTGAGATTGAGAGGTCCCTACTGTTCAGTAGCGCCTGCAAATGCCGCAGCGGAGCTTCGGTTGCCTGCATCAGCGGGGTGATTTCGTCGATCAGTTGCACTTCGTCGGCAATCAAGTGCGTCGACTGGTAGTTGAGCCAGAGTTGTTCGATCTCCGGCAGCGCCAGGCTGATCTGCTCCGCCGCTTGTGCTGCGGTGTAGATGCCGTCCCGGGCCTTGTGTATGGCGTCGACGATCTGCACGGAATACAGCGCGGAAATTTTCTTCAAGTCTTGCAGCGGGATGACCCGGTCGAGGTAGACCGTCTCCAGTCCCTGGACTGTGGAGCGCATCCCGTACAGCCCGAGTGCGCCGATGCACATCAAGCTGGTCAGCAGGGTGCCGGCAAGCAGTAGGAGATGGGTTCTGACTTTCCACTGTTTCATTGCGGGTTCTCGCAGGAGTGACTTCAGGGGGTGGTCATGAAGTCGGCGGGGATCAGCGGCGGTAGAGTCGGACGCATCTAATGAGGTTGTAGGGTGTTTCTGGAATGCGCTGAATTGGGCACTACGTGTTACCGAACGCCCCACCGTGGCGAAAAACCATGTTGCAGTAACATCGGGCATGCCCTCGAAAAACTCCCCACGAAAAAAATCATCCGCGCCAGAGCCCTTGTTCCTGGCGCTCTCCAGCCATTTCAGGGTTTTTCTTGAATGCTTGTCCAGCAAGTTGGCCGCTCGATTGCATATGCTTGTATGTACAAGTAAAGACGTATGCGTATGAGTCACGAAGACTCGACCATCGTCCACAGATTCGCTGGTGTGCATCGTTGTTCGCCGGCTTGCTCGCCCGCCGCCTGGGTTGGTTTGGATTGATTGCTGAGGAGTTCTGTTCGTGACCGAGAATAAGCCTACGAAATACCGTGACGTTGAAATCCGCGCTGCCCGCGGTAACAAGCTGACCGCCAAGAGCTG
The DNA here is from genome assembly GCF_009834545.1 of Pseudomonas sp. S04. Classification (NCBI taxonomy): domain Bacteria; kingdom Pseudomonadati; phylum Pseudomonadota; class Gammaproteobacteria; order Pseudomonadales; family Pseudomonadaceae; genus Pseudomonas; species Pseudomonas sp. S04. The sequence continues at coordinate 372,135 of NZ_CP019427.1, forward strand.
GCTGACTGAAGCGCCGCTGCGCATGTTGATGAACAACCTCGACCCGGAAGTTGCCGAGAACCCTAAAGAACTGGTGGTTTACGGCGGTATCGGTCGCGCAGCGCGTAACTGGGAATGCTACGACAAGATCGTCGAAAGCCTGACCAACCTGAATGACGACGAGACCCTGCTGGTGCAATCCGGCAAGCCGGTCGGCGTATTCAAGACTCACGCCAACGCCCCGCGCGTACTGATCGCCAACTCCAACCTGGTGCCACACTGGGCCAGCTGGGAACACTTCAACGAACTGGATGCCAAGGGCCTGGCCATGTACGGCCAGATGACCGCCGGCAGCTGGATCTACATCGGCAGCCAGGGCATCGTCCAAGGCACCTACGAAACCTTCGTCGAAGCCGGCCGCCAACACTACAACGCTGACCTCAAAGGCCGTTGGGTGCTGACCGCAGGCCTGGGCGGCATGGGTGGCGCCCAGCCTCTGGCTGCAACCCTGGCTGGCGCTTGCTCGCTGAACATCGAATGCCAGCAAGTGAGCATCGACTTCCGCCTGAACAGCCGTTATGTCGATGAGCAAGCCACCGACCTCGACGACGCGCTGGCACGCATCGAAAAATACACCAAGGAAGGCAAGGCGATTTCCATCGCGCTGCTGGGCAACGCGGCAGAGATCCTGCCGGAACTGGTCAAGCGTGGCGTACGCCCGGACATGGTCACCGACCAGACCAGCGCCCACGACCCACTGAACGGCTACCTGCCGGCCGGCTGGACCTGGGAAGAGTACCGCGCCCGTGCCAAGACCGAGCCGGCTGCCGTGGTCAAAGCCGCCAAGCAATCGATGGCGGTGCACGTCAAGGCGATGCTCGACTTCCAGAAAATGGGGATTCCGACCTTCGACTACGGCAACAACATCCGTCAGATGGCGCAAGAAGAAGGCGTGGAAAACGCCTTCGACTTCCCAGGCTTCGTACCGGCCTACATCCGTCCGCTGTTCTGCCGTGGCATCGGCCCGTTCCGTTGGGCTGCACTGTCGGGCAACGCGCAAGACATCTACAAGACCGACGCCAAGGTCAAGGAACTGATCCCGGACGACGCGCACCTGCACAACTGGCTGGACATGGCGCGCGAGCGCATCAGCTTCCAGGGTCTGCCGGCACGTATCTGCTGGGTTGGCCTGGGCCTGCGCGCCAAGCTGGGCCTGGCGTTCAACGAAATGGTGCGCAGCGGCGAGCTGTCGGCACCGATCGTGATCGGCCGCGACCACCTGGACTCCGGTTCGGTATCGAGCCCGAACCGCGAAACCGAATCGATGCAGGACGGTTCCGATGCCGTGTCCGACTGGCCACTGCTCAACGCCCTGCTCAACACCGCGAGCGGCGCGACCTGGGTTTCCCTGCACCACGGCGGCGGCGTCGGCATGGGCTTCTCCCAGCACTCGGGCATGGTGATCGTCTGCGACGGTACCGACGAAGCGGCTGAGCGTATCGCTCGTGTCCTGCACAACGACCCGGCCACTGGCGTAATGCGCCACGCCGACGCCGGTTACCAGATCGCGATCGACTGCGCCAAAGAACAGGGCCTGAACCTGCCGATGATCACCGGCCAGTAACGCACTACCCGCAGGAGCCGGCGGGCAGCCAGCTCCTGCATCAGTGATGTCGGCAGAGATTGCTTGTGCAGGCTGAAAACCGTGGATTAATGACCATGCTGTTGAAAGACCCGGCCTCGCTGCAAGAGACATTTGCCGATTTGTACTGACTTCTAACCAAGACCAGCGTGCCAAGGCGCCACCCCTCAAAAGCGGGAAGCGACGGACAACGGATACTTCCGGAGCGTCTGGTTAATAAACTCTCAAAAGGAGAATGAATGTGACTGCGCTGAACCTAATCCCAGGCCAACTGAGCCTTGCCCAACTGCGTGCCGTGTATCAGCAGCCGGTGCGTGTGACCCTGGACGACAGTGCTTCGGCACAGATCGACGCCAGCGTGGCCTGCGTGGAACAGATCCTCGCGGAAAACCGCACCGCCTACGGCATCAACACCGGTTTCGGCCTGCTGGCCTCGACCCGCATTGCCAGCGAAGACCTGGAAAACCTGCAGCGCTCCCTGGTGCTGTCCCACGCCGCCGGTGTTGGCGAGCCGATCAGCGATGCGCTGGTGCGCCTGATCATGGTGCTCAAGGTCAACAGCCTGAGCCGTGGTTTCTCCGGTATTCGCCGGGTGGTGATCGACGCCTTGATCACCCTGATCAATGCCGAGGTGTACCCGCACATCCCGCTCAAAGGCTCGGTCGGTGCATCCGGTGACCTCGCGCCCCTGGCCCACATGTCGCTGGTCCTGCTGGGCGAAGGCAAGGCCCGTTACAAGGGTGAATGGCTGGAAGCGACCGAGGCGCTGAAAGTCGCCGGCCTGGCGCCGCTGACCCTGGCTGCCAAAGAAGGCCTGGCGCTGCTGAACGGCACCCAGGTATCGACGGCCTACGCCCTGCGTGGTCTGTTTGAAGGTGAAGATCTGTTCGCCGGTGCCCTGGCACTGGGCGGCCTGACCGTGGAAGCCGTGCTGGGTTCGCGCTCGCCGTTTGACGCACGCATCCACGCTGCCCGTGGCCAGAAGGGCCAGATCGACGCGGCCGCAGCCTACCGCGACCTGCTGGGCGAGCGCAGTGAAGTGTCTGATTCGCACCAGAACTGCGACAAGGTCCAGGACCCGTACTCCCTGCGTTGCCAGCCGCAAGTCATGGGCGCCTGCCTGACCCAGTTCCGCCAGGCCGCTGAAGTGCTGGCCGTCGAAGCCAACGCCGTGTCCGACAACCCGCTGGTTTTCGCCAGCGAAGGCGATGTGATCTCCGGCGGCAACTTCCACGCCGAGCCAGTGGCGATGGCCGCTGACAACATGGCCCTGGCCATCGCGGAAATCGGCTCCCTGAGCGAGCGCCGCATTTCGTTGATGATGGACAAGCACATGTCGCAACTGCCGCCGTTCCTGGTGGCCAACGGTGGCGTCAACTCCGGCTTCATGATCGCCCAGGTGACTGCGGCGGCCCTGGCCAGCGAAAACAAGGCCCTGGCGCACCCGCATTCGGTAGATAGCCTGCCGACTTCGGCCAACCAGGAAGACCACGTGTCCATGGCCCCGGCGGCAGGTAAGCGCCTGTGGGAAATGGCTGAAAACACCCGTGGCGTTCTCGCAGTCGAGTGGCTGGCTGCCTGCCAGGGCCTGGACCTGCGCGACGGCCTGAAAACCTCGTCGAAACTGGAAAAAGCCCGCAGCACCTTGCGCGCCAAAGTGCCGTTCTACGAGAAGGACCGCTTCTTCGCGCCGGACATCAACGCCGCCAGCGAGCTGCTGGCTTCGCGTTGCTTGAATGAACTGGTGACGGCGAAGTTGCTGCCGAGCCTGTAAGCGCCCCATCGCGGGCAAGCCGGCTCCCACAAGGATTGCGCTGAACCTGTGGGAGCAGGTTTGCCTGCGAATCGATTTGCTTCGACAAAAATAATAGGGACGAGCAATGCAACAGCCAGACAAAGGCTTGAAACGCGGGCTATCCGCCCGACATATTCGCTTCATGGCACTGGGGTCGGCGATCGGCACCGGGCTTTTCTACGGTTCCGCCTCGGCCATCCAGATGGCCGGGCCGGCCGTGCTGCTGGCCTACCTGATTGGTGGCGCAGCGGTGTTCATGGTCATGCGCGCCCTGGGCGAGATGGCCGTGCACAACCCGGTCTCGGGTTCCTTTGGCCATTACGCCAGCACCTACCTGGGGCCCATGTCCGGCTTCATCCTGGGCTGGACCTACGCCTTCGAGATGATCATCGTCTGCCTGGCCGACGTCACGGCCTTCGGCATCTACATGGGCTTCTGGTTCCCGGAAGTCGCGCGCTGGATCTGGGTGCTGGGCATCGTGCTGCTGATCGGCGGGCTGAACCTGTGCAACGTCAAGGTCTTCGGCGAGATGGAGTTCTGGCTGTCGCTGCTGAAAGTCGCCGCCATCGTCGCGATGATCCTCGGCGGTTTTGGCATCATGCTCTTCGGCATCGGCACGGCCAGCACTGAAACGGCTCCCGGCCTGAGCAACCTGTGGGCCCACGGTGGTTTCATGCCTAATGGCATCGGCGGTGTGATTGCCTCCCTGGCGGTGGTGATGTTCGCATTCGGCGGCATCGAGATCATCGGTATCACTGCCGGTGAAGCCAAGGACCCACAACGGGTGATTCCACGGGCGATCAATGCGGTGCCCCTGCGGATCCTGCTGTTCTACGTGCTGACCCTGTTTGTGTTGATGGCGATCTACCCATGGCCACAGATTGGCAGCCAGGGCAGCCCGTTCGTGCAGATCTTCGACAGCCTGGGCATCGGCGCGGCGGCAACTGTGCTTAACATCGTGGTGATCTCGGCGGCAGTATCGGCGATCAACAGCGATATCTTCGGTGCCGGACGCATGATGTACGGCCTGGCGCAGCAGGGCCACGCACCCAAGGGGTTTGCCCAGCTGTCGAAACAGGGCGTGCCGTGGATGACCGTGGTGGTCATGGGCGCAGCGTTGCTGGGCGGCGTGGTGTTGAACTACCTGATCCCCAAGGATGTGTTCCTGGTGATCGCCTCGATCGCGACTTTCGCCACCGTCTGGGTATGGTTGATGATCCTGGTGACCCAAGTGGCCATGCGTCGTTCGATGACCCGCGAGCAAGTCGCCGAGCTGAAATTCCCGGTACCGTTCTGGCCTTATGCGCCGGCGGCCGCGATAGTGTTCATGCTGTTTGTATTTGGTGTGCTGGGTTACTTCCCGAGCACCCAGGCAGCGCTGGTAGTCGGTGCGGTGTGGATCGTCTTGCTGGTGATTGCTTATAAATTGTGGGTCAAGCCGGCTGCCCCAACGGCGGTCGAGGTGAGTCGCGACCCTTCCATGTCCCATCGATAACCTAACGGAGGCCTGGGATGAAAACTCTCTGGCAACACTGCCACGTTGCAAGCATGGCCCAAGGCACTTACTCGATCATCGAGGATGCCGCCATCGTGACGTCAGGTGCGCACATTGAGTGGATCGGCCCACGTAGCGAGCTGCCGTCCGATTATTACCCCGAGGTCCATGACCTCGCGGGGGCCTGGGTGACCCCGGGCCTGATCGACTGCCACACGCACACGGTGTTTGGCGGCAACCGCAGCGGCGAATTCGAACAGCGCCTGCAAGGGGTCAGCTATGCCGAGATCGCTGCCGCCGGCGGGGGTATCGCCAGCACCGTGCGCGCGACCCGTGCCGCAACGGAGGACGAACTGTTCGCCAGTGCCGCCAAGCGCCTGAAAAGCCTGCTGCGCGACGGCGTCACCAGCATCGAGATCAAGTCTGGCTACGGTCTGGACCTGGTCAGCGAGCGCAAGATGCTGCGTGTCGCCCGGCGCCTCGGTGAGGCGTTTGCGGTCAGCGTGCGCACTACCTGCCTGGCGGCCCACGCCTTGCCACCGGAGTACGCCGATCGCAGCGACGACTACATCGAGCATATCTGCAACGAGATGCTCCCGGCCCTGGCGGCTGAAGGGCTGGTGGATGCGGTAGATGCGTTCTGCGAATACCTGGCGTTCTCGCCGGCGCAGGTGGAGCGGGTGTTCATTGCTGCGCAGAAGCTGGGTCTGCCAGTGAAGCTGCACGCCGAGCAGTTGTCGTCGTTGCATGGCTCCAGCCTGGCGGCGCGTTATCAGGCGTTGTCGGCCGATCACCTGGAGTTCATGACCGAAGACGACGCCATCGCCATGGCCGCGGCCGGTACGGTAGCCGTACTGCTGCCTGGGGCGTTCTACTTCCTGCGCGAAACCCAGTTGCCGCCGATGGATGCCCTGCGCAAGCACGGCGTGAAAATCGCCATCGCCAGCGACCTCAACCCCGGCACGTCGCCGGCCCTGTCGGTGCGCCTGATGCTGAACATGGCCTGCACCTGCTTTCGTATGACACCGGAGGAAGCCTTGGCTGGCGCGACAATCCACGCCGCCACTGCGCTGGGCATGGCCGACACCCACGGTTCGCTGGAAGTGGGTAAGGTTGCCGACTTCGTCGCCTGGCAGATCGATCGTCCGGCCGACCTGTCGTACTGGTTGGGTGGTGACCTGGAAAAACGCGTCGTGCGTCACGGCGTTGAAGTCGAGATTTAGGAGAGCAGCTGTGGATAAGGTTCTGAACTTCCAACAAGGCCGGGTGCCGCTGCTGATCAGCATGCCGCACGCCGGTGTGCGCCTGACGCCAGCCGTCGAGGCCGGGTTGATCCCCGCCGCGCAAAGCCTGCCGGACACTGACTGGCACATTCCGACACTCTACGAGTTCGCCCAGGAACTGGGCGCCAGCACCCTGGCGGCGGAGTATTCGCGGTTCGTCATCGATCTCAATCGTCCGTCTGACGACAAGCCGCTGTACGTCGGCGCGACCACCGGCCTGTACCCGGCGACCCTGTTCGACGGCGTGCCGTTGTTCCGCGAAGGGCTGGAGCCGTCTGCCGAGGAGCGCGCACGTTATCTGGAGCAGGTCTGGACCCCGTACCACCGCACGCTGGCGCAGGAGTTGGCGCGGCTCAAGGCCGAGTTCGGCTATGCCATGCTGTTCGATGCGCACTCGATTCGCTCGGTGATCCCGCACCTGTTCGAAGGCAAGCTGCCGGACTTCAACCTCGGCACCTTCAACGGTGCCAGTTGCGATCCGACGCTGGCCACCGAGCTGGAAGCGATCTGTGCTGGCCACAGCGATTACAGTCACGTGTTGAACGGGCGCTTCAAGGGCGGCCACATCACCCGTCATTACGGCAACCCGGACGAAAACATTCATGCGGTGCAACTGGAGTTGGGGCAGTGCACCTATATGGAAGAGTTCGAGCCGTTCCGCTACCGCCCCGACCTGGCCGCTCCGACCCAGGTGGTGCTCAAGCAACTGCTGCAAGGGATGTTGGCCTGGGGGCGGCAGCGCTATAGCGCATAACCCGACTCACTCCCACAGTGAATTTGGGTGCTGGCTGATTTTGCCCCCCAATAAAAATTCCTGTGGGAGCCGGCCGGGCGGTGCTCCGCTTGCCCGCGACAGCGCCCACACAGGCGTCGCAAAAACCGTATTTTCTTCAGGGACATGCTCATTGCGCTATTCGGGTTTATGATGCCCAACGGCAGAATAATAGAAGTCCCCCCAGGGATGACCTCGACCCCTTACGGAGCGCGCAATGCAGACTTTGTACCCGCAGATCAAACCTTACGCCCGGCACGATCTGGCCGTCGATGAAACCCATACCCTGTACGTCGACGAAAGCGGATCACCGGAAGGTTTGCCGGTGGTGTTCATTCATGGCGGCCCGGGGGCGGGTTGCGATGCACAGAGCCGGCGCTACTTCGATCCGAATCTGTATCGCATTGTCACCTTTGACCAGCGCGGTTGTGGCCGCTCCACACCCCACGCCAGCCTGGAAAACAACACCACCTGGGACCTGGTTGCCGACCTGGAGCGGATTCGCCAGCACCTGGGCATCGACAAGTGGGTGCTGTTCGGTGGCTCCTGGGGTTCGACCCTGGCCCTGGCCTACGCACAAACCCACCCAGAGCGCGTGCACGGCCTGATTGTGCGCGGGATTTTTCTCTGCCGCCCGCAGGAAATCGAATGGTTCTACCAGGCCGGCGCCAGCCGTCTGTTCCCTGATTACTGGCAGGACTACATCGCGCCGATTCCCCAGGACGAACGCGACGATCTGCTCAACGCCTTCCACAAGCGCCTGACCGGCAACGACCAGATTGCCCAGATGCATGCGGCCAAGGCCTGGTCGCTGTGGGAAGGCCGCACCGCGACCCTGCGCCCGAATCCGTTGGTGGTCGATCGCTTTTCGGAGCCGCAGCGCGCGCTGTCGATTGCCCGGATCGAATGCCACTACTTCACCAACAACGCCTTCCTGGAACCCAACCAGCTGATTCGCGACATGGGCAAGATCGCCCACCTGCCTGGCGTCATCGTGCATGGCCGCTACGACGTGATCTGCCCGTTGGACAATGCCTGGGAGTTGCACCAGAACTGGCCCAACAGTGAACTGCAGGTGATCCGCGACGCCGGGCACGCTGCCTCCGAGCCGGGTATCACCGATGCCCTGGTGCGGGCTGCCAACCAGATGGCGCGGCGCCTGCTCGACCTGCCGCCTGAAGAAGCATGAAGGGCCTGTTGCAGCGCGTGCGTGGCGCGCGCGTCGAGGTAGCGGGGGAGGTTGTCGGCTCGATCGACCAGGGCTTGCTGGTCCTGGTGGCCGTTGAACCCGACGATACCCGGGCCAGCGCCGACAAACTTGTGCAGAAGCTGCTTAACTATCGGGTATTCAGCGACGCGGAGGGCAAGATGAACCTGTCCTTGGTCGATGTCGGCGGGGGGTTGCTGTTGGTCTCGCAGTTCACCCTGGCCGCCGACACCAAAAATGGCCTGCGCCCGAGCTTTTCGACCGCTGCCCCTCCGGCACTGGGCGAAGAGCTTTTTGACTATTTATTAGGCAAAGCACAGCAGTTGCATGGCAATGTGGCATCAGGCAGATTTGGCGCGGATATGCAGGTGCATCTGGTCAATGATGGCCCGGTGACCTTCCTGTTGCAGACCTGAAAGCGTTTGAAACATCTTTTCAGGGCTGTTTCGGGGTGAAACAGGGGTTTTTCGCAATAAATACTTTGTTACCCCTGATGCGTTGTAACGCGGGCTACTAGATAATCCCGCGCTACGGGGATCAGCGTTCGTTGGCCCATTTTTGACTTAGGTAGAGACTTGTTCACGACCGTTTGGGGAATCATTTTGCCCCATCGGAGTCGGAACAATGCTCGCCAACCTGGCATATAGATAGCTGGCCGTTGGTTTTTTGATCTGTTTTCGGCGAGGGTTGCTCGTGATTGTTAGTCCCTGTACTGCACCAAAATTGTCTGCCAAACGGTTACGAAACGCACTGGCGACAGGCTCTGCCCTGTTTTGCCTGCTCAGCGCCGGCCAGCTTTGGGCATTCAATCTGAACGATGTGTCGGCCAAGGCAAAAGAGCTGGCTGGGCAGAAATACGAGGCTCCGCGCAGCAATCTGCCGAACGAATTTCGCGAAATGAAATTCGCCGACTATCAAAAAATTCGTTTCCTGACCGAAAAAGCTGAATGGGCCGATAAAAAGACCCCGTTCAAGCTGTCGTTCTATCACCAGGGCATGCATTTCGATACGCCGGTGAAAATCAACGAAATCACGGCCAACACCGTCGAAGAGATCAAGTACGACCCAAGTCGTTTCGATTTCGGCGACGTCAAGTTTGATCCCAAGGCCACCGAACAACTGGGTTATGCCGGTTTCCGTGTGCTTTACCCGATCAACAAGGCCGACAAGCAAGACGAAATCATGACCATGCTCGGCGCGAGCTATTTCCGCGTCGTCGGCAAGGGCCATACCTATGGGCTGTCGGCCCGTGGCCTGGCGATTGATACCGCGCTGCCGTCGGGTGAAGAATTCCCGCGTTTCACCGAGTTCTGGATCGAGCAGCCGAAGCCGGGCGACAAGCATCTGGTGATTTTCGCCCTGCTGGATTCGCCACGTGCCACCGGCGCCTACCGCCTGACCCTGCGTCCTGGCAGCGACACCATTGTCGACGTCAAGGCGCAGATGTTCCTGCGTGACAAGGTCAGCAAGCTGGGCATCGCCCCGCTGACCAGCATGTTCCTGTTCGGCGCCAACCAGCCATCGAAGGTCCTCAACTACCGTCGCGAGCTGCACGACTCCAGCGGCCTGGCGATCCATGCCGGCAACGGCGAGTGGATCTGGCGTCCGCTGAACAACCCGAAACACCTGGCCGTGAGCAACTTCTCGGTAGAGAACCCACGTGGTTTTGGCCTGCTGCAACGTGGCCGCGACTTCAGCCACTATGAAGACCTCGACGACCGCTACGACAAGCGCCCAAGCGCCTGGATCGAGCCAAAAGGTGATTGGGGCAAGGGTTCGGTCGACCTGGTGGAAATTCCTACCGCCGACGAAACCAACGACAACATCGTGGCTTTCTGGAGCCCGGAAAAACTGCCTGAGCCTGGCCAGCCACTGGATGTAGCCTATCGCCTGCACTGGACCATCGACGAAGCAGCCCTGCACGCCCCGGATAGCGCGTGGGTCAGCCAGACCCTGCGTTCCACCGGCGACGTCAAGCAGTCCAACCTGATCCGTCAGCCAGATGGCAGTGTTGCCTACCTGGTGGATTTCGAAGGTCCATCCCTGGCGGCCCTGCCGCCGGAGGCCGACGTTCGTAGCCAGGTCAGCGTGGGTGACAATGCCGAGCTGGTCGAGAACAGCGTGCGCTACAACCCTGAAACCAAGGGCTGGCGCCTGACCCTGCGGATGAAGATCAAGGACCCGAGCAAGTCGACCGAGATGCGTGCGGCCCTGGTGCAGCCCATCGTGCCGGCGGACCTGACCAAGACTTCGCTGCCAAGCTCCAATTCCTCGGTGGCCAAGGCCGACAAAGTGGCCGCCAAGCAGCAAGAGAAAGCGGACAAGGAAGCCAAGCAGGCAGAAGCCAAGCAAGCGGACGCCAAACAGGCTGACGCCAAGCCCGCTGCCGAGAGCAAGACCAAGGACAACAAAGACGCCAAGCAGCCAGTTGCTGCCGAAGCGGCCCCAGCCACACCGGAATCGGCGCCGACTGAAGAAGTCTTGACCGAGACCTGGAGCTATCAGTTGCCTGCCGATGAGTAATTCCCAAGCACAGCCAGAGTCGCTCAGCGAGTATCTGGCGCATTTGCCGATGACCGATGAGCAGCGCGCCGAGTTGGCGGGCTGCAAATCCTTCAGCGAACTGCATGAACGCCTGTCCTCGTCGACCTTCGACGCACCGAGCGAGGCCGCACAGGCCTCGGTCGGCCGTCGCCTGACCCTCAACTCCGCCGAGGAGCTGGAAGAGGCCGAGATGCTGGTGCTCGACGCCAGCGGCCGGGTGTGCCTGAAAGCCACCCCGCCGATCCGTCGGACCAAGGTCGTGCCCGAGCCGTGGCGTACCAATATCCTGGTGCGCGGCTGGCGTCGGCTGACCGGTCGCACCAATCCGCCGGCACCGCCCAAGGATGAGCGTGTGCTGCCGGCCGCGCGCTGGCGCACCGTCGGTTCGATTCGCCGCTACATCCTGCTGGTGCTGATGCTCGGCCAGACCATCGTTGCCGGCTGGTACATGAAAGGCATCATGCCGTACCAGGGCTGGTCGTTCGTCGACCTGAACGAAGTCCTGCATCAACCGCTGATGCAGACCGCCACGCAAGTGCTGCCATACGCCTTGCAGACCAGCATCCTGATTCTGTTCGGGATTCTGTTCTGCTGGGTCTCGGCCGGTTTCTGGACCGCGCTGATGGGCTTTCTCGAGCTGCTGACCGGTCACGATAAATACCGCATCTCCGGTAAAAGTGCCGGCAACGAGCCGATTCCCAAAGACGCCCGCACCGCCTTGGTGATGCCGATCTGCAACGAAGACGTGCCCCGGGTATTTGCCGGTTTGCGCGCCACGTTCGAATCGGTGGCCGCCACTGGCGATCTCGATCGTTTCGATTTCTTCGTCCTCAGTGACAGTAACGACTCCGATATCTGTGTCGCCGAGCAACAAGCCTGGCTGGATGTCTGCCGCGAAGCCAAGGGCTTTGGCAAGATCTTCTATCGCCGCCGTCGCCGTCGGGTCAAACGCAAGAGCGGTAACCTCGACGACTTCTGCCGTCGCTGGGGGGGTGACTACAAGTACATGGTGGTCCTCGACGCCGACAGCGTGATGAGCGGTGAATGCCTGACCAGCCTGGTGCGCTTGATGGAAGCCACGCCGGACGCCGGGATCATCCAGACCGCGCCACGGGCGTCGGGCATGGACACCCTGTATGCGCGCATGCAGCAGTTCGCCACCCGGGTCTACGGCCCGCTGTTCACCGCCGGCCTGCACTTCTGGCAGTTGGGCGAATCCCACTACTGGGGGCACAACGCGATCATCCGCATGAAGCCGTTCATCGAGCACTGCGCCTTGGCGCCGTTGCCCGGTAAAGGCGCGTTTGCCGGTGCCATCCTGTCCCACGACTTCGTTGAAGCCGCGCTGATGCGCCGTGCCGGCTGGGGCGTGTGGATTGCCTACGACCTGCCGGGCAGCTACGAAGAACTGCCGCCCAACCTGCTGGACGAACTCAAGCGTGACCGTCGCTGGTGCCACGGCAACCTGATGAACTTCCGCCTGTTCCTGGTCAAGGGTATGCACCCGGTGCACCGTGCGGTGTTCCTGACGGGCGTGATGTCCTACCTGTCGGCACCGCTGTGGTTCTTCTTCCTGGTGCTGTCGACAGCGCTGCTGGCGGTCAACACGCTGATGGAGCCGCAGTACTTCCTGGAACCGCGCCAGTTGTATCCGCTGTGGCCACAATGGCACCCGGACAAAGCCATCGCGCTGTTCTCGACCACCATCGTGCTGCTGTTCCTGCCGAAGTTGTTGAGCATCATCCTGATCTGGGCCAAGGGCGCGAAAGAGTTCGGCGGCAAGTTCAAGGTCACCCTGTCGATGCTCCTGGAGATGCTGTTCTCCATGTTGCTGGCGCCGGTGCGGATGATTTTCCACACCCGGTTTGTGCTCGCCGCGTTCCTCGGTTGGGCCGCGACCTGGAACTCGCCACAGCGTGACGATGACTCCACGCCCTGGAGCGAGGCAGTCAAGCGTCACGGTCCACAGACCCTGCTGGGCTTCTTCTGGGCCTTGCTGGTGATCTGGCTGAACCCGAGCTTCCTGTGGTGGCTGGTGCCGATCGTCGGTTCGTTGATGCTGTCGATCCCGGTGTCGGTGATCTCCAGCCGTGTGGGCCTGGGCCTGAAGTCCCGTGACGAGAGCCTGTTCCTGATTCCTGAGGAATACAATCCGCCACAGGCCTTGCTGGCGACCGACCAGTACACCCACGAGAACCGCTGGCACGCCCTGAACGACGGCTTCATCCGCGCCGTGGTCGATCCGCAGCAGAACGCCCTGGCGTGTGCGTTGGCGACTTCGCGTCACGGTCAGGCCGAGCCGATCGAGTGGTTGCGCACCGAGCGGGTACGCCATGCGTTGAAAGTCGGCCCGGCCGGCTTGAACAACCATGAGCGCCTGCAGTTGCTTAGCGACCCGGTCGCCCTGGCTCGCCTGCATGAGCAGGTCTGGAGCGAAGGCCACGCCGACTGGCTGGACGCCTGGCGGGCTTCGGTGAAAGCCGACCCCCATGCGCCGCTGTTGCCGCTCAAGCCCTTGAGCTTGCAGGCACAACCGGCCTGATAAAAAAAGCCCAGCACTAAGCTTAATGCTGTTCACTTAAGCGGAGCAGCCTTACGGTCCACTGGGAACCGGGTCTTTGAAATCTTCACCGTCCTTGGCCTCGAAGGCCTGGGGCGGTGATCCAGAAACAATCCCCCGATACCTGCCCTCAGTTCCGCCAAGCGTCTCCCTGTCGCTGAAACTGGATTGGCTGCTGCCATCACGATCAATTGCACGGCGATGTACTGACAGGCCGGTTTGAAACGGATGTCCGAAGGCGCTCGACCAAACGCCACCGCCGCTTGGCTCGCTTCCCGGCGAATCACGTTGTAAGCCAGCAACAGCCCCCACACTTCCTGATAGATCAGCTCGATTTTTTTGCTGCGCAAGGTCATTGCGTTCTGTTGCATTGAACTCTTGATGTCCCTGAAACCCAACTCGATCTCCCAACGCTCCTGATAAAGTTTGGCAACAGCCTTAGTGGTGTAGGTCTTGGCCGGCAAGGACGTCATGACGGTTTTCACTTTGCCTTGAATTTCATAGCTGACTTCGCGTACCTCCCAGTGCGAGGGAAGAGTCGGATTTCGCTTTCTGGCCTGTGGCGAGACTTTCATACGCACCAAACGGTCGCGCTGGTTGTAGCGGGCCACTTCCTCGCAGACCAGTCCCTTTTTTGCCGGGATCAACCAATGACGGCTGGTGCCCGTTCTACTTAGGCTCAACAGCAGCTCCGCGCCCCAGAACCCTTTGTCGAACAGCGTCACCGAGTGGTCGGGAATCTGCTGCAAAAACTCGTCGGCCAGGCGCATTTCACTGCGTCGGTAGGGGCTCAATTGTGCATCTAGGATCACGTGCGAACGCACATTCATTAGCGCCACCAGGCGCAGCATCGGAAACGGTGTCTGGCGATCGCTGGGGGTGTTTCCCGACCCGAAGTGATCTCGAAGCTCGGGCGTATCCGGGGTGCGAAAAAGCGCACCGTCCACCGCGAAAACCTGCAAATTATGCCAGGCATCATCGTCATAGCGCTCTGCGCCCCAATGGTTGCCGGTCTTACGGAACAACCACTCAACAGGATCGGCGCCGAGCCGTTTACGAGCTTCGGTTACACCACTGCGCGCCAGCAAATGGTCAGAGGCCAGGCCTTGGGCGCAGATGTTCAAACGCCTGGCCACCTCGTGAACCGGCTCGTCACGAAATAACGCCATGCCAAGCACTAGCCACAGCACTTGATCAGCGGGCAGGCGCCGCCGGCGAATGGTCGCCTGACTGGAGAGGTCGAGCGCAGACGCTACCCACTCGATGGGAATGTTTTGGGTGAAGGTGCTCAGGTCGCAGAAGTTAAAAAGGTCGTCGAGGTCGAGCAGGTCCTGTTGAACAGACATAAAAAATCCGATGCCAGAGGTCTGGCATCGGATTTTCTAGGAAGCCCGGCGTGAGCTCAAATGCTTAAGTGAACAGCATTACGCCGAACCGCGGGGCTTTTTTTTGGTTCTTCACGGAATCCCGGGAAACACAGAAACAAGAACGCCGATTTGATTGATGATGTTCGTGCGAGCAAACACATCTAACAAAACGGCGTTCTTATGCGCGATATTAATACTTTCCTTCCTTTTTGGGAGGGCTTTTCTGTCGTCACCATCAAGCCTGATGGCGACGCGCTTCAGATCGACCTGATTCCCCACGCCACCCGGTTCCCTTCCTGTAGCGGCTGCCAAAAACCCTGTTCAACCACGCATGAGTATTGCGAGCGGACCGTCCGCGATTTACCGATTCTCGGCCGTGCGGTGCGCCTCAGCGTGTTGCTCAGGCGTGTTGGCTGTCGTGACTGCGGTAAACGTATGGAGGCCGTCAGTTGGCTGGACCGCTATGCCCGCATGACGCGGCGTCTGGCCGAGGCGGTCATTCAAGCCTGCGAGCGCCTTCCCACACTGCACGTGGCTCAACTGTTTGGGCTGCACTGGGACACCGTTCGGTTGCTGGAGCGTCGAGCCTTGCAAGCGGCGTTGAGCGTTTTGCCAAAGGCGCAACCGCGACGTCTGGTGATGGACGAGTTCGCCCTGTTCAAAGGTCATCGTTACGCCAGCGTGGTGCTGGATGCGGATACACGACGAGTGCTGTGGATCGGTGAAGGTCGCAGCCGAGCAGCGATCAGGCCTTTCTTCGAAGAACTGGGGCCAGAGGGTTGTGCTCGAATCGAAGCGGTGGCGATGGACATGAACACCGCTTTTGACCTGGAGGTTCGTCAGCACTGTCCCAACGCGCGAGTGGTCTACGACCTCTTCCATGTGGTGGCCAAATATGGCCGAGAGGTGATTGATCGGGTCCGCGTCGACGAGGCTAACCGGTTGCGTCACGACAAGCCTGCCCGCAAGGTCATCAAGCAGGCGCGATGGCTGTTGCTGCGCAATCCGCAGAACTTGAAAACGCCGGAACAACAGGTCCGCCTGGAGGATCTACTGGCGGCCAACCAAGCGTTGATGACGGTCTACTTGATGAAGGCTGAACTCAAAACACTCTGGACCCCGAGTACTGCCTGGGGTTGGCGATCGGCCTGGAAGCAATGGCTGCGCCATGCGCACGAAAGCGAAATACCAGCTCTGATCCAGTTCGCCAAACGGCTAAAGGGTTACTGGCGGGGCATCGTCAGCCGGGTTCGCTGGCCGATGCACACCGGTCAGTTGGAAGGAATAAACAATCGAATAAAGGTCATCAAGCGGATGGCGTACGGTTACCGGGACAGCGAATTCTTTTTCATGAAGATCAAGAGCGTCTTTCCCGGTAATCCGTGAAGAACCTTTTTTTTGCCTGAAACTTCGTAACCACTTGTGCAAACGGCCGAGTGCGTTAGCATCGCTCCCTTCTTTGGTGTGCCCGGACAACCTTTGTGTCCGTATCGGTCGTTTTCCACAAGAAAGCGTTCGATTGCGCGCCTTACTACAAAAAGATTGGGGACTTTGATGATGAAGAAGTATCTCTCGATGCTGATGCTCGGCGTCTCGGCACTGGTAGCAGTCAACGCGGCGCAGGCCGGCGCCATCGACGATGCAGTCAAGCGTGGCACGTTGAAAGTCGGCATGGATCCGACCTACATGCCGTTTGAAATGACCAACAAGCGCGGCGAAATCATTGGCTTCGAAGTCGACCTGCTCAAAGCCATGACCAAGGCCATGGGCGTCAAGCTGGAACTGGTATCCACCGGTTACGATGGCATCATCCCGGCCTTGCTGACCGACAAGTTCGACATGATCGGCAGCGGCATGACCCTGACCCAGGAACGCAACCTGCGCCTGAACTTCAGCGAACCCTTCATCGTGGTCGGCCAGACGCTGCTGATCCGCAAGGAGCTGGAAGGCACCATCAAGTCCTATAAAGACCTGAACAGCGCTGACTACCGCATCACCTCCAAGCTCGGCACCACGGGCGAAATGGTCGCCAGGAAGCTGATGTCCAAAGCCAAGTACCACGGCTACGACAACGAACAGGAAGGTGTGCTCGACGTGGTCAACGGCAAGGCTGACGCCTTTGTCTACGACGCACCGTACAACGTGGTGGCAGTGAACAAGGTCGGCAACGGCAAGCTGGTGTTCCTCGACAAGCCGTTCACCTACGAGCCACTGGCTTTCGGCCTGAAGAAGGGCGACTACGACAGCCTGAACTTCATCAACAACTTCCTGCACCAGATCCACGAAGACGGCACCTACGATCGTATTCATGACAAGTGGTTCAAAGACACCGCTTGGCAGAAAGACATGGAATAAGGCTTGGTCAGATAGACCGAGTCGCCTCAATCGCTGGCAAGCCAGCTCCCACAGGTTCAGCGTTGGACACAAAAATGCTGCTCACCTGGACCATTGTGGGAGCGGGCTTGCCCGCGATGACGGCCTGACAGGCAACATACATCCCGGAACCCGCAATGAAACATAAAAAAGCCCAATGGCCCTGGCACGTCCTGACCGTGCTGGTGCTGGTCGGCATGGCCGGCGCGTTGTACTACGCCACCTCGCTGATGTCCTACGAATGGCGCTGGAACCGCGTGCCGCAGTACTTCGCCTATCACGCCGAAGACACCCAGCGTGCCGCCGACATCTCCACCGTCAGCGAACTGGTGCGCAAAGGTGACAAAGCTGAGGTGACCCTGCGCAACGACGCCGGCACCGAGCAAGTGCTGACGGTCGACGACAACAGCCTGCAAGTGGCCCGTGGCGACGATGTGGCCGAAGGCGATGTGATCGGTGTCACCCGGCATTGGGCCGCAGGACCGCTGCTGTGGGGCTTGTGGACAACCTTGTGGCTGTCGCTGGTCTCGGGTGTGCTTGGGCTGTTGATCGGCCTCGCAACCGGCCTGTGCCGGCTGTCGAACAACCCGACCCTGCGTGACCTGTCGATCGTCTACATCGAGCTGGTGCGCGGTACGCCGCTGCTGGTGCAGATCTTCATTTTCTACTTCTTCATCGGCACGGTGCTCAACCTGTCCCGCGAGTTCGCCGGGATCGCTGCGCTGTCGCTGTTCACCGGTGCCTATGTGGCCGAGATCATTCGTTCCGGCGTACAGTCGATTGCCCGTGGGCAGAACGAAGCCGCGCGCTCCCTGGGCCTGAATGCCAGCCAGTCGATGCGCCATGTGGTGCTGCCGCAAGCATTCAAGCGGGTGCTGCCGCCACTGGCCGGGCAATTCATCAGCCTGGTCAAGGACACCTCGCTGGTGTCGGTCATCGCCATCACCGAGCTGCTCAAGAGTGGCCGTGAAGTCATCACCACCTCGTTCTCGCCGTTCGAAATCCTGTTCTGCGTGGCCGGGCTGTACCTGTTGATCAACCTGCCGCTGTCGAAAATGGCCAGCCGGCTTGAGCGGAGGCTCGCGCAAAGTGATTGAAGTCCGCGATCTGATAAAAGTCTTCGACACCCGTGGCCAGGTGGTTCGCGCGGTGGACAACGTCACCACCCAGGTGGCCAAGGGCGAGGTGCTGGTGGTCATCGGTCCGTCCGGTTCCGGCAAATCGACTTTCTTGCGCTGCCTCAATGGCCTGGAAGAGTTCGATTCCGGCTCGGTGAGCATCGACGGCCTGCAACTGGCCGACCCGAAAACCGACGTGAATGCCTACCGGCGTGAAGTCGGCATGGTGTTCCAGCACTTCAACCTGTTCCCGCACATGACCGTGCTGGAGAACCTGTGCCTGGCGCAGAAGGTCGTGCGCAAGCGCGCCAAGAAGGAGCGCGAAGCCAAGGCCATGGCGCTGTTGGAGAAGGTCGGCATTGCGCAGAAGGCCCACGAGTTCCCGTCGCGCCTGTCCGGCGGCCAACAACAGCGGGTGGCAATCGCCCGGGCGCTGGCCATGGAGCCCAAGGTCATGCTGTTCGACGAACCGACCTCGGCACTCGACCCGGAAATGGTCGGCGAAGTGCTGGACGTGATGAAGACCCTGGCTGTGGAAGGCATGACCATGGTTTGCGTGACGCACGAAATGGGCTTTGCCCGCGAAGTGGCGGACCGGGTGCTGTTCTTCGATCACGGCAAGTTGCTGGAAGATGCTTCGCCAGCCGAGTTCTTTGATGCGCCGAAGGATCCACGGGCGCAGGCGTTCTTGCGTCAGGTCTTGTAAGGGCGCGACTAAATAACTGGTCGGCAGAAACGTTTATCAAGGACTCCACGGACGGGCTTGAACAACATGGACTGTATCTTTTGCAAAATGCTCGCCGGCCAGGCACCCATGCACCTGATCTGGGAGGACGAAGCCCACGTGGCATTCCTCTCCAGCCGTCCCAATACACCGGGCTTCTCGGTGGTCGTGCCCCGGCAGCACGTTGGCAGCTACGCGTTCGCCCAGTCGGATGAGGTGTTGTCAGGCTTGATGATCGCCGCGAAAAAAGTCGCGCTGCTGATCGACCGCGCGCTGCCGGACGTCGGCCGCACGGGCTTGATGCTGGAAGGCTATGGCATCGACCATTTGCACGCCAAGCTCTTCCCCATGCACGGGACGGGCGACTCCAGCGCCTTCAAACCCATCAGTTCCAACGTCGACAGGTTCTTCGAGCGCTACGAAGGCTATATCTCGTCCCATGACTTCAAGGGTGAGCTCAACCACGACCTCGCGGCCCTGGCGCAGCACATTCGCCAGGTTGGCGGGTACGACGCCTGAACCGGGAGGCTGTTGCCAGCCTCGCGTGTGCCACCGATCAGACCCTGAATTTACCCACCAGCATCTGCAGATGAGTACCCAACCGCGCCAGCTCGACGCTGGAGGCGGCGGTCTCCTCACTGGCGGCCGAGGTCTGCTCGGACACATCACGCACATTCAGCACGCTGCGGTTGATCTCTTCGGCCACGGCGCTTTGTTGCTCGGCCGCGGCGGCGATCTGCTGGTTCATTGCCTGAATCGCTGAGACGGTGCGGGTGATGTTGTCCAGCGAACCGCCCGCGCGGCGGGTGAGCTCGACGCTGCTGTCGGTCAGGCTGCGGCTGTTGTCCAGGATGGTGGCGACCTGCTGGGTGCCGCTCTGCAGGCCAACGATCAGTTCCTCGATCTCTTCGGTGGACTTTTGGGTGCGTTGCGCCAGGCTGCGCACTTCATCGGCGACCACGGCAAAACCTCGGCCGGCCTCACCGGCCCGCGCGGCCTCGATTGCGGCATTGAGGGCCAGCAGGTTGGTTTGCTGGGCCACGGACTTGATCACGTCCAGCACGCTGCCGATCTTGTCGCTCTCGCGCTTCAGATCGCCCATGGCGACCGTGGAGTGGCCGACCTCGGTGGCCAGGCGCTCGATCTGGGCGATGGCTTCGCCGACCACTTTGTCGCCTTCACGGGCCTGCTGGTCGGCCGCGACGGCGGCCTCCGAGGCCTCTTCGGCGTTACGCGCGACTTCCTGCACGGTGGCGGCCATTTCGTTCATCGCGGTGGCGACCTGATCGGTCTCGACCTTCTGGCTGTTGACCCCGGCGCTGGTCTGCTCGGTCACCGCCGACAGCTCTTCGGCAGCGCTGGCGATTTGCGTGACGCCATCGCTGATCCCGCCAATCAGCTCGCGCAGGCCGACGATCATGCTCTGGATCGCGCGCTGCAGTTGGCCCAGTTCGTCGCGGCGCTGGGAGATCAGGTTGTGCGTCAGGTCGCCGGCGGCCACCCGCTCGGCGGCCTTGAGGGCCTGGTTCAGCGGGATGATGATCTGCCGGGTGATGGCCCAGGCAGCGATCAGGCCGAACACCAGGGCCAGCACCGTGCTCAGCAATAGGGTGTTCTTGGCGTGGGCGGCGTCGGTGTCGCGGACGACCGTCTGCGACAGCGTGAGTTTTTTGCTCAGTTCCAGCAGGACGTCGCCTTGATGGGCCATGTCCTTGAGTGCGGTGGCGCTGGCCACCTGGGCATCGCGGTACTGGCTGACCGCCGCGCGGTAGCCGATCAGCGAGTCGCTGGCCTGTTGCAGGTTGCCGACGTGCTGCTCGGGCAGTTGCGCGGGCAGGGCCTTGAGGTAGTCGAGGGCTGCGTCGATGGCGGCCAGGGCCGGCTGTTCGGCCTCGGCCTTGCCGCTGTAGGTGTAGCCGCGGACCTGGAAGCGCGCCTGCTGGAGCAGTTTGCTGAGGTCGATGACGCTGTTGAACTGCGCCACGTTGTCGCCTTGCAGCAGGGCTTTCTCCACTTCGTTGACGCGGGCCACGGCAGCGTCAGCGGTCGCGCCCAGCTTGGCTCTGGCGGCTTCACGATGGGTGGTGGCCTGGGTCATGTCGGCGAAGGCGTGCCGGTACTCGCTGAGGGCTTCCAGTTGCTCATTGAGTATGGCGGCGTCGGCGGGCTGCTCGATCATCGTCAGGGCGCTCTTGAGGCCCTGGTCGAGGTTGTTCAGCACCTCGTTCACCGCCGCCGGTCCTTGCTCGCCGTGACGCATGTCATAGTCCAGGCGGGCAATGCGCAGGTCTTTGGTCAGTGCGGCGAGGCTGGAGATGAAGCCGAGCTTGTCGCCCCGGCTGATGATGCTGCTCATGCCCGACCAGCCGTTGACGGTGATCAGCAGGGTCATCAGCAAGACCAGGCCGAAGCCGATGCCCAGCTTGCGATTTACGCTCACATTGCCAAGGTTCTCGGCTAACCATCGGTACATGCTGCAGACTCCCCATTGATTCGAATTATGGAGAGTCTATCGGCCGACTAAAGAGAATCTGTAGGTGCTCCTACGATCCTGGGGATCAGAATAGGCGAGCGAGCAGTGCGGTGACTGCGGTTTCGACTCGCAGGATGCGCTCGCCGAGCTGTACCGGTTGCAGTCCGGCCTTGCCCAGCAGGTCGATTTCGTAGGGGATCCAGCCGCCTTCCGGGCCGATGGCCAGGGTCACGGGCTCGGTCAGCCCGCGAGGGCAGGGTGGGTGGTTGCCAGGGTGGCCGACCAGCCCGAGGGTGCCCTCGACGATGGCCGGCAGGCGGTCTTCGACGAAGGGCTTGAAGCGTTTTTCGATGACGATTTCCGGCAGCACGCTGTCGCGGGCCTGCTCCAGGCCGAGGATCAATTGTTCGCGAATCGCCTCGGGCTCGAGGAAGGGGGTCTGCCAGAAGCTCTTTTCGACCCGGTAGCTGTTGACCAGCACCACCTTGGGCACGCCCATGGTGGCCACGGTCTGGAACACCCGGCGCAGCATCTTCGGCCGAGGCAGGGCGAGGACCAGGGTCAGGGGCAGCTTGGCCGGCGGTGGCTGGTCAAGGCTGACCCGCAACTCGGCTTCGCCGGGTTCCAGGCGCAGCACTTGGGCCGCACCCATCAGCCCGCCGATGCGTCCGACGCGCATGCTGTCACCGACTTCGCAGCGGTGCACTTCCTGCATGTGGGTCAAGCGCCGATCGCGCAGCACGACCCGGTCGGGCGCAATGAAATCGGCCTCTTCGAGGAGCAGCAGGTTCACGGTTGGGTCGCTGGCGGCTGGTCGTTGTGATCGTCAGCCGGCTGGTCGTCCGGATGCTCGCCACGTTTGCTGATCAGGCTGCCGAACAGGATGCCGATCTCGAACAGCATCCACATCGGCACGGCCAGCAGGGTCTGGGAGAAGATGTCCGGCGGGGTGAGGATCATGCCCACCACGAAGCAACCGATGATCACGTACGGGCGGATCTTGCGCAGGTACTTGACGTCGACCACGCCGATCCATACCAGCAGGACCACGGCCACCGGGATCTCGAACGCCACGCCAAAGGCGAAGAACAGCGTCATGACGAAATCCAGGTAACTGGTGATGTCGGTCATCATCTCCACGCCGGCCGGGGTGGCAGCGGCGAAGAACTTGAAGATCAGCGGGAACACCAGGAAGTAGGCGAACGCCATGCCGGCATAAAACAGCACGATGCTCGACACCAGCAATGGCACGGCAATGCGCTTCTCGTGCTTGTACAGGCCCGGTGCGATGAAGCCCCAGATCTGATGCAGGATCACCGGGATCGCCAGGAACAGCGAGACCATCATGGTCAGCTTCAATGGCGTCAGGAAGGGCGACGAGACGTCGGTGGCGATCATCGTCGCACCCGCCGGCAAGTACGCCCGCAGCGGTGTCGAGACGAAGGTGTAGATCTGCTGGGTGAAGGCAAACAGCCCGGCGAAGATCAGGAAGATCGCCGCGACACAGCGCAGCAGGCGGGTACGCAACTCGGTGAGGTGCGAGACCAGCGGCATGTGTTGGTCGTTCTCTGGAATATCGCTCATGGGGCTCGCGGCGCCGGTGTTGGGTCGTGGGGAGCAGGCGCAGCGGTGGCCGCCGGCTCGGTGACAGGTGCGCTGACGGTGGCCGCTGCTGGCTCGACTGCCGCGGTGCTCACCGCTGGGGCAGGCGTGGCTGGGGAGATCGGCGTTTCAGTTGGCGTCGGCTGCTGCTGGAGCGGATTGAGGATTTTGCGCGCCTCCTGCTCCAGCGACAGAATGTGCTCGTTGTGCAATTGCCGACGGATTTCGTCGGCACCGATTTCACGCTCAACTTCCTGTTTGATCGCGTTGAAGCTGCGCTTCAGGCGCCCGACCCACAGGCCGGCGGTGCGCGCAGCGCCCGGCAGGCGCTCGGGGCCCAGCACCAGCAGGGCAACGAGGCCGACAAGCAGCAGTTCAGAGAAGCTGATACCAAACATTAGTCTGTGCTCACGAGTCTTTGCGGGTCGGCTCTTCGACTTTCTGGGCCTGCACGTCAATGGTGTGCGGCTCGTTCAGGGTCGAAGCCTGTGGCTGCACGGGCGGTGCTGGCTGTGCGGTCGGTGGGACCACCGGTTCGGCGGGTTTTTCGTCATCGTTCATGGCCTTGCGAAAGCCCTTGATCGATTCGCCAACGTCGGTGCCGAGGTTTTTCAGTTTTTTGGTGCCGAATACCAGCACTACCACCACCAGAATGACGACCCAGTGTTTCCAGTCAAAAATGCCCATCTTGCTGCTCCTCTCTAATCGTTATTCAGTTGGCTGGACGCGAGGCTTTCTCGTCGTGCCCGGACAGGCCGAAGCGGCGGTCCAGTTCGTCGAGTACCGCCTGCGGATGCTGCCCTAACTGGGCCAGCATGACCATGCTATGGAACCACAGGTCGGCGGTTTCGTAGATGACATCGCTGCAATCTCCGCTGACGGCGGCGTCTTTGGCGGCAATGATGGTCTCGACCGACTCTTCGCCGACTTTCTCCAGAATCTTGTTCAGGCCCTTGTGGTAAAGGCTGGCGACATAGGAGCTGTCGGCGGCGGCGCCTTTACGCTCTTCCAGCACCTGGGCCAGGCGGGTCAGGGTGTCACTCATGGCTGTGTCCTGCAGAGTAAATGGCGTGCGGGTCCTTGAGCACCGGGTCGACGGTTTTCCAGTCGCCGTTCTCGAATACGCGGTAGAAGCAGCTTTGGCGCCCGGTATGACAGGCGATGTCGCCGATCTGCTCGACCATCAGGATGATCACGTCGGCGTCGCAGTCCAGGCGCATCTCATGCAGGGTCTGCACGTGGCCGGACTCTTCGCCCTTGCGCCACAGCTTGCCACGCGAGCGTGACCAGTAGATGGCGCGGTTCTCGGCAGCGCTGAGCTCCAGTGCTTCGCGGTTCATCCAGGCCATCATCAGCACGCGCCCGGTCTTGTGGTCCTGGGCGATCGCCGGCACCAGGCCGTCACTGTCCCATTTGATCTCGTCCAGCCAGTTTTTCATCTTCGACTCCGACAGCCGGGCCCAGCATCTGCGCTGGGCCTGGGCGATTTGAAACAGTGTGCCAGCCGACAACCCGGCTGGCTATCGGCGAACGACCAGATACAAACCCACCGCGAGCATAATTGCGCCCGGCCAGTGGCCCAGTTCGTTCAGCGGACCACCGGCCAGCAGGATCGCACCGCCGGCCAGGTGGGCGGCACCGAGCAGGCGCAGGAACCAGTCGTCCGAGCGCCGATGCCAGGCCACGGGCGGGTTGGCGGCGTGGGGTTGGGTCATGCGTTCGAGCAGGTCGCGGGTCATGTTGGCCAGGTGCGGCAGTTGCTCGACCTGGTTGTGCAGGTTGCCCAGCAGGGTTTTCGGGCTGACGCGTTCACGCATCCAGCGTTCGAGGAACGGCTGGGCGGTGTTCCACAGGTCCAGGTCCGGGTACAGCTGGCGGCCCAGGCCTTCGATGTTGAGCAGGGTCTTTTGCAGCAGGACCAACTGCGGCTGGACTTCCATATTGAAGCGCCGAGCCGTCTGGAACAGGCGCATCAGCACCTGGCCGAAGGAAATATCTTTTAACGGTTTTTCGAAGATCGGTTCGCATACCGTGCGGATCGCCGCTTCGAATTCGTTGAGTTTGGTTTCCGCCGGTACCCAGCCCGAGTCGATGTGCAATTGGGCGACACGCCGGTAATCGCGCTTGAAGAAGGCGAACAGGTTGCGCGCCAGGTAGTCCTGGTCTTCCGGGGTCAGGCTGCCGACGATGCCGCAATCGATGGCAATGTACTGCGGGCTCCACGGGTTGACCGTGCTGACGAAGATGTTGCCCGGGTGCATGTCGGCATGGAAGAAGCTGTCACGGAACACCTGGGTGAAGAAGATCTCCACGCCGCGTTCGGCGAGCATCTTCATATCGGTGCGCTGGTCGGCCAGGGTTGCCAGGTCGGTGACCTGGACCCCGTAGATGCGCTCCATCACCAGTACTTTTGGCCGGCACCAGTCCCAGTAGACCTGGGGCACGTACAGCAGGGGCGAGCCGTCGAAGTTACGCTTGAGTTGGCTGGCGTTGGCCGCTTCGCGCAGCAGGTCGAGTTCGTCGTAGATGGTTTTTTCGTAGTCCTGGACCACGTCCACCGGGTGCAGCAGGCGTGCATCGGCGGAGAGTTTTTCCGCGGTGCGGGCGAGGATGAACAGCCACGCCAGGTCTTGCGCGATGATCGGCTTGAGGCCTGGGCGAATGACCTTGACCACCACCTCTTCGCCGCTTTTCAGTTGCGCGGCATGCACCTGGGCTACCGAGGCCGAGGCCAGGGGCTCGATGTCGAAGCGGCTGAACACCTCGCTGATCTTTTTCCCCAGTTGCTCTTCGATCAGCTTGACGGCCAGTTGCGAGTCGAAGGGTGGTACTCGGTCCTGCAGCAGCATCAGCTCATCGGCGATGTCTTCGGGCAGCAGGTCGCGGCGAGTGGAGAGGATCTGCCCGAACTTGATGAAGATCGGCCCCAGGTCCTGCAGGGCCAAACGCAGGCGCACGCCCCGGCTCAGTTCCAGGGTCTTGCGCGGGAACCAGCGCCACGGCAGGGCATAACGCAGTGCCAGGAGGAACCAGGGCAATGGCAGGGCGAACAGCAGGTCATCGAGGCGGTAGCGGATCACGACGCGCTGGATGCGCAACAGACGGCGGACGGCGAGCAGCTTCATGCGTTATCGCTTGAGTCGAGGGATCGGGAGAGACGCTCCAAGCGCGCCTCAAGACGTTCCAGATCGAGTTTGATCTGGTCCAGCTCACTGAACCGCGCTTCGGCTTCGCGTTGCCCGACCAGGGTACGCGACTCTTCGGCGAGGTATTCGGCCAGGTTCTGGTTCAGGCTGGTGAAGCCTTGTTGATACCAGCGCGCGCGGCTGCGCAGGTGGCCGCCGAGCAGTTGCGTGGCGACTGGGCCCAGCCAGCGTGCGAGTTCGTACTCCCAGTCCAGCTCCAGGTCCTGCAGCACGCCAGCCAGCTCCAGCAGCACGCCGCTGTCACCGTCCAGCTCGACTTGCGGGCTGTGCAGCACTGCGGTCTTGTCCTTGCTGATGGCCAGCTTGAGCAAGCTGGCCGCCGGTGCGCGCAGGGTGCAATCGGCTTCGGCTGCCCAGTGGGCCGCCAGCATCAGGCCCTCATCGCTGGGCAGGATGAACAGCTGCAACGCCGGGCTGCGGCACTCGACGGCAATGACCTTGCCGTTCAAATGGGCCAGGCGCGGCAGCGCCGTGCTGTCGAGCCGCAGGACCCGGTTCAGGCCGAGTTCGACGCTGGCGAGCAGGCCGGCGAGCAACATCAGGGCTTGATGCCGCGGTGCAGGGCAACGATGCCTGAGGTCATGTTGTGGTAGGTCACTCGGTCGAAACCGGCCTCGACCATCATCGACTTCAGGGTTTCCTGGTTCGGGTGCATGCGGATCGACTCGGCCAGGTAGCGATAGCTTTCCGGATCATTGAGGATCAGTTTGCCGACCATCGGCATGAAGGCGAACGAGTAGGCGTCGTAGACCTTGGACATCAGGGCGTTGGTCGGTTTGGAGAACTCCAGCACCAGCAGGCGGCCGCCAGGCTTGAGTACACGCAGCATCGAGCGCAGGGCGTCTTCCTTGTGGGTGACGTTGCGCAGGCCGAAGGCGATGGTCACGCAATCGAAGTGGTTGTCCGGGAACGGCAGCTTTTCCGCGTCGGCCTGGACGAACTCGATGTTGCCGGCCACGCCTTTGTCCAACAGGCGGTCACGACCGACCTTGAGCATGGATTCGTTGATGTCGGCCAGCACTACCTGGCCGGTCGGGCCGACCAGATGGGAGAACTTGGCAGCCAGGTCACCGGTACCGCCGGCGATGTCCAGGACCCGATTGCCTGCGCGCACACCCGACAGCTCAATGGTGAAGCGCTTCCACAGGCGGTGCATGCCGCCGGACAGCACGTCGTTCATCAGGTCGTACTTGGCCGCTACCGAGTGGAACACCTCAGCGACTTTTTCCGCTTTCTGGCTTTGCGGAACGTTTTTGAAGCCGAAGTGTGTGGTGGGTTCGGCATCGCTGCCTTTGCGCTGATCAGTCATATCGCCGTCACCAAAAGAGAATGCGCGACATTCTAATCCCCAGGGCCTGCTTTGTCTTGGCAAGGCTGAATGTAAGATAGGCAACCGCCGGGACCTTTTGACGCAGTCGGGGTCAAGATGTCTTGAGCAAGTCCCGATCAATCAGGAGTCAATCAATGGCCCGTATTAGTGTTGAACGTGCCCACGGCCTGGGCAAGGAAGCGGCGCGCGAGAAGGCCGATAAACTGGCCGAGAAGCTGGCTGCACAGTATGGCCTGGAGCCCAAATGGGCGGGCGATACCCTCAATCTCAAGCGCTCGGGGGTCAAGGGCGCAGTGCATGTGGGTGAGGATTCGATCCGGGTCGATGTCGAGCTCGGCCTGCTGATGTCGGCGATGAGCGGGACCATCAAGGCGGAAATCGAAAAAGCCCTGGATAAAGCCCTGGTCTGATTGTGAAGTATCCAGCATCGATGCGGCCTGACCCGCCGCCATCGCGGGCAAGCCCGCTCCCACAAAGATTGTGGGTGTATGCAAAATCAGCGAGCAGCCAAAGCGCACTGTGGGAGCGGGCTTGCCCGCGATGAGGCCGGTCCATTCAACATCGATAGTGCCTGACCCACCGTCATCGCGGGCAAGCCCGCTCCCACAAAGATTGTGGGTGTATGCAAAATCAGTGAGCACCCAAAGCGCACTGTGGGAGCGGGCTTGCCCGCGATGAGGCCGGTCCATTCAACATCGATAGTGCCTGACACGCCGCCATCGCGGGCAAGCCCGCTCCCACAAAGATTGTGGGTGTATGCAAAATCAGCGAGCAGCCAAAGCGCACTGTGGGAGCGGGCTTGCCCGCGATGAGGCCGGTCCATTCAACATCGATAGTGCCTGACCCACCGCCATCGCGGGCAAGCCCGCTCCCACAAAGATTGTGGGTGTATGCAAAATCAGCGAGCAGCCAAAGCGCACTGTGGGAGCGGGCTTGCCCGCGATGAGGCCGGTCCATTCAACATCGATAGTGCCTGACCCGCCGTCATCGCGAGCAAGCTCGCTCCTACATAGGTTTGTGGTGTATCCAGCGGTTTGTGTCGGTTCTTAGGGTGCCGTTTCTAATTTTTCTACCTACCTTGTGCCTGAGCCCGACTCTTTTGCGGGCAGTTCCTCAAACCTTCTGCGCGTGAGGTGCACCATGGCCAAAGTTACTTTGAAGAAAAAAACTGACGTTCAACCTGCCCCGGTGAACGAAGTGAAATCCTATGCCCGCAAGATCTGGCTGGCAGGCCTGGGTGCCTACGCCAAGGTCGGTCAGGAAGGCAGCGAATACGTTCAAGAGTTGATCAAGGCTGGTCAATCTGTTGAAAAGAAAGGCAAAAAAGTTGTTACGGAACAACTTGAAGCGGCCAACACTCAGATTGATAACGTCAAGGGTGATGTAGTCAGTCTCAAGGACCGCGTTGAAGTGCAGCTTGATAAAGTCGAGAAGGCTTTTGATACGCGTGTCGCCAGTGCCTTGAATCGTGTCGGCATTGCGTCTAAACATGACGTTGAGACACTCTCTGCTAAGCTCGATGAGCTAACGGCATTGCTCGAACGTGTCGCGCGTAAACATTAAGGAGAACGGGATGGCTGGTAAAAAGAATACTGAAAAAGAAGGCAGCTCGTGGATCGGGAAGGTCGAAGACTACTCCCGCAAAATCTGGCTTGCTGGTTTAGGCGTGTACTCGAAGATCGACACTGACGGTAGCAAGCTCTTCGATACACTGGTCAAGGATGGCGAGAAAGCCGAGAAGCTCACCAAGAGCGCTGTCGGTAAAAAAGTCGACGCCGCCAAGGACTCCGCTTCTTCGGCCAAGTCGCGCATCAGTGGGGTCAAGGATCGCGCGCTGGGCAAATGGGACGAACTGGAAGGGGCTTTCGACAAGCGCCTGAACAGTGCCATTTCGCGCCTCGGTGTGCCGAGCCGCAACGAAGTGAAAGCCCTGCACAGCAAGGTCGACACCCTGACCAAGCAAATCGAAAAACTCACCGGCGCCAAGGTTGCCCCCGTAGCGGCCAAAACCGCAGCGGCCAAACCGGCAGCCGCCAAGACTGCCGCCAAGCCACTGGCCAAGGCTGCAGCTAAACCGGCTGCCAAGCCAGCCGCCAAGCCGGCCGCGAAAACCGCAGCTGCCAAGCCTGCCGCGGCCAAGCCCGCCGCCAAACCTGCGGTGAAAGCTGCAGCAGCGAAACCTGCCGCCAAACCCGCAGCCGCGAAAAAGCCGGCAGCCAAGAAGCCTGCAGCTCCCAAAGCTGCCGCGCCGAAAGCCCCAGCGGTCGCTGCCAAGCCGGCCACTGCGGCTGCTGCGGTCAGCCCGGCGAACTCCGCCGCCGCGCCAGCACCTGCTGCGACCCCGACTGCTACGCCAGCACCTTCGGCGCCAACCAGTCAGTCCTGATATTCCCGGGACAGATAAAAACGCCCGGCCTGCGAAGGTCGGGCGTTTTTGTTGTGCGCGAATCGGCATCCAGCCCTTACGCCTGGCCTTCGAGGTATTGCAGCGCCAGGCGCTCGGTGGCGAGCTTGGCCGGCGGCAGCAGGTGGGGGGCGACCAGCATCATGATCTGGTAGACCACCACCCGCACTTCACCTTCACGGTCGAGAATTCGCTGGTAGTCCAGGGAGAACAATAGGGTCATGGTGATCTGTTCGACCAGTTGGCCCAGGGCCTGGGTGTCGCTGACCAGTTGGCCTTCGGCCTTGAGCCGGGCGAGCAGCGAGGCCAGGGTGCGCTTGATGGCATTGAGCAGGTTACGGATGCCCTTGGCCAGTTTCGGCAGGCGTCCGGCCAGGTTCGACAGGTCCTGGAACAGGAAGCGGTAGTGCGCCAGGCGCTCGATGATCAGATGCAGGAACAGCCAGTAGTCTTCCGGCGCCAGCCGGGCGTCCGACGGCGGATCGAGCAGCGGCGTCAGTTCACTCTGGAAACGTTCGAACAGCCCCAGGATCAACGGCTCCTTACCGTGGAAGTGGTAGTAGAGGTTGCCGGGGCTGATCCCCATTTCGTTGGCAACTTCCATGGTCGAGACGTTGGGTTCGCCCTTCTGGTTGAACAACAACAGGGCACATTCGAGAATCCGGTCGCGGGTTTTCATCCAGTCTTCTTAGTTGTCGAGCCTTGAGTGCCACGGCCTGTTCCCGGCCGTGGCGTCGAGAAAAATCAGCGCACCCGTACGTAGGTACCGGGCGCCGCCTCCATGGGTGGGTAGTGCTGATTGCCCAGGGCCATCAGGGTTTCCCGTTGGGCGCCGGAGCGCTCCTGGATCCATGCAAGCCATTGGGTCCACCAACTGCCGTCGACATGGCTGGCGTCGTAGTACCAGGCCCGAGGGTCGCTGGTCAGCTTTTCACTTTCGACGTAGTTGGCCTTGGGGTTGCCCGGCGGGTTGAGGATGCTCTGCACGTGACCGCTGTTGGACAACACGAAGCGGCGGTTGCCGCCAAGTAGGAGCGTGGAGCGGTACACCGCATCCCAGGGCGTGATGTGATCGTTGATCCCGGCCACGCTGAAGCTGTCGACGTTGACCTTCTGCAGGTCGATCGGCGTGCCGCACACTTCGAGGCCGCCCGGATGGGTCAGCGGGTTGTGTTTGAAGAAGTCCAGCAGGTCGCCGTGAAAGGCGGCCGGCAGGCGCGTGTTGTCGTTGTTCCAGTAGAGGATGTCGAACGCGGGCGGTTCCTTGCCCAGCAGGTAGTTGTTGACCCAGTAGTTCCAGATCAGGTCGTTGGGGCGCATCCAGGCAAACACCTTGGCCATGTCGCGGCCTTCGAGCACACCTTGCTGGTAGGAGCGTCGCTTGGCCGCTTCCAGGGTCTGCTCGTCAGCGAACAGAGTGGCGGGGCTGTCCAACTGGCTGTCGAGCAGGCTGACCAGGTAAGTGGCGCTGGAGATGCGCCGCAGTTGCCGCTTGGCTTGCAGGTGGCCCTGCAGCGCAGCGATGGTCAGGCCGCCGGCGCAGGCGCCCATCAGGTTGACCTCGCGGCTGCCGGTGATGGCCCGGCACACGTTCATGGCTTCTTCCACGGCCTCGACGTAGCTGGACAGGCCCCATTCGCGGTGGCGCACATCCGGGTTGCGCCAACTGATCATGAACACCTGCAGGCCGTTTTTCAGGGCGAACTGGACGAAGCTGTTGCTGGGGCTCAAGTCAAAGATGTAGTACTTGTTGATCTGCGGCGGCACCACCAGCAACGGCTTGGCGTACTGCTTTTCGCTCATGGGCTTGTATTGCATCAGCTCCAGCAGTTCATTGCGAAACACCACCGCGCCGGTGGTGGTGGCAACGGTCTTGCCGACCTCGAAGGCGTGCTTGGTGATCTGGCTGGGCAGCCCGTTGTTGTGCATCAGGTCATCGAACAGATGGCTCAGGCCGCGGACCAGGCTGTGGCCGCCGGAGTTGAACAGTTCCTTGATCGCCAACGGGTTGAGCAGGGTATTGGAGGGCGATACCGCATCGTTGAGCAAGGTGAAGGCAAAGTGCGCGCGGGCGCGATCGTCATCGGGCATGCCGCTTTCGTCGATCCAGCGTTTGACTTGTTTCTGCCAGCTCAGGTAGGCCTGCAGGCTGCGTCGGTAAAACGGATTGAGGGTCCAGCTGGGGTCGGCAAAACGACTGTCGGCGGCGTTGGGTTGGTGCAGGGTCTCACCCAGCAACACGCGGCCCAGTTGGCCACCCAGTGCCAGTGCGTGCCGGGCACTGTGTACCGGGTGACGCAAGCCGTGGGCGGCGACGTTGCGCAAGGTCGAGAGCAGGTCCCGGCCGCGCAGACCGGTGATCGCACTCTGGGCATTGATGAATGCAGCGGCTGTGGGCAAGGTGCCCGGCGCTGGTTTGTCTCGCATGAGTCAACACTCCTTCGTCAAGCCGTGAACAAGTCCCTCATTCCCGCCAGCGCACCTCAGGTGCCGCCATAGGGTGCCGGGTGCGGGTGCATCACCGCCCGCTGCCGTTCTTCCTGGAGGAACTTCATGATGATCGGGGCGACGGCCTCGGCCCGGGTGATCAGGAATAAATGACCGTCGTCGATTATGTGTAGCTGGGCGTTGGGAATACGCCAGGCGAGCAGGCGCATATTGACCAGCGGGATCAGCGGGTCGTCGTCACCGGCCAGCACCAGGGTCGGCTGGTGGATCTTGTGCAGCCAGTGGATGCTGGTCCAGCCCAGCCCCGCGAAGAGCTGCCAGTAGTAGCCCAGCTTGCCGGCGGAGCGGACTTTGCTGGCGTGGTCGGCGGCGAGGTTAGGGTCACGGCGAAATGAGCCACCGTAGATCATCGGCGCAATGCGAATCACGTGGGATGGTTGGATATAACGCCGTGGGCTGGCCATCATCCACAGCACTTTCGGCTTGCCCGGCACCATCACCGCGCCGGCCGCCGTGGCCGCCAATACCAGCTTCTTGCAGCGCTCGGGGTAGTCATGGGCGAACTGCTGCGCCAGGGCGCCGCCCCAGGACACGCCGATCACGTTGACTTGGCCGTAGTCGAGGTAATCGAGCATCCGTGCGGTCAGCTTGGCCAGCCCGGGAAAGCGATACGGCCGGCGCGGCGTCGATGAACCGCCGACACCGGGCACGTCGAAGGCAATCACTTCCAGGTCCGGGTCCAGCGCCTGGACGAACGGAAACACCAGCTCCAGGTTGGCGCCGATGCCGTTGAAAATCAGCAAGGGCGTCAAGTGAGGCTTGCCGGGGCGTACCGCAGTGCGGAGGGTCTGGCCATCCAGGTCGACGGTACGAAAGATGAACGGTTGCGGCATGCTTCAGGCCCTGTGGGTCACGTTCTCAAATTCATCCTCGGCAACCTGTGGGAGCGGGCTTGCCCGCGATAGCGCAGGATCAGTCAGCGCATTGGCTGAAGCTGCTGCCGACATCGCGGGCAAGCCCGCTCCTACAAGGGGGCGAGGTGTGTCAGTTATCGTTCGTGTACGTAGGTCCCTGGTGCGGCTTCACCCGCGGTAAAGGTCTTGTTGCCGAGTGCGCTCGGGGCTTTTTTCAGCTTGCCCGCGCGCTCGGCCTGCCAGGCCTGCCAGTGCAACCACCAGGAGTCGGTGTGCTTGGTCGAGTTTTCTTGCCACTGATCAGCGTTCGATGCCGTCTCGGTGCTGGTCATGTAGCGCGATTTCGGGTTGCCCGGCGGGTTCAGGATGCTCTGGATATGGCCGCTGCTGGACAGCACGAATTCGACCTTGCCACCAAACAGCTGGGCCGACTTGTAGCAGGACTTCCACGGGGTGATGTGGTCGTTGGTGCCGGCCAGGGAATAGACATCGGCCGTGACCTGCTTGAGGTCGATGGGCGTGCCGCACACTTCCAGTGCATTGGGGCGGATCAGTGGGTTGCTTTTGAACATCTCGATCAGGTCGCCGTGGAACGCGGCCGGCAGGCGGGTGGTGTCGTTGTTCCAGAACAGGATGTCGAAGATCGGCGGTTCGTTGCCCAGCAGGTAGTTGTTGACCCAGTAGTTCCAGATCAGGTCGTTGGGGCGCATCCAGGCGAAGACCTTCGCCATGTCCCGACCCTCAAGCACCCCGGCCTGGTAGGAGTGGCGCTTGGCGGACTCCAGGGTCTGCTCGTCGACGAACAGCGCCACCTGGGAGTCCAGGGTGGTGTCCAGGACGCTGACCAGCAGGGTCAGGGAGTTGACCTTCTTCTCGCCGATCGCCGCGTAGTGGCCGAGCAGGGCGGTGCAGGTGATGCCGCCGGAGCAGGCGCCCAGCATGTTGATGTCTTTGCTGCCGGTGATCGCGGTGACCACGTCGACCGCTTCCTTGAGCGCCTCGATGTAGGTCGACAGGCCCCACTCGCGTTGCGCCTTGGTCGGGTTACGCCAACTGACGATGAAGGTCTGCAGGTTGTTGCGCAGGCAGAAGCGCGCCAGGCTTTTTTCCGGGCTCAGGTCGAATACGTAGAATTTGTTGATCTGCGGCGGTACCACCAGCAGGGGGCGCTCGTGAACCTGTTCGGTGATGGGCCGGTACTGGATCAGCTCCAGCACGTCGTTGCGAAAAATCACCGCACCTTCGGTGGTGCCCAGGCTCTTGCCGACTTCGAAGGCGCCCATGTTGACCTGGCTCGGCATGCCACCGTTGTGTACCAGGTCCTTGGCCAGGTGGGAGAGGCCGTCGAGCAGGCTCTTGCCGCCGGTCTCGAAGAAGCGTTTGACGGCAGCGGGGTTGGCCGCGCTGTTGGTCGGGGCCATGGCTTCGGTCATCAAGTTGATGA
Organism: Pseudomonas sp. S04; assembly: GCF_009834545.1. Classification (NCBI taxonomy): domain Bacteria; kingdom Pseudomonadati; phylum Pseudomonadota; class Gammaproteobacteria; order Pseudomonadales; family Pseudomonadaceae; genus Pseudomonas; species Pseudomonas sp. S04. The sequence goes on from NZ_CP019427.1 coordinate 406,815, forward strand.
CGAAGTGCCCGCGGTTGATGTCCTGCTCCGACAGGTTGCTGTCGCCGATCCAGTCATGGAGCTCCTTGCGCCAGGCCAGGTAGGTTTGCAGGTAACGTTTGTAGAGCGGGTTCTGGCTCCAGGCCGGATCGTTGAAGCGACGGTCATCGCCTTCGGGTTGCAACTCGGATTTGCCGAACATCACGTTCTTCAGCTCGAGGCCGAAATGGGCCACGTGCTTGACGCTGTGAATGGGTTGTTTGATGGCCTGGGTCAGCACCATACGGGCAGAGGTAAGCAGATCTTTGCGACGCAAGCCGATGACAGGATTGAGCCCCAAGGTGTTTTCCGAGGCTTGGCGTTTCAGGTCATCGTTATTCTTGTTACTCATCTACGACGCTCCATTGTCCTGAGACGAGTACCTGAGTCCTGCTGTGTAGTCACACAGCCAATGCCAGGTACTACTGCTCGGGTGACCGTTAATTGCACATCGCTGACTTTTTACATCAGGGAGCGCTGCACAGAACTTGCCAGCTCCATTGGTTACCCGAGTTTAATTTTTTTCGCAAGCGGGCCAATGGAGGGTCCTGGGCGGGAGCATTCAAGCAGATGAAATTAGAAAATGCCTTCTAATGAGCGTAAGCCCCGGTCTAGAGCATCAGCTTGACTACGGACTCACTCGGATCGCGGGACTTTCCGGCGGCTTTGAGTTCACCAAGATAATCTTCCCAGAGGGCGTCCTGGCGCTGTGCCAACTGGTAGAGGTAATCCCAGGTGAAGAGGCCGCTGTCGTGGCCGTCGTCGAAGGTCAGTTTCAGTGCGTACTGGCCGGCCGGTTCGACCTTGCTCAGTCCTACGCCGATCTTGCCAAATTGCAGGATGGGTTTGCCATGGCCCTGGACCTCGGCGGAGGGGGAGTGCACCCGAAGGAACTCGGCGCTCAGTTGATATTCCTCGCCGGAGGGATATTTGAGCGACAGGGTTTTCGAGGCTTTGTGCAGCTTGATATCGGTGGGAAGCGGGGTTGTCATGGGGCTGGTCGTCCGTCATTGCGAGGGACCTGTGGGAGCGAGCCGGCTCGCCCCCACAGGTCCCTTATCGCAGTAGAAGTGACCTACAGGATATAACGGGACAGGTCTTCGTTTTGCGCCAATTCGCCCAGGTGGCTGTTGACGTAGTCGGCGTCGATGCGGATCGGCTGGTCGCTGTGGGCGCTGGCCAGGTCGCCGGCACTGAACGAAACCTCTTCGAGCAGGCGCTCGAGCAGGGTGTGCAGGCGACGGGCACCGATGTTCTCGGTCTTCTCGTTGACCTGCCAGGCGATCTCGGCCAGGCGCTTGATGCCGTCCGGCTGGAACTCGATGGCCAGGCCTTCGGTTTTCAGCAGGGCGCAATACTGCTCGGTCAGGGATGCGTGCGGCTCGCTGAGGATACGCTCGAAGTCTTCCGGCGACAGGGCCTTGAGTTCAACGCGGATCGGCAGGCGGCCTTGCAGTTCAGGCACCAGGTCGCTCGGCTTGCTCAGGTGGAATGCACCGGAGGCGATAAACAGGATGTGGTCGGTCTTGACCATGCCCAGCTTGGTGTTGACTGTGCAGCCTTCGATCAGCGGCAGCAGGTCGCGCTGTACACCTTCGCGGGAGACGTCGACGCCACCGGAATTGCCGCGCTTGGCGACCTTGTCGATTTCGTCGATGAACACGATGCCGTGCTGCTCGACCGCTTCCAGGGCCTTGGCCTTGAGTTCCTCGTCATTGACCAGGCGGCCGGCTTCTTCGTCGCGGACCAGCTTGAGCGCTTCCTTGACCTTGAGCTTGCGGTTCTTGCGCTTGCCCTTGCCCATGTTGGCGAACAGGCTCTGCAGCTGGTTGGTCATTTCTTCCATGCCCGGTGGCGCGGAGATATCGACGCCCGCGGCTTCGGCGACTTCGATTTCGATCTCCTTGTCATCCAGCTGGCCTTCGCGCAGGCGCTTGCGGAACAGTTGGCGGGTGTTGGAGTCCTGGGCCGGGGCTTCTTCGTTGTTGAAGCCGGTGCGTGCCGGTGGCAGCAGGGCATCGAGGATGCGCTCTTCGGCGGCGTCTTCGGCGCGGTGACGAACCTTGATCATTTCCTGTTCGCGCAGCAGCTTGATAGCGGCATCGGCCAGGTCACGAATGATCGACTCGACGTCGCGGCCAACGTAGCCGACTTCGGTGAACTTGGTGGCTTCGACCTTGATGAACGGTGCGTTGGCGAGCTTGGCCAGGCGCCGGGCGATTTCGGTTTTGCCGACACCGGTCGGGCCGATCATCAGGATGTTCTTGGGGGTGACTTCGACGCGCAGTTCTTCGGGCAGTTGCATCCGGCGCCAGCGGTTGCGCAGGGCGATGGCGACGGCGCGCTTGGCGTCGTCCTGGCCGATGATATGGCGATTGAGTTCGTGGACGATTTCACGGGGAGTCATGGACATAATAATTGGCGGACCTCAGGCAAGAGTGAGCGGTGGCGCGCAGCCACGCACGCTTACTCGGCGCAGTCCTGCTCCTCAATGGTCTGGGTGTGGTTGGTGAAGACACAGATGTCGCCGGCGATGCCGAGGGCGGTTTCGACGATTTCCCGGGCCGACAGGTCGGTTTTTTTCAGCAGGGCGCTGGCTGCCGCCTGGGCGTAACCACCGCCGGAACCCATGGCGATCAGGCCGTTCTCGGGTTCAACCACATCGCCATTGCCGGTGATAATCAGCGAGGCGTCTTTGTTGGCGACCGCGAGCATTGCTTCGAGGCGGCTCAGGGAGCGGTCGGTACGCCATTCTTTGGCGAGCTCGACCGCGGCACGGACCAGGTGGCCCTGATGTTTTTCCAGTTGGCCTTCAAAACGTTCGAAGAGGGTAAAGGCGTCGGCGGTGGCGCCAGCGAAACCGGCGATGACCTGGCCGTGGTACAGGCGACGAACTTTTTTCGCGTTGCCTTTCATCACGGTGTTGCCCAGGGAAACCTGGCCGTCGCCGCCCATGACGACTTTGCCGTGGCGGCGAACTGAAACGATGGTGGTCAAGGGAAGAGTCTCCACGCAGCGGGGCGAAAATGCCTTATGCCAACTCATATGGGGGTGCTGTGGCGTTTTTCAACTGCGCGGTGGTAGAGGGGACGAGTGGTGGTGGGTCGCAGGTCATCCTGGTGGGAGCGAGCCTGCTCGCGAAAGCGTTGTATCAGTCGCCATCAATGTTGACTGAATGTAGGCCTTCGCGAGCAGGCGGAGCGCCGTCCGACTCGCTCCCACAGGAGGGGGGTTGATCGTGCTGTCAGCGGCTCTGGCGTTGTTGTAACAACAGATTGCTGAAGCCGCTGCCCGCCAATTGTTTCTGGGCGGTGGTCAATTGTTCGCGGTTGCTGAACGGGCCGACCAGCACGCGGTACCAGGTTTCGTCCTTGACCGTGCCGGACTCGACCGAAACCGCCTGGCCGAGCAGGATGATCTGTGCACGGACCCGGTCGGCGTCGGCTTCCTTGCGGAACGAGCCGGCCTGCAGGAAGAACTTGGTCACCGGGGCCGCCTTGGCCACCGGAGGCGCAGGCGGTGGGGTCAGGCCGCTCAAGGCTGCCTGGGCGCGCGCGGTGTCGATCTTCGCCGCTTCTGCTGGCGTAACCGGTGCCACGGGCGCGGTCTGCGGTGTTGGCAGGGTTTTTTCAGGCACGGCGTCCGGCGGCACAATCACTTCCGATTCCGGCAGCAGGGTGTAGAAGTCATACTTGGGCTTCACCGGTTGCTGTGGGCTCGGCGGGGTCTTGTTGGCCTCGGCCATGCGCGTGGCTTTCTGTTCTTCCTGCTTGACCCGCTTGACGTCATCGCCCTTGCCCGGCTCCAGCTTCATCAGGAACACGATGAAGGCGCCCACGGTCAGGCCGATGGCCATCCATAGCCAGCCCGGAATCGGCTGTTTTGCAGGAGCTTGGTAACGGCTGGCGCCACGCTTGGGTGCAGGTTTTTTCTTGGCAGCCAACTTACATACGCTCCAGTGTTTCCAGGCCCAAGAGTTCCAGGCCTTGCTTGAGGGTGCGACCGGTCAGCGCGGCGAGGCGCAAGCGGCTCTGCATCTGTGCCGGGGTTTCGGCGCTGAGGATCGGGCAGTTCTCGTAGAAGCTGGAGAACAGCCCGGCAACGTCGTACAGGTAAGTGCAAAGGATGTGCGGCGTGCCTTTCTCGGCGACGTTGTTCAGCACTTCACCGAACTGCGCCAGCTTGGCTGCCAGTTCGTGTTCGTGCGCGGCCTCTAGGACGATCTGCCCTTGGACTTCGCTGAAATCCTTGCCCAGTTTGCGGAACACGCCAGCCACGCGGGTGTAGGCGTACAGCAGGTAAGGCGCGGTATTGCCTTCGAAATTGAGCATCAGGTCGAAGTTGAAGCTGTAGTCGCTGGTGCGGTGCTTGGACAGGTCGGCGTATTTCACCGCACCGATGCCCACCACCTTGGCGATGTTGCGCAGGTCGGCCTCGGCCAGCTCCGGGTTCTTTTCCTTGACCAGGGTGTAGGCGCGCTCCTTGGCTTCGTTGAGCAGGTCGATCAGCTTCACGGTGCCGCCATCACGGGTCTTGAACGGACGGCCATCAGCGCCGTTCATGGTGCCGAAGCCCATGTGTTCCATTTCCATTGGATGGGTCACGAAGCCGGCCATGCGTGCCACGGCGAATACTTGCTGGAAGTGCAGGGCCTGGCGCTGGTCGACGAAGTACAGGGCGCGGTCGGCCTTGAGCACGCCGCTGCGGTAGCGCACGGCGGCCAGGTCAGTGGTGGCGTACAGGTAGCCGCCATCGGCCTTGACGATAATCACCGGCAGCGGGTCGCCGTCGGCATTCTTGAATTCGTCGAGGAACACGCACTGGGCGCCGTTGCTCTCGACCAGCATGCCTTTGGCCTTGAGGTCGTTGACCACATTGATCAGGTCGTCGTTGTAGGCGCTTTCGCCCATGACGTCGGCCATGGTCAGCTTGACGTTCAGTTGTTCGTAGATTTTCTGGCAGTGCGACAGCGAGATGTCCTTGAACTTGGTCCACAGGGCCAGGCATTCCGGGTCGCCGGCTTGCAGCTTGACCACCAGGCCACGGGCGCGGTCGGCGAACTCTGCGGATTCGTCGAAACGTTGCTTGGCGGCGCGGTAGAAGTTCTCCAGGTCCGACAGCTCGTCGCTGGTGATCGGGTTTTCCTGCAGGTAGGCCATCAGCATGCCGAACTGAGTGCCCCAGTCGCCCACGTGGTTCTGGCGGATCACGGTGTCGCCGAGGAACTCCAGCACGCGGGCCACGCCGTCGCCGATGATGGTCGAGCGCAAGTGGCCGACATGCATCTCTTTGGCCAGGTTCGGGGCCGACAGGTCAACCACGGTGCGCTGCACGGGACCGGCCTTGCGCACGCCGACTTTGGCGTCGGCCAGGGCCGCATCCAGGCGCGATGCCAGGGCCTGGGTGTTCTGGAAGAAATTGAGGAAACCCGGGCCGGCGATTTCCGCCTTGCTGACGTTTTCGTCGGCCGGCAGGGCGGCAATGATTTTTTCCGCCAGGTCGCGGGGTTTCATGCCGGCCGGCTTGGCCAGCATCATGGCAATGTTGCTGGCGAAGTCACCGTGGGTCTTGTCACGGGAGTTCTCCACCTGAATCGCCGGCGTCAGGCCTTCAGGCAACACACCGTCGGTAACGAGTTGGGTGAGGGCTTGCTGGATCAACTGGCGAATGGTGTCTTTCATGGTCTTCTCTTTCAACCGCAAAGCGGCGGCGCGTCAATGCGCAGGTGGAAAAACTGGACATTATCCGTTGCGAAGTCGGGCTTGCCAACCTTAGCAGGCCGGTTACGGATATGTGGTGACAAATCGGTTGCCATGGCGGGCAGACGACTTGCAGGCGGTCAATACAAATCGACGGGGTCGACATCCAGCGACCAGCGCACCGCGCGTGCGCTGGGCATCTGCTCCAGCACCAGTAGCCAGCTGCTTAACAGTCGATGCAGGGGCGCTCGGGCCGTGGCTTGCAGCAGCAGTTGCGCGCGATAGCGTCCGGCGCGGCGTTCCATCGGTGCGGGCACCGGGCCCAGCAGCTCGATGCCACTGAGGTTCTGCTCGGCCAGCAACCGCTCCGCCTCGCTGCAGGCCTCGTCGAGGAAACCTTCGGCCTGACCGGGCTTGTGCGCTTCGGCGCGCAGCAATGCCAGGTGGGCAAAAGGCGGCAGCCCCGCGGCGCGGCGTTCGCTCAGGGCCTGTTCGGCAAAGGCGAAGTAGCCCTGCTCGGTCAGTTGCACCAGCAACGGATGGTCCGCCAGGTGGGTCTGGATGATCACCTTGCCCGGCTCTTCGGCCCGCCCGGCGCGTCCGGCAACCTGGACAATCAACTGGGCCATGCGCTCGCTGGCGCGGAAGTCACCGGAAAACAGGCCGCCGTCGGCATCGAGAATCGACACCAGGGTGACGCGGGGAAAGTGGTGTCCCTTGGCGAGCATCTGGGTGCCGACCAGAATGCACGGCTGGCCTTTCTGAATGGTGGCGAACAGTTGGTTCATCGCGTCCTTGCGCGACGTACTGTCGCGGTCGACCCGCAGCACCGGAAAGTCGGGGAACAGGATGCCCAGGCGTTCCTCGGCGCGTTCGGTGCCGGCACCCACTGGGCGCAAATCGACTTTGCCGCACTTGGGGCAATGCCGCGGGACGCGTTCGACATAACCACAATGGTGGCAGCGCAGCTCGCCGGAGCGTTGGTGCACGGTCATCCGTGCATCGCAGCGCTGGCATTCAGACATCCAGCCACAATCGTGGCACAGCAGGGTTGGGGCAAAGCCGCGGCGATTGAGAAACACCAGCACTTGCTGGCCGGCGGCGAGGGTCTGGCCAATGGCTTGTTGCATCGGCCCGGAAATGCCGCTGTCCAGCGGACGGCTTTTCACATCCAGGCGCAGGAAGCGCGGCTGTTTTGCGCCGCCGGCACGCTCGTTCAGGCGCAGCAGGCCGTAACGACCGGTGTAGGCGTTGTGCAGGCTTTCCAGGGACGGCGTCGCGGAGCCAAGGACGATCGGGATATTTTCCTGGCGGGCTCGCACCAGTGCCAGGTCGCGGGCGTGGTAGCGCAAGCCTTCCTGCTGTTTATAGGAGCCGTCGTGCTCTTCATCGATGATGATCAGGCCAGGGTTCTTCATGGGCGTGAACAATGCCGAGCGAGTGCCGATAATAATGTCGGCATCGCCGTCGCGGGCGGCCAGCCAGGCCTCCAGGCGCTCGCGGTCGTTGACTGCCGAGTGCACCAGGGCGATTCGCGCATTAAAACGCTGCTCGAAGCGCGCCAGGGTCTGCGGTCCGAGGTTGATCTCCGGGATCAGGACCAGCGCCTGTTTACCGGCCTCCAGGGTTTTGCGGATCAGTTGCAAATACACTTCGGTCTTGCCGCTGCCCGTCACGCCGGCCAGGAGAAAGGCATGGAAACTGTCCAGGCCAGCGCTGACGGCTTCGTAGGCGGCGCGCTGCTCCGGATTCAAAGGTAGTTCCGGCTGGGCCAGCCAGTGTTCGTGACGCTCGCCGGGGGCGTGCTTGCGGATCTCCACCTGCACCAGTTCCTTGGCCAGCAGCAGGTCGAGGCTGTCCTTGCTCAGCATCAGCTTGCTCAACAACTGATGGGCCACGCCGTGGGGATGCTGGGCCAGGGTCGCCAGGGCTTCGCGCTGGCGCGGGGCGCGAGCGATGCGCGGGTCGTCGAGCCTGGCCCCGGGGCTGATCGACCAGAAGCGCTCCTGGCGCGCCTCGGCCAGTTCGCCCTGGCGCAGCAGGACCGGCAAGGCCCAGCTCAGGGTGTCGCCGAGGCTGTGCTGGTAGTACTGGGAGGTCCACAGGCACAGCTTGAACAATGACGCCGGCAGCGGTGGCGTGGCATCCAGCAGCGCGAGGGCCGGCTTGAGCTTTTCTGCCGGGACTTCGCTGTGGTCGGTGACTTCCACCAGGATGCCGATCATCTCGCGCCGGCCGAACGGTACCCGCAGGCGCATCCCAGGGTGCAACTGCGCCCGCAGCACGCCCGCCGGGGCGCGGTAATCGAACAGGCGGCGCAAGGGCGAAGGCAGGGCGAGGCGCAGGATGGCGTCGGGCACGCGGGGGATTCTCTATAGGACGGGCGGTGAAGAAGGGCCGGAGCCTAGCAGACGGTCGGCATCAGGGACAGCTTGCGTGATTTGGAAGGTCTGGTAGAATCCGCGGCCTAATTACGTGCGGTATTCAACAATGGTGTTGAGTGGCGGCACGCTAGCCTGAGGAATCACCATGAAAGCCGATATCCATCCAACATACGAAATCACCGCAGTTACCTGCAGCTGTGGCAACAAGTTCGAAACTCGTTCGAACCTGGCCAAGCCTCTGGCGATCGACGTATGCAACGAGTGCCACCCGTTCTACACCGGTAAGCAGAAGACTCTGGATACTGGCGGCCGTGTACAGCGCTTCGCAGATCGCTTCGGTGCTTTCGGCGCGAAAAAGGCCTAAGGCCAATCAGCCTGGAAGGCCATTGCGGCTTTTGCAGATTGATGAAAAAGGCGTCCCTGGTGGACGCCTTTTTTTATGCCCGGGATTTGTCGCGGGGCCTGAAGAGAGCCTGTTGTGGTGCTGCCCAGTCACTTGCGGGCAGGCTTGGATAAATAATTGTAGACATTTTTTATGGCGATTGTGAACAGTTGAGCCCTTGTGTTCCGTGGCTCTTGGCCCAAAGTCGTAGGGCGGGGCGCTTGACAGGGGTGACTGGTCAGTCTTGTGGGGACTTTGCCAGGCGCGTATCCTCGCTGACCAGTCTGTCCAACAGTAAAAAGCGGAATGCCCCCATGTCTGATCTGAAAACTGCCGCTCTCGAATATCATGCCCATCCTCGTCCAGGGAAGCTGAGTGTCGAGCTCACCAAGGCCACCGCTACCGCTCGCGACCTGTCGCTGGCCTACAGCCCCGGCGTAGCCGAACCAGTTCGCGAAATCGCCCGCGATCCTGAACTGGCCTACAAGTACACCGGTAAAGGCAACCTGGTTGCAGTGATTTCCGATGGCACCGCGATTCTCGGCCTGGGTAACCTCGGCCCATTGGCTTCCAAGCCAGTCATGGAAGGCAAGGGTGTACTGTTCAAGCGTTTCGCTGGTATCGACGTATTCGACATCGAAGTCGACTCCGAGAGCCCGCAAGCCTTCATCGACACCGTCAAGCGCATCTCCATCACCTTCGGTGGCATCAACCTGGAAGACATCAAGGCCCCTGAGTGCTTTGAGATCGAACGTGCTCTGATCGAGCAGTGCGATATTCCGGTGTTCCACGATGACCAGCACGGCACCGCGATCGTAACCGCGGCCGGCATGATCAATGCCCTGGAAATCGCTGGCAAGACCCTTGCCGATGCCAAGATCGTTTGCCTGGGTGCAGGCGCTGCGGCCATCTCCTGCATGAAATTGCTGGTGAGCATGGGCGCCAACATCGAAAACATCTACATGGTCGACCGTACCGGCGTGATCCACTCCGGCCGTGACGACCTGAACCAGTACAAGGCAGTCTTCGCTCACGCGACCGACAAGCGCACCCTGGCTGACGCCCTGCAAGGCGCAGACGTGTTCGTTGGCCTGTCCGGCCCGAACCTGTTGAGCGCTGAAGGCCTGAAGTCCATGGCGGCCAACCCGATCGTGTTCGCCTGCTCCAACCCTGATCCAGAGATCGCCCCGGAACTGGCGCACGCCACCCGTGACGACGTGATCATGGCCACTGGTCGTTCGGACTACCCGAACCAGGTCAACAACGTACTGGGCTTCCCGTTCATCTTCCGTGGTGCCCTGGACGTTCGCGCCAAGCGCATCAACGAAGAAATGAAAGTAGCCGCTGCCAACGCCCTGCGTGAACTGGCCAAGCTGCCTGTGCCACAGGAAGTGTGCGACGCCTACGGCGGCATCAAGCTGGAATTCGGTCGTGAGTACATCATCCCGAAACCAATGGATGCCCGCCTGATCACCGTGATCTCCGATGCCGTGGCCAAGGCCGCCATCGAGACCGGCGTAGCAACCCTGCCGTATCCGAAGAACTACCCGCTGAAAAGCGTGGATGATGTGTTCAACGGCTAAGCCCGTTTAGCGCTTCAACACAAAGCCCCGGCTCCTGCGAGTCGGGGCTTTTTGCGTTGTGGGCGCGGGCTTGTCGGGAGCGCTATGGCGCAGGGTCTCTCAAGCCTTGCGCGCACCAGGATCCGGCGCAAAAAAAGCCCCGCACTTGTGTCGAAGGCGGGGCTTTTTCAATGGTGTGGCATCAGAACAAGTCGATTGGCGCCACTTCGTCTGCCGGCAGTGGGCTGCCCGGGGCGCTGCCGTTGCCCAGCTCGCTGCCGGTCGGAGGCGTGTCTTCGGCCTTGAACAGTTCGAAGTAGGCGCCTGGCGTGCCTGGGGAGGCGGCGCGACCGCTGACCGGGTCTACCCGCAGGCTGAGGATGCCCTCGGGCTCTGGCTGGGTGTGTGGCGGCTTGTCCTTGAGGGCGGCGCCCATGTAGCTCATCCAGATCGGCAGCGCGACGGTGCCGCCGAACTCGCGCCGGCCGAGACTTTCCGGCTGGTCGAAACCGGTCCAGACAGTGGTCACGTAGTCGGCGTTGTAACCGGAGAACCAGGCGTCCTTGGACTCGTTGGTGGTACCGGTCTTGCCCGCGAGGTCGCTACGACCCAGGGCCAGGGCGCGACGGCCGGTGCCGCGCTTGATCACGTCTTCCAGCATGCTGTTGAGGATGTAGGTGGTGCGCGGGTCGACGATACGTTCGGCGATCGCCGGTGCCTGCTCGGGTGCTGGTGCGGCCGGGGCTTCGCCTGGGATGGCGTCGACAGTAAAGGTCTCGCCGGTCGGCGCGGCGATACCGTTGCTGGCGATATCGCCCTTGGGCACGCTCGGCGGGTTGGCGACGAACAGCGTGTCGCCATTGCGGCTTTCGATCTTGTCGATGATGTACGGGGTGATCTTGTAGCCGCCGTTGGCGAACGTGCTCCAGCCGGTGGCGATCTCCATGGGCGTCAGGGTTGCGGTGCCCAGTGCCAGCGACAGGTTTGGCGGCAGGTCCTGCTTGTTGAAGCCGAAGCGGCTGATGTAATCGATGGTCTTGCTGACGCCCATCGCTTGCAGCAGGCGGATCGAGACCAGGTTGCGCGACTTGTACAGAGCTTCGCGCATGCGGATCGGGCCGAGGAAGGTGTTGGTGTCGTTCTTCGGGCGCCAGACCTTGTCCAGGTACTCGTCGACGAACACGATCGGCGCATCATTGACCAGGGTCGCTGCGGTGTAGCCGCTATCCAGCGCCGCACTGTAGACGAATGGCTTGAAGCTCGAGCCTGGCTGGCGCTTGGCCTGCATGGCGCGGTTGTAGTTGCTCTGCTCGAAGGCAAAGCCACCGACCAGGGCGCGGATCGCACCGTTTTGCGGGTCCAGGGACACCAGTGCGCCTTGGGCGACCGGAATTTGTTTGAAATGCAGGCTGTTGTCGGGCTGGCGCTGGACGCGGATCAGGTCGCCGACCTGGGCCACATCGGACGGTTGGCGCGGATTAGGCCCCATGCTGTTGGTGTTGAGGAATGGCCGGGCCCATTTCATGCTGTCCCAGGCCACGTGCTCTGCGCCGGTGCGGGTCAGCACCTGCAAGCCATTCTTGTCGACCTCGGTGACGATGGCCGGCTCAAGGCTGCTGATGGTGCGCTGCTTGGTCAGCTCGCTGGCCCAGGCGTCGGGCGTCTTGCCTGGAAGGCGGGATTCGGGGCCGCGGTAGCCGTGACGCTGGTCGTAGGTGATGAGGCCTTCATGCACGGCAGTGTTGGCCATTTCCTGAAGGTTGCTCGGCACGGTCGTGGTGACCCGGAAGCCTTCGGTGTAGGCGTCGCTGCCGTAGCGTCCGACCATTTCGGCGCGGGCCATTTCGGCGATGTAGGGGGCGTTCACTTCCGGAGTCGGCACGTGGTAGCTGGCATTGAGCGGCTCATTGACCGCAGCTTGGTACGCCGCCTCGTCGATTTTGCCGAGCTTGTACATGCGTCCCAGGATCCAGTCGCGACGTTCCTTGCTGCGCGCCGGGTTGGCCAGCGGGTTGAAGCGCGAAGGGGCCTTGGGCAGGCCGGCAATCATCGCCATCTGCGCCAGGCTGACGTCGCGGATCGACTTGCCGTAATACACCTGCGCCGCCGCCTCGATGCCGTAGGCGCGGTTACCCAGGTAGATCTTGTTGACGTAGAGCTCGAGGATCTCGTCCTTGGTCAACTGACGCTCGATTTGCAGGGCCAGGAGGATCTCGGTGGTCTTGCGCGAGAAGCTGCGTTCGCTGGTCAGGAAGAAGTTCTTCGCTACCTGCATGGTGATGGTGCTGCCGCCGGACTGGATGTGTCCGCTTTTTACCAACTGCGTGGCGGCACGCATCAGGCTGCTCGGATCGACGCCGTAGTGATTGGCGAAGTTGTCGTCTTCAGCACTTAGTAACGCATTAATGAAATTGGGCGGAATGTCGGCGAAACGTATGGGATTGCGGCGCATCTCGCCGAATTCGGCGATCAGTTTGCCGTCGCTGCTGTAGACCCGCAAAGGAATCTGCAACTGGATACTTCGCAGTGCCTCCACTGACGGCAGTCCGGGACTAAGGTAAAGAAACGCCCCGCTCAGACCCAGCAGCAGTCCGCAGAAAACAGCGACGATGGACCACCCGAAAAATTTCAGCAGACGAATCAAGGCTTTTGGATATCCAGGGCAAAGAATGAATTTGGCGTCAGGGCATTCAGGGAAAACAAGGAGCGGCCTGCGCTTGAAGAAAGCGGAAAAAAACGCTGGGCATTATAAGCATTTTTCCGCTTAAAGCGCATTTGGCCACGCTGTCAAGACGTTGCGATTGCCTGCAAGGCCGGCAAAGCACGCGTAACTCACGGAAAGTCATAGGGAATTGACTGTGCCACGACTCTTCAGGAAAAAACCTAGAACCCTCTTGGGTATCGACATCGACGCCGCCTCGGTCAGGCTGGTCGAATTAAGCCGCTCAGGCGCGTGTTATCGGCTCGAGACCTACGCAATAGAGCCGTTGCCGGCGAATGCAGTGGTGGAGGCCGCCATTGTTCAAGTGGAGGTCGTGGGGCAGGCATTGGCCCGCGCATGGCTGAAAGCCGGGACCCGGGTGCGCAATGTAGCAGTGGCGGTTTCCGGATCGGCGGTCATCACCAAGACCCTGGAAATGCCAGCGGGAATGACGAACGACGACCTGGAAAGCCAGTTGAAGCTGGACGCGGACCAGTACATTCCCTATCCCCTCGATGACATGGCCCTGGATTTCCAGGTCCAGGGAATCTCGCGGCACAATCCGGGGCAGGTCGAGGTGTTGCTGGCGGCCTGTCGCAAGGATCATGTCGAGTTGCTTGAGGCCGCGCTGGAACTGGCTGGGCTGACGGCGCGGGTGGTGGATATCCAGGCGCATGCGCTGGCGCGTTGCGTGGATCTGCTGGCAACGCCGCCGGACGGTGCCCAGGCGCAGTCGCTAGTGGCGCTGGTCGAGATTGGCAACGGTCTGTCGACTTTAAGTGTGATAAGCGCTGGCCAGATCCTGTATGCCCGCGAACAACTGCTGGGTGCGCACCAACTGAACCAGGCCAGTGAGCCGAGCTACGGGTTTGCTCTCGAACCGGCAGGAGTGGCGACGCAGCCGGGTGGGCTGGACCTGTCTCGCGATGCTGAGGTATTGGCGCAACAGCTATCGCGCTCATTGCAGGAGTTTTTCGCCTTGGGCCAGCACGGCGCAGTCGAGCATATCCTGCTGGCCGCAGGGGCCTGCGCGGTGGCCGGGCTGGATCGCCTGCTCGAACAGCATCTGGGCATCCCGACCCGGCTGGCCAATCCTTTTGCCGGCATGGCCTTGGGCAGTGCGGTCGATGCTGCGGCGCTCGCCCACAATGCGCCCGGGTTGATGGTCGCGTGCGGTCTGGCGTTAAGGAGCTTTGACTGATGGCCAGGATCAATCTTCTGCCATGGCGTGAAAAGCAGCGCGAGGCGCGGCACCAACATTTCTTGTGGCAGTTGGTCGGTATCGCCGTAGTTGCGACCGGCCTCATCGTGCTGGGCGAGCGCATCCTTGACCGCGCCATCGAGCAGCAAGCTTCGCGCAACGCCTACCTTGGTGCCCGCATTGCCAGCCTGGATGAGCGGATCAGCCAGATCAGCGATCTACAAGCCCGGCGCGAGCAGTTGCTGGCGCGGTTGCAGATCATTCAGGGCCTGCAAGGTAATCGGCCGGCCAGTGTCAGGCTCTTCGATCAATTGACCCGCGCGCTGACCGATGGTGTGTATTTCACCGAGTTGGGGAGGGTCGGCAAGACGCTGTCGATCGGCGGTGTGGCCGAATCCAATGCCCAGGTTTCGCAGCTCCTGCGTAGCCTTGCGGCCGCGGGTGGCCTGGCTGTTCCTGTGCTGGAGGAGGTTAAAACAGCAAGCGCTGGCGACGAGGGCTCGACCAGTGTTTTTCGCTTGACCGTGGCTCAGGCGCAAGCAGGCTTGGAGGCATGAGGCGGCTGCCATGGTTGACCCTCGATGGCCTGGACATGCACAACATGGCGACCTGGCCGGCGCTGGGCAAAGCCCTGCTGGGCGTGCTGTTGATGGTGCTGCTGTTGGTCCTGGGCTACAGCTTTTATTTGCGCGACCTGCAGGCGCGGCTAGTACTTGCCCGTGCCGGGGAGGACGAGCTCAAGCAGGTATTTGTGAGCAAGGCGCATCAGGCGGCCCATTTACAGCCTTACCTCGAACAGATGAGGACTATGCAAAGCGCCTTCGCCACGCTGTTGCGACAACTGCCCGGCGACACTGAGATGCCGGGGTTGCTGGAGGACATCAGTCGTGCAGGCTCGGGCAGTGGTCTGGAGCTGGAAGAGATCAAGTTGTTGCCCGAGGTCAACCAGCCGTTCTACGTCGAGCTGCCAATCCAGATCAGCGCGACGGGTGCCTACCATGACCTGGCGGCGTTCGTCAGCGCTGTCTCGGCCTTACCGCGGATCGTCACGCTGCACGACTTCAGCATTCGCCCGCTGGATTCCAGCGAGGGTCCGACGCTGCGCATGAACATCCTGGCAAGAACCTATCGCTCCGCCGACAGCGGGCAGCAACCATGAACACGGTGCGTTGCGGGTGGTTGGCGTTGTTGCTCGGTGGTCTGGCTGGCTGTGGTGGTGAGCGCGATTTCAGTGATCTGGACACCTTCATGGATGAAGCGCGCCTTGAATTGCCCGGCCCTCTCGAAGCCGTGCCGACGTGGGCGTCGTACCCGGTGTTCAGTTACGGCGCGGCGTCGCTGCGCAGTCCGTTCTCGCCGCAGGTCACGACGGGCGAGGAGGGGCTGGTGCGAGGCGAGCCAAGGGGTGAGCCGGATCGACTGCGGCCCCGCCAGCACCTCGAGCGCTTCGGTATCGAGCAGTTCGAAATGGTCGGCACCATGGTCGGTACCTCGGGGGCGTATGCCCTGCTGCGCGGTGCGGGTGCGGTGCATCGGCTCAAGGTGGGTGACTACCTCGGGCGCAATGAAGGCCGAGTGGTATCGGTCAGCGAGACCCGGGTCGAGGTGGTCGAGCTGGTGCCCGACGGCCAGGGCGCCTGGCTGGAACGACTACGCAGCCTTTCCTTGAACACGCACTCCTAGTGGAGCTCTAACCATGTACAGGATTTTTTCGACCCTCGGTGTGGCGCTATGGATTGCGCTGCTGTCACCGGGGTTGTTGGCCAACTCCAGGGCGCTGGATATTGTCGCGCCGCCCGGTGATCAGCGCGCCGAGCGTCATGCCTACAGTGGCGAAAGGTTGTCGTTGAATTTCCAGGACATCGAAGTGCGTTCGGTGCTGCAACTGATCGCCGACTTCACTGGCCTCAATCTGGTGGCCAGCGACTCGGTGCAGGGCAGCATCACGCTACGCCTGGATAACGTGCCCTGGGACCAGGCGCTGGACCTGGTACTCAAGACCAAGGGCCTGGACCAGCGTCGGGCTGGCAACGTCCTGCTGGTCGCCCCGGCGCAGGAAATTGCCGCCCGTGAGCGGCAGACGCTGGAGTCGCAGCGGCAACTGGCCGAACTCGCCCCACTGCGGCGTGAGCTGTTGCAGGTCAATTACGCCAAGGCCACTGAAATAGCCCGGCTGTTCCAGTCAGTGACCAATGCCCAGGACCGACTCGACGAGCGAGGCACGCTGACGGTGGATGAGCGGACCAACAACATCATCGCCTTCCAGACCCAGGATCGAATGGACGAGCTACGACGGATCGTCACGCAACTGGATGTGCCGGTACGCCAGGTGATGATCGAGGCGCGGATCGTCGAGGCCAATGTCGATTACGACAAGAGTCTGGGCGTGCGCTGGGGTGGTGCGATGGGCCGGGGCAACTGGAGTGCCTCCGGGGTTGGCGGCGATGGAGCGGCTCTGCTCAGCTCGGGCAGCGCGCCATTTGTCGATATGGGGGCAGCGGGTGCTACCTCGGGGCTGGGCATTGCATTCATTACCGATAACCTGCTGCTCGACCTTGAACTGTCGGCCATGGAGAAAACCGGCAACGGCGAAGTCGTCTCGCAACCCAAGGTGGTGACTGCCGACAAGGAGACCGCGAAGATCCTCAAGGGCACCGAAATTCCTTATCAGGAGAGCAGCTCCAGCGGCGCCACCTCGGTGTCGTTCAAGGAGGCTTCGCTGTCGCTGGAGGTGACGCCGCAGATCACCCCGGACAATCGCATCATCATGCAGGTCAAGGTCACCAAGGACGAGCCCGATTACCTGAACAAGGTGCAGGATGTGCCGCCGATCAAGAAAAACGAGGTCAATGCCAAGGTGCTGGTGGTCGATGGGGAAACTATCGTGATAGGCGGGGTTTTCTCAAATACTCAAAGCAAGGTTGTAGATAAGGTGCCATTTCTTGGTGATGTGCCGTATCTTGGCCGCCTTTTCCGGCGTGACGTGGTGTCGGAGAAAAAATCCGAGCTGCTGGTATTTCTCACTCCGCGTATCATGAATAACCAGGCGATTGCTGTGAGTCATTGATTCTGTGCGAAATTTGATTCTTGTTGGGCCAATGGGTGCGGGTAAAAGCACCATCGGCCGCTTGCTGGCCAAAGAGCTGCGTCTGCCGTTCAAGGATTCCGATAAGGAAATTGAATTGCGCACAGGCGCCAATATCCCGTGGATCTTCGATAAGGAAGGCGAACCCGGCTTTCGTGATCGCGAGCAGGCGATGATCGCCGAGCTCTGTGAGCTCGATGGCGTGGTGCTGGCGACCGGCGGTGGTGCGGTCATGCGCGAAGCCAATCGTCGGGCGCTGCACGCCGGCGGTCGCGTGGTCTACTTGCACGCCTCGGTCGAGCAGCAGGTCGGGCGCACCGCGCGCGACCGCAATCGTCCCTTGCTGCGTACCGCTGATCCGGCAAAAACCCTGCGTGACTTGCTGGCCCTGCGCGATCCGCTGTATCGGGAAATCGCCGACCTGGTGGTGCAAACCGATGAGCGGCCGCCGCGGATGGTGGTGCTGGATATTCTGGAACGCTTGCAGCAGCTACCTCCCCGTTAATCCGCAGGGCGAAATGCGCTATCCTCGGCGTCGCGCCATGGCGGCCGTCGGGTGTGGCGCATGGCTAGCACGCCACGTCACACAGGCAGACGTGGCCAGTCGATAACATAAGACAGGACGCCTGATTCCAACTTACTGTGGGGACACATGCAGACACTTAAGGTTGATCTAGGCGAGCGTAGCTACCCGATCCATATTGGCGAAGGGTTGCTGGATCAGCCCGAGTTGCTGGCGCCACACATCGCCGGACGGCAGGTGGCAATCATCTCCAACGAGACCGTTGCCCCGCTGTATCTGGAGCGCTTGACCCGCAGCCTGGCGCAGTTCTCGGTCATTTCCGTGGTACTGCCCGACGGCGAAGCCTTCAAGAACTGGGAAACCCTGCAAAGCATATTCGACGGCCTGCTGACCGCGCGCCATGACCGCCGCACCACCGTGATCGCCCTGGGCGGCGGAGTGATTGGCGACATGGCCGGGTTCGCTGCCGCCTGTTACCAGCGGGGCGTGGACTTCATCCAGGTACCGACCACCCTGTTGTCGCAAGTCGACTCCTCGGTGGGCGGCAAGACCGGTATCAACCATCCGCTGGGCAAGAACATGGTCGGCGCCTTCTATCAGCCCAACGTGGTGCTGATCGATACCGCCACCCTTAATACGCTGCCGGAGCGCGAGCTGTCCGCGGGCCTGGCCGAAGTCATCAAGTACGGTTTGATCTGCGACGAGCCGTTCCTCACCTGGCTCGAAGAAAACGTTGACCGCCTGCGGGCTCTGGACCAGGACGCCCTGACCTATGCGATCGCGCGCTCCTGTGCAGCCAAGGCCGCGGTGGTCGGTGCCGACGAGCGTGAGACCGGCGTGCGCGCCACTCTCAACCTGGGACATACCTTCGGTCACGCCATCGAAACCCACATGGGCTATGGTGTGTGGCTACATGGTGAGGCGGTCGCTGCTGGCACCGTAATGGCCCTGGAGATGTCCTCGCGCCTGGGCTGGATCACTCCCAAGGAGCGTGACCGGGGCATTGCCCTGTTCCTGCGCGCCGGGTTGCCGGTGATCCCGCCGCCAGAGATGAGCGAAGCCGATTTTCTCGAACACATGGCAATCGACAAGAAAGTAATCGACGGACGTCTGCGCCTGGTGCTGCTGCGCCGCATGGGCGAGGCAGTCGTGACCGACGATTATCCGAAAGAGATTTTACAGGCAACGCTGGGAGCGGATTACCGTGCCCTGGCTCAGCTGAAAGGTTAATAAGATCACAATGACCAGTTTGCATGCCGACGAGGCGTTCCTAGGCCACTACCAGTTGAACCACGACCCCTTTGCTCCGCGGGTGCCTGGCTTCAAGTTTTTCCCTGCCCAGCGCAAACCGGTGCTGGGGCAACTGCATCACCTGGCCCGCTACAGCCAGTTGTTGCTGGTGGTCACTGGCCCGCTGGGCAGTGGCAAGACCCTGTTGCGTCAGGCGCTGGTGGCCAGCACCAACAAACAGTCGGTGCAGAGCGTGGTGGTTTCCGCCCGTGGTGCCGGCGACGCAGCGGGTGTGCTGCGTCAGGTAGCCCAGTCCCTGGATGTCGCCCAGGCGGAAGTCGGTGCGATCCTCAAGCAAGTGGTGCAACTGGCGCTGACCGGCCAGGAAGTCTATCTGCTGGTGGATGATGCCGAGCAGCTCGACGAATCGGCGCTTGAGGCTTTGCTGGCCTTGGCTGCTGGCGCCCCGGAAGGCCGCCCGCATGTGTTCCTGTTTGGCGAGCCTTCGCTGATCGCCGGGCTTGAGCAGTTGAGCACCGAGGAAGAGCGCTTCCACGTGATCGAGCTGCAGCCCTACGCGGAAGAAGAAACCCGCGAATACCTGGCCCAGCGTCTTGAGGGTGCGGGCAGGGGAATCGAACTTTTTACCGCTAATCAGATCTCTGAGATTCACGAAAGCTCCGACGGCTGGCCTGGAAACATCAACCAGGTTGCCCGCGATGCGATGATCGAAGCCATGATTGCTAGCCGCTCCGCGGTCAAGCGTCCAAGTATGGGGTTCAACATGCCGAAGAAACACGTATTGGCGATATCCGCCGTAGTCGTGGTCGCGGTGGCTGCCGCCTGGTTGCTGCCAGGTCGCAACAAGACACCAACCACCGGGGCTCCAGCCAACGAGCAGGCGCAGTTACCCCTGGGTCAGGGTGCCAACGGCGGTGCGCCGTCGGTCGAATTCGCCGGCAATACCCAGCCAATGCCCTTGCCGTTGGTCGGCCAGTCGCAGCCGGTGATGCGCGGTCCTTTGGCTGAAGCTGCCGGTGGCATCACCGAGGGCGATGATGGCGTGCCGCTCGAAGGCTCCAGCAGTGTTCCGCCGACCGTAACCACCATTGCTCCGCCAAGCGGCGTGCCTGCCGGTCCTGCGCCGACGCCCGCGGCCAAGCCGGTGCCTGCGCCAACCCAGGTCGCGACGGCCAAGCCTGCCCCGGCCCCAGTGGCCAAGCCGGCACCCGCGCCTGTGGTCAAGCCAGCGCCGGTGACCAAGCCAGTAGAGAAGCCAGCCACTGTCGCCAAGGCAGCGCCGGCAGCCGGTGGCACCTGGTATGCCGGTCAGAAGCCGGGTAACTACGTGGTACAAATCCTCGGCACCAGCTCGGAAGCCTCGGCCCAGAGCTTCGTCAAGGAGCAGGGCGGCGAGTACCGTTATTTCAAGAAAGTTCTCAACGGCAAGCCGCTTTACGTCATCACCTACGGTAACTTCGCCAACCGCGATGCCGCTGTATCCGCCATCAAGGCCTTGCCAGCGAAGGTTCAGGCTGGTAAACCTTGGCCTCGCTCTGTCGCCAGCGTCCAACAAGAACTGGCAACAGCTCGCTGAAGATTCGGCGGCCTTACCCAGGCCGCCTCTCCCGGCACCTCAAAATTTCTGCAAGGCATGCTGCCCTCAGGCCGCGTGCATTGTGGTGTCTGCGTCACAGTAGTCTTTGAGTCGTTGCGGTCAGAATTAAAAAAAGTTTTGACTAGCACAGTAGATCGCTTTAAACCTTTCATAAATGCGACATAGATTTGCGACATTTCGTCGTCAAATTTGTGAGCCTCTGTGTCGGTGTGTACAATGACCTCCCTTTTGCCCCCGCAAAGCTGGCGTACGTTCGGCGCGGAAGGTAAGTGGTTGAATTGAAAAGAAATTTGTCTCGATAAGAGGCAGCCTGGTGAGAAAGTGTCTATGAAAGCAGGTCTGTACCAACCAGATGAATTCAAGGATAACTGCGGTTTCGGCCTGATAGCCCATATGCAGGGCGAACCCAGTCATACCCTTTTGCAAACGGCCATCGAGGCCCTGACCTGCATGACCCACCGCGGTGGGATCAACGCCGACGGCAAGACCGGTGACGGTTGCGGTCTGCTTATTCAGAAACCGGATGTGTTCCTGCGGGCAATCGCCCAGGAAACCTTCGGCGTAGCATTGCCCAAGCAATATGCAGTGGGCATGGTGTTCTTCAATCAGGACCCGGTTAAAGCCGAGGCCGCGCGCGAGAACATGAACCGCGAGATCCTCGCCGAAGGCCTGCAGTTGGTCGGCTGGCGCAAAGTGCCGATCGATACCAGCGTCCTTGGCCGCCTGGCCCTGGAGCGTCTGCCGCAGATCGAACAGGTGTTCATCGCCGGCGATGGCCTGAGCGATCAGGACATGGCAATCAAGCTGTTCAGCTCCCGTCGTCGTTCGTCCGTGGCCAACGCCGCCGACACCGACCACTACATCTGCAGCTTTTCCCACAAGACCATCATTTACAAAGGCCTGATGATGCCGGCGGACCTCACCGCCTTCTATCCGGACCTGAGTGACCAGCGCCTGCAAACCGCGATCTGCGTGTTCCACCAGCGCTTCTCCACCAACACCCTGCCGAAATGGCCGTTGGCCCAACCGTTCCGCTTCCTGGCGCACAACGGCGAGATCAACACCATCACCGGCAACCGCAACTGGGCCGTGGCCCGTCGCACCAAGTTCAGCAACGACCTGATGGACCTGGAAGAGCTCGGCCCGCTGGTCAACCGCGTGGGTTCGGACTCCTCGAGCATGGACAACATGCTGGAGCTGATGGTCACCGGTGGCATCGACCTGTTCCGTGGCGTGCGGATGATCATTCCGCCAGCGTGGCAGAACGTCGAGACCATGGACCCGGACCTGCGTGCGTTCTACGAGTACAACTCGATGCACATGGAGCCGTGGGACGGTCCGGCTGGCGTGGTCATGACCGACGGTCGCTACGCGGTGTGCCTGCTTGACCGTAACGGTCTGCGTCCGGCGCGCTGGGTCACTACCAAGAACGGCTTCATCACCCTGGCCTCGGAAATCGGCGTCTGGAACTACCAGCCGCAAGATGTGATCGCCAAGGGCCGCGTGGGTCCGGGCCAGATCTTTGCCGTGGACACCGAGACCGGGCAGATCCTCGACACCGACGCCATCGACAACCGCTTGAAGTCCCGTCATCCGTACAAGCAATGGCTGCGCAAGAATGCCCTGCGCATCCAGGCGACCATGGAAGACAACGACCACGGTTCGGCTTTCTACGACGTCGACCAGCTCAAGCAGTACATGAAGATGTACCAGGTGACGTTCGAAGAGCGTGACCAGGTACTGCGTCCACTGGGTGAGCAGGGCTACGAAGCTGTTGGTTCGATGGGCGACGATACGCCGATGGCCGTGCTGTCCCAGCGCGTGCGCACGCCGTACGACTATTTCCGCCAGCAGTTCGCCCAGGTTACCAACCCGCCGATCGACCCGCTGCGTGAAGCCATCGTCATGTCGCTGGAGATCTGCCTCGGTGCCGAGCGCAACATCTTCCAGGAGTCGCCGGAACACGCTTCACGCGTGATCCTCAGCTCGCCGGTGATTTCCCCGGCCAAGTGGCGCTCGCTGATGAACCTCGATCGCCCGGGCTTCGAACGCCAGATCATCGACCTCAACTACGACGAGAGCCTTGGCCTCGAAGCCGCAGTGCGCAATGTCGCTGACCAGGCTGAAGAAGCCGTGCGCGCCGGTCGCACCCAGATCGTGCTGAGCGACCGTCATATTGCCCCGGGCAAGTTGCCGATCCACGCTTCGCTGGCTACCGGCGCGGTGCACCACCGCCTGACCGAAAAAGGCCTGCGCTGCGACTCCAACATCCTGGTCGAGACCGCCACTGCGCGCGATCCGCACCACTTCGCGGTACTGATCGGGTTCGGCGCTTCGGCGGTCTATCCGTTCCTGGCCTATGAAGTGCTGGGCGACCTGATCCGCACCGGCGAAGTGCTGGGCGACCTCTATGAGGTGTTCAAAAACTACCGCAAAGGCATCACCAAGGGCCTGCTGAAGATCCTGTCGAAGATGGGCATCTCCACCATTGCGTCCTACCGTGGTGCGCAGTTGTTCGAAGCCATCGGCCTGTCCCAGGAAGTCTGCGACTTGAGCTTTCGTGGCGTACCGAGCCGGATCAAGGGCGCGCGTTTCGTCGACATCGAAGCCGAGCAGAAGGCCCTGGCTGCCGAAGCCTGGAGCCCGCGCAAGCCGATCCAGCAGGGCGGCCTGCTGAAGTTCGTCCACGGTGGCGAATATCACGCCTACAACCCGGACGTGGTCAACACCCTGCAAGCCGCTGTGCAGCAGGGTGACTACGCCAAGTTCAAGGAATACACGGCGCTGGTGGATAACCGCCCGGTGTCGATGATCCGCGACCTGTTCAAGGTCAAGACCCTCGAGACGCCGCTGGACATCAGCGAGATCGAACCGCTGGAATCGGTGCTCAAACGCTTCGACTCCGCCGGTATCTCGCTCGGCGCGCTGTCGCCGGAAGCCCACGAAGCCCTGGCCGAAGCCATGAACCGCCTGGGTGCGCGTTCCAACTCCGGCGAAGGCGGCGAAGACCCGGCACGCTACGGCACCATCAAGAGCTCGAAAATCAAGCAAGTCGCCACTGGCCGTTTTGGTGTGACCCCGGAATACCTGGTCAACGCCGAAGTGCTGCAGATCAAGGTGGCCCAGGGCGCCAAGCCAGGCGAAGGCGGGCAACTGCCGGGCGGCAAGGTCAACGGCCTGATCGCCAAGCTGCGTTACGCAGTGCCAGGCGTGACCCTGATCTCGCCTCCGCCGCACCACGACATCTACTCGATCGAAGATTTGTCGCAGCTGATTTTCGACCTCAAGCAAGTCAACCCCAAGGCCCTGGTCTCGGTGAAACTGGTGGCAGAAGCTGGCGTCGGCACCATTGCCGCCGGTGTGGCCAAGGCCTATGCCGACCTGATCACCATCTCCGGCTACGACGGCGGCACCGGTGCTTCGCCGCTGACCTCGATCAAGTACGCCGGCGCTCCATGGGAACTGGGACTGGCGGAAACCCACCAGACCCTGCGCGGCAACGACCTGCGCGGCAAGGTTCGGGTGCAGACCGACGGTGGCCTGAAAACCGGCCTCGACGTGATCAAGGCGGCCATCCTCGGCGCTGAAAGCTTCGGTTTCGGCACCGCGCCAATGATTGCCCTGGGCTGCAAATACCTGCGCATCTGCCACCTGAACAACTGCGCCACCGGCGTGGCGACCCAGAACGAGAAGCTGCGCAAGGATCACTACATCGGTACCGTCGACATGGTGGTGAACTTCTTCACCTACGTCGCCGAAGAAACCCGTGAGTGGCTGGCCAAGCTGGGCGTGCGCTCCCTCGAAGAGCTGATCGGGCGGACCGACCTGCTGGACATCCTCGAAGGCCAGACCGCCAAGCAGCAACACCTGGACCTGACACCGTTGCTGGGCAGCGATCACATCCCGGCAGACAAACCACAGTTCTGCCAGGTCGAGCGCAACCCTCCGTTCGACAAGGGCCTGCTGGCCGAGAAAATGGTCGACCTGGCCACCTCGGCCATCAACGACCTGAGCGGCGCCGAATTTAACCTGGACATCTGCAACTGCGACCGTTCGATCGGTGCGCGGATCTCCGGTGAAATCGCGCGTAAGCACGGTAACCAGGGCATGGCCAATGCGCCGATCACCTTCCGCTTCAAAGGTACTGCCGGGCAGAGCTTTGGCGTATGGAACGCCGGCGGCCTGAACATGTACCTGGAAGGCGATGCCAACGACTACGTGGGCAAGGGCATGACCGGCGGCAAGCTGGTTATCGTTCCGCCCAAGGGCAGCCTCTACAGGACGCAGGACAGCGCCATTATCGGCAACACCTGCCTGTACGGCGCCACGGGCGGCAAGCTGTTTGCCGCCGGTACCGCGGGCGAGCGTTTTGCGGTGCGTAACTCCGGTGCCCACACCGTGGTCGAAGGCACTGGCGATCACTGCTGCGAATACATGACCGGTGGTTTTGTCTGCGTCCTGGGCAAGACCGGTTACAACTTCGGCTCAGGCATGACCGGTGGTTTCGCCTATGTGCTCGACCAGGACAACACCTTCGTTGACCGGGTCAACCATGAACTGGTGGAAATCCAGCGGATCAGCGGCGAGGCGATGGAAGCCTACCGTAGCCATTTGCAGCGCGTGCTGAACGAGTACGTCGAGGAAACCGACAGCGAGTGGGGTCGTGAGCTCGCCGAGAACCTCGATGATTACCTGCGCCGTTTCTGGTTGGTCAAGCCTAAGGCTGCCAGCTTGAAAACGTTGCTTTCCAGCACTCGTGCCAACCCGCAGTGATATGCGCCTGAAGAGTTTGATGAGGTTTTAACATGGCTGAACGTCTGAATAATGACTTCCAGTTCATCGAGGTCGGGCGCAAGGATCCGAAGAAGAAACTGTTGCGTCAACGCAAGAAAGAGTTCGTGGAAATCTACGAACCCTTCAAACCCCAGCAGTCGGCCGACCAGGCCCACCGCTGCCTGGGTTGCGGTAACCCGTATTGCGAATGGAAGTGCCCGGTGCACAACTTCATTCCCAACTGGCTCAAGCTGGTGGCCGAGGGCAACATCCTCGCCGCCGCCGAACTGTCGCACCAGACCAACACCTTGCCGGAAGTCTGCGGCCGGGTGTGCCCGCAAGACCGTCTGTGCGAGGGTGCCTGCACCCTTAATGACGGCTTCGGCGCGGTCACCATCGGCTCGGTGGAGAAGTACATCACCGACACCGCGTTCGCCATGGGCTGGCGCCCGGACATGTCCAAGGTCAAGCCGACCGGCAAACGTGTCGCGGTGATCGGTGCGGGCCCGGCGGGCCTGGGTTGTGCCGACGTGCTGGTGCGCGGCGGGGTGACCCCGGTGGTGTTCGACAAGAACCCGGAAATCGGCGGTCTGCTGACCTTCGGCATCCCCGAGTTCAAGCTGGAAAAGACCGTACTGAGCAATCGCCGCGAAGTCTTCACCGGCATGGGCATCGAGTTCCGCCTCAACACCGAGGTGGGCAAGGACGTGACCATCGAGCAGTTGCTCGAAGAATACGATGCGGTGTTCATGGGCATGGGCACCTACACCTACATGAAGGGCGGCTTTGCTGGTGAGGACCTGCCGGGCGTCTACGACGCACTGGACTTCCTGATCGCCAACGTCAACCGTAACCTGGGCTTTGAAAAGTCGCCGGAAGATTTCGTCGACATGAAAGGCAAGAAGGTCGTGGTTCTCGGCGGCGGTGATACGGCGATGGACTGCAACCGCACCTCGATTCGCCAGGGCGCCAAGTCGGTGACCTGTGCCTATCGTCGTGATGAGGCGAACATGCCAGGCTCGCGCAAAGAGGTGAAGAACGCCAAGGAAGAAGGGGTGAAATTCCTCTACAACCGCCAGCCGATCGCCATTGTCGGCGAAGACCGGGTCGAAGGCGTGAAGGTAGTCGAGACCCGTCTCGGTGAGCCGGACGCCCGTGGCCGCCGCAGCCCCGAGCCGATTCCGGGCTCCGAAGAGATCATCCCGGCCGACGCCGTGGTCATCGCCTTTGGTTTCCGTCCAAGCCCGGCCAGTTGGTTCGAGCAGTTCGACATCCAGACCGACAGCCAGGGCCGCGTCGTGGCCCCGGAGCAAGGCAAGTTCAAGCACCAGACCAGCAACCCGAAAATCTTCGCCGGTGGCGACATGGTGCGCGGTTCCGACCTGGTAGTGACGGCGATCTTCGAAGGCCGCAATGCCGCCGAAGGGATCCTGGATTACCTGGGCGTGTAAACCCCGTTCGAAACTGCAACGCAATACCTGTGGGAGCTGGCAAGCCAGCTCCCACAGTGTTTTGTGGTGCTGCAAAAACTGCATTTCATTGCGACAAATTGACCCGATAGACAAAAGGCTGACCTGCAACCGTGCCTTTTGCGTCCGGCTCTGAGAAAATGCCCGCACTTTTTTTCCGGATGCCGACATGACTGCCCTGAAGAACGACCGTTTCCTTCGTGCCCTGCTCAAGCAACCCGTAGACGTCACGCCCGTGTGGATGATGCGTCAGGCCGGTCGCTACCTGCCTGAATACCGTGCCAGCCGCGCCAAGGCCGGCGACTTCATGAGCCTGTGCATGAACCCGGAGTTCGCGTGCGAAGTCACCATGCAGCCGCTCGATCGCTATCCGCAGCTGGATGCGGCGATCCTGTTCTCCGACATCCTGACCATCCCCGATGCCATGGGCCAAGGCCTGTACTTCGAAACCGGCGAAGGTCCGCGCTTCAAGAAAGTCGTCAGCACCCTGGCCGACATCGAAGCCCTGCCGATTCCTGATCCGCACAAAGACCTCGGCTACGTGATGGACGCAGTCAGCACCATCCGCCGCGAGCTCAACGGCCGCGTGCCGCTGATCGGCTTTGCCGGCAGCCCCTGGACCCTGGCCACCTACATGGTTGAAGGCGGCTCGTCGAAAGACTACCGCAAGACCAAAACCATGCTCTATGACAACCCGCAAGCCCTGCACCTGCTGCTGGACAAGCTCGCGCAGACGGTCACCAGCTACCTCAACGGGCAGATCATGGCCGGCGCACAAGCAGTGCAGATCTTCGACAGCTGGGGTGGCGCCCTGTCGGCGGCGGCGTACCAGGAGTTCTCCCTGGCCTACATGCGCAAGATCGTCAACGGCCTGATCCGTGAGCACGAAGGCCGTAAAGTGCCAGTGATCCTGTTCACCAAGAGCGGCGGCCTGTGGCTGGAAAGCATCGCCGACACTGGCGCTGATGCATTGGGCCTGGACTGGACCTGCGATATCGGCAGCGCCCGTGACCGCGTCGGCAGCAAGGTAGCCCTGCAAGGCAACATGGACCCGACCGTGCTGTACGCCAAGCCAGAAGCAATCCGCAGCGAAGTCGGGCGAATCCTCGCCAGCTACGGCAAAGGCAGCGGCCACGTGTTCAACCTCGGCCACGGCATCACCCCGGAAGTCGATCCGGAACACGCCGGTGCCTTCCTGCGCGCGGTGCACGAGTTGTCGGCGCAGTATCACGAGTGATCATGACCCGATAAAAAACGCCCGGCGCTTGCCGGGCATTTTTTTGCGCGCAGATTAAGTTTCAATTCAGCGAGCCTGTTTACGCTGGGTCCATCGAAATCCAGATGGAATCATCGCCATGAAAGCACGCTACCTCGTTCTGCTCGTTGCCCCCCTGTTCAGCACCGCGGTCCTGGCTGCCGGTTACACCGGGCCGGGTGCCGAGCCCATCACCACGGTGGCCGCGGCCAACGAAGCGGCTGACGACACGCCAGTCGTCCTGCAGGGTTTTGTGGTGAAGAAGCTGAACAACGACGACAAATACGAGTTCAAGGATTCCAGCGGTACGGTCACCGTTGAGATCGATGATGAGGATCTACCTGCGGTCGCCTTCAACGACAAAACCCGGGTCAAGCTGACCGGTGAAGTGGAAAAGGGCTTGCTCAAGCGTGAGATCGATGTCGATCGGGTGGAAATCCTCAATTAAGACCGAGTTTTTCCCCAAGGGCCGGCATGCGGCCCTTTTTTGCGTCAGGGCTTGGCGCTCTCCGCCAGGGTCGGCAACTTCGCCAGCTTCAACGCGACCAGCAGCGCAATCACCAGCAGCGTGCCGATGAACAACCCGATCCCGTTCCAGCCGCCCTGGTGCCAGAACACGCCGCCCACCGTACCGGCGATGCTTCCCCCGGCGTAGTAGCTGAACAGGTACAGCGACGATGCCTGGCCCTTGGCCTTGGTGGCGCGGCGGCCGATCCAGCTGCTGGCCACCGAGTGTGCGCCGAAGAAGCCGAAGGTGAAGATCAGCATGCCGACGATCACCAGTGGCAACGGGCTGAGCATGGTCACGGCCAACCCGCCAAGCATCAGCACGATGGTGCCCCAGAGCACCTTGCGCCGACCCAGGCGATCGGCCAGGGAGCCGATCTTCGCCGAACTGTAGATGCCCGACAGGTACACCACCGACAGCAGCCCGACCAAGGCCTGGTCCATGTGGTACGGCGCGGCCAGCAGGCGATAGCCGATGTAGTTGAACAGCGTGACGAAGGCGCCCATCAGCACAAAGGCTTCGAGGAACAGCAGCGGCAGGCCGGCGTCGCGAAAATGCATGGTGAAGCCATCGAGCAAGCTGCGTGGGTGCAGCGAGCGCGCGCGGAAGTTGCGCGATTCGGGGAGGATCTTCCAGAACACCGCCGCGGCGATCAGCGCCAGCCCGCCAATCACCAGCATCGCCGTGTGCCAGCTGACGAAGTCGATCAGCACCCCGACTATCAGTCGGCCGCACATGCCGCCAATGGCGTTGCCGCCGATGTACAGGCCCATTGCCAGGCCGATGTGCTGTGGATGGATCTCTTCACTGAGGTAGGTCATCGCCACCGCCGCCAGGCCGCTCAGGGCCAGGCCGGTCAGCGCGCGCATCAGCAGGATGCCCTCCCAGGTCGGCATCAGGGCGCTGCCCAGGGTGCACAGCGCGGCGGCGAACAACGCTGCGACCATCACCGGTTTGCGGCCGATGCGGTCGGACAGGGGGCCGGTGATCAACAGGCCGATGGCGAGCATGCCGGTGGACACCGAGAGAATCAGGCTGCTCTGCGCGGCATTGATCGAGAACTCATGGGAAAACAGCGGCATCATCGGCTGCACGCAGTACAGCAAGGCAAAGGTGGCGAAGCCGCCGCTGAACAGCGCGAGCACCGTGCGCAGGAACATCGGCGTACCTTTTTCGATGTACACCTCATGCAGTTGGGCGACCCCGGGGGCCTGTGCGGCAGGCGGAAGATCATGGGCGAGTGGCGCAACAGCAGTTTTCACGGGGGACCTCGGGAGTGCACGGCCGGGCAGGCAATGAAAAAAGCATATAGCTGGCTAATGTTTCTATCCAATATATTGTTCGACCTGTTTAAGAGGTTTTACGACCTAATGGAGTTTTCATGGAATTGCGCCATCTGCGCTACTTCATCGCCGTCGCCGAAGAACTGCATTTCGGCCGCGCGGCACAGGTGTTGGGCATCTCCCAACCGCCACTGAGCCAGCAGATCCAGGTGCTGGAACAAGAGGTCGGGGCGCGTCTGTTCGAGCGTACCAATCGTCGGGTCGAACTCAGCGAAGCTGGCCGGCTATTCCTCGAAGAGGCGCGGCTGGTACTGGCCCAGGTCGACAAAGCCGCCGATGTGGCGCGCCGCGCTCAACTCGGCGAGCTGGGGGAGTTGAAGATCGGCTTCACCTCATCGGCGCCGTTCAACTCAACCATCCCCCAAGCCATCTTTGCCTTTCGCCAGCGCTTCCCGGCCGTGCACCTGAACCTGCGGGAAATGAGCAGCACCCAGGTCGCCGATGCACTGGTGGACGAGTCGATCCAGGTCGGCATCATGCGGCCGTTGCCGCTGCCGGACTC
Organism: Pseudomonas sp. S04; assembly: GCF_009834545.1. Taxonomy (NCBI): domain Bacteria; kingdom Pseudomonadati; phylum Pseudomonadota; class Gammaproteobacteria; order Pseudomonadales; family Pseudomonadaceae; genus Pseudomonas; species Pseudomonas sp. S04. The sequence continues at coordinate 437,068 of NZ_CP019427.1, forward strand.
GCTGGAGGTGGTCGAGCTGACCCGCGAGCCGCTGGTGGCGGTACTCAGTGCCAAGGACCCGTTATCGGTGGGCAGTGAGGAGGGCCTGTTTCTGTCGGCGCTGGCCCATGAACCGTTCGTGTTCTTTCCGCGCAGCTACGGCAGCGGCCTCTACGCGCAACTGCTGAGCCTGGCACGCGACGCCGGCTTCAGCCCGCACTTTGCCCAGGAAGCCGGCGAGGCCATGACCATCATCGGCCTGGTAGCGGCGGGGCTGGGAGTCTCGGTACTGCCGGCGTCCTACCAGCGGATGCGCATCGACGGCGTGGTCTACCGACCGCTACTCGATCCCCTGGCCATGTCGGCGGTATGGCTGGTACAGCGCAAGGACCAGAAGTCACCGATGGCCAAGGCGTTTGTCGAGCTACTGACGCGCAAGGTCGATGAGGCTTAGGCGGCGATATCGCAGGGAGCGGCAATCTCACATCAGCTCGCGGAAGCCGAAGTCGGCGCCGCGAAAGTTGAGGCAGTGGGCGATCTCCGTGAGCCCGCCCTTGTTCTGTACTAAGCCGAAACCTGCAACTGTAATCGTCGCCCGATGACATCCAACAAATCACATCCATCGCGCAATGAAGTCACTAGTACTCGCGCCAGTTCACTGTAAACGCCCTCGCTAGACGCGAAACCTTCCAACAGCTGAGTTGCAGTACGGATGCGGTAGGCGGCTATTTCGTGCAAAACGTCTAGTGGTGCTTCAGTGTCGATCAGCAGCGATGCAATGGTGCACTCGATGCCGGTGACAGGCATATATCGATCCATGACAAAACCTCCATTGGGTAAAGAAGCCGATCACTTGTAACTGGAATTTTTAGGCACAGCCTCAGGTATTCCATCGGACCGTTCCAAGTTGTCCAGAACCCGATTTACCAGTAACTCACCCAACACGGCCAGTTGATTTATGGCCAACGCTACATTGCGGCGCGAGCCTTCCAGTTCGTAGGCCAGGTCGCTGCTCATGGCATCCAGGGAGGCGAGGGTTTCACTGGCGTGACAGAGCAGAGATTCGGTGTCGACATTGGGGATGATGGTGAAAACATGGCTGACAGGGTCAATGCGGCCAGGGTGGCGCAGGTGCGCGCTGACGGTGCGCCCGCTGAACTCGCAGATCTTTGACAGATCGACCGTATCGACAGAGGTGGCTCTTGGTGATGTCGATACATGGGGGGTGTTTGTTTTCATACCGGAGCTCCTTGCAAGGCTTATGAAAGCATTAGTCCCATGCTGGCAAACAGGATGGGTTAGTGGCTTCTAGATCTGATGTGCAAGAAGTAATACCAGAAAATTCAATTAAATTAATCAATTAAATTAACATCTGTGTAATTGAATGATTCAAATCTGGCTGTTAGTACGGCTATGTCGGTAGGCGCGGCTTTTCATCAGCTTGTTTGCGCTGAGCGTGCGTGTATCGACGTCTCCTATTTAGGTAGGAAGATTCCTTTTTGGTGTGTAGTTATAATTCGTTGAGTAAGGTGCTGTTGGAAAGTGGAAGTTGGGAGCATCATTTGACGACAGGGCGATGTGTTTGTAATAGTGGTTTTTGATCAGGGGGCTGAGAGGTGGGCGTGGTCTCACACAGAATAGTCTTCGGTGTCATTTGGAAAGGCCGTGCGGCTTGTTGAAACAATAAGTAATTGGTGGCTATTTGATGTATAAGAAAGAAAAAACCGAAAACTTAAAGAATAATATTAAATATCTCATAAAGAGTCGTGGAGAAACTCGGCTGTCTTTGTGCAATTCCAGCGGTTTAACCAGGACAACCATCTACAATATTCTGGAGGGGCGGGTAGTCAATGTACAACAGTCGACTATTCGCAAAATATCAGATTTTTTTGGGGTGTCTTACAAGGAGTTAGAAACTGTTGACTTTGAGGAAAAAGAAATAATAGAAAGCAGTGTGTCGTTGCGTGGGAATATGAATCCCGCGGCAGTGCCAATAATAAAAGAAAGCTTGCTGATTAAAAGTTTTGATAAAAGAATCGGTGAGTTGATCATCTCTCATCCGTTGACATATTACTTTGGAGTGGCAAGTAATCTAATTGGTGTGCTTCTGGAGAGTGATATGGGAGGGGCAAACGAATCAGGAGATCTATTGATAGTGAAGAAAGGCGTGTCGAGTAGCAATGGCGAAAAACTAGTATACGACATAAGAACAGAGAGAATATCTGTCGTCAGAGGGTCAGATTTTGACTCGGATATTTTTTGTATTATAGGAGATATAGTAGAGGAGAGGTTTAATGGTTAGTGATTCGGAAGGTGGAAAGTACAAACTTTTGGGGTTTGAGAGCAGTAAAGGGCTTGCTGTGATTATGGTCCTTTCTACGGGGAAAATTTTTAAGATAGAATTGGGTAATTTGTTGAAAAGTGATGTGTTGGATGATTTGAATAAGCGTGAAATAAAAGATGTTTATCGGAAATTTTATTCTGGAGGGACAGTATTGACGGCCTATGAAATAAGTGATCGCCATGAGCGGTCGTGGATGACTTATGTTGCGCTCAATCTAGCGCTGTTTGCGCTTTATATCTTTACTAATGTCGCCTCGGCAAAGCTTGTGTATTTAGAATATTTTGATGTCGTTGTTACTCCTGGTGTTTTCCTTTACCCTTTGACGTTTTTAATAGTTGATCTGTTGAATGAGTCTTATGGGCTTCGGCTGGCAAGGAGGGCGATATTGTTTGCTTTTGCAAGTAATGCCTTTATTCTTTTTCTGCTTGCTGCCACTAGCTATCTCCCAGGACTAGCTGGTTGGAAGCTTGATGTGCCCTATGGTGAAGTTATTGGTCATGTCTCGTCTGCATTAGTAGCGTCATCTGTTTCTTTCCTTTTTTCTGAATATGTAAATTCCTATCTGCTGTGTAAGATAAAGGAACTTACAAATTCCAGGTTTTTGTTTTTGCGTGTGTTTTTCAGTACTTTTTTTGCAGTGATAATAGATAGCTTCATTTTTTGCTTTATCGCATTTTACGGCTCTATGGATAATGGAGATATCCTAAAGATAATTTATATACAGATAGCTATCAAAATGTGTTTTGCTGTTTTTAATGTATTGCCTGCCTATGGAGCAAGGTCATTGTTTAAAAGGTATGTCGCAGGTAGTCAGGTTGCATAAAGAAGGGAGAGGGTATTCCACTCCCGTAGTTCTTTTTTATCTATTGTAATTTTATTTTCAGACTGTTTTTGGTGTCCGTAGAGTTTTCCAAGAAAACCCTCAGTCCTGCTGCGCGTAGATTGCAGGCGTCGCAGTTGGCGCATCCACTCCCCTTGAGTCCGTTGTAGCAAGTCAGTGTGTGATGGCGAATCAAGTCCAACTGATTGTAATGATCGGCCAGTGCCCAGGTTTCGTAAGCGTTCCATGAACCCCACCTATTCAAAAATAGGCGGCGCGCTTAGCGGTGCGATGCGAACGAGCAGTTCCAAGGCAGTAAGGCTTCGTAATCTTCAACCGAGGTTGCCTGTGGCAGGCGTTCAAGTGCGTGGCGCAGCCACGCATAGGGCTCTTGGCCGTTGGCTTTAGTCGTCTCGACCAGGCTGTAAAGTTGAGCGCTGGCCGTCGCGCCTTTGGGCGTGTCGCTGAACAGCCAATTCTTGCGTCCGATAACGAAGGGCCGGATCGCACGCTCGGCCGCATTGTTGTCGATCGGCAAGTAACCGGCTTCGGTGTAGCGCACCAACTTGATCCAGTTGCTGGCCAGGTAGCTGATGGCTTTGCCCAGTGCATTTTGCGCCGTCACTTGTGGCTGGGTTTTCTCCAGCCATGTGTGCAACTGGGCCAACACCAGCAGGCTGTTTTGCTGTCGGCTTTCATGGCGATGTTCATCGCCGACTTCTTTTAAATCTCGCTCGATACCGTACAGCTTGTTGATCAGATTCAGGGCGATATCCGCACGCCCGGTTTTGCCCTTAGGCTGCACCTTTTGCGCCTCGACAAACTTGCGTCGCGCATGTGCCCAACAGCCTAAACGTTCGACACCGGATTGCGCACCCAAGGCGTTATAACCGGCGTAATCGTCGGTCATCAGGTAACCGCGATAACCTTCGAGCAGGCGCGACGGAACCTCCTGCGCCCGACTGGTCGAGTAGTCAAAAAGGATCACCGGCTGATTCGGCGGCCCGCCGGTTTGCACCCACATCCAGGATTGGCTGGCGGGGTCTCGATCAGGCTCTTTCATCACTTGGACACGCGTTTCATCGCAGTGGATCACACGACTTTCCAGCAGCCGATCCCGCATCAAATTGATCAAGGGCTGCAGGTGTTCGCCGCACTGGATAACCCAGCGCGCCAAGGTCTGGCGTGGAATATCGACGCCGTGGCGACCGAGGACTTTTTCGAAGCGATGCAGCGGCAAACCGTCGACGTATTTGGTCGTCAGCAACATCGCCAACACACTGGGGCTGGCCATGCTCTTTTCGATCAGTTGCGCAGGCTTGTCTGCGGTAACCGGTGCGGTTTCGCAATCGCGGCAACCGTAGACCTTGCGCACATGTTTGATCACGCGGATTTGCATCGGCACGATCTCCAGCTGCTCGCTGATTTCCTCGCCAATGGCGTGCTTGCGGCAACCGCAGGCGCAGGTCAGCTCGTGCTCGGGCAGTTCGTGAATGACTTCGATACGCGGAAGATCGGCGGGCAGAGGCTTGCGTTTGCCCCGTCGCTTGGTCGGCGCTACGACCTCTTCTTCAACCGCTTCGTCGACGCTTTCAGCTTCGTTGAACAAGGCCATTTGCGGGGTCGCAGGATCGGCTGTTTGCTCTGACTTGCGCCCGAAAAGGCGCTGACGCAACAGCGCGTTTTCTTCTTCGAGATGAACGATTTTGCCCTTATCCGACTCGCGCTCACTCAGCATTTGCTCAAGCAGTCGCTTGAGCAAAACAGGGTCGTCAGGAAGGTCTTTGGACATGGAAATCATGCCCTGGATTATACCGAATCAAGCGACGAATCGAGGCGTCAAAACTTGATGCGGACGGTTGCGCCACAAATCAAAACCGTCCAGTAACCAGTTGAGTTCTTGAACCGTCAGTACGATGGCTTCATCCGAACAATCCGGCGATGTTTTGAAGCGCTCGGATTCCAGCCGCTTTAGCCAAAGGCAAAAGCCGTTGCGCTCCCAATACAAAATCTTCACTCGGTTGCGAGGCTTGTTGAGGAACACGAAAAGCACCGGGTCAAACACCGCGACCTTGATGTCCAGTTCGACCAGAGCGGCGAGGCCGTCGATGGATTTTCGGAAGTCGACGGGCTTGGGATAGAGATAGACTTTATCGACTTTTGCGTCGGGACGCATCATGAGGTGCTGGCTCCGGAAAGGAATCGGGAGCACAGCATCGGGGATCAGGTGATGACTTTGAATGTGGGGTTTATGGTGCGCTTACCTTTTTTATGCTCAAAACGGAGTTGGGGTTGTTGCAGGTGCCATGCAGGTTGAAGTAGGAGTTGCCATTACGGGGGCTTCATATGGATTGGCAGCACCGCTCGGTGCATTTTTCGTCGCGCATGGAGTTAATAATATTTACGAAGGAGGGATGAATATTTATAACGGTCCTGCCGCCCAAACAGTACGGGGGCCTACTAGGCGCGCCTATGCATCATTTATGGGGGATGATTATAAGGGGGATGTAGCATATGGAACCATCGACTTGATTTTGTCTGCTGGCGGTATGATGCGACCAGTACGCAAGGTGGATTCTGTACAGCTTTTCAGGCGAGATCCACTGAATTACGAGTCGGCCTACCAGCAATCTGGTAAGTTGGCTTTGTTTTTTGAGGCGCTAGTTGATTCAATTACAATTAATTCTTTGGTTTCAAAGGACGGGTCGGAAATGGAAAGCAAATGGCGTGAGGAGCGACGGTGACTACCAAATCTTACGAAGTCTTGGAATATAAAAGCGCAAACTCGCGGTAACAATGATAGTGAACACAATGCCATTGACAATCCAATAAGTAGTGCCATTTAAGGGAAATATTTTTGTTATTCCCCACACAATAATCATTGTGTATCCCATGGAGCAGCCGATAACAACCAAGCCCAAACTTGCTAAGTATCTGATTGTATACATTATAGAAGTCCTTATCCGCAGATCATTGTGTTCAATATAACCTGAATTTACAAAATAAGTGTAACACTGAAACAAAAGACAGAGGATCTTACCCGGTCTACACTTGCCGCAATATGCTCTTTCCTGTGAGCGATATCGCGGCAACAGTATTTAACAGCTGGCCACCACTTGCACGATCCCTCTGGCGCTCGATTGCCAGCGAAACAATGGCCACCGTTATGCCGCTGGCAAGCCAGCTCCCGAGTGCATGGACCAGCGCTTGAAAATCAACGAAGTATTCACCCCGCCAAACGCAAAATTATTGTTCATCACGTACTGGTTGCACATCTGCCGGAACTCGCCACGCAGGTAGTCCAGCGCGCCGCACTGGGGATCGACGTGGTCGAGGTTGAAGGTGTGGGCGTATTCGTCGCTGTTGAGCATTTCAATGCTGAACCAGGACTCCAGGGCACCGCAGGCGCCCAGGGTGTGGCCCAGGAAACTCTTTTGCGAGCTGATGGGCATGCGGTTGCCGAACAGGCTGCTGGTGGCCAGGGTTTCGGCGATGTCACCCTGTTCGGTGGCGGTGCCGTGGCCGTTTACGTAGCCGATCGCTGCTGGCTCCAGGCCGGCGTCCTCTAGCGCCAACTCCATGGCCCGGCGCATGGTGCTCTGTTCTGGACGGGTGGTGTGTTGACCGTCGGCGTTGCTGCCGAAACCGACGACTTCGGCGTGGATATGCGCACCACGAGCCAGCGCGTGCTCAAGTTCTTCAAGCACCAGCATGCCGCCACCCTCACCGATCACCAGGCCGTCGCGCGCAGTGTCGTAGGGCCGTGGGCTGGATTGCGGCGCATCGTTTTTCAGGCTGGTGGCGTAGAGCGCATCGAACACCATGGCCTCGGTCGGGCACAGCTCTTCGGCGCCGCCGGCGAGCATCAACGGCAAGCGTCCGAACTTGATCGCCTCATAGGCGTAGCCGATGCCCTGGCTGCCGCTGGTGCAAGCGCTGGACGTGGGGATCAGGCGCCCGGTGAGGCCGAAAAAGATGCTGATATTGGCTGCCGTGGTGTGCGGCATCATGCGCACGTAGGAGTTGGCGTTGAGCCCTTCGGCCACCGAGTTGAGCAGCATGTTGCCGAAGGCCTTGATCTCGTCGGTGCTGCCGGTGGATGAGCCGCAGGCCACACCCATGCGCCCGTCCTTGATCGACTCGTCACCTAGCAGGCCAGCGTCGGCCAGGGCCCGTTCGGCCGCGCCAACTGCCAGGCGGGACACCCGGCCCATACTGCGCAGCTGTTTGCGGGTCCAGTGGGCCGGCACCTTGAAGTCATCGATGGGGCCGGCCAGCCGGGTGTTCAGCTCGGTGAACCGATCCCACTCGTGCATGCGCCGGATGCCGCTGTGGTTGGCCTTGAAGTGGCCGGCGATGGTTGCCCAGTCGTTACCCAGGGAGGTGATGCCGGCCATGCCGGTGACGACGACGCGCTTCATCAACACAGGCCTCCATTGACGGCCAGTACCTGGCGGGTGATGTACGAGGCTTCCGCCGACATCAGGAAGTTCACCGCGCCAGCCACTTCCTGTGGGGTGCCCAGGCGTTGTGCGGGGATCATTTTCATCAGTTCTTCCACCGGCACGTTGTCATCGAGCATGGCTGTGTCGATCAGGCCGGGTGCGACGCAGTTGACGGTGATTTTGCGCTTGCCCAGTTCGATCGCCAATGCTTTTGCCGCGCCGATCAGACCGGCCTTGGAGGCACTGTAGTTGACCTGCCCGCGATTGCCGATCAAGCCCGACACCGACGTGATACAGACGATCCGGCCGGCGGCGCGGCGGCGGATCATCGGCATCATCACCGGGTGCAGTACGTTGTAGAAGCCGTCGAGATTGGTGCGCATGACCTGGTCCCAATCTTCTTCGCTCAGGGCGGGAAATGCACCGTCGCGGGTCAGTCCGGCGTTGAGCACCACGCCGTAGTAGGCGCCATGGGCCTCGACATCGGCCTCCAGCACGGTTTTGCACCGGGCGCGGTCGGCGACGTCGAACTGCAGGACCCGGGCGCGCCGGCCGAGGGCCTCGATCTCGGCCTGGACCGCGTCGGCCTCGGCGCGACCGCTGCGGCAGTGGACCACGATGTCATGCCCGGCCTGCGCCAGGCGCAGGGCGATGGCGCGGCCGATGCCACGGCTGGAGCCGGTGACCAGTACGAATTCAGTCATCACTGGACTCCTTGGATTGATCGAGATATTGAGCCGCCTGGGGCGGGCGGAACACATTCAGGCGAGCACTGGCGTGAATGCCGGTGCCGTGGATATGGCATTCGAACACGCCCATGCCGTTGTCGTCTTCCAGGGAGCGGATTGCGTGGATGGTCAGTTCGGTGCCGGCCGGGAACTGCTCGACGTTGCATTCGAACTTGCGGGTACCGAGCAGGAACCCCAGCTCCACGGGATTGCCGCGCCGCCGGGCCTGGCAACCGGCAAAGGCGGCGACGCTCTGGGCCATCAGCTCGATGCCGACCCAGGCTGGCAGGCTGCCGTCCGGATGGTTGAACAGGCCGTCGGGCTTGACCGTCAGTTGGGTGTGAATCTGTTCTTCGTCGAACCCCAGGACCCGGTCGATGAGGATCATGTCGCCAGCGTGGGGCAGCAGTTCGGCGAGCGGCCAGTCAATCATGGTGCGTCTCCGATAATCAGGCTGACGTTGTTGCCACCGAAGGCGAAGGAGTTGCTCATCAGGTAGCGCGGACCAATGGACGCCAGGCGATCGGTCGGCGTCACCCATTGCAGTGCTGGCAGCCCTGGGTCCGGCTGGCCGTCCCAGAGGTGAGGAGGCAGGACGCGGCCGGGGTTGTCCGCGCCCAGGCTCAGCCAGCAGAACGCTGCTTCCAGGGCGCCGGCGGCACCCAGGGTGTGGCCGGTCAGGGGCTTGGTCGAGGAGCACGGTACGCCGGCCGGGAACAGACTGGCCACGGCCTGGCTTTCCATCGCATCGTTGTGCTGGGTCGCGGTGCCGTGCAGGTTCAGGTAGCTGATCTGCCCGGGCTGCAGGCCGGCACGGTCGAGGGCTTTGTGCATCGCTTGCCGCGCGCCGCGACCGGAGGGCTCGGGGGCGGAAATATGGTGTGCATCGGAACTGGCGCCGCCACCGAGCAGGGCCAGCGTCGGTTGCTCATTGGCACAGCGGGTCATCAGGAACAGTACCGCCGCCTCGCCGATGTTGATGCCATTGCGGTTCACGGAGAACGGATTGCAGCGTTGTTCGGACACCGCTTCCAGGGCCGAAAAACCGTTGAGCGTCAGCTTGCACAGGCTGTCGACGCCGCCGCACAGCACCGCGTCGCACAGGTCCTGGTCGAGCAGGCGCTGGGCGCTCAGCAGGGCGCGGGCGCTGGAGGTGCAGGCGGTGGAAATCACATAGGCCGGGCCGCGCAGTTGCAGCCAGTCGGCGAGGAAGTCCGCCGGGGCGCCCAGTTCCTGTTGCCGGTAGTCATAGTCTGCGGGGAATCGCCGGTCCCGCAGATAGGTGGCCAGGCCCTGGCTGGCTTCGTCGATCCCTGAGGTGCTGGTGCCCAACACCACTGCTATACGCTGCGCTCCGTAGCGTTGGATGACCTGGTCGATGTCGGCACGGATCTGCAGCGCCGCTTCCAGCAACAGCTGATTATTGCGACTGGCGTGCTGGCGCAGATGAGCGGGAATGGCTGCCAGTTCACCCTGGACTGCCGCCACCGGCAGGGCGCGCTGTGGCACCCAGCCCGACTCGACACGCATCCCCGAGCCGTCCCCGGCGAACAGGTTGCGCGCGACTTCCTGCTGCCCGCGACCGAGGCTGCAGACCAGCCCGAGGGCGTTGAGGTAAGCCGTCATGGGGTGTCCCCGCGAAGTGGCGTGACCTGATAGGTCGGGCCCTGGGGCAGGCTGAGCTGAAAGTTCAGGGGCTGGGCATAACGTACGTCCCAGCGCGTGGGCAGCGAACGTTGCGCGCCATGCTGCCAGGCGCTGGGGTAGTTGGCTTGCAACTGGTCTGGCGGCGTCAGGGCAAACAGTAACGCGGCGAACAACTCCCGGGCTTGCGGGTTGGGCGGCAGCAGGCCGTCAGCCTGCCACTGGCCGTTGACCAGTTTCTGGCGTGCCTGGGGGATACCCAGCAAGTCCATCATTGACCAGCGAATCCCGGGTTCTTCACGCTGGATCACCAGCACCCAATCCTGGCGTTGCTGGTCCTGCGATTGTTGCACGTGCAGTTGCAGCGGCAGCGCCAACGCCGGTTGCCCCGCGGGCAGAGGTGGTTGGCCTGCGCATGCGCTCAGCAGCAAGGCAGCACCCAGCAGCATCAGGCGAGCGACAAGGTCACGCTGGCTCATGTGGCATCCCGGGCACAGAACTGCGAGATCATTTTCAGCCGGCGCCGGGCCTCGCTGACAAACGGATTGCGTTCGTCCCAGGCATAGCCGGCGAGGATCGCGCTGATCATGCGGCGGATCTCCACGGTGCCGCCCTGGTGGTAGATCACATCCTGGAAGGTGCCGTTGTACCAGCCTTCGACATAGCAGCGGAAGGTGTCGACCCCGCGTTTGAGGGGGTCGGCGAACTCGCGTTGCCAATCGACGCTGTGCCCCTGTAGTTGGCGATCGAGGACCGCGGCGGCCATGCTCGCCGAGCGCATGGCGATGGTCACGCCGGAGGAAAACACCGGGTCGAGGAACTCCGCGGCATTGCCCAGCAGGGCAAACCCCGGCCCGTGCAAGGTCTTGACGTTGGCCGAGTAGCCGCCGATGGTCCGGGCCTCGGTGTCCCACACGGCGTTTTGCAGAACCTTGGCCAGGCTCGGGGTTTCGGCGATGAAGCCTTGCAGGCAGGCATCCAGGTCGGCGCTGCGCCCGGCGAAATGCTCGGCGGCCGCGACCACGCCCACCGAGCAGCGGCCATTGCTGAACGGGATGGTCCAGAACCAGATATCGCGTTGGGTCGGGTGGGTAGTGATGAGGATTTTCTCGCGCTCGAACGCCGGGCTGTCGATCCGGTCCTGCACGTGGGTGAACACTGCCTGGCGCAGCGGAAAGTTCGACGCCACTTCGAGGTCGAGCAAACGCGGCAGCACGCGGCCGTAGCCACTGGCGTCGAGGATGAAGGCGGCTTGCACGAGGTACTGGCTGCCGTCCTCGCGCAGTACCTGCAGGAGGGGTTGCGGGCGCTCGACATCGACGCTGACGATGGCCTCGCCGTAGCGGATTTCCACCCCTTGCAAGGCGGCCTGGTCGGCCAGCAACTTGTCGAAGTCGGCGCGCTGCACCTGAAAGGTGGTCGGCTTGCCGGCGGTGAAGGTGTCACCAAAGTCGAAGGCGCTGTAGTGCTCGCCCCAGGCGAAGGCGGCGCCGTTCTTCAGCTGGAACCCGGCGGCGTTGACCGCATCGAGCATGCCGGCTTCTTCGACGAAGTCCAGGCAGTGACACAGCAGGCTCTCGCCGATGGAAAATCGCGGGAAATGCTGGCGTTCGATGACCAGCACATCGTGGCCCTTGCGCTTGAGCAGCGCGGCGGCAATCGCCCCCGAGGGGCCGGCGCCGATGATCACTACCTGACGCTGTTCTATTTCAACGGTTGGCACGTGGACTCCTTGCCGTAGCGGCGCTATTTCCGGGGGCGCGGTGCATGCCGAGCAAGGCCGGCAGTAGCGTCGCGACGAGACCCATCAGCATCAGCGCGAAGTACAGCGCGCCACTGATGAGCTGTTGTTGCAGCAGCAGGTTGAGAAAGACGATCTCGCTCAACCCGCGAATATTCAGCAGCACAGATTCGCGCCAACGGCTGGCACCTGCAAAGGATAGTCCGGCCCAGCCCAGGCCCAGCCAGTTGCCGAGCAATTTGCTGGCGATCGGCAACAGCAGCAAGGCCAGCAATTGACCCCAGCCCAGGCTGTCGAGGGCGCTGTGCACGTCGATCTGCACAATGCCGAAGGTCAGGATCAGCGGGATGGCGATCCAGGTCTGCACACGGTTCATCCACACCGCCGGCAGGGGCAGCACCAGCGCGATTTTCATGGTGGCCATCAACAGCAGGTAGCCGATGCCGAGAATCAGGGCGTTGAGCTTGTAGTGCTCGGCCACTACCAGCAACAGGAAAAACCCGGCGCTGTAGATCAGCGGCTGGCGCAGCCCGAGCAGGCGCAGGAGCAGCGGCGTGCACGCACCGGCCAACGGCAGCAACAGGCTGCTCAGGTGCAGGCTGCCCTGGGCTACGGCGAACAGGGTCCAGCAGGTCAAGTCGATGAGGATCGCCGTTTGCACCAGGCGTCGGGTCGCAGCCGCGGGATAGCCGATGTGGCGCAGGTACAGGTACAGCACCGGGATCGCGGTGATCGCGAACAGCAGGCCGACCGCCAGGGAACTGATCCAGGGTTGCGCTGGCAGCAGCCAGATGGCCGTGGCCAGGCCGCAGGCGAAGGGCAGGCAAAAGCTCGGCAGGGCGATTTTCAGGCTCTGGCGGTCCAGGCGCAGGTCGATCACGTCGCTGAGGATATGCCCCAGCAGTAAGGCAAAACCCAGGCTGTAGAGGTTTTTCAGCCACCCGGGGCCAATCAGTTCGGCACCCGTGAGCTGCCAGCCCGGCTCGATCCAGAAGTACATCAGCAACGGCAGGCCAAAGGTGGCCAGCAGCAACTGGCTGACGATCGGAATCAGGCCCAGGTGTCGGCCGAGGTAGGTGGCCGCGGCGAACAGCGCCAGGGCCAGGAGCCAGAACAGGGCAATCAGCATGCTTGCGGCTCCCGGCGTGGCGCCGTGTGGGCCTGGCTTCCCGCCCACGGCGCGAGGATGAAGCTGAACACCAGCCCCAGGCTCACCGCCAGGCCGAAGTTGCTCACCGCCGGGGTGCTGGACACCGCCAGCAGGCCGAACGACAGCCAGGTGGTCAGCGCCGCCAGCAGGGTGCCTAGCAGGCTCACCGCCGCGCCACCCACCTGTTCGCGCATCAGGATCGCGTAGTCGACGCTGATCGCCGTTACCAGCAGCAGGCCGAACAGGCTGAACAGGGTCAAGGGTTGCCCCAGCCAGCCCAGGCTGGCCAGGCTGCACAAGGCGGCCAGCAACGGCAGGAGGACGATGCGCAGGGCACCGCCCAGGCCAAAGGGCAGAATCAGCACCAGCACGATCAGCACGCAGGAAGCGAGCTTCAACTCGGCGGCGCTGATTTGCGTGGCGGCGAATACCTGGTTCAGGTCGCCGAGGCGATCCACCAGCACCACGCCGGGCAAGTCCTGGGTCTGCACCCGCAGTAATGCTGGGTCGTTCAAGCCTTGCAGGCTGACCATGGCCGCTACGCCCTCGGCGTTTGGGCCCAGCCAGAGGGTGCGGTAGGGTTCAGCCAGCGGCCCCAGCAGCGCGGCATCGATATCCTGCAGCGGCAGTGCCTGCAACGCCGCCAGTTCTGCCTGCAGCGCCTCGTTCGAGATGCCGAGGGCCAGCAAGGGTTGCCAGTGCTGGGGCAGCTTGGCCAACGCCTCGCGCACCTGCTGCTGCACGCTGGTGGCACTGACCAGTTGATCGAGCGCGAGGAAACCCTGGAGTTTTTCCAGGTTGACCAGTTGCTCCAGGCGTTCGCTCAAGGCGCTCTGGCGCTCGAGCAATTGCTCCTGGTTGGCGGCCCGCACCAGGAAAAACTGACTGGTGGGCTGAAAGCCGGTGATCTGCGCGATGGTCCGCGCCTCTTCGGTGAGTTGCGCGGGCGCTCCGACCCATTGGCGAATGTCGTTGCGCGTGTGCAGTTGCAACAGGCCACCGACACAGAAGGCGAGCAGCAGCGCGAGCAACACGGGGGTGCGCAAGTGTTTGAGCAGGGCTTCGCGCAGGTTCAGCAGTCCTTCGCAGATCCGCAGCGGCCACTGCGCCGGGTTCAGCTCCAGGCCCTTGAGCAGCGCCGGCAGCAGGCACACCGCCGACAGATAGGCGCCGAGCAGTCCGGCGGCCGAGAACACGGCGATCTGGGTCAGGGCCGGGAAGGGTGTCCAGGCCAGGGCCAGGTAGCCAATGCAACTGGTGAGCAGGCTCAGGGTCAGCCCCGGCAAGGTCAGGCGCAAGGCCGGCCAGCTGCGCCAGGGTTTCAGGCTCCAGCTCTTGGACAGGTAATGCAGTGGGTAATCCACCGCCACCCCGATCAGGCTGGAACCCAGGACCAGGGTCATCACATGCATGTGGCCAAACAGCGCGACACAGGCCACCGCGCCAAACAACATGCCCACCAGCACCGGGACGAACGCCAGCAGCACCCGCCAGCGGCGGAAAGCCAGCAACAGCAGGAGCAAGATCCCCAGGGTGGCGCCGCCGCCGACCCAGGTCATCTCCCGGGTCGCCTGCTGCTGACCGGCAGCGGCATACAGCAGGCCGCTGGCCGCGAGCAGTTGCACGTCAGCCTTGGCGGCCTGTTCGCGGCTGCGTTCGAGCAGCCCGGCCACTTGCAGCGGCAGTTGCATGTCGAAGGCATTGCCGGCGGTGCGGGCCCGCAGCAGGACCCAGCTCTTGCCGTCGGCGTCGGCAATCAATGCGCCACTGCCGATGTCCAGCTGCACCACGCCGCGCTGCGGTTGGCTGTTCTGGATACGCCCGGTCAGGCCCAGCCAGTCGTCCTGGCTGGGCACCAGGCTAAAGCTGCTGAAGGGGTCGAACAGGGCTTGCAGGCGTTGCTGGATAAAGGCGTCCGGCTGTTCCAGCAATTGTTGCCGGTCGGTCTTCGACAGCATGGCCAGGCGACCTGACAGCAGTTGGCTGCGCAGGGCCGGCAGATCGGCTTGCAGATCCCACTGGACCTTTTCGAACAGACCGCTGGCCTGCCATTGAGCGCCGAGGGTCTGCGCCATCTGGATGGCCTGACTGCGCTGCTGATGGCCGACCAGCACCAGCATTTCCCGGTTCAGCGGTTCTTGCATGCGCTGTTCGGCGCGCAGTTCCAGCGCGTCGGGAGTGGTGCCGGGCGCCAGTTCCATGAGGTTGGCCGACAAGGGCGCGCCGTCGCGCCATTGCCAGGCGCCGAGCGCGAGCACGCCCAGCAGCAGGCCCAGGAACAGCCAGGGCAGCCTGCGTTCACTGGGCAAAGTCATGTTGCTCCGCGTCACTGAGAGGTTGATTGGCGGTGCTGTCCTGCATGCGCAGCAGGGTGCTGTCGCCCTGGGTTTCGAGCAGTTCGATGCGCTGTACCAGTTCACCGCCGTCGATGTTGATTTGCTGGAATACCTGCTTGAGCAGCAGCGAACGCGGGGTCAGGGTCAGGTGCCAGCGCTGTGCATCGCCACTGAGCGCCAGTTCGAAATCACGTTGCAGGCCGCTGCTGTCACCTTGCAGCACCGCGAGGAACAAACGGTTCTGCTCGGCACCGGCGCTTTTGCCCGGCAGCATCTGCCAGCCGTTGGCGTCACGCCGGGCGATGCCTTGGGCGGTGATGCGGTAGTCCTGCTGCAGCGGAGTCTTGAGCAACCAGAGCAAGCCGTGATCCTTGGCCAGCACGAAGCTGCCCAGGCTGGTCAACGGTTGGGGTAGGGCGCGCAGGTGTTTTTCCTGAATGAACTGGCCGTGGATTACCGTGGGCTTGGCCAGTTGAGTGCTGAGCTGTTGCAGGTCGAATGCCTGTGCGCTGAAGCTCAGTAATACCCCCATTCCGGTAGGAGCGAGCTTGCTCGCGAAGAACCTGAGGACGCATCGCAATACCAGGCGTGCAGCGTTATCGTTGACGACTTTCGCGAGCGAGCTCGCTCCTACAGGGGGGGTGTGCATCATTCGAGGGCTCTCGTGACGGCATCGGTGAACACTTTCGGCGAGGCCAATTGCATCTCGCGGCTGGCCAGGTCGACGGCGACCTGCACCGTGCAGGCACGGGTCAGGCGCTCGCCGCTGGCGAGGTCGCTGATCAGGTAGTTGATCTTCAGGCGGTTTTCCCACTCCACCAGGCTGGCCCGCACATTCAGCCGCTGGCCGAACACGGCGCCGCGCACGTAGCGCAACTGCAGGTCGATCACCGGCCAGGCGTAGCCAGATTCCTGCATGGCCTTGTAGTTGTGGCCCAGGCTGTCGAGCAGGGCGCAGCGGGCGATCTCCAGGTACTTCACGTAATGGCCATGCCAGACCACGTGCATGCTGTCGACGTCAAAGAACGGCACGAGGATCTCGGTGTCGTGGTGCAGCACTCCCTTGCTACGCATGCAGCCTCCAGTGTTGTTCGCCGATTCGTTGCAGGCACAGGCGCAACTCGCCTTCCAGGGCGCGGTCTTCGATCACCGGGGCAAAGTCCTTGGCCAGCTCCGCGTGCATGGCCGCCAGTGCTGGCGGCAATGGCCGGGCATCGGCTGCCTGGCCGCGTAGCCACACCCCTTGCTGGGCGGCCAGCAAGGTGGCGGCAGCGACCTGCTCGGTCAGCTCCAGCACGCGGATCGCGTCGCGGGCGGCAATGGTGCCCATGCTCACCTTGTCCTGGTTGTGGCATTCGGTGGAACGCGAGAACACGCTGGCCGGCATGGTGTTTTTCAACGCTTCGGCGGTCCAGGCGCTGGTGCCGATCTGCACCGCCTTGAAGCCGTGGTTGAGCATGGCCCGCTCGGCGCTGGCGCCTGACAGGTTGCTCGGCAAACCATGGTTGTAGCGTTCGTCCACCAGCAAGGCGAGCTGACGGTCGAGCAGGTCGGCGACGTTGGCCACCAGGTTCTTCAGGCTGTCCATGGCGAAGGCGATGTGCCCACCGTAGAAGTGCCCGCCGTGCAGCACGCGCTCGGCTTCGGCATCGATGATCGGATTGTCGTTGGCGCTGTTGAGTTCAATCTCGATGAACGAGCGCAGCCAGTTCAGGCTGTCCGCCAGTACGCCCAGCACATGGGGTGCGCAGCGCAGCGAGTAGCGGTCTTGCAAGCGATGCAGGGGCGCGGTGGGCGCATCGATCGCCAGGTCCTTGCGCAGCCAGGCGGCGACTTGCATCTGCCCTGGGTGGGGCTTGGCGGCGAACAGGCGCTCGTCGAAGTGTTCCGGGTTGCCTTGCAGGGCGACCACATTCATCGCGGTAATGCGCGTGGCCAGTTGCAGCAGGTAGTCGGCGCGGGCGAAGGCCAGGCAGGCCAGGCCGGTCATCACGGCGGTGCCGTTCATCAGCGCCAGGGCTTCCTTGGGGCGCAGTACCAGCGGTGCCCAGCCGAGCTCGCGGTGGACCTCGGCCGAGGTGCGGCGCTCACCGCGCCACAGCACCTCACGCTCCCCAGACAGGGTTGCGGCCACGTAGGACAGCGGCGTCAGGTCACCGCTGGCGCCCACTGAACCCTCCTGCGGGATCAGCGGCAGGATGTCCTGGTCGAGGAACGCCTGCAGGCGCTCCAGCAGTTCCACGCGAACCCCGGAGACGCCATGGCACAGCGACTGCAAGCGTGCGGCCAGTACGGCGCGGGTGGCCTGGGCATCAAGCAACTGGCCCAGGCCGCAGCCGTGAAAGGTGTACAGGTGACGGGGCAGGGCCTCGACGTGGTGCAGCGGAACCGCCACCACGCAGGAGTCGCCGTAACCGGTGGTCACGCCATAGATCACGCCTTCCTTGTCCAGCAACGAATCGAGAAACCGCGCGCCCTTGGCGATGCGCTCGCGGTAGGCGCTGTCGCTTTGCAGCCGCGCAGGGGCCTGGCGGTTAGCCAGGGCCAGCACGTCCTCGATGCGCAAGGGGAGTTCGCCGAAGGTTACCGGCTCAAGCGTGGGCGTCGTCATCGGCTTTCCAGAAAGGGTAGAAGTTGAACCATTGTTGGGGCGCTTGCAGGCAATAGTGACTCAGGCGTTCGGCATAACGGGAAGCCCACTGATGAATGACCTGCTCGCGCTCGCTGCGTTTCCACAGTATCGCCTCGGCGAAGGGTTCGAGGGTCAGTCGGTAGTGGCCCGCGGGTTGCTTCAGGCACAGCAGCAGATTGACCGGGCATTTCAGCAAGCCGGCCAGCAACCACGGGCCTTGCGGGAACGCCGCCGGATGGCCGAGGAAGTCCACGGTCACGCTGCGCCCGCCGTGCAGGGGCACCCGATCACCGGCGATCGCCAACCATTCGCCACGCTCCAGGCGCTCGTGCAGCTGCAGCATGGTCAGCGGGTCCAGCTCGCTGACCTGGATCAGCCGCAGGTTGGTTGCCCCGGCCTCCCCCAGCAAGCGGTTGAACTGCTCGGCGTGCTTGGTGTGCACCAGCACGTTCATGGTGACCCGCTCGCCGATCTCCGCCAGTGCGCGGCACACCTCGAGATTGCCCAGGTGGGCGCCCACCAGCAGTTGCCCGCGGGCACCGCGCAGTTGATTGCGCAGCAGGGCCGGGTCGATGATCTCGATCTGCTCGATGCTCAGCTTGCCGTTCCAGACGTCGAGCTTGTCGAGCATCGAGTCGGCAAAGGCCATGAACTGGCCAAACACCCGCCAATGGCTGGGGCGCAAGTCGTCGCGAGCGCTCCAGTCGGCCAGGCGCTGCTGGTACTGCCAGGCGCTCTGGCGGGCATTACGGCCAAACAGGAAAAAGTACAGGACGATGCCGTACAGCAGCGGGCTCAATGCGCGTCGGCCCAGCAGCTTGGCAGCGCCGGCGGTGAATTTCATCAACCAGAAGCTGCCGCGCTCCTCGCGGTCGGCCCAGTGCTTGTTATCGGCGTTGCCACTCATCGGCGCCACCGCCGCCAGAGCAGCGCGGGCGAGCGCAGCAGCATGCCGAAGAACAATCGGGTGTGCATGCGCGTGATCAGCACGTTGTCGTGGAACAGGCGAAAGTGCGAAACGCCGTCCAGTGGGTAGTGCACCCGGGTTTGCAGCCACAGCATGGGCTGGTTGCGCCAGGCCAGGCGCACCAGGATGTCGGAGTCGAAGTCCATGCGCCGGCCGATGTTGGCCGAGTCGATCAGGGCCAGGGTCGGTGGCAGCGGATAAACGCGATAACCACACATGGAGTCGCGGATCTGCAACGACAGGGTGTTGATCCAGACCATCACGTGCGTCAGGTAGCGCGCGTACAGGCGGCCTTTGGGCACGCTGGCGTCGTACAGTGGGTAACCGCAGACCAGCGCCTCGGGGTGGGCTTTGGAGCAGGCGATAAACCGCGTGGCATCCTGCAGGTCATGCTGGCCGTCGGCGTCCACCTGCAGGGCATGGCTGAAGCCCAGGCGCGCGGCTTCGCGCAGGCCGTGCATCACCGCGCCACCCTTGCCCTGGTTGACGCCCAGGCGCAACACAAACACCTTGGGCCGTTGGCCGAGGGCATCCAGTACCGCGGCGCAGGCCGGGCTGCTGGCATCGTCCACCAGGATGCACGGCAAATCGGCGGCCAGCATGGCCTCGACCACCCGGGTAATGGCGGTTTCGTGGTTGTAGACCGGGATCACCGCGCAAGGGTTATGCATCAATTGCGCTCTCGAGCAGGATCCGCCCACTGGAGCAGGTGGCGGTGGCATTGCGGTAGGTGAAGTACAGCTTGCCGCGTGTTGCGTCAAAGCGCAGGTGCAGCTGGATTTCATCGCCCGGGCGCACCAGTTGCTGGAACTTGAGCACTTCCATACCGGCAAACTTTTGCGGCAGGTTCATCAACTGCAGGCCCAGCTTCAAGGCCCAGTCCACCTGCACCACGCCCGGCAACACCGGTGCGAGAGGGAAGTGACCGCTGAAGTAGGCCAGGTCCGGGGGCACGGCCAGTTGCAGGCTCCACTGACCTTCGTCTTCACTCTGCTCCAGCACCTCGGGGGCCTTGGGGCGCGGCGCCAGGAGCAGGGCATCGATGGTTTTCTGCGGGAGTTTGCCCTGGGCATTCATCGGCAGTTGTCGCAGCAAGCGCCAGCGGCGGGGCAGTGCCAGGGCTTCGCAATGCTGGTTGAGGTGTTCACGCAGGACCTGGGTCAGGTTGCGCCGACCAATATTGCGCAAGGCATGCAGGCCCGTTTCGCTGAGCACCAGCACTGCGCCGAGCGAGGCACGGTTTTCCTGGACCACGCCCAGGCGGGCTTCGGCGACCCAGTCGTGGGTCACCAGGGCTTGCTCGAGCATGGGCAGGGAAATGCGTTTTTCTTCCAGTTTGACGATCCGGTCCAGGCGCCCCAGCAGTTCGAAGCGCCCGTGCGCGTCGATGCGGGCGGCATCGGCACTGTGTTCGACATGACCGGGCGGCAGGTAGGGCGAGGCGATCAGCAAGGCGCCGTCGCTGTCCTGGCGCAGCTGGACGCCGGCAAAGGGCTGCCAGGGCTCATGCCCCTGACGCCAGGCAATGCCACCGGTTTCCGAGCTGCCGAGGATTTCCGTTGGCCATTGCTGCAGTCGGTCGTGAAGACTTTGCGCGGCTTCGCCCGGCAGCGCGCCACCGGAAGAAAACACTCGGCGTACCGCACTCAGGGCCGGCCAGTCGAGGTTGTCGCCCATGCGCTTGAGCAGGGCCGGGCTGGCGACCCAGGCAAAGGCCGGATGTTCGCGACTGGCGCGCTGCAGGTCTTCGGGAAACGCCAGTTGTTTGCGCACGAACGGGCGCCCGGCACACAACGGCCACAGGACGCGGAACAACAGGCCGTAGATATGTTGCGTGGCGACGCTGCCAATCAGGCAGGCGTCGCCCAGGTCGGCGCCCCACAACTGCTCGAGAGCCTCGACTTCGTTGGCCAGTTGGCGCAAGGACTTGTCGATGCGCTTGGGTTCACCGCTGGAGCCGGAGGTGCACAGGCTCAATTGGCAGCGATCGAGATCCAGGGTGGCGGGCGCCAGTGGCGGGTCACGCAAATCGTCGAGGCAGGCATCACCCGGCTGGTTGCTCAGCCACAGCTCGACTTCACTGCTCCAGCGTTGACGGGTCTGGGCTTGCAGGTCGGCAGGCAGCAGTACGCTGACCCCGGCCCGCCAGGCGCCGAGCAGGGCGATGGCCAGGTCGGCGGCGTCTTCCAGGTGCACGGCAATACGCTGCACGCCGCGGGCCTGCAGGCCGGCAGCCAGGCTCAGCGCCTGCTCGCACAGGCGTGCATGGTCGAGCGCCGGGCTGCTGGTCACGGCCCGCTGTGTTTGAGTCTTGAGCAACAGGTGCTCAAGTTTTATCCAGTTCATGGGTGGCCTCGTACCCGTTGTCGTATGAGCCACTCGATGGCAAACATCAGACCGATCAAAACGTAGGAAATCAGCCCGGTGTACAGCGCCCACCAACTCAGCGGTGCCCACAGGGTCAGGGCAGCAGCACACAGGCCGTTGCACAGGAAAAACAGGCACCAGGCAATCGTCACATGGCGGGTATAGCTAATGGCCTTTTGTGGCAACTGCGGCTCGCGCAGGCGCGCCAGGCGCTCGACCATCGGCGGGCCGTACTTCAGGCTCGCGCCGAATAGCCCCAGCAACAGGCCGCTGATCAGCACCGGGTACCAACGCAGCAGGCCCGGGCTGTCGAACAGCGCCAGCATCAGGCAAAACAGCAGCACTGCAGCGGCCATCAGCACGTCGCCAGGGCGTCGTTTGCCGGTCACGGCCCTGGCCAGCCACAGGCTGCCCAGCAGCAAGGCGAATTGCCACGGGGCGAAGTGCGCCATGCCGTAATACACCGCAAAGGGGTACAACAGGCCCGTGAGCAACAGGCCAAGGCCGATCACTGGGCTCATGCTGCCGGTTGAACCAGACGATAGACCGCCTCGACCACATCGCTGACAGTGCGCACCGACTTGAACTCTTCGGCGGCGATTTTCTTGCCGGTCTGGCGCTTGATGTGGTCGATCAGGTCGACGGCATCGATGCTGTCGATCTCCAGGTCCTGGTACAAGTGGGATTCAAGACTCACGCGCGCCGGATCCAGTTCAAAGAGTTCGACCAGGGCATCGCGCAAGGTGTTGAAAATATCGTCACGAGTTTGCATGGTCCGGTCTCAAGCTGCCTGTTTTGCCGTGACGAACGCCGCAAGGCTCGCCACATTGATGAAGTGGTTGCGGGTGTCCTTGGCGTCGGCATCGATCTTGATGCCGTACTTTTTCTGGATCGCCAGGCCCAGCTCCAGGGCATCCACGGAGTCCAGGCCCAGGCCTTCGCCGAAGAGCGTCTGCTCATCGCCAATGTCATCGACACCGATATCCTCCAGGCCCAGGGAATCGATGATCAGCAGTTTTATCTCACGGTGCAGTTCGCTCATCTTCGGCGAGCTCCTTAATATAGTAATGATGCAAGTAGTCGTTGAGCTTGCGCGAGGCCTGCGGCGCAGGCCCCATCGCGGCGAAGGCTTGTGGGTCTATATCGGCCCCTACGCGGAAACTGAAGTGCACGCGGCGCTTGGGGATCCGGTACCAGGGTTCGGCTTTGGTCAGGGTGGTCGGGCTGACCTTGATTATCACCGGGGTGAGGATGCTCGCACCCCGCAGGGCAATGGCCGCCCCTCCACGATGGAAGGCCGGTGGCTGGCCGGGCTGGGTGCGTGTGCCTTCCGGGAAGATAATCAGGGTTTGCCCGCTCCTGAGCGCGTCGGCGGCGGCATCGAGCATGTCCATGCTGCCGTCGTTGCTGATGTATTCAGTGCAGCGTAGCGGACTGCGGGTAAAGGGGTTCTCCCAAAGGCTTTGCTTGACCACGCAATTGGCGTGGCGCACCAGGCCGATCAGAAACACCACGTCGATCAGCGACGGGTGATTGGCCATGATCATCTGTCCCGGACGGCCGAGGCGTTCTGCGCCCTGGATGTCGTAGGTCAGCACGCCGGTACGGGCCATGAACCGCACAAACAGCCAGAATAGCCGGCTGACCGTCGCGCGTGCCCGCCGCCTGTGGGTCGGGGCATCTGCGGGCAAGCAACCGAGTACCGGAAAAACCACCAGCCGCAGGCACAGCCCACCCAACCCGAACAGGGCAAAGCTGGCAGCCGTCGCCAGCAGGCGCCAGTAGTAGGCGTCGCGGTTTTTTTCGGTCACGGATTGCGTTGCCAGGTCCATACACGATTTTTCCAGGCATGTTGGCAAGAAGTCTCCTGGCCGAGGAGCACAGGTAACAGATTCAGCGCGTGGGGCCAGTGGGCTTTGGACAACGGATCCGCTGCGCTGTTCAGGGACAGCTGCCAGTCTTTACCGGGGGTCAGCAGCAAGCCGACGGCGTAGGGGAACGGCACGTCGTCGATCCACGGTGAGTAGGCCTGGGGGGGCTGATCTTCGGTCACCACCAGCAGCACTGCCGGTGCACCTTCGTCGAGCAGGGCTGCGGCTTCCAGCACGCCATGTTCGAGGCCGTCACCGGCGGCGGCCAGGGCGGTCATTTCGCTGGTTTCCCCGCGCATGATCGACCACAGTCCGATGATCGCATTGTGCACTGACAGGCTGAACTGGGTAGGCGACAGCGGCTGCTCGGTCGCCAGGTCGCTGAGGATCTCGAAGGTGCGCGGGGTTTCACCATGACGGGACACGAACACCAATGGCAGGTGCTCGCGACCTTCGGCCAGCGGCCAGCCGACGCTGAAGGCCATGCGGGCCAGGCGGCTCAGGCGGCGGCGCTGCATGGCTGGAAGAAAGGATACGTCGGGAGCCTCATCGCTGGCCGGGAGTACCACCGGTTGGCGGCTCCAGGCTTGCCAGTCGTCCACGCTTACGAGCCCAGGGGCCCAGGCGCGCCATTGGGCGATGCTGAATGTGATCACTGAATTCTTCCCGCCCCTGCGGGCTTCCTTGACGCGGTAAGTCGTTTCGATCGGCGACAGACCTGGCGTGGCACAGAGGCCGAGTGTCGCGCATTATCCCGGTGCTGTTGGCTTGTAGCAAATGCTGGTTACATTTTGTTCAGTAGATGATGGGCGTTCTCAAGTAATCGGCGGCGGGGTAATTCTGCGGGTTTCGCCGGGAAAATCTGCCAGCCACTTCTTCAGTCATTGGAAGATCGCGCTGGTTAACTCGAAGAGATTGCAGCTGACTCTGTAGTCTGTTTGCCGCCAAGGTAGCTAAGCGGCATCGAGGCCTACTACACTCGGTCATTCTTTGATACACGGAGGTTTTGCAATGCGGCGCGTGGTGTTCAATCAGAAAGGTGGCGTGGGCAAATCCAGTATTGCCTGCAATCTGGCGGCGGTCAGCGCCAGCGAGGGCTATCGCACCCTGCTGGTGGATCTCGATGCCCAGGCCAATTCCACTCAATACCTCACCGGGCTGACCGGCAATGACATTCCGATGGGGATTGCCGACTTCTTCAAGCAGACCCTGTCGTCCGGGCCGTTCTCGAAGAAGAACCGGGTGGATATCTATGAAACCCCGTTCGACAACCTGCACGTGATCACCGCCACGGCTGAACTGGCCGACCTGCAGCCCAAGCTTGAGGCGAAGCACAAGATCAACAAGCTGCGCAAATTGCTCGACGAACTGGCCGAAGACTACGACAGGATCTACCTCGACACCCCGCCAGCCCTGAACTTTTATGCGGTTTCAGCGTTGATCGCCGCCGATCGCGTGTTGATTCCCTTTGATTGCGACAGTTTTTCCCGTCAGGCGCTGTACGGCCTGCTGGCGGAGATCGAAGAATTGAAGGAAGACCACAACGAAGGCCTGGAGGTCGAAGGCATCGTGGTCAACCAATTCCAGGCGCGGGCCAGCCTGCCACAGCAGATGCTCGATGAGTTGATTGCCGAAGGCCTGCCCGTGTTGCCGGTGTACCTGGGCAGTTCGGTGCGCATGCGTGAGTCGCACCAGGCCAACATGCCGCTGATCCACCTCGACCCGCGGCATAAACTGACCCAACAGTTCGTCGACCTGCACAATCTGTTGGAACACTCCTGACCTTCACGCGCGCATCAGATGCCCTGTGCGCGTAGCCAGCCAAGCAATTGCGGTAATGCCATGGCCCCGCTCTGGCGCGCCACTTCCCGGCCGTTCTTGAACAGGATCAGGCTGGGAATCGAGCGAATCGCCAACTGAGCCGACAATTGCTGATTGGCCTCGCTGTCCAGCTTGGCCAGGCGGCATTTGCCCGCCAGTTGCCCGGCCGCCTGCTCGAACACCGGTGCAAACGATTTGCATGGCCCGCACCAGTCCGCCCACACATCCACCAGCAGCGCCAGATCGCCCTTGATCTGGCTGGCGTAGTCGCCTTGCTTCAATTCAAACGGCTTGTTCAGCAGGACTTCGGCCTTGCAGCGCCCGCATTTCGGATGGTCGTTGAGGCGCTCGGCGGGAATGCGGTTGAGGCCGTTGCAGTGGGGGCAGGGGATGAGGAGTGGGTCGGTCATGAGTGATATCCAATGGGAAGCTGATATCACCTAGTTGGAGACGTTTGCTCATGTTTTCAATCGCGCAGTGATCAGCGTTAAAACTAGGCTGAGTCGTACCGAGCCAGACCGCTGGTCTACTTCGGATTATCGCAACTTGCGATATCTTTTATCTGTGATTAACTCCCCATAGCAAAATGCGATAAGGATGTTGCATGCATGTTCTCACCGAAAAAAGAGTACGTGAAGCCAAGGTCAGATGGCCAATGGCAGCCAATGCGCTGGACCATTGGTATCAATTAGCCAAAGGAAGCAAACCGTCGGATTTTGCGGCGATGAGAGCCACATTCCCTGCTGTCGACAAGGTAGGTGAGCTTCATGTTTTCGATATCGGTGGCAACAAGCTGCGGTTGATAGCTTTTGTCAGATATCGATCGCAAAAGCTTTATATCAAGCATGTGCGGGATCATCGCGAATATGACCGCGGCAAGTGGAAGGAGGAAAAAGCATGAGTGTACTGATCAAAAAAGCTGCCGAGCATTGGGAGTTTGTCTCACCGCTGCTTCGAAAACCGAAAAGTGAAGATGACTATGACCTGCTGGCGCATGCGCTGGACGAGTTGCTCGAGATGACGGGCGATGATGAGTCCCACCCGCTGATGAGCCTGGTGGATATCATTGGTGACTGGATTGAGGAGTGGGACCATAAGCATCACCCGATGCCCAAGCCTAGCGGGGTCGAGATTCTTGGCTACTTGATGCGTGAACACGGCCTCAGCCAGAGCGACCTGCCTGGCGTCGGCCCTCAGTCGGTCGTGTCCGAAATCCTGAGTGGCAAGCGCCAGCTCAACCTGCGCCAAGTCCGCTGGTTGGCCGAGCGCTTTAGCGTGTCGGTTGAAGTCTTTATCTGACTCACCTCACGACGAACAACTGATCTCCAGATGCTTGCCCCATTCCGGCGGGCGTTCAGCGTAGCTGTCCATTCCCGGTTGTTGCTCGAACGGCTTGCTCAGCACCGCGTGCAGGCGGCGGACTTCGCAATAGTCGCCATTTTCTGCCGCATCGATGGCTTTTTGCGCCAGATAGTTGCGCAGGATGTACAGCGGGTTGACCGCGTGCATCCGTGTGCGGCGCTGTTCCTGGTCAACCAGCCCTTCACGGGCCACCCGGTCCTTGTAGCGCTCGCCCCACGCATCAAAACCCTGGATGTCGACAAAGTCATCGCGCAAGCGGGCTAGGGCCTGCTCGGGTGCCTGATCGCCGAGGCGGCGGAAAAACAGGCTGTAGTCGACGGCACTGTTTTGCATTAACTGCAGTAGCTGCTCGACCAGGGCCTGGTCACTGTCTTCGCCGGTGGTCAGGCCCAGGCGTCGGCGCATCAGGTCCAGGTAATGGGCCTGGAACAGCGGCAAGTACAGGCTCAGGGCCTCGCGCAGGGCTTCGACACTGATGAATGGCGTCAGGGCCTGCGCCAGGGCGCTGAGGTTCCACTGGCCGATCGGTACCTGATTGCTGAACGAGTAGCGGCCCTGGTCATCGGAGTGGTTGCAGATGAAGTGGGCATCGAAATCGTCGAGAAAGGCGAATGGCCCGAAGTCGAAGGTGATGCCCAGGATCGACATGTTGTCGGTGTTCATCACCCCGTGGCAGAACCCATAGGCCTGCCACTTGGCAATCAGCTCGGCGTTGCGCTCGACGATTTCGCGGAACATCGCCAGGTAAGGCTCCGGCTGTTCCAGGCACTCGGGGAAGTGCTGCGCCAGGACGTGTTCGCCGAGGGCCTTCTGTTGCTCGGGACGTTTGGTGTAGTAGAAGTATTCAAAGTGGCCGAAACGCACGTGGCTCGGCGCCAGGCGCAGGACCATCGCCGCCCGTTCCTGTTTCTCTCGCCACACCGGTGTGCTGGAGCCGATCACACACAGCGCGCGGCTGCTTGGGATGCCCAGCGCGTGCAGCGCTTCCGAGGCGAGGAACTCGCGGATCGAGGAGCGCAGCACGGCGCGGCCATCGCCCATGCGTGAGTAGGGCGTCTGCCCGGCCCCCTTGAGGTGCAGGTCCCAATGCTCGCCGGCCTGGTTGTAGACCTCGCCCAGCAATAGCCCGCGGCCATCGCCCAGTTGCGGGTTGTAGGAACCGAACTGATGCCCGGAGTAGACCATTGCCCGGGGTTCGGCTTCTGCCCACAGTTTATGACCGCCGAACAGCTCGGCGAACACCGGGGTCTCGGCCACCGCCGGGTCGAGGTCCAACAGGGCCATGGCGGCGGGGCTGGCCACGACCAGGCGCGGCTCGCTGATGGGCTCGGGTAGGACATGGGTTGAGAACGCGTCGCCCAGGCGAGCGAAGCGGTTGTCGAAGGTCAGTTCGTCGAGGGCTTTCAACGGCCATCTCCAGCAGAATGTCCGAGCATTCTGCTGGGGATTGTCCGGTTAGTCGAGTTTCGGCGCGGGTGGTTGTTGCTCGCCAGAGAGGTCCTTTGCCGCAACGATGGTTTTCGCTTCCGGTTCGATCGGCACCATCTTGTATTCCTGGCCGTGGAGGTTCTTCAGGTACACCTCCATCTGCCGGAACGAGATGTTGATGTGCTGCTTCTTGAACTCGCGGTTGATGAACCGGTTGATCTCGTCGAGGACCGGGTTGCGGTCACCCAGGTCACGCACGTGCACGCGCAGTTCGTGATCCAGGGTGCTTTCGCCGAAGTTCAGGAAGTACACGTGGGGCTCCGGCTCCTTGAGCACCCGCGGATTGTCGCGGGCGGCCTTGAGCAGCAGCTCCTTGACCAGGTCCAGGTCCGAGCCATAGTCCACGCCAAGCTTGAGCGTCACACGGGTGATGGTGTCGGTCAGCGACCAGTTGATCAGTTGCCCGGTGATGAACGTCTTGTTCGGGACGATGATGTCCTTGCGGTCGAAGTCGGTGATGGTGGTTGCGCGGATGCGGATTTTGCTCACCGTGCCCGACAGGTTGCCGATGGTGATGGTGTCGCCGATCCGTACCGGACGCTCGAACAAAATCATGATCCCGGAGATGAAGTTGGCGAAGATTTCCTGCATGCCGAAACCCAGGCCGACCGAGAGCGCCGCCACCAGCCATTGCAGCTTGTCCCAACTGACCCCGAGGGTCGACAGGGTGGTCACGAAACCGATGCCGGCGATCACGTAGGTCAGCAAGGTGGTGGTGGCGTAGGCGCTGCCCTGGGCCAGGTCAAGCTTGGACAGCACCAGCACTTCCAGCAGGCCGGGCAGGTTGCGCGCCAGGGCCATGGTGATGCCGATGATGATCAGGGCGCCGAGCATGTCGCCGATGCTGATCGGCACCATGCTCATGTTGGCGCCGGTGCCGCTGGTGTATTCGTAGAGGGTGATGTTGTCCAGGTACGAGAACACCGTGATCAGGTCGGCCCAGACCCAGTACAGGGCGGCAATGAAGCCACCCAGCAGGGCCAGGCGGATCAGGCGCAGGGATTGCTCGTTGACCTTCTCGATGTCCAGCGTCGGCTCTTCGACCACCACTTCGCCATCGCCGGCTTCCTTGGCCGCCAGGCGCTTGGTCAGCGCCCGCTGGTAGGCCAGGCGCCGAGCCGCCACGGACAGGCCACGCACGAAGGTGGCCTCGATCACCAGCCAGAACATCAACAGGTACAGGGTGTTGATCAACCGGTCGCTGAGCTTCAGGGCGGTGTAGAAGTAGCCAAAGCACACGGCAATGAACAGCGCCACGGGCAGCGCGGTGAACATCACCCCGACCGCCTTGCGAAACAGCGAGGCGTTGTTGTGGGTCGGGCTATGCAGCAACAGGCGACTGAGCAGCCAGGCCATCAGGGCGTAGCAGGTCAGCACCACGCCGATGCCCAGCACATCATCGGCCAGTGCCGCCGGTTGCAACTCGGCCACCGCTACCACGGCGACCAGCGCGATCACCACCACGCCCAGGCGCCGGATCCAGCCGCGAAGGAACTCGACCTGGGGTTTTTCCCAGCGGAAGTGCAACTGCGCCACGCCGCCGGGAGCCAGGATCCGGTAGGCGGTGTAGAACACCAGCCAGGCCTGGGACACTTGCAGCAGGGCCGCACCGAGGTTGGTGTTTTGCCCGCGGGCGTCGATCTGCAAGGCGTAGCCACACAGCGCCAGTGCCAGGGAAACCGGCATCGCCAGCAGCACATTGATCAGAATTGCCTGGGGCGTGTGCCATTGACTGTCGCGCTTGAAGTGCCCGATATCCTGGTGGACCTTGTTCAGGCGGCCATACAGGTACTTGCGGCGCCACAGTAGAAAGCCGATCAGCAGCGCCAGCGGGGTGAACAGCAGCGGTCGCTGGATCAGGCCGTCACTCAGCTCGGTCAGGGTCGAGGTCCAGGGCAGGGTGTTGATCTGCTTTTCCAGGCGCGTCGGCACGGCCCGCAGCCATTCCAGGTCCAGCGGCTTGTTGCTGGGGATCCAGAACATCTGTTCGTCGAGGGTCGAGCGCAGGTTCTGGGCGGTGGTCAGCAGTTGCTTCTGGTTCAACTGCAGGGTGATGGATTCGTTGAGCAGGGCGCTCAGCTCACGGTTCAGGCGCTCCAGCAGGTCGACCCGGGTCAGTGCCAGCTCCAGCAGGTTCTTGCGCAGTTGCGGGGTGACCTGGTCCGGCGGTTGGGCTGCCAGCAAGTTATCCACATAGGCTGTGGGATTGCTGATCAGCTCGCGTTGCTGATTGACTTCGAATTGGTACAGGCGGATGTCGGCAATCTGGTCGGCCAGGTCGCGGTCCAGGCGCAAGCGGGGCAGGGCCTGCTTTTGCTTGTAGAGGATCTTCGACAGCAGCAGGCTGCCCTTGAGGACGCTGATCTGTTCATCCAGCGCCGCGTCGCTCTGGGTCACGGTGTCGAGCTGCTGTTTGGTTTGCAGGTTCTGCTGGGTCAGTTCGTTGAGGCGGTCGGTGCTTTTGAGCAGGTAGTCGGAGAGCTTCAGGTTGGCCGCGCTTTCGGTGGCGAGCAGGCTGCTGCCGCCGGCTTTCTGGGCTTCGATCGACTGCTGGGTAACCGTCTCCTGGGACTGTGCCAGGCGTTTCTGGTTGATCAGGGTCTGCAGGTCCTGGATCTCCCGCTCCATACGCATAGTGCGTTCGGTCAGCAGGTCGTGCTGGCTGTTGCCCAGGTCCTGTAGCTGGCTGTTGCCGGCCAGTTCCTGGCGGCGCAGCGGGATCAGCGCATTCAGGGCGGCGAGCTCGGCGTTGAGCAGATCGCGTTGCTCGTTGGAGAGAGTCTTGCCGTTGTCCTTGCCGGTCTTGAGGATGTTGTTGATCTGCAGGATGCGGGTCTGGCTGCTGCTGATTTCGGCCTGGGCGCGCTCGGGGCGGGTCTGGGCCGTGATGATCAGGCTATTGGCATCGGCCAGGGCCTTTTGCAGGTCGCTTTGCTGGGTACTGCGCTCGGTGAGCATCTGTTCGAGCTGCGGCACGCTCAGGTTGGCGTAGCGCTGGGCAACCGGGATCACCTTGGTCGCCTCGAGACGGTCCAGTTCGCGCTGGTTCTCGATGTTCTGCTTGGGCGCGGTGCTCAGCTGTTGCTTGAGGTCGTTGAGGCGCTTGTCGTAATCGGCCTTGTTCGACAGCTGGGTCAGGGTCTGTTGCAGTACCGCTTGCAGGGCTTTTTGATCGGCCTCGGGCAGTTTGCGTTCGGCGATCTTGTCCAGGCTCTTCTGCACGGTGTCAGCGGAAGGTGGTTCGGCCGCCTGCAGGGTGCCGACGGAAAGACTCAGCCCCAACAGGGCTACAGCTAAAAATGTGCGCAGGGTTGGCATAGAGACCGATCGAAAACGTGGCGGAAAAAGGAGTTTAGAGGAACAAGCCGGGGCCCGGGCGACTTCCTTCGGGGAATCTGACGCCCACTTTGGCAATCTTGTTCCCGTCCATGACCGCAACCGTCCAGATGGTGTTGTTCCATTCCACCTGGTCACCTACCACCGGAGCGCCGCCGACTTTCTGGGTAATGAAGCGGCCCAGCGGCATGTCCGGATCGACCCCTTCGAGTTGCAGCCCGTACAGCGCGGAAACCGCGCCCAGCTGGGCGTCGCCTTCGAGAACGAAGTCGCCGAAAAAACGCAGGTCGAGGCCCCGTTGCGGGGCCTGGCTGAACAGTTTTCCGAGGGCCGGGAGGTTGTGTTCATGGCCGATCACGCAGAGCAAATCATCGACTTCGAGCACCGTACTACCCGACGGATGGAGCAGTTGCTGGCCGCGAAACAGGGCAGCGATGCGGGTGCCTTCGGGCATTTTCAGCTCGCGCAGGGCTGCGCCGATGCACCACTTTTCCGCGCCGAGACGGTAAACGAACAGTTCCCACTCGCTGGTCACGTGCACTTCCAGGGCTGCGCGGGAGATCGGCGCGGGCTCCGGCGGCACCGTCACCTTCAGCAGCTTGGCCACCCACGGCAGGCTCGTGCCCTGGACCAGCAGCGACACCAGCACGATGAAGAACGCCAGGTTGAAGTACAGCTGGGCGTTGGGCAGCCCGGCCATCAGCGGGAACACCGCGAGAATGATCGGTACCGCGCCGCGCAGGCCGACCCAGGAAATGAACACCTTTTCCCGCCCATGGAAGGCCTTGAACGGCAGCAGGCCGACCATCACCGACAGCGGCCGGGCAAACAGGATCATCCACAGGGCCAGGCCAAGGGCCGGCAGGGCGATCGGCAGCAGGTCGTGGGGCGTTACCAGCAGGCCCAACACCAGGAACATGCCGATTTGCGCCAGCCATGCCATGCCGTCGAGCATGTGCAAAATGCCGTGGCGGCTGCGCACCGGGCGGTTGCCGATCACCAGGCCGCACAGGTACACCGCAAGGAAACCACTGCCGTGCAGGGCGTTGGTCAGGGCAAAGACCACCAGGCCACCGGCGATCACCAGGATCGGGTACAGGCCGGTGGCGAGGTTGATCCGGTTGACCATCTGCAGCATCAGCCAGCCACCGC
The DNA here is from genome assembly GCF_009834545.1 of Pseudomonas sp. S04. Taxonomy (NCBI): domain Bacteria; kingdom Pseudomonadati; phylum Pseudomonadota; class Gammaproteobacteria; order Pseudomonadales; family Pseudomonadaceae; genus Pseudomonas; species Pseudomonas sp. S04. Next base: position 469,251 of record NZ_CP019427.1, read on the forward strand.
CCAGGCCAATCAGGCCGCCGATGCCGAACTCGCGCAGCAGGTGAGTCAGCAGGCTCCAGTGCAGGCCGGTCTGGCCGCTGGCGAGCATGTCGATCAGGGTCACGGTGAGGAACACCGCCATCGGGTCGTTGCTGCCGGACTCGATTTCCAGGGTGGCCGTCACACGTTCGTTGAGGCCCTTGCCGCCGAGCAGGGAGAACACCGCCGCGGCATCGGTGGAGCCGACGATGGCGCCGATCAACAGGCCCTGGATCAGGTTCAGGTCGAACAGCCAGGCCGCGGCCATGCCGGTCAGCCCGGTGGTGATCAGCACCCCGACGGTGGCCAGCGACAACGCCGGCCATAACGCCACGCGAAAGCTCGAGACTCTGGTGCGCAAGCCGCCATCGAGCAGGATCACGGCCAGGGCCAGGTTGCCGACCAGGTACGCGGTGGGGTAGTTATCGAAAATGATGCCGCCACCGTCAACGCCGGCGGTCATGCCCACGGCCAGGATGATCACCAGAATCGGGATGCCCAGACGGGAGGAAAGTGAACTTACTAGAATGCTCGCACCTACCAGCAACGCGCCGATCAAGAACAGGCTGTTGATGGTCGTCGCATTCAAAGGCAGTACTCCGGAAAGCTGAAAGGCGGGCGCGAACTGACCATGCAGTCTGCGTGCCAGCGATTCTAACCTGTTGAAATGTGATGCTGTCAAAAAGCTTTTAAGTGGCCTGTTTCACCCCCGTGTAATCAAGGGGGCGCGGGTAACAATTGCTTGCCCCTGACGAGTTGCAGGAACCAGATGGGCCAATCGCAGTCTTTAACATTCGCAGGAAAGATCGCCGCCAGGAAAATCAAGGCTCTGCGCCGCAATAACCCTGGCGCCTGTGGTGACTTTTCTTTATCGTACGCGCCCTTTGAAAATGCCCGGAATATCAAAATGTTGGAAGCAACCCTAAGCCAATTGGAACAACTGGTCAGCGAGCTGGTGCAACAGAACCAGGAACTGCTCGGCACTAACCAGACCCTGAGCGCCGAGCTGGCCCAGGCCAAGGACGAAAACGAAAGCCTGCAATTGAGCCTGATGGAACAGGAAGAAAAGCAGGGTGCCACCGTAGCCCGTATTCAAGCCCTGGTTGAGCGTGTGAGCGCAGGTCCTGTGAACGCATGAATCACGGTGCCGATGGGGTAAAAGTCGTTTCCATTCTTGGAGAAGACTATTCGATCAAGGCGCCGGCCGGGGAAGAGCAGATGCTGCTCGACGCCGCGCTCATGCTCAAGGCGGTGCTGGCTGAGACCAAGAAGAAATACCCGACCCTGATCGGGGACAAACTGCTGGTGCTGACGGCGATGAACCTGTGTTCAAAGCAGTTGGAAATGCAGAAACGTCACCAACAGGAACTCGACCGTTACCAAGAGCAAGTCAGCGCCACGGTCGAAGTGATTGCCAAGACCATCAGTCAGGTCTGACTGAAAATAGCGTCGGCCCAACTGACGCTATCGCGGGCAAGCCCCGCTCCCACTTATCTGTGAACAACACAGATCCTTGTGGGAGCGAGCTTGTTCCGGGCGGCGATCCGATGATTGGATTTCAGCACCGCAAGGCAGTGATCAAAACCACTCATCCTGCATGCCCAGGCACACGTCATCGCGCGCTTCAAGAATCGCCAGCTCATGGTGGCAACCCGGCACTTCCCAGGTCAGGAAGTAGCGCGCCGCCTGCAGCTTGCCTTTATAGAAACCGACGTCCGCGGCATTGCCCTTGGCCAACCCTTCTTCGGCGCGGATCGCCTGTTCCAGCCAGCGCCAGCCGATCACCGTGTGACCAAATACCTTCAGGTACAGCGCCGAGTTGGCCAGGCTGCTGTTGACCTTACCCTGAGCCAGATCGGTCAGCAGGCCGATGGTCACGGTTTGCAGGCGCGCCACCAGCTTTTCTAGTGGCTCACGTAATGGCGTCAGCGATTCATATGCCTGGGCACGTTCGGCGGTGTCGGCGATCAGGCGGATCAGTTGCTTGAGCCCCGCGCCGCCGTTCTGCGCGAGCTTGCGCCCCAGCAGGTCCAGCGACTGAATGCCGTGGGTGCCCTCGTGGATCGGGTTCAGGCGGTTGTCGCGGTAGTACTGCTCCACCGGGTACTCGCGGGTGTAGCCATGGCCGCCGAGGATCTGGATCGCCAGTTCGTTGGCCTTCAGGCAGAACTCCGATGGCCAGGATTTGACGATGGGCGTCAGCAGGTCCAGCAGTTCGTGCGCCTTTTTGCGCTCGGCTTCGGTCTCAAGCGTCGTGGTGTCATCGAACAATCGCGCTGCGTAGAGGCCGAGGTCGAATGCGCCTTCGACGTAGGCTTTCTGGGTCAGCAGCATGCGCTTGACGTCGGCGTGCTGGACGATCGAAACCGGGGCGGTATTCGGGTCCTTGCTGTCCGGCAGGCGACCTTGCGGGCGTTCGCGGGCGTATTCCAGGGAATACAGGTAGCCGGCATACCCCAGCATCACCGCGCCCATGCCGACGCCGATCCGCGCCTCGTTCATCATCTGGAACATGCAGCTCAGGCCTTGGTGCGGCTTGCCTACCAGATAGCCGACACACTCCCCGTTATCGCCGAAGTTCAACGCAGTCGAAGTGGTGCCGCGCCAGCCCATCTTGTGGAACAGGCCGGCCAGCAGCACGTCGTTGCGCTTACCGAGGCTGCCGTCATCGTTGACCAGGAACTTGGGGACGATGAACAGCGAAATCCCTTTCACGCCGGCCGGCGCGTCCGGCAGCTTAGCCAGCACCATGTGCACGATGTTTTCCGAGAGCGGATGATCGCCGCCGGAAATAAAGATCTTGTTGCCCTTGAGACGATAAGTACCGTCAGACGCCGGTTTGGCGCGGGTGCGGATGTCCGACAGCGACGAGCCGGCGTGGGGTTCGGTGAGGGCCATGGTGCCGAAAAACCGACCGTCGATCATTGGCTGCAGGAAACGTTGTTTCTGCTCGTCGGTGCCAAAGCTCTCGATCAGGTTGGCCGCGCCCATGGTCAGGAACGGGTAGGAAGTGGTTGCCGCGTTGGCTGCTTGAAAGTGGGCGAAACAGGCTTGCGACAGCAGGGTCGGCAACTGCATGCCACCGGCTTCGAAACTGCGGGCGGCGTTGAGAAAACCGGCTTCGAGGAAGGCATCCACGGCAGGTTTGACTTCCGGGATCAGGATCGCCTTGCCGTCTTCATAGCGCGGCTCGTTCTCGTCGCCCTTGCGGTTATGGGGCGCAAAGTACTTCTCGGCGATGCTGCGGGCGGTGCCAATGGCCGCGTCAAAGGTCTCGCGGTTGTGCTCGGCGAAACGCTCGCGCTGAGTCAAACCCTCGGCATCGAGGACTTCGTACAGCTCGAAAGCCAGATTGCGGGAACTGAGCAGCGTCTCGGACATGGCGGCCTACCTGTTTTGGAATGGGCCGAGTCTAGAGGCGGGAAGGGCGGGGTGAACAGGAAGATTGATGAGCGTGATGGTGGGCAAGAGCGGTGACTTAACATACTCACCACAAACCACTGTGGGAGCTGGCTTGCCAGCGATGGCGGCAGATCAGTCAACACTAATGGTGACTGACACATCGCTATCGCTGGCAAGCCAGCTCCCACAGGGATTGTTGCTTAACCGGGCATCTGTTGCAGGTGCCCGGCTTATCGGTTTTAGCCAATAGTCATCAAGCTGGCGTTACCGCCGGCCGCTGCGGTGTTGACGCTCAGCGCGCGCTCGATCACCAGGCGTTCCAGCGCAATGCCGGTTTCCCCCGGCGCCTGGCCGTGGACCCCGACGATGGCGCCGGCACGGGTTGCCACTTGCTGGCAGACCGCACGCAACTGGTCGGAGTGACCATGATGCAGCACGGCATCAATGACGACTTCGTCCTTGGTCCAGTCTGCAACCCGCTGGATGCGCGCCTGTACTTCTTTTGGCAGACGGGCCAGCAGTGCCTTGCTCAGCTCGTTCTCCGGCATCACTGCCGAGCCGCCCACGGCCAGGACCGCCGCCAGTTGCGTCAGTAGGTCGCTTTCGCTGTCCGCCAGGCACAGTACGTGTTCGCGCGGCAGGATCGCATAGCTGTTGCGCTCGCCGGTCGGGCCGGCCAGGACGCGGGTGATACCGCTTTGCGATTGCTCGGCGAACTTCACGCACAGGGCGCTGAGGTCGTTGAGCTTGTGGCTGTCGGCCCAGGCTTGCAGGGCGGTCAGTGGCTTGCGCATGGCATCACGCAGACGCACATCCGGCGCTGTCTCGGCATCGGCACGGGCGAAGGATTGCTCGATCGCGTCGCTTGGGCGAGTCGACAGCAGGCGGTACAGGTACAGCGGGCCACCGGCTTTCGGGCCAGTGCCCGACAGGCCTTCGCCGCCGAACGGTTGCACGCCGACCACGGCACCCACGATGTTGCGGTTGACGTAGACGTTACCGGCATTGACGTTGTCGATCACCTTGGCGATGGTCTCGTCGATGCGAGTGTGCACGCCCAGGGTCAGGCCGTAGCCGGAAGCGTTGATCTGCTCGATCAGCAGGTCGATGTCTTTGCGCTTGTAGCGCACCACGTGCAGTACCGGGCCGAAAATCTCGCGTTGCAGCTCGTCGAAGCTTTCCAGCTCGATCAGGGTCGGCATGATGAAGGTGCCGCGTTTGACTTCCTCGCCATCGGCGATTGCCACCTGGTACACGCTGCGACCTTTGTCGCGCATGCCCTGGATGTGCTTCTCGATGCCAGCCTTGGCTTCGGCGTCGATCACCGGGCCGATGTCCACGGACAGGCGCTCCGGATTGCCCAGGCGGCATTCAGCCATGGCGCCCTTGAGCATTTCGATCACGCGGTCTGCCGAATCTTCCTGCAGGCACAGCACGCGCAGTGCCGAGCAGCGCTGGCCGGCGCTGTCGAAGGCCGAGGAAACCACATCGATCACCACCTGTTCGGTGAGGGCCGAGGAGTCGACGATCATGGCGTTCTGGCCACCGGTTTCGGCGATCAGTGGAATCGGACGGCCCTGGGAGTCCAGGCGCCCGGCGATGTTGCGTTGCAGCAGGCGCGCGACTTCGGTGGAACCGGTGAACATCACGCCTTTGACGCGATCGTCGCCGACCAGGCCGGCACCGACGGTTTCACCACGGCCTGGCAGCAGTTGCAGGACGCCTTCAGGGATACCGGCTTCGAGCAGCAGGCGCACGGCTTGAGCGGCGATCAGCGGGGTCTGTTCCGCAGGCTTGGCCAGTACCGGGTTACCGGCGGCCAATGCAGCAGCCACTTGACCACTGAAGATTGCCAATGGGAAGTTCCACGGGCTGATGCACACCACCGGACCCAGTGGGCGGTGGGCGTCGTTGCTGAAATCGTTGCGTGCCTGCACCGCGTAGTAACGCAGGAAGTCCACGGCTTCGCGCACTTCGGCGATGGCGTTGGCGAAGGTCTTGCCGGCTTCGCGGGCCAGCAGGCCCATCAGCGGCTGGATCTCGCCCTCCATCAGGTCGGCGGCACGTTCCAGGATCGCCGCGCGCTCGGCGGGCGGGGTGGCCTGCCAGATCGGTGCGGCGTTGAGGGCGCACTGGATCGCGTTGTCGACGTCTTCGACGGTGGCTTCCTGGACGTGGCCGACCACGTCGCGATGATCCGACGGGTTGAGGACCGGTGCCGGGGTTTCGCTGCTGGAGGCACAACCGAGCATCGGCGCGGCTTTCCAGTTGTTATGGGCGCTCGACAACAGGGCGCAGGACAGCGACGCCAGGCGATGTTCGTTGGCCATGTCGATGCCGCTGGAGTTGGCGCGCTCGCTGCCATACAGATCACGCGGCAGCGGGATACGCGGGTGCGGCAAGCCGAAGCCGCCTTCCAGCGTCGCCATCTGCTCGATCTGGTTCACTGGATCGGCCACCAACTCCTGGATGGAGATCGACTGGTCGGCGATCCGGTTGACGAACGAAGTGTTCGCGCCGTTTTCCAGCAGGCGACGTACCAGGTACGCCAGCAGGGTTTCATGGGTGCCGACCGGTGCGTACACGCGGCACGGACGGTTCAGCTTGCCTTCGGAAACCTTGCCCACGACTTGTTCGTACAGTGGTTCACCCATGCCGTGCAGGCACTGGAACTCGTACTGGCCCGGGTAGTAGTTCTGACCGGCGATATGGTAGATGGCCGACAGCGTGTGGGCGTTGTGGGTCGCGAACTGCGGGTAGATGACTTCTGGTACCGACAGCAGTTTTCGCGCGCAAGCAATGTAGGAAACGTCGGTGTACACCTTGCGGGTGTAGACCGGATAGCCTTCCAGGCCTTCGACCTGGGCACGCTTGATCTCGCTGTCCCAGTACGCGCCTTTTACCAGGCGGATCATCAGGCGATGACGGCTGCGGCGAGCCAGGTCGATCACATAGTCGATCACGTACGGGCAACGCTTCTGGTAGGCCTGGATCACAAAACCGATGCCGTTCCAGCCAGTCAGTTGTGGTTCGAAGCACAGGCGCTCGAGCAGATCCAGCGACAGTTCCAGGCGGTCGGCTTCTTCGGCGTCGATGTTCAGGCCGATGTCGTATTGCTTGGCCAGCAAGGTCAGCGACAGCAGGCGCGGGTACAGCTCGTCCATCACGCGCTCGTACTGGGCGCGGCTGTAGCGTGGGTGCAGGGCCGACAGCTTGATGGAGATGCCCGGGCCTTCGTAAATACCGCGACCGTGGGACGCCTTGCCGATCGAGTGGATGGCTTGCTCGTAGGACGCCAGGTATTTCTGCGCGTCATGTTCGGTCAGCGCTGCTTCGCCGAGCATGTCGTAGGAGTAGCGGAAGCCCTTGGCTTCGAACTTGCTGGCGTTGGCCAGGGCTTCGGCGATGGTTTCGCCGGTCACGAACTGCTCGCCCATCAGGCGCATGGCCATGTCGACGCCCTTGCGGATCATCGGTTCGCCGCTTTTGCCGATGATGCGGCTCAGGGACGAAGTCAGGCCGGATTCGTTATGGGTGGAGACCAGTTTGCCGGTCAGCAGCAGGCCCCAGGTCGCAGCATTGACGAACAGCGACGGGCTGTTGCCCAGGTGCGGTTGCCAGTTGCCGGTGCTGATCTTGTCGCGGATCAGGGCGTCGCGGGTACCTTTGTCGGGAATCCGCAGCAGCGCTTCGGCCAGGCACATCAGGGCCACGCCTTCCTGGGACGACAGGGAGAATTCCTGCAGCAGACCCTGGACGATGCCTGCACGGCCGCCGGCGCTCTTCTGGTTACGCAGTTTTTCCGCAATCGAGGCGGCCAGCTTGTTGGTGGCATCGGCCATCGCTGCAGGCAGGCGGGCCTGTTCGAGCAGCATTGGCACCACTTCCGGCTCAGGGCGACGGTAGGCGGCGGTGATCGAGGCGCGCAGGACCGATTGCGGCAGGATGCTTTCCGCGAACTCAAGGAAGCACTGGTGCGCGTGGTCGACGTGCACGTCAGTGCTGTCATCGGCCTCGGCACGGGTCAAACCGTTGAGCTCGGTCAGGGTTGCACCACCCTCGAGTTTTTCCAGGTAATTGAAAATCGCCTGCTTGATCAGCCAGTGCGGCGTGCGATCAATCGAGGTCGCGGCGGCTTTGAGGCGCTCGCGGGTCGGGTCGTCGAGTTTGACCCCAAGGGTGGTGGTAGCCATATTTTTATCCTCATGTTTGCCACGACTGCGTGGCATCAGCTGGCGGCAAGATTAGCGGCGCACTGAGGGAGGTGCAACCTGGTGCAACCCTTTTTTGTCGGAATTATCGGCAGTTCGTCAGGAATTAAATTCAAGCAACAGCGTGTCGCCCCTGCTTGGTGCTTTTTCTCCCAGTCCGTTGAGTTTCTTGCTCCGAAAGGGAGCAAAAACTGTCCTTTAAAATAAATTTCCGACTGGGTGCAACTTATTCGGGCGAAACAGGTTGCACCTCATTTGCTTTGTTGAATAGCATTCGCGCCCAAGGTGCAACCATCCACGAGACGGTTCATCGGCTGATGGCTTTCCTGGGGAAACATCAGTCATAAATGCGCGGATTCTCCAATCGTCTTTCAAGCGTAATCGTTTGGTGGCGGTTCAACAGACCGCTGCTACATAAAAACAAAGCCAGGGCGTAACTCAATGAGTGCAAGCAATCCAACCCTGATCACGTTCGTGATCTACATCGCAGCAATGGTGCTGATCGGCTTCATGGCCTATCGCTCCACCAACAACCTTTCTGACTACATTCTCGGTGGCCGTAGCCTGGGCAGCGTCGTGACCGCGCTTTCCGCTGGCGCCTCGGACATGAGTGGCTGGTTGTTGATGGGCCTGCCAGGTGCCATCTATATGTCGGGCCTGTCGGAAAGCTGGATCGCCATCGGCCTGATCATCGGTGCCTACCTGAACTGGCTGTTCGTGGCCGGTCGCCTGCGGGTACAGACCGAGCACAACGGTGATGCACTGACGCTGCCGGACTACTTCTCCAGCCGCTTCGAAGACAAGAGCGGCCTGCTGCGCATCATTTCTGCCGTGGTGATCCTGGTGTTCTTCACCATCTACTGCGCTTCCGGCATTGTGGCTGGCGCCCGTCTGTTCGAAAGCACCTTCGGCATGTCCTACGAGACTGCGCTGTGGGCCGGTGCTGCGGCGACTATTGCCTACACCTTCGTCGGTGGTTTCCTGGCAGTCAGCTGGACCGACACCGTGCAAGCCACACTGATGATCTTCGCCCTGTTGCTGACGCCGATCATCGTGCTGCTGGCCACCGGTGGCGTCGACACCACCTTCCTGGCCATCGAAGCGCAAGATCCAAGCAACTTCGACATGCTGAAAAACACCACCTTCATCGGCATCATCTCGCTGATGGGCTGGGGCCTGGGCTACTTCGGCCAGCCGCACATCCTGGCGCGCTTCATGGCGGCGGATTCGGTGAAATCGATCGCCAAGGCGCGTCGCATCTCCATGACCTGGATGATCCTGTGCCTGGGCGGCACCGTGGCAGTGGGCTTCTTCGGTATCGCCTACTTCTCGGCGCACCCGGAAGTTGCCGGCCCTGTGACCGAGAACCACGAGCGTGTGTTCATCGAGCTGGCCAAGCTGCTGTTCAATCCGTGGATCGCTGGCGTGCTGCTGTCGGCCATTCTGGCGGCGGTAATGAGCACCCTGAGCTGCCAACTGCTGGTGTGCTCGAGTGCCCTGACCGAAGACTTCTACAAGTCCTTCCTGCGTAAGAACGCTTCCCAGGTCGAGCTGGTCTGGGTCGGCCGCGCCATGGTCCTGGCGGTTGCACTGGTGGCCATCGCGATGGCAGCCAACCCGGAAAACCGCGTACTGGGCCTGGTGAGCTACGCCTGGGCCGGCTTCGGTGCCGCCTTTGGTCCGGTTGTACTGATTTCGGTACTGTGGAAAGGCATGACCCGTAACGGCGCACTGGCCGGTATCGTGGTAGGTGCGGTGACTGTGATCGTCTGGAAGCATTTCGAACTGTTGGGTCTGTACGAAATCATCCCGGGCTTCATCTTCGCCAGCCTGGCAATCTTCCTGGTCAGCAAGATGGGCGAACCATCGGCCGGCATGCTGCAGCGCTTTGCCGCAGCAGAGAAAGATTTCCACCTGAACAAGTAATTGCCAGGGCCAATGCCCTGATCAATCGCTGATCAAAGAACGGCCCGCAGCCTGATGGATGCGGGCCGTTTTCGTTGGTGGACTTTGCTGAAACAGGCAACTGCAAAAGCGCAGGCCCGCTCAGCCGTGAACCCCTGACTTGCTGGCCGGTAAAAGGTAAACTTCGCCTCCTTCGCAGGAGCAGCCATGAATTATCGTCACGCCTTCCACGCCGGCAATCACGCCGACGTGTTCAAACACCTGACCTTGACCCGCCTCATCGCCCTGATGTCGCGCAAGGAGCAGCCGTTTGCCTATCTCGACACCCACGCCGGCATTGGTCTGTATGACTTGCAGGGCGACCAGGCCAGCCGGACCGGTGAGTACCTGGAGGGTATCGCGCGATTGTGGGGCGAGCCGGACCTGCCGGTGCTGACGGCCGACTACATGCAGGTGCTGCACGAGATGAACCCGGATGGCCAGTTGCGCTACTACCCTGGCTCGCCGGAGCTGGCGCGGCGCCTGACCCGCCCGCAGGATCGTGTCCTGCTCAACGAGAAGCACCCAGAAGACGGCTTGCTGCTCAAGGACAACATGAAGGGCGATCGCCGGGTCAAGGTGCACCTGGGCGAAGGCTGGCATGTGCCCCGGGCGATGCTGCCGGTGCCTGAGAAGCGTGGCTTGATGCTGATCGATCCGCCGTTCGAGAAGCTCGATGAGATGCAGCGCTGTGCCGCTTCGCTCAAAGAAGCGATTGGCCGCATGCGCCAAACCGTGGCGGCGATCTGGTACCCGGTGAAGGACCAGCGCATGTTGCGCCGCTTCTATCAGGACCTGGCCGGCAGCGGCGCGCCGAAGTTGCTGCGTGTGGAATTGCTGGTGCATCCGCTGGATACGCCGAACAGCCTGAACGGCTCCGGGCTGGCGATTGCCAATCCGCCGTGGGGGCTGGAAGAGGAATTGCGGGAGCTGCTGCCGTGGCTGGCGCAGAAGCTGGGCCAGACCCAGGGTGGGTGGCAGATGGATTGGTTGATTGCCGAGAGTTGATCAGCTGTTTTAGCGGCGTCTGATCGGACGCCATCGCGGGCAAGCGGAGCGCCGCCCGGCCCGCTCCCACAGGTTTTGTGGGAGCGGGCCGGGCGGCGCTCCGCTTGCCCGCGATGCTATTGACGATCTGCAAATCAGATCGGGCAGGTCACGCCTGTGCCGCCGATCCCGCAGTAGCCCTCAGGGTTCTTCGCCAGGTACTGCTGGTGATACGCCTCGGCGTAGTAGAAGGTCGGGGCCTGTTCGATTTCGGTGGTGATGGTGCCCAACCCCGCCTTGGTCAGCTGCGCCTGGAACGTCTGCTCGCTGGCCTTGGCTTCCTCCAGTTGTTCAGGTTTGACCGCGTAGATCACCGAACGGTACTGGGTACCGATGTCGTTGCCTTGGCGCATGCCTTGCGTCGGGTTGTGCAGCTCCCAGAACATCGCCAGCAATTGCTTGTAGCTGATCCGGTCCTGGTCATACACCACCAGCACCACTTCGGTGTGGCCGGTCAGGCCCGAGCAGACTTCCTCATAGGTCGGGTTGGGGGTGAAGCCGCCGGCATAACCCACCGCCGTGCTGACCACGCCTTCACGCTGCCAGAACTTGCGTTCCGCGCCCCAGAAGCAGCCCAGGCCGAAGATCGCGAACTCCACGTTGCCGATGAAGGGACCCAGCATGTACTGGTCCTTATTGACGAAGTGTTTCTCCGGTACGGTGATCGGGGATTCGCGGCCGGGCAGGGCTTGTTCTTTAGTTGGGAGCACGTTTTTGTTCACCAGAATTTCCGAGCGCAAGACCATGATCAGTCCTCTCAGTCAGAGTATGTAAGTAGTCAGACCGCCAGTGTGCCGAATAATCCCCGCGGGAGCGAGCACGCCGCAAGCGGGCGCTCGCTCCCGCAGGGATGACTCAGTCAGGCAATTGGGCCACGTGGGTAGCGTTTGAGCTTGTCGATCAGCTCGGCGCCGGGGATCGGCCGGTCGAACAGGTAGCCCTGGCCGACGTCGCAGCGATGGCGGCGCAGGAAGGCCAGTTGTTCGGCCGTCTCGATGCCTTCGGCCACCACTTTGAGCTTGAGATTATGGGCCATGGCGATCACGGCCGAGGTGATCTCCATGTCGTCCTGGTTGTCCGGGATCTCATGAATGAAGCTGCGATCGATCTTGATGATGTCGATCGGGAATTTCTTCAGGTAGCTGAGGGACGAATAACCGGTGCCGAAATCGTCCATGGCCAGGGTCAGGCCCAGGCGTTTGAGCTGGTCGAGCTGCAGGTGAGTGTCTTCGGTGGCTTCCAGCAACAGGCCTTCGGTCAGTTCAAGCTCCAGCAGGTGGGCGGGGAGCTTTTCTTCCTTGAGGATGTTGGCAATCGAGGACACCAGGTCCGGGTCGGAGAACTGCTTGGGTGACAGGTTGATCGCCACCTGCAGGTTGCCCAGCCCGGCAGCGCTCAGTTGGATGCTCATGCGGCAGGCCTGGCGGGCGATCCATTTGCCGATGGGGATGATCAGGCCGGTCTCTTCGGCGACGCTGATGAACTGGTCGGGGCGGATCATGCCTTTTTCCGGGTGGTTCCAGCGCAGCAGCGCTTCCATCCCCAGCAGGCGACCGGAGCGCAGGCACAGCTTGGGCTGGTAGAACACGTCCAGCTCGTTCTGGGTCAGGGCGCGGCGCAGGTTGTTCTCCACGAACAGCTTGTAGCTGGCCTCGGCGTTCAAGGCTTCGGTGAACACCTGGACCTGGTGTTTGCCATTGGCCTTGGCCTTGTGCAGGGCCAGCCCGGCGTTGCGCATCAGTGTTTGCGGGTCGCGCCCGTGCAGCGGCGCGCAGGCCACGCCGACGGAGGCGGTGACGCTGATCAACTGGTTATCGACGAACATCGGCTTGTCCAGCGTCATCAACAGCTGGCTGGCCATTTGCTGACCGATAGACAGGCTGGCGTCATCCAGCAGTACCGCAAATTCGTTGCTGGCAAAACGCGCGAGGCTGCCACTCGGGCTCAGGCTGTTGCGCAGGCGGCGGGCCAGGCTGATCAGCAGCTTGTCGCCGGTCTGGTGGCCGAGGCTGTCGTTGATCCGCTTGAAATTGTCGATGTCCACCAGCAGCAGGCAGATCGGGCTGTCGCTGTCGCGGGCAAAACGTTCGTCGAGGTTGCGGATAAACGCGGGGCGATTGCCCAGGTTGGTCAGGTTGTCGGTATAGGCCAGGCGCTCGATGCGCTGCTGGGCCAGCTTGGCCTGGGTGATGTCTTCGTAGATGCCGATGTAGTGGGTCAGCTCACGGTTGTCGCCATACACCTTGGAAATCGACAACTGGCCCCAGTAGGGCTCCAGGTTCTTGCGCCGGCTCTTGAACTCACCTTGCCAGCTGTTGCTCTTGGCCAGGCTCGAGGGCGCGTCGAACAGCAGTTCGCTGAGATTTTCCAGGGCCGGCAGTTCCGACAGGCGCTGGCCGTGGACTTCTTCGGTGCTGTATTGGGTGATCGCCGTGAAGCTGGGGTTGACGTACTCGACCACGCCGTCGCAATTGACCAGCAAAAAGGCGTTGGCACTTTGCTCGACCGCACGCTGGAACAGGTGCAGGGCGCTGGTGGCGGTGCGCCGGTTGTGGTTGTTGATGACCTGGGCAAACTGGTCGGCCAACTCGCCGGCGAAAGCGATTTCGTCCGACTGCCAGGCACGGGTCACGCCGGTCTGTTCCAGGCACAGGACGCCGACCACCTGGCCGTCCACGCGGATGCTGGCATCGAGCATGGCGTTGACGTCCCGTGGACGCAGGCTCTCGGCCATTTCCCGGGTGCGCGGGTCATGCATGGCGTTGTGGGCATCGATGGCCCGGCTCGAGTGCAGGGCTTCCAGGTAATCGGGGAAGCCGCTGGCGTCGATCACTTCGGGTAGCCGGTGTTCCTGCGAAGAGCGGTGGTAGGCGGAAATCGGCAGCAGTTGGCGATTTTCCAGGTTCCACAGGCTGGCGCTGTCGATCTGGTAGATATCGCAGGCACTGCGGGTAATCAGTTCGGCCGCTTCGCGCAACGAATTGCCGGAGCTGTAGCGCTGGCGCGTCAGCAGCAGGATCAGGTCTTGCTGGGCACGCATGCGCTCCAGGTGTTGCAGTTGTTCCTGCTGGGCGCGCTGGTTCAACTCCAGGGCAATCTGCAGGCGCGAATTCTGGGTTTCCAGGTCAAGCGCCGGCAGCAGGGGGTCGTCTTCGAACAGGCCGTCGACCACCAGCAGATAACCGCGCAGCAGGTGCCGATTGTGTTGTTTATAGGCTTCGCCCATTTCCAGCAGGCTCAGGGAGCCCTGGGCAGTGTGCAGGGTGTAGCGGATCAGGTAGTGCGGGCTTTGGCTCAGTTGCTGCTGGATCGTATCGTGCAACTGATAACGGGCTTCAGGCTCCATCAGGCTGGCGTAGGGCGAGCCGACCAGGGCGCAAAGCTCTACGGCGGGCAGGCCGAACTGGCGTTCGCAGTTGGGGTCGAGAAACAGCAGGGCCCAGCTTGCTTCATTCAGCCGCTCGAAACGCAGCATGCCGAGCCGCGAGGGCACAGGCAATTGCGTCACTACCTCGGCCACCATTCGGCTGGCGGCATCGGGATGGCTTTTCATGGAAGAAACTCGCTTCGAAAATGCTGAACGCGACGTGCTCACGCCCTCTGTGTAGCCAGCGGCAAGGTTGCATGATGCCGCCCTGGCTGACAATAGAGGATGAAGGCTTAGTGCTATAGGTGTTTATCGGCCGAAACACGGATTTCTGTAGGAAAACTGCGCGTAATTTGTGGGATTTCGTAAGGCCACACCTACACAACAAGTGGCAGAGTCTGGGGGGGAGGGTGCAGGGGAAGGTTTACCGAATACAACAGGTCGCCACCCGTGTCGCGGTACTCCACGCGAATATGCTCGGTGTGCACCGTCAGGTGTGCGAAGTTGTCCTGGCTGATCACCTTGCTTGTCCATTCGAGGTAATAGTCGCCGGCAGCGGTTTTCGCCAGCGGCTGGTCAAGGATGAACGACGAGGACTTGGCAAAGGGCAGCCAGGCGCTGTTGCAAAACGGTGACGAGACGATGGTCTGCACCTCGAAGTCCGGGTCTGCTGTGTGACGTAGGCGCGAGGTGAGTGAGCCGTGGACGTCACCCGAGATGATCAGCACATTCCTGATCTTGTGCAGGCGGATGTTTTCGAGGATGCGCAAGCGCTGTTCGGGGAAGGCTTTCCAGGTGTCACTGTCATTGCTTTTACTGTCCGGGAACAGCATCACGCCGGTGACCAGCATTTTGACCCGCGCCGGGCTGTGGATCAGCCACTTGAGCACCGCTTGCTCTTGATCGGCATCGATGATGCGTCGGTCGTCGGCCGAGAGGTTGCGTCGGGTTCGGGTGTCCATGACAAACCACTCGATGTCCCCCTGGGCAAATTGGTACCAGTAATGTGCCGGCTGGTCATCGGGTTGCTCGCCAGCCGGACCATGACTGGCTTGATAGATTTCGTACGCGGCCATCGCGTTGCGATACAGGCTGTTGTCGTTGCCACCGGCGTTGGCGGGCCAGTTATCCTCTATTTCGTGGTCGTCGAGAATCATGTAGGTCGGCAATGAGGCCATTAGCGCCCGAATATGGGGCTGAGAAAAAGCCGCGCGGTACTTGGCGAGAATATCCGGGTAATCGCGGTCCGGGGCGACGAGGTTCATGTCGTCCACATACACCTGGTCACCGGTCATCACCAGGGCGCTGATCGCTGGCGAGGAGGTGTCTGCCAGCCGCTTGATCGCCGCAAAGATCCGGTCGCCCTTGGCGGGCGCTGACGGGAGACCCAGGGTCATGCGCAGGTAGCGGCACGAGCCGACGATGTAGCTGCGGGGGGTGCAGGCTTTGCTGGAGGCGGTGCGAAAGCGGTAGGTTTCCCGGGGCCATTGCAGTTTTAACGGGTCAAGGGTTTCCAGGGCTGGTCGGGTATTGCCCGTATTGAACCAGCCTGCCTGGTACTCATACTCGGTATCGCTGGCGAGGTCATGCAGCGCGATCACCGCCGACATGTCGCGAGCCGTCGTCAACTCGGCAAAGAGCACTTTGGACCAGTTCGGATCGCCCGTGCGGCGATAACGCAGCCCGGCAAATACCCAGGCGTTGGTCACTGGGGCGCCTCGCAGAAACAGGCGGGTGTGTTGAAAGGTGGTATGGCCAACAATCGGGCCGACAGTAGGCTTGAGCATATTCGAATCCATTCGAAGTGCGGCGTGGGAAGTCGCGTCCAGCACGGTATGTGTGCTTTGCAATTCATCTTATGGCTGGAGGGCATTTGAGAATTGGCGGGGAAGTGGACCCGGGACGTGGTCCTGGTCAACTGTTGGCGTAGTCTTTGGTGTTAACGCCGGTAGGAATGCGTAGCGGTTTTGCCTAAGCGCCTTTCGAGGTTGGGCTGTTTTGCAGGCAAAAAAAGCCCCGCCAATTGGCGGGGTTGAGGTACGAGCGTGGCGCTCGGAAAACGTGGAGCACGCAGGGCCCTTCGCGAAAGAAGGGCCCAGCGGTCTTACAGCAGGATGGTGCGGATGTCGCCCAGCAGGTCGCTCAGACGCTTGGTGAAACGGGCCGCAGCGGCGCCGTTGATCACACGGTGGTCGTAGGACAGCGACAGCGGCAGCATCAGTTTCGGCTGGAAGGCTTTGCCGTCCCAGACTGGCTGGATGGTTGCCTTGGACACGCCGAGGATCGCCACTTCCGGTGCATTGACGATCGGCGTGAAGCCGGTGCCGCCAATGTGGCCGAGACTGGAGATGGTGAAGCAAGCGCCTTGCATGTCGTCGGCCGTGAGCTTCTTGTCGCGGGCTTTGGCAGCCAGCGCAGCGGCTTCGCCAGCCAGTTGCAGCAAGCTCTTCTGATCAACGTTCTTGATCACAGGAACCAGCAGGCCGTCTGGGGTATCAACCGCAAAACCGATGTTCACGTACTTCTTGCGGATGATCGCCTTGCCGCTTGGTGCCAGGGAGCTGTTGAAGTCCGGCAGTTCCTTGAGCAGGTGTGCGCAAGACTTGAGCAGCAGCGGCAGAATGGTCAGCTTGACGCCAGCCTTCTCGGCCACAGCTTTCTGGGCAATACGGAACGCTTCCAGCTCGGTGATATCCGCCGAGTCGAATTGGGTCACGTGCGGAATGTTCAGCCAGCTGCGGTGCAGGCTCGACGCGCCGATTTGCATCAGGCGGGTCATCGGCACTTCTTCGGTTTCACCGAAGCGGCTGAAGTCCACGACTGGAATCGGAGGGATGCCAGCGCCGCCAGTAGCACCGGCGGCCGGGGCTTCCTTGGCCTTCTGCATCATGGCCTTGACGTAAACCTGCACGTCTTCCTTGAGCACACGACCGTGCGGGCCGCTAGGGCTCACCGAATTCAGCTCGACGCCGAATTCACGGGCCAGTTGGCGTACGGCCGGACCGGCGTGAACCTTGGCACCGCTTGGCGCTGGCGCAGCAGCCGGGGCCGCAGCGGCCTCGGCTTTGGCAGCAGGAGCAGGGGCGGCAGCGGCAGGTGCCGCTTCAGCCTTGGCCGCCGGAGCTGGCGCAGCAGCAGGTGCTGGGGCTGCAGAGGCTGCACCCTGGACTTTGAGCTTGAGGATAAAGTCGCCAGTGCCGACTTCGTCTTCGAGCTTGACCGCGATGCTTTCCACGACGCCGGCAGCCGGCGAAGGGATTTCCATGCTGGCCTTGTCGGATTCCAGGGTGATCAGCGACTGATCAGCCTCGACGGTGTCGCCGACCTTGACCAGCAGTTCGATGATCTTGGCCTTGCCCGACGAGCCGATGTCCGGGACATGAATGTCCTGCACGGTGGCGGCGGCAGGTGCAGCAGCCGGGGCCGCAGGGGCCTGGGCAGCAGCTGCAGGCTTTTCAGCCGCAGGAGTGGCAGGAGCAGCGGCAGGAGCGGCTGGCGCAGGGGCTGCATCAGCAGCACCTTCGATTTCCAGCTCCAGCAGTTCGTCGCCTTCTTTCAGGCGATCGCCCAGCTTCACTTTCAGGCTCTTGACCACGCCGGCCTTGGGAGCAGGGATTTCCATGCTCGCCTTGTCCGATTCCAGGGTCAGGATGCTCTGGTCGGCTTCGACTTTGTCGCCGACCTTCACAAACAGTTCAATTACTTCACCTTCACCGCTGCCGATGTCAGGTACGCGAATGAGTTCGCTCACGGAAAATCTCCTCAGCAGTCCAGTGGGTTGCGTTTTTCCGGGTTGATACCGAACTTGGCGATGGCTTCAGCCACAACCTTAGGTTCGATGTCACCACGGTCAGCCAGTGCTTCCAGGGCTGCCAACACCACGAAATGACGGTCAACTTCGAAGAAATGACGCAGTTTCTTGCGGCTGTCGCTGCGGCCGAAACCGTCAGTGCCCAGGACTTTGAATTCCTTGGACGGTACCCACTGACGGATCTGCTCGGCGAACAGTTTCATGTAGTCGGTAGAGGCAATCACCGGACCTTTACGGCCGTTCAGGCACTCTTCGACGTAGCTCAGCTTAGGCTTCTGGCCTGGGTGCAGACGGTTGCTGCGCTCCACGGCCAGGCCATCGCGACGCAGTTCGTTGAAGCTGGTAACGCTCCATACGTCAGCGCCGACGTTGAACTCTTCACGCAGAATCTTCGCCGCTTCACGGACTTCACGCAGGATGGTGCCGGAGCCCATCAGCTGTACGTGGTGCGCCGCTTCGCGGTTGTCTTCTTCGAGCAGGTACATGCCCTTGATGATGCCTTCTTCCACACCGGCCGGCATGGCTGGCTGCTGGTAGGACTCGTTCATCACGGTGATGTAGTAGAAAACGTCCTGCTGCTCTTCGGTCATCTTCTTCATGCCGTCCTGGATGATCACCGCCAGCTCGTAGCCGTAGGTTGGATCAAAGGTGCGGCAGTTCGGGATGGTGGCAGCCAGGATGTGGCTGTGACCGTCTTCGTGTTGCAGGCCTTCGCCGTTCAGCGTGGTCCGCCCAGCGGTACCGCCGATCAGGAAGCCACGGGTACGGCTGTCGCCGGCCGCCCAGGCCAGGTCGCCGATCCGCTGGAAGCCGAACATCGAGTAGAAGATGTAGAACGGCAGCATTGGCTGGTTGTGGTTGGAATACGAAGTACCGGCCGCGATGAAGGAGCTCATGGCGCCTGCTTCGTTGATCCCTTCTTCAAGGATCTGGCCCTTCTTGTCTTCCTTGTAGAACATCACCTGGTCTTTATCGACTGGCTCGTAGAGCTGGCCGACGGAGGAGTAGATGCCCAACTGGCGGAACATGCCTTCCATACCGAAGGTACGGGCTTCGTCCGGGATGATCGGGACGATGCGCGAACCGATTTCCTTGTCCTTGACCAATTGCGCGAGGATCCGCACGAAGGCCATGGTGGTGGAGATTTCACGGTCGCCCGAGCCGTCCAGGATCGCCTTGAGGGTGTCCAGTGGCGGGGTCGGAATGCTCACGCTCTGGGCGCGGCGCTGTGGCACGAAACCGCCCAGTGCAGTACGACGCTCGCTCAGGTAGCGGGCTTCAGCGCTGTTTGGCTCAGGCTTGAAGAACGGCAGGTTCTCCAGCTCTTCGTCCTTGACCGGGATGTCGAAACGATCGCGGAACAGCTTCAGGCTTTCAACATCAACCTTCTTGGTGTTGTGCGCGGTGTTTTTCGCTTCGCCGGCACCGGTGCCATAACCCTTGATGGTCTTGGCCAGGATGACGGTCGGTTGTTCTTTGTGGTTGACCGCTTCGTGGTACGCCGCGTAGACCTTGTACGGGTCGTGGCCGCCACGGTTGAGCTTCCAGATCTCGTCGTCGGACAGATCGGCAACCATCGCCTTGAGTTCTGGCGTGTTGAAGAAGTGCTCACGGACGAACGCGCCGTCCTTGGCCTTGTAGTTCTGGTACTCGCCGTCGATGACTTCGTCCATGCGGCGTTGCAGGATACCGTCGACGTCCTTGGCCAGCAGTGGGTCCCAGAAACGGCCCCAGATGACTTTGGTCACGTTCCACTGGGCACCACGGAACACACCTTCGAGTTCCTGGATGATCTTGCCGTTGCCGCGAACCGGGCCGTCGAGGCGCTGCAGGTTGCAGTTGATGACGAAGATCAGGTTGTCCAGCTTCTCGCGGCCAGCCAGGGAGATCGCGCCCAGGGATTCGGGCTCGTCGCACTCGCCGTCGCCCAGGAAGCACCAGACTTTCTGCTTGCCTTCCGGAATGAAGCCACGGGCTTCCAGGTACTTCATGAAGCGTGCCTGGTAGATCGCCTGGATCGGGCCCAAGCCCATGGATACAGTCGGGAACTGCCAGAAGTCAGGCATCAGCCAAGGGTGCGGATAGGACGAGAGGCCCTGGCCGTCGACTTCCTGGCGGAAGTTGTTCATTTGTTCTTCGGTGATGCGGCCTTCCATGAACGCACGGGCGTAGACGCCTGGCGAGGTGTGACCCTGGAAGTAGATCAGGTCGCCGCCGTGTTCGTCGGTCGGGGCCTGGAAGAAATAGTTGAAGCCGATGTCGTACAGGGTAGCGCTGGAGGCGAAGCTGGAGATGTGACCGCCCAGGTCAGAATCTTTCAGGTTCGTACGCATCACCATGGCCATCGCGTTCCAGCGTACCAGCGAGCGAATGCGGCGTTCCATGAACAGGTCGCCAGGCATGCGTGCTTCGTGGGTAACGGGGATGGTGTTGCGGTATGGCGTGGTGATGGCGTAAGGCAGTTGCGAACCGCTACGGGTTGCGAGTTCGCCCATACGGGTCATCAGATAGTGAGCACGGTCTTCGCCTTCTTTGTCGAGAACCGATTCCAGGGCGTCCAGCCATTCCTGGGTTTCGACGGGATCGAGGTCTTGCATGGCTTGCTCCAGGGCGGAAAGGCTACCAGAATCGGTTGCCTGAGTTAGCGACTGGCCTTGTGGGCAGACGTTATAAATTCTTGGAATGCCGGAGGTTGATTCGGCGGCGTGTAGTTTTACTACAAATCTCCGGGCATTTCAGCCTTTCGAATGTATATACGAGTAGTAAAACTACAGAAGAACGGCTTGTGGCCTCCTGCTGTGTTGTGAGAATAATCGTTACTCTTGGTCTTTAGCCAACCAGAATAGGGTCGAGCGTGATGCTGGCTACCAAAAATATTGAGATTTCAGCTATTTCTAACCTTTGTTCGACAGTCCTTTGCGTAGTGCAATTGCTGGGTTCACTACAGACCGCCCTTTCTACGCCGATCAAGGATAGACCATGAGCCTGCCTTCGCTTGCCCAACTGCCCGCCATTCTCCAGCCGTTTGTCAGCCGTGCCGAGCAATCGTTGCGCGCGGCCGTGGCCGCCCTCGACGATGATCATGGCCTGTCCACCTGGACGCCCGAACGCTGGGCGCAATGGGCTCGCGTGACGGGCGCCAGCGACTTTGTCTCTGAACAATGTGTACGTGACCCCTTGATGTTGCTGGCGCTGGTGCAGTCCGGCGAGTTGGACCGCCCTTTCGCTGCGGGCGAGCTATGCGCGCAGATCGCAACGGCAGCGCAGGCAGCTACCACCGATGACGAACTGGCCCGGGCACTGCGCCGCCAGCGTAACCGGCACCAGGTGCGCATCATCTGGCGCGACCTGAACCGTCAGGCCGACTTGATCCAGACCTGCCGCGATCTCTCGGACATGGCCGATGCCAGCATCGACCAGGCCTATCAGTGGTTGTACCTGCGCCACTGCCAGCAGTTCGGCACGCCCACCGGGCGGCGCAGTGGCGAGCCGCAGCAGATGGTCATCCTCGGCATGGGCAAGCTCGGCGCGGTGGAACTCAACCTGTCCTCGGACATCGACCTGATCTTCGCCTACCCCGAAGGCGGCGAGACCGTCGGCGTCAAGCGTGCGCTGGATAACCAGGAGTTCTTCATTCGCCTGGGCCAGCGGCTGATCAAGGCGCTGGACCCGATGACCGTCGACGGTTTTGTATTTCGCGTCGACATGCGCCTGCGTCCGTACGGCTCGTCCGGCGCGCTGGTGCTCAGCTTCAATGCCCTGGAGCAGTACTATCAGGACCAGGGCCGTGACTGGGAACGCTACGCCATGATCAAGGCGCGGGTGGTGGCCGGCGACCAGGTCGCAGGGGCGCAATTGCTCGACCTGCTGCGCCCGTTCGTCTATCGGCGCTACCTGGATTTCTCGGCGATCGAAGCGCTGCGCACCATGAAGCAGTTGATCCAGCAGGAAGTGCGGCGCAAGGGCATGGCCGACAACATCAAGCTGGGCGCCGGTGGCATCCGTGAAGTGGAATTCATCGCCCAGGCCTTCCAGCTGATTCACGGCGGCCGCGACCTGAGCCTGCAGCAGCGTCCTCTATTAAAGGTGCTCAGCACGCTGGAAGGGCAGGGTTACCTGCCGCCGGCGGTGGTCGGCGAATTGCGCGAGGGTTATGAGTTTCTGCGTTACACCGAGCACGCGATCCAGGCGATTGCCGATCGGCAGACACAAATGCTCCCCGACAACGAGCAGGATCAGGCGCGCATCGCCTTTATGCTGGGTTTTGCCGACTGGCCAGCCTTCCATGCGCAGTTGATGTATTGGCGGGGCCGGGTCGACTGGCATTTCCGTCAAGTGATCGCCGATCCCGACGAAGAGGAGGGTGCGCAAAGCGAAGTGGTGGTCGGTGGTGAATGGTTGCCGCTGTGGGAAGACGCCCAGGACGAAGAAGCCGCGTGCCGTCAGTTGCAGGAGGGCGGTTTTGCCGATGCGCCGAAAGCCCTGAAGGCCTTGGCCGGCCTGCGAGGCAGTCCGCAGCTGCGGGCAATGCAGCGTCTGGGGCGCGAGCGTCTGGACGCCTTTATCCCGCGCTTGCTGGCCCAGGCCGTCGAGCACGCCAACCCGGACCTGGTGCTGGAGCGCGTGCTGCCATTGGTCGAGGCCGTGGCGCGGCGCTCGGCGTACCTGGTATTGCTCACGGAAAACCCGGGTGCCTTGCGCCGCTTGTTGACGCTGTGCGCGGCCAGTCCGTGGATTGCCGAACAGATCACCCGCTTCCCGCTGTTGCTCGATGAGCTGCTCAACGAGGGGCGTCTGTTCAAGCCGCCCCTGGCACCGGAGCTGGCGGCGGAGCTGCGCGAGCGCCTGACGCGTATTCCCGAGGATGACCTGGAACAGCAGATGGAGGCCCTGCGGCACTTCAAGCTGGCGCACCGCCTGCGGGTCGCCGCCTCGGAAATCGCCGGTAGCCTGCCCTTGATGAAGGTCAGCGACTACCTGACATGGCTGGCCGAGGCGATCCTCGAGCAGGTCCTGGCCCTGGCCTGGCGCCAGACCGCCGCCAAGTATGGTTCGCCACAGCGCCCCGACGGCACCTTGTGCGACCCAGGCTTTGTGATTGTTGGCTACGGCAAGGTCGGCGGCCTGGAACTCGGCCATGGTTCGGACCTGGACCTGGTGTTTATCCACGACGGTGACCCGCAGGCGGAAACCGACGGGCCCAAGCCGATCGATGGCGCGCAATTTTTCACCCGCCTGGGCCAGCGCATCATTCATTTGCTGACCACCCAGACCAACTCCGGGCAACTCTACGAAGTCGATATGCGCCTGCGGCCTTCCGGCGCCTCGGGGCTGTTGGTCAGTTCGCTGGGGGCGTTTGAGCGCTATCAAGAGAATGAAGCGTGGACCTGGGAACATCAGGCGCTGGTGCGCGCCCGTGTGCTGGTGGGCAGCCAGGATGTCGGCCAGGCGTTCGAGAAAGTCCGCGCCAAGGTGTTGGGGCGAGCCCGCGATTTGCCCAAGCTGCGCCAGGAAGTCAGCGAGATGCGCGCCAAGATGCGCGATAACCTGGGAACCAGGATTACCGGTGCCGGGACGGCGGCCAATGCCTTCGAAGCCACGGTGCTGTTCGACCTCAAGCAGGACGCCGGTGGTATCGTCGATATTGAATTTATGGTGCAATACGCGGCTTTGGCGTGGTCCCAGACGCATCCGCCGTTGCTGCGCTGGACAGACAACATCCGCATTCTGGAAGAGCTGGAGCACGAAGGCTTGATGCCTGCGGCCGATGCCAGCCTGATGCGTGAGGTCTACAAGGCCTATCGCGCCGCCGCTCACCGCCAGGCGTTGCAGAACGAGGCCGGGGTGGTGGCAGGCAACCAGTTTGTCGATGAGCGCCAACAGGTGTTGCGAATCTGGCGCGAGTTGGGGCTAAGCTGACGCGGGGTAGTTCAAACACCTCATGCCCCTTGTGGGAGCGGGCTTGCCCGCGATGGCGTCGTCAGACATCACCGTTGATGTCGGCTATTACATCGTTATCGCGGGCAAGCCCGCTCCCACAGTGAAGGTGCTGTGATTGGTAGATCTGGAGCCACTCAAGCGACACTGCACGGGATGTGCACCAATACCCATGTGGGAGCGAGCCTGCTCGCGATAGCGGAGTGTGAGTCGACAGCAGTGTTGAAGGTAATCACCCCATCGCGAGCAAGCCCGCTCCCACAGTGTTTTTCGAAGCAGGGAGGCCAATGCCTCCCCTATTCGTTTGTGGATAACTATGAAAATTCTGATCGTTGGGCCCAGTTGGGTCGGTGACATGGTGATGGCGCAGACACTGTTCATGTGTCTGCAGCAGCGTCATCCACAGTGCGAAATCGACGTGCTGGCCCCGGAGTGGAGCCGGCCGATCCTTGAGCGCATGCCCCAGGTGCGCCGGGCCTTGAGCTTTCCGCTCGGCCACGGCGCGCTGGAGCTGGCAACGCGCCGGCGGATCGGCAAGTCCCTGGCCGGCCAGTACGACCAGGCGATCCTGCTGCCCAACTCGTTGAAGTCGGCGCTGGTGCCGTTTTTTGCCGGCATCGCCAAGCGCACCGGCTGGCGTGGCGAGTTTCGCTACGGTCTGCTCAACGATGTGCGCACGCTGGATAAAGAGCGCTACCCGCTGATGATCGAGCGTTTCATGGCGCTGGCCTATGAACCGGCAGCCGAACTGCCGACGCCTTATCCACGGCCCAGCCTGCAAATCGATCCTGTGACCCGCGAGGCGGCATTGGCCAAGTTCGGCCTGACCCTCGATCGCCCGGTGCTGGCGCTGTGTCCGGGGGCCGAGTTCGGCGAGGCCAAGCGCTGGCCTTCCGAGCATTACGCCAAGGTCGCCGAGGCGAAGATTCGCGAGGGTTGGCAGGTCTGGCTGTTCGGTTCGAAGAACGATCACGCGGTCGGCGAAGAGATCCGTTCCCGGTTGATTCCCGGGCTGCGGGAAGAGGCGATGAACCTCAGTGGCGACACGTCGCTGGCCGAGGCCATCGACTTGCTGTCCTGCGCCGACTCGGTGGTCTCCAACGACTCCGGGCTGATGCACGTGGCCGCGGCGCTGAATCGTCCGCTGGTGGCGGTCTACGGTTCGACTTCGCCGGGCTTTACCCCGCCGCTGGCCGAGCACGTCGAAATCGTGCGCCTGGGCATCGAATGCAGCCCGTGTTTTGACCGCACCTGCCGCTTCGGCCATTACAACTGCCTGCGCCAGCTGATGCCGCAAGCGGTGAACGATGCCTTGCAGCGGTTGCAGGGCACTGTGGTCGAGGTTCGTTAAGTTGCGGGTACTGTTGATCAAGACCTCTTCGCTGGGCGATGTGATCCATGCGTTGCCCGCGCTGACCGACGCTGCGCGGGCGATCCCCGGCATCCAGTTCGACTGGGTGGTGGAAGAAGGCTTCGCCGAGATCCCCACCTGGCATCCGGCGGTGGGCAAGGTGATTCCCGTGGCGATCCGTCGCTGGCGCAAGAATCTCTGGCAGACCATCAAGAGCGGCGAGTTCAAGCGCTTCAAGCAAAACCTGCAGGCGACCAAGTACGACTTGGTGATCGATGCCCAGGGCCTGCTCAAAAGTGCCTTGCTGACCCGTTACGTGCGGGCGCCGGTGGCTGGCCTGGACAAACACTCGGCGCGCGAGCCGCTGGCGGCGCGCTTCTACTCGCGGCGCCTGGCGGTGGCCCGTGGGCAACATGCGGTAGAGCGTTTGCGCCAGTTGTTCGCCGTGGCCCTGGGCTACGACTTACCCAAAGGCCTGGGCGACTACGGCCTGAACGTCGAGCGCCTGGTGGAGTTGCCGCGCAAGAATCCGTACGTACTGTTCCTGCACGGCACCACCTGGGACACCAAGCACTGGCCGCAAGCCTATTGGCGCGAACTGGCCGAGCGCATGGGGCACCTGGGCATGGCGGTGAAGTTGCCGTGGGGTAATCCGGCCGAGAAGGCGCGCGCCGAGCGAATCGCCCAGGGCCTGCGTAACGCCGAGGTGTTGCCCAAGCTGAACCTGGCGGGCGTCGCCAAGGTGTTGGCCGGCGCGCAAGCCTGCGTGGCGGTGGATACCGGCCTCGGGCATCTGGCCGCGGCGCTGGACGTGCCGACGGTGTCGCTGTTCGGTCCGACCAACCCGGGCCTGACGGGCGCCTATGGTCGCAGCCAGGTGCACATGGCGAGTGATTTCCCCTGTGCGCCGTGCATGCAAAAGAAATGTACCTACCAACCGACGGCTGAAGACCAGCGTCGGTTTGATCTCAAGCGCGAGTGGCCACTGTGCTTCACTCGCCTGAACCCCGAGCGTGTCGCGAGCCGACTGAGCACGTTGTTAATGGCTGAGGAGCTGCGCTGATGCAATTGGCTTTTGTACTGTACAAATATTTCCCGTTTGGCGGCTTGCAGCGTGATTTCATGCGCATTGCCCTGGAATGTCAGCAGCGCGGACACCAGATCCGCGTTTACACGCTGATTTGGGAAGGCGACGTGCCGCCGGGTTTTGAAGTGCTGGTGGCGCCGGTGAAGGCGTTCTTCAACCATCGGCGCAATGAAAAACTCAGCGCCTGGATGGCCGAGGACCTGGCCAGGCGCCCGGTGGACCGCCTGATCGGTTTCAACAAGATGCCTGGCCTGGACGTCTACTACGCCGCCGACGGTTGCTTCGAGGACAAGGCGCAGAACCTGCGCAATTCGTTGTACCGCCGCTGGGGTCGCTACCGGCATTTCGCCGAGTATGAGCGCGCGGTGTTCGCCAAGGACGCGAAAACCGAAGTGCTGATGATCTCCGAAGTCCAGCAGCCGCTGTTCATCAAGCATTACGACACCCCGCTGGAGCGCTTCCACTTGCTGCCGCCGGGCATTGCCCAGGACCGGCGCGCGCCGCCGAATGCCGGCGAAATTCGCGCGGACTTTCGCCGTGAGTTCTCCCTGGCCGACGACGAGTTGCTGCTGGTGCAGATTGGCTCCGGGTTTAAGACCAAGGGCGTTGACCGCAGTCTCAAGGCCCTGGCCGCGCTGCCGGCCGAATTGCGTAAACGCACGCGGCTGTTTGTAATTGGCCAGGATGACCCCAAAGTATTCCAGTTGCAGAGTGCCGCACTGGGCCTGGGCGATAATGTGCAGTTCCTCAAGGGCCGCAGTGATATCCCGCGGTTCCTGCTCGGTGCCGACCTGTTGATCCACCCGGCGTACAACGAAAACACCGGGACGGTACTGCTCGAAGCGCTGGTGGCCGGGTTGCCGGTGCTCGTCAGCGCGGTGTGCGGTTATGCCCATTACATCGCCGAGGCCGACTGCGGCCTGGTGCTGGACGAGCCCTTCGAGCAGGCGCAACTCACGCAGTACCTGACGACCATGTTGAGCGATGATGCCGCACGTGCGGCCTGGAGCCGTAATGGCCTGGCCTTCGCTGACACGGCCGACCTTTACAGCATGCCGCAGCACGCGGCGGATGTGATTCTGGCGGAGCAACACTGATGAAGTTGATTCTGGCCGAACCGTTCAAGAGCCTGTGGGCCGGACGCGATGCGTTCAGCGCCGTCGAAGGCCTGGAGGGCGAGGTTTACCGTGAACTCGAAGCGCGCCGCACCCTGCGCACCGAAGTCGCTGGCAACGGCTACTTCGTGAAGATTCACCGGGGTATCGGCTGGGGCGAGATCTTCAAGAACCTGCTCACGGCCAAGCTGCCGGTGCTCGGCGCGGGCCAAGAATGGCGGGCGATCCAGCGCTTGCACGAGGCCAGGGTGCCGACCATGACCGCCGTGGCCTATGGCGAAAAAGGCAGCAACCCCGCTGACCAGCATTCATTCATCATCACCGAAGAGCTGGCGCCGACCGTCAGCCTCGAAGACTTCAGCATCGACTGGGCCCGGCAAGCGCCGGAGCCCCGGCTCAAGCGCGCGCTGATTGCCGAAGTGGCGCGCATGACCGGCATGATGCACCGCGCCGGGGTCAATCACCGCGACTGCTATATCTGCCATTTTCTGCTGCACACCGACAAGCCGGTCACGGCTGAGGACTTCAAGCTCTCGATCATCGACCTGCATCGGGCCCAGACCCGCCCGGCGATCACCCGGCGCTGGCGCAACAAGGACCTGGCCGCGCTGTACTTCTCGGCACTGGACATCGGCCTGACTCGCCGCGATAAGCTGCGTTTCCTCAAGGGTTATTTCCTGCTGCCGTTGCGCCAGATCCTGCGTGAAGAAGCCTCGCTGCTGGCCTGGCTCGAGGGCAAGGCGAACAAACTGTACGAGCGCAAACAGCGCTATGGGGATGCGCTCTGATGACTGATTTTCTAGCCGCCGAGGACCGCGAGCGGTTCGAACGCCACGGGCTTGCCACGTTCGATGCGCTGTGGGCGCGGGAACTGGAAGCGGTGGACGAGCCCAACACCTCGGGTGGGGGCTGGAGCAGCGTGTTCCGCCTGGACCTGGACGGCCAGGGGTATTACCTCAAGCGCCAGAGCAACTACCTGACCCGGACCCTGCACCGACCCTTCGGCGAACCGAGCTTTGCCCGGGAATTTCGCAACATCAGTCGTTACCGGCAGTTGGGGGTTCCGGCGCTTGAGGCGGTGTTCTTTGGCGAGCGCAAAGTCGCCGGCGAAGTCCGCGCGATCCTGCTGACGCGGGCGCTGGATGGCTGGAGCGACCTGGATGCGCTGCTGCAACAATGGCCGCAGCTCAGCGCCGGGCAACAGGCGGCGATCCTGCGCGCCTGCGGCTTGTTGGCGCGACGGCTGCACGGCGTGCGCCAGGTGCATGGCTGCTTTTATCCCAAGCACATCTTCTTGCAGGCCGATGGCGAAGGCTACCGGGCGCAACTGATCGACCTGGAGAAAACCCGCCCGCTGCTGTTTGGCCAGCGCGACCGGGTCAAGGATCTGGAGCCGTTGTTGCGCCGAGCGCCGGTCTGGAGCACCGAGAATGTGCGCAGCTTGCTGGCGGCGTACCTGGATCAACCCGCCGACAGTGCGCTGGTGGATGCCTGGCTGCAGCGCTTGTCCGCTCGACGCAGTCATAAGGGGACGCGTTGATGCGTTTGTCTGAACTGAAAAACGCCGGACGCACCCCACAACTGCCGTTGAGCCTGGAGTTGGCCGATGCCGCGGGCCCGGCGCAGTTGCAACTGCTCAGTCTGCTGCGGGTGCTGCCCGGCCAGCGCTATGTCGGGGCCGGGGTCTGGCGCGGGCGTCCGGTGTTGGCCAAGTTGCTGGTGGGCCGCAAGGCGGCGCGGCATTTCCAGCGTGAGCTGGACGGTGTGCGCCTGCTCGCGGCCCAAGGCCTGACCACCCCGTTGTTGCTGGCTGACGGCCTGAAAGAAGGCGAGGGCGGCTGGTTGCTGTTCGAACTGCTCGAGGGCGCGCACAGCCTGGGCGACGCCTGGCAACAGGTCGAAGCCCTGCCAGTGCTGGCGGATGAGCAAAGCGAAGTGCTGGCCGAGGCGCTGGCCGCCATTGGCCAGATGCACAGCAAGGGCCTGTGGCAATCGGACCTGCACCTGGACAATCTGCTGCGCCACGGTGGTCGGCTGTATTTGATCGACGGTGCCGGGATTCATGCCGAAACCGCGGGGCAGCCGTTGTCGCGGCAAAAGGTCCTGGAAAACCTCGGGGTGTTTTTTGCCCAGTTGCCCAAGACGCTGGAGCCGTTCACCGAAGAGTTGCTGGTGCATTACCTGCTGAGCAATGGCGAGCACGCGTTGCCGCTCGAAGCCTTGCAGAAGCAGGTACGCAAGATTCGTAGCTGGCGACTCAAGGATTACCTGATCAAGGTTGGCCGCGAGTGCTCGCTGTTCGCCGTGCAGCGCGGGGCCTTTGGGTTGCGTGCGATTCGCCGCGACGAAGAGGCCGCCATGTTGCCGGTGCTGGAGCAGGCCGATGCCTTGCTCGACCAGGGGCATCTGTACAAGACCGGCGGCGCGGCGAGTGTGGGCAAGGTTGAGGTGGGTGGTCGTACGCTGGTGGTCAAGCGCTACAACATCAAGGGGTTTGCCCACTGGCTCAAGCGTTTCTGGCGTCCGAGCCGCGCCTGGCATTCCTGGCGCGAGGGCAATCGCCTGGCGTTCCTCGGCATCGCCACGCCCAAGCCGCTGGCGTTGCTGGAAAAACGGTTTTTCTGGCTGCGCAGCCGGGCCTACCTGATCACCGAGTATCTGCCGGGGCCGGACATCATTGAGCGTTTTGCGCCCTATGTGGAAAGTGGCGAGGCGCCTGAGGCTGAGTTGGTGGCGCTGGATCAACTGTTTGCCGAGTTGATCGCCGAGCGCATCAGTCATGGTGATTTCAAGGGGCATAACCTGTTCTGGGACCGGGATCGCTGGTCGTTGATTGACCTGGATTCGATGTGTCAGCACGCTTCACTCAGTAGTTTTGCGCCGGCTTATGCGCGGGATCGGGCGCGGTTCATGCGTAATTGGGGTGAGGGGTCGGCGTTGTATCGGGTGATTGATCAGCGGTTGCCCAAGCAGGTGGCTTGACTCTTTTTTTTGGAGGGGTATACCCCAACCCCCCGTAGCAGCTGTCGAGCCCGCGAGGCTGTGTTCGAGGACGCAGTCCTCGCCGCCCGTCATCTTTACGCTATAATCTCGCCCTTTAGCTGTTTCTCGCCTTGGTGCGGGGACACATTATTTCCAGGCGCACGTCGCCTGCATGCAGACTAAAGAGGCTAGACCCCTGTGGCATTGACGATTCTTGGCCTGTCCGGCGCCCTTAGCCATGATCCTTCCGCAGCGCTGTACATCGACGGCAAGCTGGTCGCGGCTGCTGAAGAAGAGCGCTTCGTACGCGATAAACATGCAAAGAACCGCATGCCTTACGAATCGGCGAAGTTCTGCTTGGAACAGGCCGGTATCAAACCTTCAGACGTTGACGTAGTCGCGATCCCGTTCGCCCCGATCAGCCTGTTCGGCAAGGCCCGCTGGCAGTACGCCAAGCGTTACTGGTACGCCCCGGATCGCGCACTTGACGCGATCCTGATGGGCAACCGTCGCTACAAGCGCTATCGCAACAAGATCGTCTGGTGCCTGGAGCAACTGGGCTTCGATCCGAAGAAAATCAAGATCGAGCCGGTCGAGCACCACTTGGCCCACGCCTCCAGCGCTTATCACTGCTCCGGTTTCAAAGAGAAAACCGCGATCCTGGGTATCGACGGCAAGGGCGAGTACGCCACGACCTTCTTCGGTTACGGCGAAAACGGCAAGATTCACAAGATCAAGGAATTCTTCGATC
This sequence comes from Pseudomonas sp. S04, assembly GCF_009834545.1. NCBI lineage: Bacteria > Pseudomonadati > Pseudomonadota > Gammaproteobacteria > Pseudomonadales > Pseudomonadaceae > Pseudomonas > Pseudomonas sp. S04. The sequence goes on from NZ_CP019427.1 coordinate 500,274, forward strand.
CGGACTCCCTCGGCGGCCTGTATGGCGCGATCACCGAGTTTCTCGGCTTCGACATGCTCGACGGTGAGTTCAAGGTCATGGGCATGGCGCCGTACGGTGACGCCAGCAAATACGATTTCTCGCGCCTGGCTTCGTTCGAAAACGGCGAGTTGGTGATCAACACCGACTACGCCAACGTCATCGGCCTGCGTCGTTATAAAGAGAAGGGCAAGGGTTACTACTTCTCGCCGAAGCTGATCGAGTGGCTGGGTCCCAAGCGCGAAGGTGACATCGCCGACGAGCCTTACATCCACTACGCCGCCAGCATTCAAGCGCTGTTCGAAAAAATTTCGCTGCAGATGATCGATCACTACCTGGGCGACGTGCTCAAGGAAACCGGCAAGCTGGCCTATGCCGGTGGCTGTGCGTTGAACGTCAAGCTGAACCAGAAAATCATTGCTCGCGACGACGTCAAAGAGCTGTTTGTGCAGCCTGCATCCGGCGATGCCGGTACCGCAGTTGGCGCTGCTGCCTACGTGTCCCACGCCCGTGGCGTACCGGTCGAGAAGATGGAACACGTCTACCTCGGCCCCTCGTACAGCAACGAAGACGTGATCGCCGCGTGTGCCCGTCACCCGAGCAAGCCTGCTTGGCGCAAGCTTGAGAACATGCCGGAAAACATCGCCAAGATCATGGTCGATGGCAACCCGGTAGCCTGGTTCCAGGGGCGCATGGAGTTCGGTCCGCGTGCCCTTGGTGGTCGTTCGATCATCGGTTGCCCGAGCGCCGTTGGCGTGGCTGACCGGATCAACCACCAGATCAAGTTCCGCGAGCGCTGGAGGCCTTTCTGCCCGTCGATGCTCGACACCGTGGCGCCGCAGATGATCAAGATCGATCACCCGGCCCCCTTCATGACCTTCACCTTCGAAGTGGCTGAAGAGTGGAAGACCCGCGTGCCGGAAGTCGTCCATGAAGACGGCACCTCCCGAGCCCAGGTGCTCAAGCGTGAGTACAACCCACGCTACTACGACATGATGAAAGCCCTGGAAGTGCTGACCGGCAACGGTGTGTCGCTCAATACCTCGCTCAACCGTCGTGGCGAACCGATGATCTGCTCGCCGACCGACGCGCTGAACATGTTCTTCGGTTCCGATCTACAGTATTTGATCATGGAAGACATTCTCGTGGTCAAAGACGGCGCGGACGCTTATGACACGCTCGGCTGAGCGCCATGTCCTGCAGTTCTGTCACGGCTATGACGGGCCGTTCCTGGACTGCGCCCGGCAGTACGCCAGCCTGTTTGCGGGCTCCGGTTATCGTGTGACCACGGTGTTCCTCACCGGGGTGGCCGATGCCGAAGTCGCAGCCGGCTGCGCGTCTGACGAAGTGCTGTTCATGGAATACAGCTCCAAGGCCATTCGTGGCCTGAAGCTGGGCGCGATTGCCGATCTGCGCAAGATCGCCCAGTCGCGCCAGTTCAGTTTCTGTATCGCCCACCGGTTCAAGCCGATCTACATCGCCTTGCTCGCCACGGCGCTGCCGGTGATTGGCGTGCACCACGCCTTTGGTGACTACCAGCGGCGTACGCGCAAGCTGTTTGCGCAGATTTTCCGCAAGCGTCTGAGCCTGCTCGGGGTCTCTGACGCGGTGCGCGACGACATGCGCCGCTGCCTGCCGAAATGGCCGGCAGCACGCATTCAAACGCTCTACAACCGTATCGATGTCGACGCCTTGCAGGCCAGCCAGCTGTCCTTCGCCCAGGCGCGGGAAGAGTTGGGCCTGTCGCCGGATGCCTGGGTGGTCGGCAACGTTGGCCGCCTGCACCCGGACAAGGACCAGGCCACGCTGCTCCACGGCTTTGCCCAGGCTTTGCCAGGCTTGCCGGTCGATAGCCAACTGGCGATTCTCGGCACCGGCCGCCTGGAGCAGGACCTCAAGGAACTGGCCCGCGAACTGGGGATCGGCGATCGCGTGTTGTTCCTCGGCCAAGTGCCTGAAGCGCGTCGCTACTTCCGCGCTTTTGATGTGTTTGCCTTGAGCTCCGACCATGAACCTTTTGGCATGGTGCTACTCGAAGCCATGGCGGCCGGCGTGCCGTTGTTGGCCACGGCGTGTGGCGGGGCCAAGGAAGTGGTCGAAGGCGTCGGTATCCTGTTTCCTCTGGGCGACGCCGAGCACCTGGCGCAAGGGCTGCAACACCTGGCCCGGATGGACCAGCGGGAGCGCCAGTTGTGCGCCGAGCTGATGCTTGAGCGCCTGCGCCAGCAATTTTCCGATCGCGCGGTACGCGAGGCGTTCTGGCGTCTGCCGCCTGTCATTGATCTGACGACGAGGGCTTGATGCTCAACCGATTCCAAGGCTGGCGCGAACGCGGCTGGTCCGTTGTCGACGCGTCGACCTATTGCGACGCCTGGCAACGTTGGGGGGGCAGCGTCGCGACTCACCCGCTGGTGGTCGAGCGCCTGGCTGACCTGGCCGGTATTCCCGTACGTTACCTGGCCTGGGAGCAGGGCGGCGAGCTGCAGGCGGCGATCCCGACCTGGGGCCGCGACCTGGCCTTGTCCAAGGATGTGCTCAAGCGTCATGGCAAGAAAGGTCTGTTTGACCTCGGCAATGCCGAGTTGATTCTGCCGGCCGCCCCCGATGCCCAGGCCGTGCTGCGCCATCGTGCCCGCTACTTGTCGGCGCTCAATGAAGGTCGTTTCACCGGCCTCAGGCTGCAAGCCGAGCAATTGGCGATGGCACGCACACCCGAAGAACTGTCGAAGAAATTTCGCTACAACCAGCGCCGTGAACTGCGCTTGCTGGAAGAAGCGGGCGGCGTGGTGCGGCCGGTCAGCGAGTTTTCCAGCAGCGAACTGGCCGCTATCTACTGCGATCTGTTCCAGCGCCGCTGGGGTTTCCCAGCCACGGGTGCGGCGCGCATGAGCGAGGTGCTGGAGTTGCTGCGCGAGTTGTTGATCGGTTCGGTGATCTTCCTCAACGATGCGCCGATTGCGATCCAGCTGGTGTACCGGGTGCAAGCGCCGCAGTGGATCAGCGTCGAGTACATCAATGGCGGGGTCGACCCCGAGACCCGTGAGTTCAGCCCCGGTAGCGTGCTGAGCTTTCTCAACACACAAAGTGCCTGGGAGCAGGCGCGGGCAGTCGACAAGCCGTTGCGCTTTTCGTTTGGTCGCGCAGATCGTGAATACAAGGACCGTTGGTGCAACCCCGTGCCCGTCTTCACTGTATGAGCCAGCCCATGAGTCGCAAGCAGCAACTGCTCAAGCGTCATCGACGCAACAAACGCATCGGCCTGTTGATCACTCTGGTGCTGTTGGTCGGCATCGGCGTGCTGCTGGCCTGGTGGGTGCCGCTGGTGCTGGCGGTGCTGGCCTGGGTCGCCCACGAGGCCTGGTTCGCCGACCATTTGTTCTATTCGCCCAAGGACGATTACGTCTACAGCTTCCCGCCGTACACCCCGCAGCCCAAGGTTCGCCTGGACGGGGACCGGCTGTTGCTGGATGAGGGCGTGATCCTGGCGGACGACACCACGCTGGTCCTGGCCGTGCAGGTCAAGAGCACCTGGCTGGGGCGCTTTTTCGACCCGGTGGTCGAGCTGGCTGGCGGTGATCAGCCGGATCGGCAAGTCTTCGAACGCGGGGTCAGTGGCCTGCGTTACCTCAACCTCAGTGGCCAGGCGCAGGTTCTGTCTGCCGGTCAGTTGCGCTTGCGTGGGCATTTCTGCCGGCTGGCCGGGGAGCCGCTGCTGTGGTCGATCGAACAACCGGACTACCGCCAGCAGCGGGTCATGGTGATTGCGCCCCATGCCGATGATGCCGAACTCGCCGCATTCGGCCTGTACAGCCAGGCTGCCGAGACCTGGATCGTTACCCTGACGGCCGGTGAAATCGAAGCCGAACATTATCAGGCGATGGGCCTGGACAAGGTCCAGGCATCGCGGCTCAAGGGCCGTCTGCGCGCCTGGGACAGTATTACGGTGCCCCGTTGGGCCGGTGTGCCCGAGGCGCACTGCGTGCAGTTGGGGTATTTCTGCCTGCAGTTGCCTGCCATGCAGGCGGCACCGCAACAGCCGGTGGCCTCCCGCGAGGCCGAACTGGGCGATATCCGCGCCTTCCGCCGGTTCAACCCGTTTACCTTGCCGGGCGACCTCGACGGCCGCCCGACCTGGAACAATCTGCTGGCCGATCTGCGCGAAGTCCTGCTCAAGGCGCGCCCTGAGGTGATCGTGCTGCCCCACAGCTCGCTCGATCCCCACCCTGACCACATCTGTGCCCAGCAAGCGGTGCTGGAGGCGTTGCAGGGGCTTGAGTGGCAGCCCTCGGTACTGCTCGGCTACGCTAATCACCTGCACGACAACGATCGCTGGCCCATGGGCGACTCCGGTGCCGGGATTGCCTTGCCGCCGGTGTTCGACGGGTCGCAGGTGCTGCAGCCGTATTGCCTGAGCCTGTCGCTCGAACAGCAGCGGGACAAGGCCATGGCGCTGGGCATGATGCATGACCTGCAGCCCCGCGCACCGTTCAAGCGGCGCTTGCGCCGTGGCTTGCAGCGCTGGCTGGCAGGGCGTCGGGGTTCGCCCTATGGCGAAAACGAGTTTTTCCGCAAGGCAGTGCGTCGCCACGAGCTGTTCTGGCGTTTGTAATTATGTATTGCGGGACATCTTTCTACTGAGATCGTGGGTTAATCTCTGCACTTTTTTTGGGCTGGCGGGCACTGCAAGGAAAACGATGAAGGTTCTATTTCTGGTGCAGAAAGAACAGCGGGCGATTCTCGACCGCTTGTATGAAGGCGTGGCCGATCATTGCGAATGCGACCTGCGGTGGCTCAGCAGTGACGAGCAGCGCAACCTGCGCCGCTACTTCCGTCGTGAAGTGGATGTGACGCGTTATGAGCGCATCGTGTTTTTCCTGCGGTTCAAGCAGGAAATCCGCCAGGCGAGTTTTATCCGCACCATCCCCAACCTGGTGATCCTCGAGCACGACGCCTACCAGAACTACATTCCTTGCAAATACACCGGCAAGTTCAGTGCGCACTACCGCCGCCTGCCGTGGGCACGGGTCATCAGTTCCGGCTTCGTGGTCGCCGAGCGCTTGCGCCAGGAGGGCTTCGACGCGGTGTTCGTGCCCAAGGGCTATGACCAGAGCCTGTTGCAGGATCAGGGCCGGGAGCGCGATATCGAGCTGGCCTTCGTCGGCAGTACCAACAGCGTTGCCTACAGTGGGCGCAAGGCATTGCTCGACGAGTTGGCCAGTGTCGAACCGCTGGTGGTGACTCGCACCAAGTCCGGTGACGAGTATCGCGATACGCTCAACCGGATCCGCTTTTTCGTCAGTGCCGATGTCGGCATGGGCGAGTTCATGATCAAGAATTTCGAAGCCATGGCCTGCGGCTGCGTGCTCCTGGCCTTCGACCAGGGCGAGGCCGAGAGCCGTGCGCTGGGCCTGCAGGACATGCACAACATCGTGTTCTATCGTGACATTGCACAGTTGCAGGAAAAGCTTGCGCTGCTGCGTGCCGATACTGGGCTGGCAGCCAGCATTGCCCGCAATGGCCGGGACCTGGCCGTCAGCCAGTTCAGTTTTGCGCGGGTCGGCCAGCGGATCGTCGAAGAGCTCCAGCCCCCGCTAAGACCGCGCGCGGCCTTGAGCCTGGTCGAACGAATTCGCCTGAAGTTGGGTATTTGACCGGGTATTCCAAGCGTTTGAGAGCATTTGAAACTATAACTGGCAATGACCAGGCACTGTTGGGGTCCAACAGTGCCTCAAGCCGATGTGGAAAAGGGTGCCCCGCTCGATGAGTATCCTCAATGTCATGTGGTCCGGTGGCTCAGCCTTTGCCTCCATCCACAAGGTTCATCGGCAGATTCTGAGCCAGGTGGATCCGACCATCACGGTCAATACCTGGCTGCTGTGCGGCGATAAGCAAGGCTGTGCCGCCGATATCGGGCAAACCCGGGAGTGGCACTTGTCCTCCAGCCGGCTCAAGGGCAAACACGTCTGGAAACTGCTGCAGGGCAGGATGCGCGCGCACTTCCACCGCGCCCTCAAGGACACGGATACACAAGTGGTGTTGCTCGATGGCCTGGGCACTGCCCGCGCCTTGTTGCCGGTCCTGGAAAAACTGCCGTCGCTGCGTGCGGTGGTGCTGTTTCACGGGGAAACCCGGATCAGGGCCGCCGACCGTCAGTTGTTGGCGGGGTTCGATTCCTCCCGGTTGACCCTGGCGGCGGTTTCCCAAACTCTCGCTGAGTCATTGGCCAGCGCTCTGCATTTGCCGGTCGTCACGTTGCGCAGTGCGCTTGACCCCGTCGACTTTCGCTCCCGCCTGCTGTCTCGCGAACAGGCCCGAACCCGTCTGCACCTGCCCACCGATGACACTCCGGTGGTGGGCGCAGTGGGGCGTCTGGTGGGTAACAAGGGATTTGCCTGCTTGATTGAGGCGTTTGCCATGGCGCTGATCGAGCGTCCGCGCCTGCACCTGGTGATTGTCGGTGAAGGTCATGCACGCGCCGCCCTGCAGGAGCGGATCAACCAGCTCGGCCTGCAGGGGAGTGTCTCGCTGCCTGGGCACCTGGACGATGTGGCAAGGCTGTACCGAGCATTCGACTGGGTGGCGATCCCGTCGCTGGAAGAGGGCCTGGGCCTGATTCTGCAGGAGGCGGTACTGGCCGGTGTGCCGGTATTGAGCAGCGAGCTTGCGGTGTTCCGCGAGCAGTTGGCAGAGGCGGGGTGGTACGCCGCGACAGAAGACACTCAAGCCTGGAGCGAGGCGCTGATCAAGACGTTCAGCGTCGCTCCCGAGCAGATTGCCCAGGCTCAATCGGCGGTACTGTGCCCGGACCGCGGGTGGCTGGAATTCAGCCAGGCAGCCCGGACCCTGTTGTCATGCCGGCAGTAGGGATCGCTCGAGAGTGTGCATTGGAAAGCTCTCGTTCAGCTTCTCGCGCTCAATATAGCGCGCGAAGTGTTGCAGGTTGCGCTTGACTAGATGCGGTGGCAGCGGCCCGCGGGTGAAGCGCATGTCGGCGACATCAATCAGGCCATACTGATTGTCGGGCGTCACCACGATGTTGCCCAGGTGCAGCGAGCGGAAGTAGACCCCGGCGCTGTGCAGCTGGCGAATGAACAGGGTCAATGCGGGCAAGGCCTGTTGCCAGTCGAAGCCTGCCTTGGCTGCAATCTGGCGCAAGGTTTCGCCAGGCAAGGGGCGGTAGAGGACTGCCGTCATGCCGGGCGTTTCCAGTTGATGGAATTTCAGCGTCTGCAGGGTCGGGATGCCGAGTTCTTCGAGCTGGGCGGCGTTCTCGATAAAGCGTTTCGAGTACGGGCGAAACAGGGCCGACGAGAGCAGTCGCTTGCGCCGGAACAGCTTGAGAATGTTGCCGTCCGGCAAAAGGAATACTTTCGGGCCGAAGCTGTCGGCTTCTAGTACTCTGGCGCCTTCAACCATTTGAGTTAAAGCGGCGTGTGGAAGCCGGAAGCATTGCATGTAGGAAGCCTTGTAGAAAAATGGGGCGTATGTGCGATCAATGATGCCGAAAAGTTGTTGTTTTCACCATGCCGTGTTGGCACTTGGATTTTTCAGCGGGAGCGGGTAGATGCAGGAAACGCGTTGGGCGCAGGTTTGGATGGCGACAGGTCTTCTATGGTTTTTGCTCGCTATCGCGTTCGCTCCAACCAACAAGATTTACCAGCAAGGGTTGGTCGCGTTTCTCTGGTTGCCGACCCTGTTTCTGGCCTGGTCGGCACGGGCTCGACTGGCTGAGTTGTGGCAAGCGCAGCGGGTGCTGTGCCTGGCGGTCCTGGCGCTGGGAGCCTGGGCGTTGCTGACCCTGCTCTGGACCCAGGATCCCGAACCTTCGCGCGGGGCCAAGCGCGCGCTGTACGTCATCGTCTTCCTGCTGTTTTTCCCGGTACTTGCCAATACCCGCCCCGAGCGGGTGATTCGCATCATGCAGTGGGGCGGCCTGGGGCTGGCCTTGACGGCGGTGCTGGCGGCCATCAAGTTCTACCTGGTCGACGATAACCTGTGGACCGCGCGCCTGGTTGGCCTGGGCCAGTTGGCTCATCCGATCCTGGGTGGTTATGTGCTGGGCCTGGCAGCTGTCTGGCTGGCGCACTGGATTCCGCAGGAGCGCTGGAAACAGGCGGTCTGGGTGGTGGCGCTGGCATTCCTGTGCGGGTTTGTCGTGCTGTCCCAGAGCCGGGGAGCGGCACTGGCCCTGTTGCTGACGTTCGTCAGCATGCCGATCTGGAGTCGCGACCGCCACAGCCGTCTGATCGCCGTCGGCGCACTGACGATGGCGATGTTCGCATTCTGGCTGCTGGAGCCTTTGGTGATGGCCAGGGGCGCCTCATTCCGCCCGCAAATCCTGATGGCCAGCCTGGACATGATTGCCCAGCACCCGTGGCGTGGCCTGGGCCTGGGTTCGGCCTACTCGGTGTTTACCGAAGGCCATGAGTTCGATCACGCCCACAACCTGTTTACCCACATCACCATCGAATTGGGGCTGCCCGGGCTGCTGCTCTGGTGCGTGGTCTGGTTTGCCGTGCTGCGCGAGGCGTGGCGGGCACGTGATACGGTGTACGGCCGTGGCATCATCGGGATCTGGATGTTCTCGTTCCTGGCCATGCAATTCGACGCGGCGAGCATCAGTGGCACCCCGCGTGCCGAGTGGTTCATCAGTTGGTTGCCGGTGGGCCTGGCCAGCGTTTTGGTATGGACACAGGCCAAGTTCCAAGCCTGTGATAAAATTCCGCGTTCTACCTAAGAAGTGAGCTCTACGATGAGTGCAGCACCGCCCAATGCGGAACAGGATTCAAGCCTGAAAATCTATTTTCGACTGCTGGGGTATGTAAAACCCTACGTAGGCATTTTCCTGTTGAGTATCCTGGGCTTTGTGATATTTGCCTCCACTCAACCGATGCTGGCCGGGATTCTCAAGTACTTCGTCGATGGCTTGAGCAACCCCGAAGCCGTGCTCTTCCCCAATGTGCCGTTCCTCCAGGACCTGCAGTTGCTGGTGGCCGTGCCCCTGCTGATCATTCTGATCGCGGCGTGGCAGGGACTGGGTTCGTTCCTGAGTAACTACTACCTGGCCAAGGTTTCCCTGGGCCTGGTGCATGACCTGCGGGTGGAGCTGTTCAACAAGCTGCTGGTATTGCCTAACCGCTATTTTGATACCCATAACTCCGGGCATCTGATTTCCCGCATTACCTTCAACGTGACCATGGTCACCGGGGCGGCGACCGACGCCATCAAGGTGGTGATTCGTGAAGGCCTGACAGTGATTTTCCTGTTTGCCTACCTGTTGTGGATGAACTGGAAACTGACCCTGGTGATGCTGGCGATCCTGCCGATCATTTCCTTCATGGTCGGCAACACCAGCAAGAAATTCCGCAAGCAGAGCAAAAAAATCCAGGTGGCCATGGGGGACGTGACCCATGTCGCTTCCGAAACCATTCAAGGCTATCGCGTGGTCCGCAGCTTCGGTGGCGAAAGCTACGAAGAGCAGCGTTTTGCCCGGGCCAGCCAAAGCAATACCGACAAGCAGCTGCGCATGACCCGCACCAGCGCCATCTACACCCCGGCGCTGCAGTTGGTGATCTATACCGCCATGGCCTCGCTGATGTTCCTGGTGCTGTTCCTGCGCGGTGATGCCACCGCCGGTGATCTGGTGGCCTACATCACCGCTGCCGGTTTGTTGCCCAAGCCAATCCGCCAGCTGTCTGAAGTCAGCTCGACCATCCAGAAGGGTGTCGCCGGTGCTGAAAGCATCTTCGAGCAACTGGACGTCGAGCCGGAAGTCGACAGCGGCACAGTCGAGCGCGAGCGCATCAGCGGTCGCCTGGATGTGCACAACCTGAGCTTCACCTACCCGGGTACCGATCGGGAAGTATTGAAAAACATCAGCTTCAGCGCAGCCCCCGGGCAGATGATCGCGCTGGTGGGGCGTTCGGGCAGCGGCAAATCGACACTGGCTAGCCTGATTCCACGTTTCTACCATCACGAAAGCGGCAAGATCCTGCTCGATGAGGTCGAGATCGAAGACTATCGCCTGCGTAACCTGCGCAAGCACGTGTCCCAGGTCACTCAGCATGTGACCTTGTTCAACGATACGGTCGCCAACAACATTGCCTATGGCGACCTGGCCGGCGCGCCTCGCGAGGACATCGAGAAGGCCGCTGAAGACGCCTATGCCATGGACTTCATTTCCCAGTTGCCGCAGGGCCTGGACACTGAGGTCGGGGAAAACGGCGTGCTGCTGTCAGGTGGTCAGCGCCAGCGCCTGGCCATTGCCCGCGCCCTGTTGAAGAACGCGCCATTGCTGATCCTCGATGAGGCGACTTCCGCCCTCGATACCGAGTCCGAGCGCCATATTCAGGCAGCCCTGGATAAAGTCATGAAGGGCCGCACCACCCTAGTGATTGCCCACCGGTTGTCGACCATCGAGAAAGCCGACCTGATCCTCGTCATGGATCACGGCGAAATCGTTGAACGCGGTACCCACACCCAGTTGCTGGCCCAGGGCGGGTACTATTCGCGCCTGCACGCCATGGGCCTAGATGAGCCGACTCCGGCCGGTATTGCCTGATAACGACAGAGGGGTGAGCCTGGCTCACCCCTCTATTTGTCTGAATTGTTTAAAAAATAAACAATTTCACAGTCTGCATCACAGCCGATGAAGCTCTCGAACTAGCCAGCGTTCACCCTGTGCTAATATCGCGCCCCTGTTCATTTTGTATGTGGGTTGCACCATGAAGTTGTCCATGCCGCGATTCGATCAAGCCCCTGTCTTGGTGGTCGGCGATGTCATGCTCGACCGTTATTGGCATGGTGGTACCTCACGGATTTCTCCTGAGGCACCGGTGCCGGTGGTCAAGGTCGAGCAAATCGAAGACCGCCCGGGCGGTGCCGCTAACGTTGCGTTGAACATTGCTGCGCTCGGCGCGCCAGCGTCCCTGGTCGGCGTGACCGGTGACGACGAAGCTGCCGACAGCCTGACCAACAGCCTCAAGGGCGCTGGCGTGCGGGCGTTGTTCCAGCGCATCGCCCACCAGCCGACCATCGTCAAGCTGCGGGTCATGAGTCGTCACCAGCAACTGCTGCGTATCGATTTCGAGGAACCCTTCGCCACCGACGCCCTGGCGCTCGGCACCGAGGTCGATAATCTGCTCGAAGGCATCAAGGTGCTGGTGCTGTCCGACTACGGCAAGGGCGCCTTGAAGAACCACCAGGTGCTGATCCAGGCGGCTCGTGCCCGTGGCATTCCGGTGCTGGCCGACCCCAAGGGCAAGGACTTCTCGATCTATCGCGGCGCCAGCCTGATCACCCCTAACCTCAGCGAGTTCGAAACCATTGTCGGCGGTTGCGTCGATGAGCACGACCTGGTGAGCAAGGGTGCCAAGCTGATGCACGACCTGGATCTCGGCGCGTTGCTGGTGACCCGTGGCGAGCACGGCATGACCTTGTTGCGTCCCGATCATCCGGCGCTGCACCTACCGGCGCGTGCCCGCGAAGTGTTCGACGTGACCGGTGCCGGCGATACGGTGATTTCGACCCTGGCGGCGGCGATCGCGGCTGGCGAAGAACTACCCCACGCAGTGGCACTGGCCAATCTGGCGGCGGGCATTGTGGTCGGCAAGCTGGGTACGGCGGCCATCAGTGCTCCGGAATTGCGTCGGGCGATTCAGCGTGAAGAAGGCTCGGAGCGCGGCGTACTGGGGCTCGAGCAACTGTTGCTGGCCGTCGACGATGCGCGTGCGCACAACGAGTCGATCGTCTTTACCAACGGTTGCTTCGATATTCTCCATGCGGGTCACGTGACCTACCTGGAGCAGGCGCGGGCCCAGGGCGATCGCTTGATCGTCGCGGTCAACGACGACGCTTCGGTGAGCCGCTTGAAAGGCCCTGGCCGACCGATCAACAGCGTTGATCGGCGGATGGCCGTACTGGCGGGCCTGGGCGCGGTGGACTGGGTGATCAGCTTCCCTGAAGGCACCCCGGAAAACCTGCTGACCCAAGTCAAGCCGGACGTGCTGGTCAAGGGTGGCGACTACGGGATCGACCAGGTCGTCGGCGCCGATATTGTCAGCGCCTATGGCGGCACGGTGAAGGTGTTGGGGCTGGTGGAAAACAGCTCGACTACCGCGATCGTCGAGAAGATCCGCAAGACCGAGTAAGGCTGAGCCGGTGCGAGGGCTTGCTCCCTCGCCACCGCCCGCGTTTAGCGGGTCGCCTTGCGCGGCACGATTTTCTTCAGCAGTTGCCTGGCCTTGCCGGTCAGGCGGCTCAAGCCTGACGGCTTGCCTGGCTGGCTCAAGCCTTGTTGCTTGAGCCAGTCCTTCCATTTGATTCGTTCATCGCGTACCAGCCAGCCTTCCTGCCGGGCAAAACTCTCGGCCAGGTACAGACCGCGCGTGCTCGCCGGGTACAACTGATCCTTTTTCAGGGTGTAGAGCTCGGGCAGCGGCTGACCATCCTTGAGGGGCATCAGGTACAGGTCCGGGCGCTTGCGGTCCAGGCGGGCGACCAGTTGATCGCCTTCCAGGCGCTCGTCGACATGGAACAGGCTCAGGGACTTGGCTTCCTTGGGCACATCCAGGCGCAAATCGTAAATCAGTTGCAGCGACGCCGTGGGCAGGTGCACGTAGGCCCGTGGGCGCTCGATCAATTGCAGGTTGGCGCAGCGCACCGGGCGTGCCGCGCCCGACTCCGGGGTCAGGCGAAACGGCATGGCTTCGCGGTAATGCAGGGCGGTGGCATAGGGCGCTGGCAGCCAGGTGTCGTTGAACCGACCGCCGAGCCAGCCTTCCGGGGTTTCCAGCAGGCATTCTTCGGCGATCTCCTGAATCGCCGTGTGCAGCGGCAGATTCAGCTCGTGGGCCGGAACGTAACCGGAAATCAGCTTGAGCACCACATCGCCACGGTCCTGGCGGCGTTGGCGCACCAACACCCAATAGTCGCGATTCTGCCAATGCAGGGTCAGGCGCACTGACACGCCGAGGTTGGCCAGCTCCAGGGCAAAGTGTTCGGCATTGGCCACCGTGACCGGGCGTCGACGTTGCAGGGTCTGGGAGAAGTTGAGCGGCATCCCGACGCTCTGGTAGCTCAGGCCTTCGGGAGTCGCTTCGACGTATAACGGCAGGGTCTTGAAGTTGCTGGGGTTCTTTCTTATGAGCGTGCGCGGCATGTCGGCTCCTTCTTGCGTCGGGGTCGGCCGCCTCGGCGGCGGTTCAACGACTGGCTAGGACTTGAGCAACGGTCGCCACATTGTGGGCGAGGTGCAGCGGATTGATGGTCCCGACAATAGCACTGGCAACCCCGGGTTGGGCAAACAACAACTCGAAGCTGGCACGTACCGGGTCCACCCCCGGACTCAGGCACACGTGACCGCTGGCCAGGGCTTTTTTGACCAGGATCGCTTTGCCGTGTGCAGCAGCGTAGTCGATCACCGGCCGCTCGGCCTGTTCGTTGAGATTGTACGTGACCATGGCGCAATCGCCCTGTTCCAGAGCCTTCAGGCCGCCTTCGACGGTTTTTCCGGAGAAGCCGAAACCGCGAATCTTGCCCTCGGCCTTGAGCGCGGCGAGGGTCTGGTAGACCTCACTGTCGTTGAGGATCGCCAGGTCGTTGCCGTCCGAGTGCACCAGCACCAGGTCAATAAAATCCGTTTCCAGACGTTGCAGGCTGCGCTCGATCGAGAAACGGGTATGGGCGGCACTGAAATCGTGGCGCGACTGGCCGTCGGCGAACTCTTCACCGACCTTGCTGACAATCACCCAGTCTTCGCGCTGGCCACGCAGCAGCGGGCCGAGGCGTTCTTCGCTGCGGCCATAGGCGGGGGCGGTGTCGATCAGGTTGATGCCCAGGTCGCGGGTCAGCTTGAGCAGCATGCGCGCTTCGTCGTCGTCGGGGATCTGGAAACCGTTGGGGTACTTCACCCCTTGATCGCGACCCAGCTTGACGGTGCCCAGGCCCAGTGGCGAAACCCGCAGGCCGGTGCTGCCCAGCGGGCGGTGCAAGTCGTGCAGAGTGGCCTGGCTCATGGCAGCAGTTGCTCCCAGGCCGGTACCGCCATGGGTGGTTTCGGCAGGTCGGGCAAGGGCGCCGGGTGGCTCGGCTGGATGCCGTCGCGCTGCAGGGCAGCGAGCACCCGGTCAGCAAAGTCCGGGGCCAGTGCCAGCTTGGTTGGCCAGCCCACCAGCAGGCGGTCCTGCTCGGCGAGGAAGGCGTTGTCGGGACGGCTCAGGCCCGACTGCTGCGGCTCGGCGCGATCGACGCGCAAGGTTGCCCACTGCGCCTGGCTGAGGTCGATCCAGGGCAGCAGTTGCCCGAGTTCTTTTTGCGCGGCGGCGATTTGCGCAGCGGGTTCGCGTGCTACACCTTCGGCTTCCGCAATATCACCGCCCAGGTACCAGACCCATTGGCCATCGGCCGCCGGATGGGTGGTGACGGTGATGCGCGGTTTTGGCCCACCGCCCAGGCAATGGGCGTACAGCGGCTTGAGGCTCGGGCCCTTGACCAGGATCATGTGCAGCGGCCGGCATTGCATGGCCGGCTGGCTGAGGCCCAGGGCGGCGAGCAGGTCGGCATTGCCGGCGCCGGCGCTGAGGACGATGCGTTGCGCGCGGATCTCCCGCTCGTCGACCCGCAGGCCGACCAACTGACCGTCTTCCAGCAACGGTTCGATCTGCTGTGCAGCCAGCAGGCCATCACCGGCCAGTTGCGCCAGGCGGCTGATCAGGCTGGGGACATCGACAACCAACTCGGCCAGGCGATAGACCTTGCCCTTGAAGCGTTTGTCTTGCAGGGCTGGCGGCAATTGCTCGCCCTTGACCTGGTCGACCCGTCCACGCACGGCCTTGCTGGCGAAGAAACTCGTGAGGTTGCCGGCCAGGGTGCCGGGGGACCACAGGTAATGGGCTTCGGAGAGCAGGCGCACGCCGGACAGGTCCAGCTCGCCGTCACCGGCCAGGGCCTCGCGCCAGCGCCGCGGCATGTCGGCGATGGCTTCCGAGGCGCCTGTCAGGGCGCCATGCAGCGCGTACTTGGCGCCGCCATGGATGATTCCCTGGGATTTGACGCTCTGCCCACCGCCGAGGCTGGCGCTTTCCACCAGCACGGTGGCAAACCCCTGGCGGCGCAGGCGTGCATTCAGCCAGAGCCCGGCAACCCCAGCGCCGACAATCAGTACGTCGGTGGAAATAACGGATGGCATGCGGCGACCTCAGTGTTCAAGACTAGGGGCGCAGTATACAGATTCATGCCGAGCGCTATGTAGCGGCTGCCGTGGGTCAGTGCCCGGCGGTTTTCGAGAACAGCTGGATCACCACCACCCCGAGCACGATCAGCGCCATGCCCAGCATGGCCGGAACATCGAGCTTCTGCCCGTAGATGAACAGCGCGGCGACGCTGACCATCACGATGCCCATGCCGGCCCACACTGCATACGCCACGCCGACGGGAACGCTGCGCACCACCAGGGTCAACATCCAGAAGGCGATGCCATAGCCGACGATCACCAGCACCAGTGGCAGGGGCGTGCTGAAACCTTTGACCGCTTTCATCGAAACAGTGGCAATCACTTCGGCACAGATGGCGATGGCCAGGTAGTAGTAAGCGGTCATGGGTCAATCCTCGTATGAAGTGTTGCTTTCTGAGGTCGGCATTCTAGTGATTCCTTAGATGCGGTAAAGTCATTACCTATCTGATTTGAAGATGGGTTACAGCATGAGTATTCAGTGGAACCTGGAGCAGATGCAGTTGTTCGTCAGCGTCGCCGAGCAGCGCTCGTTTTCTGCCGTGGCCCGCGACCAGCGCAAGGCGCAGTCGGCTGTCAGCAGTTCGATAGCACTGCTGGAGGCGGACCTGGGTGTCAGCCTGTTCGAGCGTAGCAGCGGCCGCCAGCCGCGGCTGACCGAGGCCGGCAGCGCCTTGCTGGAAGAGGCGCGGGAAGTGTTGCGCCAGTGCGAGCGCCTCAATGGCCGGGCGCAGGCCTTGATGCGTGGCCAGGAGGCGCGCCTGCGCCTGGCCCAGGACGAGGCGATGCCCTATCAGCCGGTGCTCGACAGCCTGGAGGCGCTGGCTGAGCAATTCCCCAGCCTGGAGGTGCAACTGGCCAGTGCCGCCCAGGGCGATGTCGCGCGCAAGCTGGTCCAGCGTCAGGCCGACTTGGGCCTGCTGTTTTATCACGAGCAGATCCCTGAAGCGCTGGAGCGGCGGGTGTTGGGTAGTGTCGAGATGGTCACCGTGTGTGGCGTGGGGCATCCGCTGGCGGCGGGCGGCCAGGTCAATTGCCAGCAAATGGCCCAGCATCGGCAACTGTTGATGGCCACCCATTCGAGTGTCTACCCCGGCAGTGAACAGGCCAGTCCTCAGGTCTGGCGCGCCGACAGCTTCTACGTGCTGGCGGAATGGCTGATGCGTGGCCTGGGCTGGGGCTGGTTGCCCCGGCACGTGGTGCAGTACCCCGCCTATCAGGGGCAGATGGTCGAACTGCTCAGCGAGTGGACGCCGCCGGCGCTGGTGGTGGAGCTGGTCTGGCGCCGCGATGAGACGCTGGGGCCGGCGGCGCGGTGGCTGGCCGAACGTTTTGCCGTGCAGTTGCAGGCGATTGGCTGAAAAAGTCGATAAACTCCGGCCCCATGAACAGAACCCTCTATACCGCATTGTTTTACCTGGGGCTGCCATTGGTGGCGATTCGACTGTGGCTGCGCTCGCGCAAGGCGCCGGCCTACGCCAAGCGTATCGGCGAGCGATTTTCCATCGGCCTGCCACCGATGGCGCCCGGCGGAATCTGGGTGCACGCGGTGTCGGTGGGCGAGAGCATCGCCGCGGCGCCGATGATTCGTGCGCTGCTGGAACGTTATCCACAGCTGCCGATTACCGTCACCTGCATGACGCCGACCGGCTCGGAGCGAATCCAGGCGTTGTTCGCCAATCAACCGCGGATCCAGCACTGCTACCTGCCGTACGACTTGCCTTGTGCCGCCGCGCGTTTTCTCGACCGGGTCCAGCCCAAGCTGGCGGTGATCATGGAAACCGAGTTGTGGCCCAACCATATTCACCAATGCGCCAAGCGCGCGATTCCCGTGGCGCTGGCCAACGCCCGGCTCTCCGAACGCTCGGCCAAGGGCTACGGGCGTTTTCGCCAACTGACGCAGCCGATGCTCGCCGAAATGAGCCTGTTCGCTGTGCAGACCAATGCCGAAGCCGAGCGCTTCCGGGCGCTAGGGGCGCGGGCGGAAACGGTCGAGGTAACGGGTTCGATCAAGTTCGACCTGAGCATCGACCCGACCTTGCTGCAACGCGCCAGCGATCTGCGTGAGCAATGGCAGGCGAGCCAGCGACCGGTGTGGATCGCCGCGAGCACCCATGAGGGTGAGGACGAGGTAGTGCTGGCGGCTCATCGGCAGTTGCTCGCCAGCCACCCGGACGCGTTGCTGATTCTGGTGCCGCGTCACCCGGAACGCTTCAACTCGGTGTTCGAGCTGTGCCAGCAGCAGGGTTTCAACACGGTCCGGCGCTCCAGCGGCGCGCCGGTCAGCGCCGATACCGCGGTGCTGCTCGGCGACACCATGGGCGAACTGTTGTTTCTCTATGCCCTGGCGGACAGTGCGTTTGTCGGCGGCAGCCTGGTGCCGAACGGCGGGCATAACCTGCTGGAGCCGGCGGCATTGGCCAAGCCGGTACTCAGTGGCCCGCACCTGTTCAACTTCCTCGAGATCGCGGCGTTGATGCGCAATGCCAAGGCCCTGCAAGAGGTGGAGGACGCCCACGGGCTGGCGGTGGCGGTGCAGCGCCTGTTCGAACTGCCACGCGATGCGCAGCAAATGGCCGAGGCGGGATTGACCGTGATGCGCGCCAACCAGGGCGCGTTGCAGCGCTTGCTGGATGGGTTGGGGCGGTTGCTCAAGGGTTGATCAATTCACACAACCTGTGGGAGCGAGCCTGCTCGCGATGGCAGCTGCACATTGAAGACCAGTGTTGACTGATCTACCGCTATCGCGAGCAAGCTCGCTCCTACAAGGGTTTGAGTGTCAGCTCAAGGTCGGGCTTTCAACTGCTCGGCCGCAGCCTTGGCCAGGTCCGGTGGCAGGAAGTCCTTGTCCGGGTTGTAGTCGGCCTTGAGGTAGCGTTTGAGGTCTTGCAGGTCGCCCGGGCTCAGGGTGCCGGCCGCCTGTTTCAGGCGCAGGTTGTCGAGGATGTAGTCGTAGCGGCTGTTGTTGTAGTTGCGCACCGAGGTGTACAGCTGGCGCTGGGCATCCGATACGTCGACGATGTTTCGCGTGCCCACCCGCTCCAGATCACTGCCCCTCTCGTTCGCTGACGCAACTTTCTGAAAGGCGGAAAGGTCTGACTGTATTCGAAGACCCTTCCGACATTAATCCGTTTCCCTCGTTGATAACGTGCCCGCCAATTTCGCGTGCACAGACCATGGACGGTTTGGACACCGCGCTTCATTTCCTCTCTGCTTAAGGAAAAGCGTATGTTCCGGTCGGCCAATACGGCGCACTTCGCGCTGCACATCCCCGCTGTTCGTAACGATTTCAAAGTGCTCGCCTTTGATGGTGTTGAGGCTATCAGCGCTTCGTACGCGATCCAGGTTGAACTGGTCAGCGAACACCCGGATTTCGATCTGGAGAGTCTGCTCAGCCAACCTGCCTTTCTCCAGTTCGGTCTTAACGGCGAAGGCCTTCATGGCCGTATCGAAGACGTCTTTGTGGGGCAGGCCGGCAAGCGCCTGACCCGTTATCACCTGACTCTGGTACCGGCGCTGCACTACTTGCAGTTCAGCCACAATCAGCGGATTTTCCAGAATCTGACGGTGCCGAAAATCATCGCTCAGGTGTTCAAGGGCCACGGCATTCAGGCCGATGCCTTTGCCTTCCATGTCAGCACCAGCCCCGAGCGCGAGTACTGCACGCAATACGGGGAAAATGACTTCGAGTTCGTCCAGCGCCTGTGCGCCGAGGACGGCATCGCCTGGCATCACCAGCATTCGCCAGACGGTCATCTGCTGGTGTTCACCGACGACCAGACCTGGTTCCCCAAACTGGGCGCAACCCCTTATCTACAAGACTCCGGCATGGTGGCCGAGTACCCGGTAGTCAGTCAGTTTTCCATGCGCTTACGCACCCGCACCAGCACGGTCACGCGCCGGGACTACGACTTTCAACGTCCGAGTCTGCTGCTGGAGAGCCGTTTCACCG
The DNA here is from genome assembly GCF_009834545.1 of Pseudomonas sp. S04. Classification (NCBI taxonomy): domain Bacteria; kingdom Pseudomonadati; phylum Pseudomonadota; class Gammaproteobacteria; order Pseudomonadales; family Pseudomonadaceae; genus Pseudomonas; species Pseudomonas sp. S04. The sequence goes on from NZ_CP019427.1 coordinate 519,473, forward strand.
CCGAGTTCAGCCCAGAGCTGGAAGACTATCGTTATCCGCTGTTGATCGAGAACGAAAAACGCGGCAAACAACTCGCTCGCCAGGCTCTGGAGCGCCATCGTACCGATTACCAGTTGGCCGAGGGCAGCAGCGATCAACCGTGCCTGCGCAGTGGTCACTTGTTTGAACTGACCGAACACCCACGCAAAACCTGCAACGATTTGTGGCTGTTACTCAGCGTGACGCATTCTGGAAAACAGCCGCAGTCACTGGAAGAGGCCATCACCAGCGACATCAAACCCGAAGATGGCTTTAGCCAAGGCTATCGCAACTGCTTCCGCGCCATTCCGTGGGATGTGCACTACCGACCAGCGCTGCCCCCGCGACGATCGGCGCTGGTCAGCCAGACCGCCCGCGTGACCGGACCGGCCGGCGAAGAGATTTATTGCGACAAGTTTGGTCGTGTCCGTGTCGAGCTGCCTTGGGATCGGGCCGAGTTCAACAGTGAAAGAAGCAGTTGCTGGCTAAGGGTTTCATCCAGTTGGGCCGGGGAAAATTTTGGTTCGGTGACCATCCCGCGCATCGGCATGGAAGTTGTCGTCACCTACCTGGAAGGCGACCCCGACCAACCGTTGATCACCGGGTGTGTGGCCAACACCGTCACCTCCGTACCGTATTCGTTGCCGGAGCACAAAACCAAAACCGTCTTGCGCAGCCACAGTTCCCCGCACACCGGCGGTTACAACGAACTGTCGCTGGAAGACCGCGCCGGGCAGGAAAAAATCTACCTGCGTGCCCAGCGCGACTTTGAACAGCTGATCCTCAACGACAGCGACACCAAGATCGGTAATGACCGCCGCGAACAGATCACCCACGACAGCCACAGCCTGATCAGCAACGACCGTTTCGAACAGGTGGACAACCACAGCGCCAGCCTGATCAAGGGCGACGAGTTGCACACCACCCAAGGCGTGCGCAACACGGTGATCGGCGGCAACGAACTGATCACCATCACCGGTAACAGCAGCACGACAGCAGGCGGCACGTTGGTGATTCAGGCCGGTTCGCAAGCCCACGTCAGCGCTGCCAACGTGGTGATCGATGCGGGGATGAGCCTGACGCTCACGGCTGGAGGTCACCACATCGTGATCAACGCCGGCGGGATTTTCAGCAGCGTGGCCATCGTCGAGGGTGGGGCTCCGGTGACGGGTGTGCCTGTTCAACCTGCGCTTTCATTGGTTCCGGTGGCTGCGCAGGCACTGATTGCGCCATCCCTGGCTGCGCAAAAACTGGCATTGACTCAGGCGGCGCAGCAGGCCTCAGCGATCTGTGCCGTGTGTCAAAAACTGGCGGAGATGATGGCATGAATCAGGCTTACCTGCTGCTGGATCGCGCCCAGATTGAACATCTGCCTGAGCGTCTGTTGGAGCTGGGGAGTACAACGTTTCAATCGCTTTACCAGAACACCGCTTATGGCCCATTGGAGGAAGTCGGGCCGGTACTGGTGCCTGTTTCCCCTAATAGCCCGCTGGCCCATACCTTTTTTCGGGACTGGAGTGCGACGGGTGGCCTCTGGCTGGAGTCAGAGGCGCAAGAAGCGGTTGTACTCGAACATTTACGCAGCCTGATTCACGTCCGGGTCGAGGGGGATGTCACGGTTTTGTTCCGTTACCACGACCCGCGCATCGCGGCATTGTGGCTAGCGCGGTTACCCGCCTGCGAGCGTGATCGCTTGATGGGACCTGTGCGACTGATCCGGCTCCCGGAGTTGGATATCCATCAAGAAAACCCGGATCAACCCGCTGCACCGTATGCGCATGAGCCTTGGTTGTTCCTGTCTGCGGAGCAACTGGAGCACTTGGGCACCGCCCAACGGCAGCGCTTCGCTCAACAGTTGATCGAACACTGCCAGCAATACTTTTCCGAATACCTGCAAGGGCTGGACGACTTTGCATTGCAACAGTGGGCGTCTCATTGCCAGCACCGTGCCGGGCGTCACGGTTACAGCGCCATCGATGAAGTCTTGCTCTGGGCGCGCTTCCACGCTGCGCTGGGTACTGACTTTCCCGATGCTTCGGATCACGACGCTTACCGAAGCATATTGGCCGAGCCCGGTGTATCGCCCGAGCAACGGCTGGAAAACTTGAATGCCGAACTGACGCGTCAGCAGCTCACCGACAAGGCGTTCGGTCTATGAGCGCAGAAAAACTGGCAATGGTCGACCGAGCCGCTCAGGCCGAACGCGCCGCCAAGGCTCAGCCTCACGTCGACATCAACAGCCCGATGGCGCCGTGCCCAGCCAGCCAATCCGAGCTGTTCGTCGTCCCCGTGCGTTATGCGCTGGCTGAAGAAAAGGCCGACAGTCCTTGCTGCATTCCCGGCGTGACCACGCAAAGTCGTCCCATGGCGGCGCGTCGCTTGCGGGCCGGATTTGTTTATCTGTGGCAGGACAAAGGCCCCCTCAAACGGTATGCCGTCTCGCCGAATGGTCTGCTCAAAGAGCAAGTGCTCGACGCCGATGCGAGCCCGGTGCTCGACGGCACATTGACGGGCCTGACCCTGGAAAAAACCCACGACGCGTGGATGCTCTACAGCGAGTTCCCATTGAACCCCGAGCACTGTCAATCGCTGAGCGACAGCAGCACCAAACGTCGTGCGCACATGCGCCATGTGGCCTTGCGCACCGTGGCCAATGAACTGCAAGCCGAGCATTGCCCGCCGCTGGAAAAAGCCGTTGAGGTCATGGCCGAACTCATCCCCGGCACCTTCGCCCGGTCCATGAAAGCGGATCAGCAACGGGGCGCCGAGGATACCGACACGCTGGGCGCGGCCGTGATGAAAGACCCGATCCCGGCCAACATCAAGGCGTACACCGACGCCATGCATCGCGCGCGTGAGCGCGAAAATGTCATCGCCCAACACCCCGAGGTCAACGATCAGCCGCCGGGCGAATGGAGCGCCGAACCGTGGGACGGTCAGGGCACTCAGGATTGGCTGGACAGCGCCAAGGCACAAACCGAGGGTCTGTTCGCCGTCTTCGCTTGCCTGGACGACGATCTGGGCGTGCTGCGTGACATCAACCACGAGCAGGAATGGGTCGAGGCGGGACATGAAAAATGGCTGGGGGATAACAACCTACGCCTGAGCATCGGTGGATTCGTGCGTAGTCTGATCACTGAAGATGGCGCCGAACTGGCCGGGTCCATCAGCTACCGCTACAAGGGGCGTGACATCACCCTCACGCCCGAACAGGGCCAGGTCATGCTCGACACCCAGCATCGGCTGGATGAGGAACTCAAGGCTGAAACCCAGGCCCGTCAATACGGTGGTCAGCCCACCCAGGCCGAAGCCGCCGCCCGCGATTCACGTATCGCAGCCATCGTCGCCCCGGTACGGGCCTTTATTCCGGCGGACTTGTACAACGAAGTGGAATTCGTCGTCCGCGAATACCGCGCCGAAAAGCACGCCAACCTCAACAACCATCTCTTCAGTGCCAAGGTCGGCGAATACATCGACCTCGAGGCGATGAACACCTGGTTCGCGCAGACCGCAGCGGCGCACTACCAACAGATCGAACAGCGTCACACCGCGTTGTTTGCCGACCGGGGCATGTACCTCAACCGCTCCCTCAGCGGCACCTGGTTTGTCGATTACTCCGACCTGGACACTCGCCACTGGCTGACCGAATTGGCCACCGGCTGCCTGACCGCCCAATGCATCCGCGCCCAGGGCGCAGAGCAATACGCCGACTACGTGCGAGCCGCGGATGATGGTGCCCTGAAACAACTGTTCAACGCCTGGACGCCCTCGATCGATGCGGCCGTTAACAACACCTCTCGACTAGGTGAGCTGATGGCCGCACTGGCTTCCGACAACATCAGCGCCACCCATCAGGCATTGGCGCCGTTGAGCGCAGCGGTTCTGGAAGACATCGCGGCCATGGCCCGAGACGCGAGCAGCCAATGGAGTGTGTTGGTCAACCGGCTGGCGGCTTCGTTGTTGTTGCTCAAGGGGGGCAACACCTTCAGCGGCTCATGGATGGGCGTCTTTGTCGCTGCGCGCCTGGGCAGCGACACGCGTTTGCAGTTCGTCACCGAGGCCGGCCGGCAGGTGTGGAAGTTGTTGGGGCAACAGGCCGAAGCACTGGGCGACTGGGCGAAGGTGACCGGGAAGGCTATTGGCGCGGGGCGGGTGGAGCGGATTGTTAATTCGCCTGTTGTGGCCAACAGCGGCGGGGTAGTGCCGTTGGCTGCGTTGTTGTTGAACGTGCTGAATGCGCATAACTATTTGAGCAAGGCCGGGGTGTTGGAGGGGATGGACAGTCGGCGGGTTAATGACACGGTTTCGGCGACGCTGTATGCGGCGGCGGCTTTGGTTGCGGTGGTTGATAATCAGGTGCGGATGGGCTTGGGGGTCAAAGAAATTGGGAAGGGACGAACAATGGCCCCGACTCTGACCCTGTTTGGTGGGGTGATTGGAGCACTTTCCACTGGTGCAGCAATAAACGAATTCCAATCCTTGGAAAAACAATTGGAAAACACCCAAAACCGAGTCGACCCGTGGCTGCAGATGCGCCAGATCGTGGTTGGTGGTCAAGTAGCGGCCTTCGGCGCCCAAGCGCTGTTAGGGTTTGGCTACACCGCCCGCGCCTTGGCAGGCTCAATAACCGCCGAAGCCGCCATCTTGCGTTACACGCTGTACATGGGGCCGTTGAACTGGCTCATTCTCATGCTGGGTGTTCTGCACCTGATCACCACGTTCTTGCAGCAAACCCCACTGCAAAACTTCTTGAACTTCTGCTGCTGGTCAAAAGAGCGGGCGATCGATCTGGAACCTATCGCTCCCAAAGCCCAGCAGGACGAACTCGACCGGCTGTACTTCATCCTTTATGCACCTCGGGTCAGTATGCAAAGCAGCTCGGTACTGGGTAGTGGCAATGGCCCATCCGGACTGACTTCCGTCAGTTCCATTAATGCTTTGACCATCGATTTGCCAGGGGCGGAGCCGGGTAGTGCCTACCTGGAACTGAGCATGGTCGGTGACCCGTTGGATACCCAGGCCTCCCGCGATCTGATCAAAAACAGCCCGTTCAACCACTACAAAGCACCGCGTCCCTGGCGAGACATGACACCTCATTGGTTGTCCAGCAGCATCTGTCAGTGGATACCGTTCAAGGAAGGTCAGGGCTTACGCTTGAGTGGCCCCTTCAAGGAGCTGAAGAACGTATTGGGCACGACACCCAGTACTGTTTCGCTCCGATTGCGTTATCGCACGCCATTGACCGCCATGCTCGGTGCTCGCATCTTTATCGGCGGTGAGCGAGGGCTTGCCTTTACCCTGAATGACACCACCGACGTGATAGCGCTGTGGGCCGACCCGACACCTGAACTGGATCGTGTACCGAGTTACCCGCTCGGCGAGGACCACCCCGGTGCCATTTACCTGCAACCCAAGGACAAACGATGAGCACGCCACCGGCAGGCACCACGAAAAAACGGACGTTTTCGCGCAATGACTACCTGGCGCCGCTCCCCATCCCTACCGGAGAGAAACCGCAGGACGTGCTCAACACCATTTGGCGCAAGAACGAGGTGTTTTTGGATATTGGCAACTACAGCATCGGCTCGGCGGTGATGGTGATGTGGCCGACGCTGATGGTGTTTGTGCTTATGGGTTACATCACTCCTGAGCCTGGAATGATCTGGATTGGGGCATTAATTATCATTGGTATCCCTTCAATGATTTTGATCCAAGGTCTATTTCGGGAAGTGCCCCTACCCGTGCGTTTCAACCGCCAACGCCGAGAAGTCTGCGTACCACGCGACGATGGCGAGTACTGGATCGTCCCTTGGGAAACCGTGACGGCTGCCGCCACACAGCACTCGTCGGTCAGCCAAGCCGGTAAAGCCACGATGGGCTTATTAATCATCGGTTTCGAAAACCCGGATCCGCTGGCTAAGGAAGACAACAAGCATTTCTCCCTAGGCTTCAACTGTGGCGGCGACACCACGGCAATGGCGTTGTGGGAGTGCATGCGCAGTTATATGGAAGTTAGTCCGGAGGCTGTCCCTGAAAGTCGAGTTGGCGTTGCCCCCTACGAAGAAACGCAAATTGGTTCGATCATCACCGACTTGCGCAAGGGCAATTTGTTAGGCGTTTTATGGGGAATATTTTGCATTACGATTTTGGGGACGTACTTGGCAGAGAAGCTTCAGGATTTGAAACTTTCTTATCCGCCAGACCTGCCCTATCCCGACATCATCGAATGGTCAAAACCCTTGCCTCCCGAGCAGTGGGCCAAACGCTCCCCGGAACTAGAAGCCGCCATCGCCAAACGCGAGGCTGAACTAGCCACGCAAGCCAGGGACGCGGCATGAGCACGCCACCGGCAGGTACCACGAAAAAGCGGATATTTTCGCGCAATGACTACCTGGCGCCGTTGCCTATCCCTACCGGCGAAAAACCGCAGGACGTGCTCAACATCATTTGGCGCAAGAACGACGTGTTTCTCGACATTGGTAACTACAGCATCGGCTCTGCGGTGATGGTGATGTGGCCGGGAGTGATGGTGGTTTTAGCCATGTCTTTCTTCACTCGAAATTTCGACCCTGATTTCAGCCGCGAAGTGTTGATCCTGGGCGCAGTTATTATGAGCATCCCCGTGCTGTTTTTAATCCAAGGGCTATTCCGCGATGTGCCCCCACCCGTGCGCTTCAACCGCCAGCGCCGAGAGGTCTGCGTACCACGCGACGACGGCCAGTACTGGATCGTGCCCTGGGAAAGCGTGACGGCCGCCGCCACACAGCACTCGTCGGTGAGCCAGGCTGGTAAAACCACGATGGGTTTACTGATCGTAGGTTTCGAAAACCCCGACCCGCAGGCCAAGGAAGACAACAAGCATTTTTCGTTGGGCTTCAATTGTGGCGGCGGCACCACGGCGATGGCGTTATGGGAGTGCATGCGCAGTTACATGGAAATTGGGCCGGAAGCCGCACCGGAGGCCGCAGCACTTAACTCAGGCGCGAACCTGCGTTACTACATCGATTACATGAAAGATAAAGCCAGAGAGCGTGGGTGGTTTTTGACACTGCTGTGGGAAGGGGTATTCGGCGTATTTATTTTTAATGCTCCTCTCGCTACCTATCTGCAAAGAAAGAAACTGTATCCGCCACCAGACCTTACCTATCCCGACATCATCGAATGGTCAAAACCTTTACCTCCCGAGCAGTGGGCCAAACGTTCCCCGGAACTGGAATCCGCCATCACCAAACGCGAGGCTGAACTAGCCACGCAAGCCAGGGACGCGGCATGAGCACGCCACCGGCAGGTACCACGAAAAAGCGGATTTTTTCGCGTAATGATTACCTGGCGCCGTTGCCCATCCCTACGGGTAGAAAGCCCTCTGATGTGCTCAATATCATCTGGCGCAAGAACGAGGTATTTATCGATATTGGCAGCTATAGCATCGGTTCGGCGGTGATGGTGATGTGGCCAATGGTGATGCTGTTTTTAGCCATGGCTTATTTCACACGCAATATCGCCTCTGGGGACTTTAGCCAAGACATATTGATAGCAGGCTCAATCATCACAGGTGTTCCAGCGCTAATGTTGATCCAGGGACTGTTCCGAAATGTGCCACTTCCCGTGCGCTTCAATCGCCAACGCCGCGAAGTCTGCGTACCCCGCGACGACGGCAAGTACTGGATCGTCCCTTGGGAAACGGTCACCGCCACCGCCACCGAGCAATCGTCGGTCAGTCAGGCCGGTAAAGCCACGATGGGGCTGCTGGTCATCGGTTTCGAAAACCCTGACCCGTTGGCCAAGAAAGACAACAAGCATTTCTCCCTAGGCTTCAACTGTGGTGGCGGCACCACGGCCATGGCGTTGTGGGAGTGCATGCGCAGTTACATGGAGATTGGACCGGAGGCTGTTGAGGATCAAACAGCACGTTTCGACAGGTCTAAAGGGATATGGGCGACCTATCTGGACGATCTTGTAAAAGCCGCAAAATTGAGAGGCTGGCCTTTAACCATCTTGTGGGAAGGTTTCTGCGGGACCTTCATCTTCAACACGCTACTGATCGACGTCCTTGAGCGATGGAAACTGAATCCGCCGCCAGACCTGCCCTATCCCGACATCATCGAATGGTCAAAACCCTTGCCTCCCGAGCAGTGGGCTAACCGCTCCTCGGAACTGGTAGCCGCCATCACCAAACGCAACGCTGAACTGGCCGCGCACGCTATCACCCATTCGTTTCGCTGCGAACGGCAGTAGCTCTTCTTTTATGCACAGGAAGATTTACCTATGAAATACGCGAACTCCACAACTGCGTCAGCGAACACCTCAACGCCGTCCTCAAATACCTCAACCTGATGGCCTGCACCAGCCTTCCCCACTACGCCGAGAACGACATCAACACCGTCACCAACATCGCCCGGATCTGGTCCAGGATGTGAGTGATGTGTTTCGCGTGATTGAGCAGCGCGGGTTTGATACGCCAAAAGAACAGCGATTGATTTTTACGCAATAAAAACCCGCATTTTTCCTGCGGGTTTTTTAACGCCGTTACAGTACCGTTGTTTTTTACTGCGTCGGATTTGCTTTCAACTGCTCGGCCGCAGCCTTGGCCAGGTCCGGTGGTAGGAAGTCCTTGTCCGGGTTGTAGTCGGCCTTGAGGTAGCGCTTGAGGTCTTGCAGGTCGCCCGGGCTCAGGGTGCCGGCCGCCTGTTTCAGGCGCAGGTTGTCGAGGATGTAGTCGTAGCGGCTGTTGTTGTAGTTGCGCACCGAGGTGTACAGCTGGCGCTGGGCGTCGAGCACGTCGACGATATTGCGGGTCCCCACCTGATAACCGATTTCAGTGGCTTCCACCGCGCTCTGGTTGGAGATGATCGACTGGCGGCGCGCTTGCACCTGCTCGACATCGCTGTTCACCGCGCGGTGCAGGTTGCGGGTGTTCTCCACCACCTGGCGGCGCAGCGATTCACGTTGTTGCTCGCTCTGGTCCAGGCGTGCATACGACTCGCGGACCTGGGAGTTGATCAGGCCGCCGCTGTAGATCGGAATGTTCAGCTGCAAGCCGACGGTGGTCTGGGTCACGTCACCACTGTAGGGCTGGCCAAAGGCACTAGGGTTGCTGAAGCCGAAGGCGTCGTTGTCACCCTTCTTGTACTGCGCCACGGCATCGACGGTCGGGGCGTGCCCGGCCTTGCGTTGCTTGAGGGTCTCTTCGGCCGCGCTGACCGCGTAGTTGCTGGCCAGCAGGTTGAGGTTCTGCTGGGCTGCGGTGTCGACCCAGGCCTTGGCGTCATTGGGCGCCGGCGGCAGGATCGGCAAGGTGTGGACGATGCCCTGGATCGAGTTGTACTGCCGGTTGGTCAGGGTGATCAGGGCCTCGAACGCGTCATCCACCTGTTGCTGGGCGAGGATCCGGTTGGCGCGGGCAGTGTCATAGCTGGCTTGCGACTGCAGCACGTCGGTCTTGTCCGAGAGGCCGACGTCGAAGCGCTCGTTGGACTGGTCCAACTGGCGCTTGAAGGCGGCTTCTTCGGCTTTGGTCGAGGCCAGGTTGTCCTGGGTGCGCAGCACGTTGAAGTAGGTCTGGGCGGTCTGCAGGATCAGGTCCTGCTCGGTGGCCGAGAGCTGCAACGCGGCTTGTTCGTTGACATCCTTGGCGGCCTGGAACTGGAACCAGCGGTCGGCGCGGAACAGCGGCTGGGCCAGGGTTGCCTGGTAGAAATGCGTGTTGCGGTTGGCAATGGCCGCCGGGGAGTCGATGTCGGTACGCACATTGGCGATCTCCGCACCACCGGAGAGGTTCGGCAGCAGGCCGGCGCGCGACTGGGGCACGACTTCCTTTTGCGCGCCGTATTGGGCACGGGCCGCCGCGAGGTCGGCGTTGTTGTCGACTGCCTCCTGGTAGACGCTGACCAGGTCGGTCTTGGTCGACAGGGGCGTGTCTGCTGCCCAGGCCATTCCATTGGACGCACAAGACACGGCGAGAGCCAGTGAGAGTTTGCGCAGCATGAGGCGATCCCTAGAATTGAAAATGCGACAAGAAATAGAGCGCCAAGCTACGGCGCGGGCCCGTCAGCGTCAAGGCGTGGCATGGCGTAGCGAGTGTAGTTGTGGTGACCTGGGGCAACAATCCTGCAATTACGCCATTCATCATGCTGTTTAATCCGGGGTTGGCGTTCTTGGGTGGTTATGTCTAGACTGGCCGGGTTCTTGTCGGGGTGCCTTGCTATGAGGCTGAGATCGAATAATTTCGGATCCCGTTGAACCTGATCAGGTTAGCGCCTGCGTAGGGAACAAGATTTCTCGTCACCCGGCGAGTCCTCTTGTGCTTCGTCCGGGATATTGTTCGACAATCGAACGCTTCGCGAGATGATGCACAGCACCAGTCCTGGTGCCTCCGTGCCTTTCAGGTTCTGCTCCGACAATCCACTGCCTGGATGCTGTCTGGAGAGCCCGTGATGACCACAAAACTAAAAAATGCGACCCACCTGAGTGAATCGGCCAAGGTCGATCAACAATCGGTGCAGCCCTTTACCCGCTCGCAAAAGATTTATGTCCAGGGCACGCGCCCGGACATCCTGGTGCCGATGCGCGAAATCAGCCTGGACGTCACCCCGACCGACTTCGGCGGTGAAATCAATGCGCCTGTCGTGGTCTACGACACCTCCGGCCCCTATACCGACCCGAACGTCATCATCGACGTGCGCAAAGGCCTCGCCGACGTGCGCTCGCCGTGGATCGAAGCCCGTGGCGACACCGAGCGCCTGCCAGGCCTGAGTTCCAACTTCGGCCAGGAACGTCTGGCCGATGCCGAGCTGACCAAACTGCGGTTCGCCCACGTCAACAACCCGCGCCGCGCCAAGGCTGGGGCCAACGTCAGCCAGATGCACTACGCGCGCCAAGGCATCATCACCGCCGAGATGGAATACGTCGCCATCCGCGAAAACATGAAGCTGGAAGTGGCCCGCGCGGCCGGCCTGCTGGACCAGCAACACGCCGGCCACAGCTTCGGCGCCAGCGTGCCGAAAATCATCACCCCCGAATTCGTGCGCGAGGAAATCGCCCGCGGTCGCGCGATCATCCCGGCCAACATCAACCACACCGAACTGGAACCGATGATCATCGGCCGTAACTTCCTGGTGAAGATCAACGGCAACATCGGCAACAGTGCCCTCGGATCGTCCATCGAAGAAGAAGTGGCGAAACTGACCTGGGGCATTCGCTGGGGTTCGGACACGGTCATGGACCTGTCCACCGGCAAGCACATTCACGAAACCCGTGAGTGGATCATCCGCAACTCGCCAGTCCCAATCGGCACTGTGCCGATCTACCAGGCCCTGGAAAAAGTCGGCGGCGCCGCCGAAGACCTGACCTGGGAGCTGTTCCGCGACACGTTGATCGAGCAGGCCGAGCAGGGCGTCGACTACTTCACCATCCACGCCGGTGTGTTGCTGCGCTATGTGCCGCTGACCGCCAAGCGCGTGACCGGCATTGTTTCCCGTGGTGGTTCGATCATGGCCAAGTGGTGCCTGGCGCATCACAAGGAAAACTTCCTCTACACCCATTTCGAAGACATCTGCGAAATCATGAAGGCCTACGACGTCAGCTTCTCGCTGGGCGATGGCCTGCGTCCCGGCTCGATTGCCGACGCCAACGACGCTGCACAATTCGGTGAGCTGGAAACCCTCGGCGAGCTGACCAAGATTGCCTGGAAGCACGACGTGCAGTGCATGATCGAAGGCCCGGGCCACGTGCCGATGCAGTTGATCAAGGAGAACATGGACAAGCAGCTGGAGTGCTGCGACGAGGCGCCGTTCTACACCCTCGGCCCGCTGACCACCGACATCGCCCCGGGTTACGACCACATCACCTCGGGCATCGGTGCCGCGATGATCGGCTGGTTCGGTTGCGCCATGCTCTGCTACGTCACGCCCAAGGAACACCTGGGCCTGCCGAACAAGGATGACGTGAAGACCGGGATCATCACCTACAAGATCGCCGCCCACGCCGCCGACCTTGCGAAGGGCCATCCGGGCGCGCAGATCCGCGACAACGCCTTGAGCAAGGCACGGTTCGAGTTCCGCTGGGAAGACCAGTTCAACCTCGGCCTGGACCCGGACACCGCCCGCTCGTACCACGATGAAACCCTGCCGAAGGACTCGGCCAAGGTCGCGCATTTCTGCTCGATGTGCGGGCCGAAATTCTGCTCGATGAAGATCACCCAGGAAGTCCGCGAGTATGCGGCCAACCAACGGATCGAAGCGGTGGACGTGGACGTCGCCCAAGGCCTGGCCGAACAGGCCGAGCGCTTCAAGCAGGAAGGCAGCCAGCTGTACAAGAAGGTTTGATCTGACCCGAAGGGTCGGGGCCTGAGAGGGCCCCATCGCGGGCAAGCCCGCTCCCACAGGATTTATGCAGTCCATGTGGGAGCGGGCTTGCCCGCGATAGCGGTCAACACAACAAAAAATGTCCCTCTGAGATAACACCCTTGAGCATTCAACCCAGCACTTACTCCCCCGATATCGCGGTGCCGACTGACCAGCGCGTCTTCGGCGGCCGTGATCTGTTCTCCCTGTGGTTTTCCCTCGGCATCGGCCTGATGGTCCTGCAGACCGGCGCCTTGCTTGCGCCGGGCCTGGGCCTGTCGGGTTCGTTGCTGGCGATTTTCCTCGGCACCCTGGTCGGCGTGCTGCTGCTGGCGGCCGTCGGCGTGATCGGCAGCGATACTGGCCTGTCGTCAATGGCCGCGCTCAAGTTGACTCTGGGCAGCAAGGGCGCAAGCCTGCCGGCGCTGCTCAACCTGCTGCAGTTGATCGGTTGGGGCTCGTTCGAGATCATCGTCATGCGCGATGCCGCCAGCCTGCTGGGCGCCCGCGGATTCAGCGAGGGCAGCCTGATGGCCAGCCCGCTGATGTGGACCCTGTTCTTCGGCGCCCTGGCGACCCTGCTGGCGGTGAGCGGCCCCCTGACGTTCGTGCGGCAGATCCTGCGCAAGTGGGGCATCTGGCTGTTGCTGGCAGCGTGCATCTGGCTGACCTGGAACCTGTTTGCCAAGGCTGACCTGGCTGCGTTGTGGGCCCAGGCCGGTGACGGTTCGATGCCGTTCGCCGTGGGCTTCGACATTGCGATCGCCATGCCCCTGTCCTGGCTGCCGCTGATTGCGGACTACTCGCGGTTCGGCAAGCGCGCGAAAAATGTCTTCGGCGGCACGGCGCTGGGCTTTTTCATCGGTAACTTCTGGCTGATGAGCCTGGGCGTGGCCTACACCCTGGCGTTTGCCCCCAGCGGTGACGTGAATGCCTTGCTGTTGGCGCTGGCCGGTGCCGGCCTGGGGATTCCGCTGCTGTTGATCCTGCTCGACGAGTCGGAAAACGCCTTTGCCGATATTCACTCGGCGGCAGTGTCCAGCGCGACCCTGTCACGGCTCAAGGTCGAGCACCTGGCCCTGGCCATCGGTGTGATCTGCACCCTGATCGCGCTGCTGGCGCCACTGGCCCAGTACCAGAACTTCCTGCTGCTGATCGGCTCGGTGTTCGCGCCGTTGTTCGGCGTGGTGCTGGTGGATCACTTCATCCTGCGCAAGCGCGGTGCCCAGGCGACCTGCGCGGCGTTGCGCGGGTCGGCCCTGTGCGCCTGGTTGGGCGGGGTGGTTACCTATCACTTGCTGGCCAATTTTTATCCCGAGCTGGGCGCAACCCTGCCGGCGTTGATCCTGGCAGGGCTGTTGCAGCTGGTGCTGGGCCGCATCGTTACTTTCGGGCGGGAAACAGCTCGGGCTTGAGGATGCCACCCAGGCGCGAATAAGGAATCTTCAACTCGACGTGGCCCAGGGCGTAAGGCGCAATGGTGTTCACGTCGTACTTGAGCATCACCCCGGCGGTGGTCAGGGCAACGTTGGGGGTTTGCTTGAACGGCCAGGCCTTGAGGAATTGCGCTTCCTGATCCAGGCGGGTGCTGATCAGCCAGCTGTTGTGCGCCACCTGGGCGGCTTTCCAGAATGCCTGTTCCTCGCCCGGCTTGAGCATATCGGCCAGGGTCAGCACCTTGTGCTCCTGGCGCGAGTAGTTGATGAAGCCGCGTCCCGGCTTGCCAGTGGCAGTGCCGTTGTCCAGATAGCTGGACAGCTCGATGATCACCAGTCCGTCATGCTGCTCGCGTACCTTGGCCTGCAAGTAGCTGCTGTTGCGCGGGGCGGCATCGCGCAGGAACTGCTCGCGATAGGCCGCCAGCGAAACCGGCAGTGGTGCATCGGCGGCGGTGGGGGTCATTTGCAGCAGGCGTCGTTCGATGATGCCATCCAGTTGCGGTTCGCCGGGGAAGCGCACGAGATCGATGTTGACCAGCGGGCATTCGGCACCGGTGCAGCCGGGCTTGATAGTCTCTGCGGTGTCGCGCAGGGTTTCCAGCGGCGCCTTGTAGCTAGGCTCGAACAGGCTTTGGCAGGCGCCCAGGGTCAGGGCGATACAGGCCACGGAGGCGATTTTCAAAAGTGACATGGGCGTCCTTCATGGATCAAGGGTAGGCAAAAAGTTACCGGCTTCGACTGCCAGCGGGGCGGTCAGTTCGCCACTAAGCTCAATAGTGTCAATTAGAGTAGGTTTGCCCCCCTGCCGTCTATCCCGGCAACTGCAAAGGGGCTGCATCAAAGGTGGCGAGCGCGTTAGGATGGCGCGAAGTCGAGGTTGGAGCCTCGTAGCGGATCTGCAGTAGACGAGGATTGTGATGACTGACTTTACCAATGCCACCCCGACTGTCGTCGACGTCGTGCGCACCGAGAACTGCCACAAGGGCTTCTACCAGCTCGACCGGGTACACCTGCGCCATGAGCTGTTTGCCGGTGGCATGAGCCGGGAAATCAATCGCGAACTGTTCGTGCGTCACGATGCAGTCTGCGTCCTGCCCTACGATCCGCAGCACGACCGGGTGGTGTTGATCGAACAATTTCGCGTGGGGGCCCTGGGCAAGACCGACAACCCGTGGTTGATCGAGCTGGTCGCCGGTCTGATCGACAAGGACGAACAACCGGAAGAAGTTGCTCACCGTGAAGCGCAGGAGGAAGCTGGGCTTGAGTTCACGGCGTTGTGGCCGATGCTCAACTATTTTCCGTCGCCTGGCGGTAGCACTGAATACGTGCACCTGTATCTGGGGCGGTGTGACAGTACGGGGGCTGGCGGCCTGCATGGGTTGCTGGAGGAGGCAGAAGATATTCGCGTCACGGTCTGGGACTTTGAAGATGCCCTGCAGGCCGTGCGTGATGGGCGGATTTCCAACGCGGCGAGCATTATTGCCTTGCAATGGCTGGCTTTGAACCGCGTTGAAGTGAGGGGGCTATGGTCGTAAACAAACAGCGCGACCGCTATCGGGTCGACCTGGTGGGGCTGCAAAGCGCCTGCGAGGCCAACTATGCCCGCTTGCTGCGGCTGCTGCCGGACATGCGCAATACGCCGGCGGCGCGGCGCATCGCCATGACCCAGGGCGACCAGATGCTCGGGGTGCTGACCCTCGAGGTCCTGCTGACCTGTCCCTACACCACCACCCTGCGTGTGCGCCAGGAACACAGCCTGCCCTGGCTGCCGGTGCCGCAGCTGGAGGTGCAGGTCTATCACGATGCGCGCATGGCCGAAGTGGTCAGCGCCGAACATGCGCGGCGCTTTCGCGGCATCTATCCTTACCCCAATGCCTTCATGCACCAGCCTGACGAAAAGTCCCAGCTCAACGTCTTCCTCGGCGAATGGCTGAGCCATTGCCTGGCGTGCGGGCACGAATACGAAGTGGTGCGTTAAGCGGCAGATGTGAACTGTGTCCGGTTCACGGCTTTCCTCTTTTACCCATGCCCCAGCATAATTGCGCCACTTATCCACCTGCGTGATCGCGCCTTGGGAGAACACCTTGCCGAGCGTATCGACTCTGACCGCCAACGACCCGGTCCTGCTGGTGCAGCTTTCCGACAGCCATCTGTTCGCCGAGGCTGACCGCACGCTGCTGGGCATGAACACTCGCGACAGCCTGTCGACGGTGATCGAACTGGTGCGGGTGCAACAGCCCCGGGTGGACCTGGTGATTGCCACGGGCGACCTGTCCCAGGACGGCACCTTGGCCTCCTATCAGCTGTTTCGCCGCTTGAGCGAGCAGATTGACGCGCCTGCCCGCTGGATTCCGGGCAACCACGACGAACCGCAGGTCATGGCCCAGGCGGCCGTGCAGAGTTCGCTGCTGGAACCGTTGCTGGACATCGGCAACTGGCGGATCACCTTGCTCGACTCCGCCGTGCCGGGTTCGGTGCCGGGCTACTTGCAGGACGATCAACTGCAATTGCTCGCCCGCGCCCTGAGCGAAGCGCCCGAACGTCATCATCTGGTGTGTTTCCATCATCACCCGGTGCCCATTGGCTGTCCGTGGATGGAGCCGATCGGCTTGCGTAACCCTGAAGCGCTGTTTGCCGTGCTCGACCGCTTTCCCCAGGTGCGCGCCGTGTTATGGGGACATGTGCATCAGGAAATCGACCAACTGCGCAACGGCGTGCGGTTGTTGGCATCGCCTTCGACCTGTATCCAGTTCGAACCCGGCAGCGAAGATTTCCGGGTCGATACCCTGGCGCCAGGCTACCGCTGGCTGCGCCTGTTGCCCGATGGGCGGCTGGAAACCGGAGTGGAGCGGGTCATCGGATTCGATTTCACGGTCGATTACGGTTCTGACGGTTACTGAGCAGAAACACCGCTTCACGGCGATCGCGAGCAGGGATTACACCGACCCAGGAAACAAATGTGGCAGCGAGCCTGCTCGCGATATGCCCGACTCCCTGTAAACTGCGCTTTCTTTTGCCGACCGCCAGGGAGCTCAAATGTCCGGTTCGATCCTCTACATCCACGGCTTCAACAGCGCGCCTGCGTCGAAAAAGGCCAGCCAGTTGATCGGAGTGATGGAGCGTCTGGGGCTGGCTGACCAATTGCGCGTTCCGGCCCTGCATCATCACCCGCGTGAGGCCATCGGTCAGTTACAGCAGGCGATTGCCGAGCTGGGACGGCCACTGCTGGTCGGCAGCTCACTCGGCGGCTACTATGCCACTCACTTGGCCGAGCTCCATGGCCTCAAGGCCCTGCTGGTCAACCCTGCCGTCAGTCCGCACCGGATGTTCGACGGCTACCTGGGGACGCAGCAAAACCTGTATACCGAACAGACCTGGGAATTGACCCACGACCACATCACGGCCCTGGCCGAGCTGGAAGTGCCGGCGCCCCAGGACCCACGGCGCTACCAGGTGTGGCTGCAGACCGGCGACGAAACGCTGGACTATCGCCTCGCCCAACAGTATTACCGAGCCTGTGCGTTGCGCATCCAGGCCGGCGGCGACCATAGTTTCCAGGGATTTGCCGGGCAGATGCCGGCCCTGTTGAGTTTTGCCGGCATTGGCGCAGATGTGTACCAGGCGATCGATTTCACAGCACTGTGAACCCTTGCCCCTATTTTCATGAACGACTGACGACGAGACCCCATGGCCACTCCCAGCGCTAGCTCTTATAACGCAGACGCCATCGAAGTCCTCTCGGGCCTCGACCCGGTGCGTAAACGCCCCGGCATGTACACCGACACCAGTCGGCCGAACCACCTTGCCCAGGAAGTCATCGACAACAGTGTCGACGAAGCCTTGGCCGGGCACGCCAAATCGGTCCAGGTCATCCTCCACGCCGACCACTCGCTGGAAGTCAGCGATGATGGTCGCGGCATGCCGGTGGATATCCACCCGGAAGAGGGCGTCTCGGGCGTCGAGCTGATCCTCACCAAACTGCACGCCGGCGGTAAGTTCTCCAACAAGAACTACCAGTTCTCCGGTGGTTTGCACGGGGTCGGCATTTCGGTGGTCAACGCCCTGTCGACCGAGGTCCGGGTGCGGGTCAAGCGTGACGGCAACGAATACCAGATGACTTTCGCCGACGGTTACAAAAAAACCGAGCTGGAAGTGGTCGGCAGTGTCGGCAAGCGCAACACCGGTACCAGCGTGTTCTTTGCCCCGGATCCGAAGTATTTCGATTCGCCGAAATTCTCCATCAGCCGCCTCAAGCACGTGCTCAAGGCCAAGGCCGTGTTGTGCCCGGGGCTGTTGGTCAGTTTTGAAGACAAGGCCACCGGCGAAAAAGTCGAGTGGCACTACGAAGACGGCCTGCGTTCCTACCTGGTGGACGCGGTCAGTGAGTTCGAGCGCCTGCCGGACGAGCCGTTCTGCGGCAGCCTGGCTGGTAATAAGGAAGCGGTCGACTGGGCGCTGCTGTGGTTGCCCGAAGGCGGCGACAGCGTGCAGGAAAGCTACGTCAACCTGATCCCCACGGCGCAGGGCGGTACCCACGTCAACGGTCTGCGTCAGGGCCTGCTCGATGCGATGCGCGAGTTCTGCGAGTTCCGCAGCCTGTTGCCGCGTGGAGTGAAGCTGGCGCCGGAAGACGTCTGGGAGCGCATCGCGTTCGTCCTGTCGATGAAAATGCAGGAACCGCAGTTCTCCGGCCAGACCAAGGAACGCCTGTCGTCCCGCGAGGCGGCGGCGTTTGTGTCCGGGGTGGTCAAGGACGCGTTCAGCCTGTGGCTCAACGCCAACCCGGAAACCGGCATGCTCCTGGCGGAGCTGGCGATCAACAACGCCGGCCGTCGCCTCAAGGCCAGCAAGAAAGTCGAGCGTAAACGCATTACCTCGGGGCCGGCCCTGCCGGGCAAGCTCGCCGACTGCGCCGGGCAGGACCCGATGCGCTCCGAGCTGTTCCTGGTGGAAGGTGATTCCGCCGGCGGCTCGGCCAAGCAGGCGCGGGACAAAGAGTTCCAGGCGATCCTGCCGCTGCGCGGCAAGATCCTCAATACCTGGGAAGTGGACGGCAGCGAAGTGCTGGCCAGCCAGGAAGTGCACAACATCGCCGTCGCCATTGGTGTCGATCCGGGCGCGGCGGACATGAGCCAACTGCGCTACGGCAAGATCTGCATCCTCGCCGACGCCGACTCCGACGGTCTGCACATCGCCACCTTGCTCTGCGCCTTGTTCGTCCAGCATTTCCGCCCGCTGGTGGATGCCGGTCACGTCTACGTGGCGATGCCGCCGTTGTACCGGATCGACCTGGGCAAGGAAATCTACTACGCCCTCGACGAAGCCGAGCGCGATGGCATCCTCGACCGCCTGGTGGCCGAGAAGAAACGCGGCAAGCCCCAGGTCACCCGATTTAAAGGCCTGGGTGAAATGAACCCGCCGCAACTGCGCGAAACCACCATGGACCCGAACACCCGGCGCCTGGTGCAATTGACCCTGGATGATTTTGCCGCCACCTCGGAAATGATGGACATGCTGCTGGCGAAAAAACGTGCAGGTGATCGCAAGTCCTGGCTGGAGTCCAAGGGCAACCTGGCCGAGGTTCTGGCCTGATGCGGAGCGGTTTTGCCCTCCCGTGGTTGTTGCTGGCAGGGGCTGCGTTCGCGCAGCCGGCGCCTGAGCTGACGATGCTGTCCGAGCATGCCGTGCAAGGCATGCTCGGCGGCAATCTGTCGGGCCTGGCGCAATGCGGCAATGAACTGTGGACGGTTTCCGATCGCGACGATGGGCAGATCTACCGTCTCGCCACCGGCGAGGGTGTCTGGCAGGCCGAAGCGGTGCCCGTCGACGTGCCGCCGGTGCCTGACAGCGGCTTGCCCTGGGGGCTGAAGTCGCGCACCTGGGCGTCGTCGATCGTGCGCGGTGGTAACTTCGATTTCGAGGGCATCAGCTGCGACAAGGCCGGCAATCGCTACATCGTCAGCGAGGCCCATGCAGCGGTGTTGCAGGTGCCGCCGACGGGCGCCGCGCAATGGCTGAAGATTTCCCCGATGCTGGTGCGCGAAGCGCGGGCCAGCGGCATGTTGCTGCACTTCAATGCGCTGTTTGAAGGCCTGGCTGTCGACCCTGAGGGCAACCAGCTGTGGCTGGCGGCCGAGCGTGAGCGACGTGGGCTGTTGCGGCTCAAGCGGCAACAAACCGTGTGGGATTGCGACGGTGCCTGCGTGCTGCTCAGCGAAGCCGGCACACAGATGCAACCGGCGCAGTTTCCCCATGCCCGGCCGGTGTCCCGGGACTTCGCCGACCTGGCGTGGTTCGACGGCAAGCTCTTTACCCTGGAGCGCAACGCCTATGAAATCTGCCGCCGTGACGCGGTGACGGCCCAGGTCGAGCGTTGCTGGTCGTATGCCGCCGATGCCTTGCAGGCGCCGCGGCGTTATCCACAAGCCTACGGCCTGGCCGAGGCGCTGGTGATCGACGCCTCAGGTGCCTGGATCGGCATCGACAACAACAACGGCGCCCGGGCTGACGGCGAAGTCCGCCCGATCGTCTGGCGCTTCGCTGCGCCGCAGGGTGGCTGGAGCGCCAAGTCATGAGTCAGCAGGCGCCGGGAAAACGCGCCGGCCGGGTGCTGCTGGTGCTCGCCTGGTGTGCCGGGCTGTTCCTGGCAACGCGGTTTTTCGGCGACTGGGAACAGCGCCAGGAAAATCCCAACACCCAGGTCAGTTCGCAGCAGGGTGAAGGGTTTATCGAGGTGAAGCTGGTGGGTAATGGCCAGGGACACTTCGTTGCCGATGGCCAAATCAACGGTCAGCCGGTGAACTTCATGCTCGATACTGGGGCCACCGATGTGTCGATCCCGGCCGGCCTGTCCCAACGGCTGAACCTGGAAAAAGGTGCCGCGGTCACCCTGAGCACGGCCAATGGCCGTAGCCAGGGCTACCGGACCCGACTGCAACAATTGAAACTGGGCGACATTGTCTTGCATGACGTGCGCGCCCTGGTGGCGCCAGGCTTGAGCGGCGATCAAGTGCTGCTGGGCATGAGCGCCCTGAAACAACTCGAATTTACCCAGCGCGGCGGCACCTTGCTGCTGCGCCAGACCACGAAATGATGAGGCCCGCATGAGCGACTCCCTGGATCTCAGCCTGGACGGCGTAGAACGCCGCTCACTGGCCGACTTCACCGAAAATGCCTACCTCAACTACTCCATGTACGTGATCATGGACCGGGCCCTGCCGCATATCGGCGACGGCCTGAAGCCGGTGCAGCGACGTATTGTCTACGCCATGAGCGAGTTGGGGCTGGACGCTGACTCCAAGCACAAGAAATCCGCGCGTACCGTCGGTGATGTGCTCGGCAAGTTCCACCCGCACGGCGACTCTGCCTGCTACGAGGCCATGGTGCTGATGGCCCAGCCGTTCAGCTACCGCTACACGCTGGTGGACGGCCAGGGTAACTGGGGTGCGCCGGATGATCCGAAATCCTTCGCCGCCATGCGTTACACGGAAGCGCGGCTGTCGCGTTACTCCGAAGTGTTGCTCAGCGAGCTGGGGCAGGGCACCGCCGACTGGGGGCCGAACTTCGACGGCACCCTCGATGAACCGCTGGTGTTGCCGGCACGCTTGCCGAATATCCTGCTCAACGGCACCACCGGCATCGCCGTGGGCATGGCCACCGACGTTCCGCCGCACAATCTGCGCGAAGTCGCCACGGCGTGCGTGCGCTTGCTCGATGAGCCCAAGGCTACGGTCGAGCAACTGTGCGAGCACATCCAGGGCCCGGACTACCCGACCGAGGCGGAAATCATCACGCCGCGCGCCGACCTGCTGAAAATGTACGAGACCGGCAAGGGCTCGGTGCGCATGCGCGCCGTGTACCACGTCGAAGACGGCGACATCATCGTCACCGCGCTGCCGCACCAGGTTTCCGGGGCCAAGGTGCTGGAGCAGATTGCCGCGATGATGCAGGCCAAGCCGTCCAAGGCCCCGCAGATCGCCGACCTGCGTGATGAGTCCGACCATGAGAACCCGTGCCGGATCGTGATCATTCCTGTCAACAGCCGGGTCGATCATGAAGCCCTGATGCAGCACCTGTTCGCCAGCACGGAGCTGGAGTCCACCTACCGCGTCAACATCAACATCATTGGCCTGGACGGCAAGCCGCAGCTGAAGAACCTTCGCGCGTTGCTGGTCGAGTGGCTGGAGTTCCGGGTGCGCACGGTGCGTCGCCGCCTGCAGTTCCGCCTGGACAAGGTCGAGCGTCGCCTGCACCTGTTGGACGGCTTGTTGATTGCCTACCTCAACCTGGATGAAGTGATCCACATCATCCGCACCGAGGAGCATCCCAAGGCCAAGCTGATCGAACGTTTTGCCCTGAGCGAAATCCAGGCCGACTACATCCTTGACACGCGCCTGCGTCAGTTGGCGCGCCTGGAAGAGATGAAGCTGCGCGACGAGCAGGACGAACTGCTCAAGGAACAGGCCAAGCTGCAAGCCCTGCTGGGCAGCGAAGCCAAGCTCAAGAAGCTGGTACGCACCGAGCTGCTCAAGGATGCCGAGACGTATGGCGACGACCGTCGCTCGCCGATTGTCGAGCGCACCGAAGCCAAGGCGCTGACCGAGCATGATCTGCTGCCGAACGAGAAAGTTACGGTGGTGCTGTCGGAAAAAGGCTGGGTACGCTCGGCCAAGGGCCACGATATCGATGCAACCGGCCTTTCCTACAAGGCCGGGGACGGTTTCAAGACTGCTGCTGCCGGTCGTTCCAACCAGTTTGCGGTGTTCATCGACTCCACCGGACGCAGTTACTCGGTGCCGGCCCACACCCTGCCGTCGGCCCGTGGCCAGGGCGAGCCGTTGACCGGCCGTCTGACTCCGCCACCGGGTGCGACCTTCGAGTGTGTCCTGATGCCAGAGGATGATGGCCTGTACGTGATCGCCTCCGACGCGGGTTACGGCTTCGTGGTCAAGGGCGAGGACCTGCAAGCCAAGAACAAGGCGGGCAAGGCGCTGTTGAGCCTGCCGAACAACGCCAAGGTGATCCTGCCGCGTCCGGTCGCAGACCGTGACGAGAACTGGCTGGCTTCGGTGACGACCGAAGGTCGCCTGCTGATCTTCAAAATCAGCGACCTGCCGCAGCTGGGCAAGGGTAAAGGCAACAAAATCATCGGTATCCCCGGCGAACGTGTAGCTAACCGCGAGGAATATGTCACGGATATCGCGGTGCTGCCGGAAGGCGCGACGCTGGTATTGCAGGCCGGTAAGCGCACACTGTCACTCAAGGCCGATGACCTGGAGCACTACAAGGGTGAGCGTGGACGCCGGGGCAATAAACTGCCGCGGGGCTTCCAGCGGGTCGATGCACTATTGGTAGAAACTCTCAATTAAGCGGTCTAGAGCGCTCGATCTACGATTTAACGCGTAGATCGATGCTTTCGCGCTGGAGTCGCAAGGCATATTCACGGATGATATGGCCTTTCAAGCGCCGGCGTGGTCGAGCGTTCTTCATATTTTTTGAGTATTTTCACAGTGGCTGGCCTTGTGGCCGTCACCTGGATGGGATGATGACTGTTCTGCGCTTTCCTCTAATTTTGTTGCTCGCTGGCGTTCTTGGCCTGGCGGGTTGCAGCGTTCACCAGCCGGTGTCGCTGTATCAGCTGGACAGCGGCACCCCGGCACAGCCTGCGCAAAGCTCAGGCATGGCGGTGTTGCTGGGTCCGGTGTTGATTGCCGATTACCTGCAGCGTGAAACCCTGTTGCAGCGTCAACCGGACGGCAGCCTGCAAGCGTCGACCGACGGTCGTTGGGCGGGCAGCCTGTCTTCGGACATCAATCAGTTGCTGCTGCGTCAGGTCGCGGGTCAGCTGGACAGCCAACGCGTGGTCCTGGCACCGGCGACCCTGGGGTTCACCCCGGACGTGCAGGTATTGCTGTCGATTACCCGCCTGGACTCCGGCGAATCGCAACCGGCGGTGCTCGACGCCCAGTGGCGCTTGATCGACCGTCGCGGCCAGGTCCGCGATAACCGCATCATTCACCTGCAGGAGCAACATGCCGGCGGCACCGCTGCACAGGTCCAAGCCCAGGGCGTGCTGTTGCAGCGCCTGGCCGAGCAGTTGTCGGTGGCCCTGAAGCCGCTGGCCAACCAGCCACCTGTTGCCGAGGCTCCACGCAAGCCTGCTGCGGCAAAACCCACGGCGCCCGCCGAGCGTGAGAAACAGCCGAAGATTCCGATGGCCGCGCCTATTCGCACGGACATGGAAGTGTTCCGCTTCTAAGCTGCACGTCGCCCCCACAAAACCCGCCCCGTGCGGGTTTTGTTGTTTCTGCCGACCCCGAAACTGCTGCTTGTAGGAGCGAGCTTGCTCGCGATGGACGTTAACGATGACGTGCATTGTCTGAATCAGCGCGTTGTTCTTGGGTTCTTCGCGAGCAAGCTCGCTCCTACCTGGTCCAATGGAGCTGCCCCCCCTTGGCAACTGCGGGACGCAATAAAAAGCCCGCAGGCGATTACTCGGCTGCGGGCTTGGGTGTGGCGCGGTCGGGCTTAGGCGCGGGTCTCGTGCATGCGCGCCAGTTGCCGCTCCAGCATCGAAGGGTAGGGCTCCATCAGGCGCTCGACGCAGCAGGCGCCTTCAGGGCTGGCGATCGGGCGGATGCGGGCGCGCTGGCGGATCAAGGCGTCGTCGCTGATCTTGCGCTCCACCAGCAGCAGGTTACGGCTGTGCTGGGAGAGGGCGAGAGCGTCCTGGGCGGTTTCGGTCAACAGCAGGTCGATCTGGCTCAGGCCGAAGAGTTCTTCGCCCAGGGTCAGGCCCAGTTGCAATTGCAGGGTGATGCCGCTGTCGGCGACTTCGATCTGCAACTGATGGCCGAGGGCACGCAACAGCTCACCGCAGCAGATGGCGTTGGTCAGGTAGTCTTCGCCGCTGTCCTGGGTGTGGAACAGCATCAGGGTGCTGCCGTCGTTGAGCGTGTGCAGTTCGCTCTCGTACAGCGACGCAGCCTGGTCCAGGCAGTCGCGGTAGCGGTCCAGCAACTCGGTCAGGCGTGCCCGCGGCAGGCGCCGCAGCTGCTCCTGGGCGCCCAGTTGCACGGCGAGCACGGCGCTGAACTGCGGCTGGCTGGAGGCGACGACCTTGGGCTGTGGCTTGACGACTACCGCGCTGGTGGCGCTGTCGCGAACATCGGCGAACGGGTCTTCATCGTCGTCCGTTTCGTCTTCTTCGGCGCTGATCACATGCCGGGGTGCCGCTTTCAGGCTGGCCACCGGGGCGCTTTCATCGAAGCTCGGGTCCCGCAGGTTGCGCACTTCGAAGGCTGGCTCGTCGTCCTCGGCATCGTCGAGTTCATCGATTTCCGGCTCGTCAACCACCACCGGCGCTACCGGCTCAGGGGCAAAGCTGGCGTGCAGCTGGCGTGCCAGGTCGCCGATCTCGTCCTGGCGCTGGGTGGCCGGGGTGTGTTCGTCGATGTCACGCAGCCACACCCGCAATTGCAGGAGTGGCGTGGAGATGTTGCGCCCCAGGCGCAGGCTCAGGGCCAACGCCAGGGCCAGCAGGATGGCGCTGAGAATGCCCATGCTTTGCAGGCTGATGGTCATCGGCTGTTCGAACTGCTGCATGTCCAGGCTGATGCGCAGTTGCCCGGCCGACACGTCCTGGAAGGTGATCTTGCTCTCGTACATGCCCTGGGTTTCGCCCAGCAGGCCCTGCTTGGGACGTTGCCCCGCCTCGGCCAGGATCCGGTTGTCCACGCTATAAATAGCGGCGTGGGCCACCAAGGGGTTCTTGGTCAGGTTGTTCAGCAGCACGTTGAGGCTGAGGATGTCGTTGGACACCAGCAGCTCGGTGGCCGAGGTTGCCGTCTGGGTGGTCAGGCTCTGACCCAGGGCATCGGCCTGTTCGTGCATTGCCTGTTTGAACTGCAGACCCATCACGCAGGCGTAGATCACCAGGGCCAATGCGACCAGGATCACGTTATGGCTGGCAATGCGCAATGCAATCGGTACACGGCGGTGGCGCAGTGCACGGAAGATCAGCAGGAAGAAGTTATCGGGTTTGACTGGCGTGGGCCGGTTCACTGAGCTCGGCTCTTTTGTCCGTGGAGTTGACGCGCAGTATAGCGATAGCCCCCAGACCGGCAAAGCGCTCGCTGCGCCCGATGGTCACTGAATGTGGGTAGAATGCGGTTTTTTTCCACTTGCGGGGGTGCGCCTTGCGCGAAATCGTCCTGATAAACATCACGGGAGTCGACCGTCCGGGTCTGACTGCGGCCATTACCGGTGTTCTGGCCCAGGGTGGTGTGAACATTCTCGACATCGGCCAGGCGGTGATCCACGACACCCTGTCGTTCGGCATCCTGGTTGAAATTCCCGACACCGAGCAAGGCAAGTCGGTGCTCAAGGACATCCTGTTCACGGCTTACAAGCTTGATCAGCAGGTGCGGTTCACCCCGGTTTCCGAAGAGGACTACCAGCAATGGGTCGGCAACCAGGGTAAAAAACGCCACATCGTGACCCTGCTGACGCGCAAAGTGACAGCCGAGCAATTGCAGAGCGTGAGCTCGATCACCGCCAAGTACGGCCTGAACATCGACCATATCGACCGCCTGTCCGGGCGCATGCCGCTGGACACTCCGGCCGACAAGGGCAAGGGCTGCATCGAGTTTTCGGTGCGCGGCGAGGCGGCTGATCCGCAAGCGCTGCGGGCCGAGTTCCTCAGCGTGGCCCAGGAGTTGAACGTCGATATCGCGTTCCAGGAAGACTCGCTGTTTCGCCGCAACCGTCGCCTGGCGGTGTTCGACATGGACTCGACGCTGATCGAGGCCGAAGTCATCGACGAACTGGCCAAGGCGGCCGGCGTCGGTGAGCAGGTGTCTGAAATCACCGAGCGGGCCATGGCTGGCGAGCTGGATTTCCGTGCCAGCTTCAAGGAACGCCTGGCCTTGCTCAAGGGCCTGGACGTCGGTGTGCTGGATTCCATCGGCGCCTCGCTGCGCTTGACCGAAGGTGCCGAAACCCTGTTCGCCGAGCTCAAGCGCCTGGGTTACAAGACGGCGATCCTGTCGGGTGGCTTCACCTACTTTGCCAAGCAGCTGCAAGCCAAGCTGGGCATCGACTACGTGTTTGCCAACGAATTGGAAGTGGTCGACGGCAAAGTCACCGGGGTGGCGGTCGAGCCGATTGTCGACGCCCAGCGCAAGGCGGATCTGCTGCGCGAACTGGCGCACAAGGAAGGATTGCGTCTGGAACAGACCATTGCAGTCGGTGACGGGGCCAACGATCTACCGATGCTGGCGATTGCCGGGTTGGGTGTGGCGTTCCGCGCCAAGCCGCTGGTCAAGCAGTCGGCTAAACAGGCGATTTCCACCCTCGGGCTGGATGGAGTCCTGTATCTGCTAGGGTTCCGCGACCGCGACGGTCAACTCTGATACACCACCTATAAATGTGGGAGCGGGCTTGCCCGCGAAGAGGCCGGTACATTCAACATCTATGTTGATTGTGCCGACGCTTTCGCGGGCAAGCCCGCTCCCACAAGGTACAGCGTGGACTTTAGGCTTTTGGTGAGCCCAGACCCTGGCCCATCACCACTGGCGAACCCGCGGCCAGTTCTTCAGCCCACTGCACTTGATCCGGGCCAAACAGCACCACCGCCGTCGAACCCAGCTTGAAGCGACCCAGCTCCGCACCTTTTTCCAGGTGGATCGGTGCGCGGGCGGCTTCGTCGTAGCGGAAGGTCTTCAGTTCGCGCTTGGGTGGCGTGACCAGCCCGGCCCAGACGGTCTCGATCGAGGCAACGATCATCGCACCCACCAGGACCACGGCCATCGGGCCACGCTCGGTGTCGAAAATGCAGGCCACACGTTCGTTGCGGGCAAACAGTTCCGGTACGTTTTCGGCGGTGGTCTGGTTGACCGAGAAGATCCGCCCCGGGATGTAGACCATTTCGCGCAGGGTGCCGGCCAGCGGCATGTGCACGCGGTGGTAATCCTTGGGCGACAGGTAGATGGTGGCGAAGTCGCCGCCCATGAACGGCGCGGCATTCGCGGTGTCGCCACCCAGCAGTTCCAGCACGCTGAAGCTGTGGCCCTTGGCCTGGAACACACGGCCGTGCTCGATCGGGCCGAGTTGGCTGACCGCACCGTCGGCCGGGCTGAGGATCGCGCCCGGGGTCTGGTCCAGTGGCCGAGCACCGTCTTTCAAGGCGCGGGTGAAGAACGCGTTGAAGTGCTCGTAGGCGGTCAGGTCTTCGACCAGCGCCTGGGACATGTCTACCTGGTAGCGCTTGGCGAACCAGGCGGTGAAGGCATTCTTGAACCAGCGCACGCGGCATTCGGCAATGCAGCCGGCCAGACGCGAGAGCAGGTGGTGGGGCAGCAGGTACTGGCTGAGGATAAACAAACGCTTTTTCATTAACTGTCCTTAAAAACCTTAAATCTCAACGGGCGTATCGGGATGGTTGCCCCATTCGCCCCATGAACCGGCGTAGCCTTTGACCCGCGGATAACCGAGTGCCTTGGCCACCAGATAGGTGAAGCCAGAGCGGTGGTGGGTCTGGCAGTGGGTAATCACTTCTTTGTCAGGGGTAATGCCAAGCTGCTCGAGGATCTGCGGCATGTCGCTGCGGATGCGCAACTGACGCGCCTGATCCATGCCCGCGGTCCACTCGAAGTTGATCGCCCCGGGAATATGCCCGCCCTTGGCCGCCAGGACTTTCTCCCCGGAATACTCCAGCGGGCCGCGTGCATCCCAGATCGCCAGGTCGGCGGCGCCGAGGCGGCTTTGCAGGTACTCGCGGGTGGCCGTGGGGCCCTCGTGCAAGGTCAGCCCGACTGGGCCGCCGACCGCCGCCGGAACCTCGCCAGACAGCGGCAAGTCTTCGGCCTGCCAGGCCAGCAACCCACCGTCGAGGTAGTGATAGCGGTGGTGACCGATGACATCCAGCAGCCAGATGAAGCGCCCGGCCCAACCGCCGCCTTCGTCGTCGTACACCACGTAGACCGCATCGGGGTTATGCCCCAGCTCGCCGAACAGGGCTTCGAGTGCCGCCTGTGACGGCATCAGGCCCGGTGCTGGCGGCTGGCCCAGTTGGGTGCGCTTGGGGTCGACGAAGCGTGCGCCGGGGATATGCCCTTGCGCATAGCGGGCGCTGCTGGTCAGGTCCACCAGGATCAGTTCGCGGGCGTCGAGGCGGGCGCGCAGGTCGCCCGGCTCGATCACCAACGGCAAGCCAGAGAAGTCAGGCATGTGAGGTCTCCAGAGCACAAAGGGAGACGATTGTAGCGCAAGCACTAACAGAGGGCTTGTGATCAATGAGGGAGGGGGGCGAGCAGGCTCGCCCCCCAGGGGTCATCCCAGGTTCGGCACCTTGGCGATCACCGGCAGGCCCAGGTAGCGGCGCACGTCCGAGTCGGACTTGAGGCTGTCGTCGAAGAACTCGATCACGAAGGCCAGGCCGATCCCGCCCAGCAAGCCACCGACCAGCACGCCAATCAACACCATCCACAGTTTCGGGCTGACCGGCTTGGTATTAACGGTTGCCCAGCTCACTACCGAGACGTTGCCGATCTGCGAGCTGGCCTGTTCGTTGAGGAAGCGGGTCTCCTCGAGTTTCTCCAGGTACAGCTTGCGGCTGTCGCGCAGTACCCCGAGTTTCTGCTCCAGTTCCTTGAACTGGGCTTCGACGTTGTTGATTTCGTTGAGCCGGGTGACATCCGCCGCCTCCTGCTCCTTGAGGGTGGCCAGGCCCTGGCGATAACCGGCCATGGCCGCCTCGCTTTTCATCAGGTCATCGCGCACGCGGGCGTTGAGCGGGTTGATCCCGCGCCGCGAGTTGGTGTCGCGCTGGCCGCGTTGTTCGGCGATCCCGCGTTCGACCACGGTGATTTGTTCACGCAGTGAGCTGACCTTCGGATCGCTCGGCGACAGCCGTGCGATGGTGTCGGCCTCCTGGCGCTTGAGGTCAGTCAGTTGCTTGTTCATCTCGCTCAGGGCGTAGCTGTTGGAGCCTTGCTGGCCGTCGAGTTCGGTCACCTGGGGCAAGCCGCTCAACTGACTGCGCAGCACACCGATCTGCTTGTCGGTCTGCTCGACCATCAATGAGGTGGTATCGATGTTCTTGCGCGCGTCCTTGAGCTTTTCGATCTGCATGCTGCGTTGCAGGTCGACATCCATGATCTGCCGGTCATTGCGAAAGTGTTCCAGGGTGCCTTCGATGCCCTTGATCTGGCCGTCGAGCTCTTCCAGTTGGGTAGAGATAAAGCCGGTCTGCTCGCGCTGGTAAACCCTGACCCGTTCGGTGAGGTAGTGCTTGACCAGCTCGTTGACCCCCAATGCGGCGGCCTGCGGCGATTTGCTCTTGAGCGTGACCTCGATGATGTTGGAGCTCTTGACCGGTTCTGCACTCAGGTCATTCTGCAAGCGCGAGATGGCTTTGCTGCGCAGGTCGCGGTTGCCTGATTGCGGAAAGAAGAAGCTCTCGAGACCGGCGTAGGCCTGGGTAGCCATCTGCAGCCAGCCCTTGGGGGAATACCAGGGATGGTTGATGTCGATGCCGGGAAACAGCACTTGCGGCGTCAGCTTGTCCACCACTTGTTCGGACAGGCCTTCGCTGGTGATGATCTCGGCTTCGGAGTGCAGTTGTTCTTCGCGCACCACCGACATCATCGGCGTGCGGAACTGGCTGCTGCTCAGCACCGGCATGTAGATGTCTTCCTGGCCCAGGCGCACCAGGAGGCGGGCGGTGGCGTCGTAGGTTGCCGGGTACACCTTGAGCCCGACAAAACCACCGATCAACACCGCCAGGAAGAAGCAGATCGCGACATAACGCCGCTTGAAGAGAATATTAAGAACGTCGCGGATACTCATGTTCATCCCCTCTTATTGGGCGTATTGGCGATACACGGCGGCGGCGGGCCGCTCGGTACCGTCCGCACGAATCAGGCCGAAATTCCCCAGGCCATCGGGGGACTCGTAGTCCTCCAGTGAAAACCAGTAGACCCGCTCGACATCGGCCGGCAGGTCGCCACGCAAGCCCTTGCCGAAGCTTTTGCCGCTCAGATGCTGGTTGATGTAGTCCAGGGTGGCCTTGGTCTTGGCGCTCTGCTGGGCTTCGGTCACGCCCAGGGGCGGCGCGGCGACCACATAGCCCAGCTCAGTGATCCAGATCGGCTTGCTCGACTGGCGCAGGTGCATGAACAGTTGCAGGTTGAAGAGTTTGCCCAGGTAGGTGTTGTCTTCCTTGCTGCCGACAAACCCCATCTTGGCCAGGCTGCTTTCGTCGGCGTCCATGTCCTGGGGGGCGTTGATGCCGCTGGCGTCCTTGTTGAACAGGTACGGGTGCACCGCCAGGATGTCGAAGTACTCGCCGTAGGAGGGGTCGATATCCCAGAGCATCCACAGGTAGGTGATGTCATTGCGCGAGATACCGGCGTGTACCAGTTTGATGCTCGGCCGTTGTTCCGCCACCGCGTGACTCACGGCTTTCATCATCTTGACGAAGTCCTTGGGCTTGGGCGACGGCCCCCAGAATTGCGGGGTGTTGGGTTCGTTCCAGATCTGCCAGTAGGTGATGCCGGCCTTGGTGGTGGGGCCGTAGCGTTCGATACAGGCTTTGATGAAGGCGGCAAAGTTGTCGTAGTAGTCGCTCGAAGGCGCCAGCTCGTAGGTGCCGCTGGATTTGAAGGCGAGCATTGGCAGGGCCCAGTTCGGCGCGTAGTGGACGATCGGCAACAGCTCGATATCCTGCTCGGCGGCGGCCTTGACCAGGTTGTCCATCGGGGTCCAGTCGTAGACGCCTTTCTGGCCTTCCACCAGGCGCCACTCCCAGTCGATACGCACCTGCTTGACGCCCAGCGAACGGGCCAGGGCAAAGCGTGCGACCAGCTCTTCGTAGCCGCCACCGCCCCACTTGGCGTTGATCCCGTATTTCATCTCGGCCTGCGCCACGGGCACCAGCAAACAGGCGAGCAACCCCAGCAGCAGGCTGCTCCAGAGCCTCACGCGTGGATTAGAAGGTGCCATCCGAACTGTCCCCGCTGTTGTAGTTGCGGTTGACCGAGAAGCCGAAGTTGATGCCTTTGAACAGCAGCAGGTCGGTGATGTATTGCGTCACCCACAGGTTGGCGTTGGCAATTGGCGAGCGCGGGACATAGATCACGTCGTAGGGTTGCAAAGCCACGGCCATGTCGTTCTTGCCCAGCTCGATGGCCTGGTCGCTCAGGTCCAGGTGGTAGCTCTTGGGCTCGCCACTTTCCTGCTTGCGGATCAGCACCACGGATTCCGGGTGCGCGGTGTAACGCAGGCCGCCGGCACGGTAGATCGCCTGCATCACCGTGATGCCACCTTCCATGGGGATGACCTGGGGCTTGGCCACTTCGCCGCCGATGTACGCGCGAAAGCCCTTGAAGGACTTGACCATCACCGACACGCTCGAATCACTGAGCTTGCCCGTGTAGGCCTTGCTGATGGCCGCGCTCAGTTCGTCGGGCGTCAACCCGGCGGCCTTGATGTCCGAGACCCGCTGCATACTGATGAAGCCATCGGGCCGCACCGGGATCGCCTCGTCGTAGTCCTTGGCGGTGTAGAACTTGATGTCCAGGTCATCGCCGGGACGGATCAGGTATTTTCCGCCGGGCACCACCCCATCCTTGCCTAGCAGCGGCAAAGTCTGCGACCCAGCCATCTGTTCGGTCTTGATCGTTGTACAACCACTCAGCAGGCCCCCCATCAGTACAGCGGTTAGCAGAAACTTCGCGCTCGCCCCACACCAGTCCATGATCGCCATGTCCGTTCTTATCCCCAGGTGAAATTCATGTTTTTCTTGGCCACGGTTACAACCAGCGATACAACCACTCCGGAATAAAGTTGAGGGTACGATTGAGCACCACGCCCAGCACGTTGCCGCCGCTGTCCTCGAGGCGGTCGCATACGTACTTGGCGGCATGGCGTCGGCTCTTGTTGGCCTGTGCGACCAGCACAATCGAATTCATGTGGCGAGCGGCAACGATCGACACGGGGGCGAAGGTCGGCGACGGCATGTCCCAGAGCACCAGGTCAAAATGCTCGCGCAGGCGCTCGGCCAGTTTCGCCGGCGATTCACCGCCGTGGCCCAGCAGCTTCAGGCAACTGTTGACCGACAGGCTGATGCGTACCACCGAATGGTTCGGCACCCGCAGGCGCTTGAGGTCGCCGGCGAGCATTTCGGTGTCGTCGACATTGGCGCTGACTTCGATCACCAGCACGCTGCCGAAGGCGGCCGCCAGGTGGCTGGCGGCCTGCTGCGCGACAAAGGTGGTGCCGACCTTGCGCGCCACACCGATGAACATCAGTTGCGTGAGTGCCTCGTCAGTGGCGTCGCGCAGGACCCTGGCCATGATTTCCTGCATCGGAAACCTCAGTCTTGCCTCGTCTACACCCGCAGAGGGCACGATGGGATGACTGATTGCATTCATGATTGATTCTTCCTTAGTTGCTTATGCAATGGCTCGGGTGATTCGTTTGCCAATCTCGATGACCGGCTTTTCCAGCAACACATGCACGGCATACCCCACCCCAATCGTAGTCAGGCCCGCCAGGATCACCACCCCGACCGCGCCGAAGGGGGTCACGCTGACCACCTTGAACAACCGGCCAAAACTGGCGAGCACGAACGGGTGTGTCAGGTAGATCGCGTAGGAGGCATCGCCGATCTGCACCATCCAGTCCCGGCGCGTGGGCACGTGGCCTTTGGTGCGGCTTTGCCATTCCAGGGTCAGCCCGGCCAACATGAAGGCGCCATAGGACAGGCCAAAGCTCAGGACTCGGATTGGTTGTTCACGGTTGAGTTGCCCCGAGTCGGCGAAGATCGACGCCAGCAATAGCAGGACGCAGCCCGCCACGAAGGGCGGCCAGAAGCCCCAGGCCCGGGCCCGCTGATAGATCTTGAAGACCCCGACCCCGATGGTGAATTGGATGATGAACAGCGAAAACAGGTGGTAGTCCCAGAAGTCGATCCCGCCGTGGACCCGCAGTGCCCATTTGGCCAGGGCCAGCACTGAGAGGGTCAGCATCACCCACGGCAAGGCGTTGATCGTGCTGAAGCGCATGACCAGGAAGACGATGGTGTAGAACACGATTTCATGTTCCAGCGTCCAGCCCACGAACAGGATCGGCAGGCCGGCTTGCGGCAGCATCAGCATCGACTTCAGCGCGCTGACCCAGTCGTGGCTGCCCGAGCCCATGGTCATGCTCGGGCTGTACAGCCACATCAGCACCACCAGCCCGGTAAACAGCACGTACAGCGGCACGATGCGAAAGACCCGGCTCAGGACCCAGCGCTTGGGCTGGAACGCACTGCCTGCCGAGACGTAGGTCATGATGAAACCGCTGATCACGAAGAACAGGTCGGGGGCCGAATACCCCACGCGCATGGCGTAGGTGCTGTGAAAGTCGGCCATCACCGGCAGCTTGCGGCCGATGTCTTCGACGTGCACCACCAACACCATCAGCACCGCCAGCCCACGCAGGCGCTGGACGCTGAGCAGCTCACCCTTGGCCACGGCCCAGGGTGCAATCGCCTTGCTGTAGAACCCGGCAAACTGGCGCAATACGGTCATACCCGCGCACTCCCGTAGATCAGTCCCAGGGGTGGATGGGCCGGTAAGTTGTGGGTGCACTGCTCATACAACGCGCGCAAGGCGCGGATGTGGCCGTCGCGGCTGTGGTTGGCCTTGACCCACTCACGAGCGGCCCGCCCGAGCACCGCCAGGCGTTCGGGTTCATCCAGGGCGCGCTGCAGGCCGGCGGCCAGGCCCTTGACGCTGACATCGGTGACCAGCAGGCCGGTGTGGCCATCGCGCACGTAGTCGGCAATGCCGCCGACCGCGAACGCCAGTACCGGCGTCTCGAAGGCCATCGCTTCAATCCCCACCAAGGGACCGGGGTCGTCCCACACCGAAGGCAATACGAACAAGTCGGCGCCCTGGTAGTGCCCGGCCAGTTCTTCGGAGGCCAGCCAGTCGATGAAGGTAATGCGCGAGCTCAGTTGCAGTTTTTCCGCCAGACCACGGGCCGAAGCCAGGCGCGGGCCGCTGCTGATGGCGACCAGGCGCCAGTCACCCTGGATCTCGGCCAGGGCCTTGACCAGCACCTCCAGGCCCTTGCCCTTGACGGCCTGGCCGGCAAACAGCAACTGCAGGGGACGTCCTTGCAGGGCAGGTTTGCCAACGGCCTGCGGCTGCTGGGCCTGTTGGTCGAACCGGCTGAAGTAAGGCACCACATGGATCCGCTGCTCGCTGAAGCCATTGATCCGCAGTACCCGACCCATATGCTGGCTGCCAACCACGGCCCCGCGAAAGCGCTGGTACATCCCGCGTTCGTTGAGTTTGCCCGCCAGGTCCATCAGTCGTGGCATACGGCCACCGGCTTTCGGTGGACCGATCAGGCAACCGTTCAGGGCGCAGGACCAGTCCAGAGGGCGCTGGCAACGATCTCCCGGAAAACGTCGACGGCCGCGGCGCAGGCACATCGACGTGTAGTCATGGAACGAGCGCATGAGCGCCAGGCCGCTGTCGGTCAATGCCGCCAGCAGGTCGCTGTCGCTGCACAGGTGCACGTGCACCAGGTCC
The DNA here is from genome assembly GCF_009834545.1 of Pseudomonas sp. S04. Classification (NCBI taxonomy): domain Bacteria; kingdom Pseudomonadati; phylum Pseudomonadota; class Gammaproteobacteria; order Pseudomonadales; family Pseudomonadaceae; genus Pseudomonas; species Pseudomonas sp. S04. The sequence continues at coordinate 554,858 of NZ_CP019427.1, forward strand.
GGCTCCCAGGCCTGGATGCGCTCCAGGGCCTGGCCGGGCGAATCGGCATCCCCCAGGCCGAGCAATTGCACCCCGGTGCAATCCAGGTGCGCCGGGACCTGTTGCCCCTGGTGCGCCACCAGGGTCCGGTCGCCCTGGGCGTTCAGCGCCCGGGCCAGGTCCAGCACGTAGTTGGGCAGGCCACCGATGCCCAGTTCCTCGACCAGCAGCATGATCTTCATCCAGCAACCTCTTGAGTCTTGACGCCGGTCAGCCCCAGGGCGCGGGCGGTACTGTCGGTCAGCCCCAGGCTCAGCAGCAGCACCAGGGTGAAGTGCATGTTTTGCAGCAGCAGCATGTCGACCATGGCAAACACGCAGTACGCGGTCAGGGTGCCCACCGCGGCCAGGGTGAAGGTGTCGCCGGGGTCGCCAACGCTGCGCTTCCAGCGCCGGATCAATTGCCTAAAGACCATGACAATGAAGGCCAGGTAGCTGAGCAGCCCCAGGGCGCCGGTGTCGGCGAGCAGCTCCAGGTAGGTGTTGTGGGCATGCGTCGACTGGTAGCCGAGTTCGACGTTGAGGGTCACGCCGCGGGCGTAGAATTCATCGCGGAAATTGCCCAGCCCGACCCCGATCAACGGGTTGTCGAACCACACGTCACGCACCACGCCCCAGATGGTCAGGCGGTCAATCACCGCATCCGGGCGGCCCGGCACCAGGCCGCTGAGGGTGCCGTCCCAACTGGGCCACAGACCCAGGCCGATGGGGGCGATCACGGCCACCGCGATCAACCCCAGCACCAGGAATTTCCACAGCTGCGGGCGCAGCATCAGGCAGATCGCCAACAGGCACGCCAGGCCCCCAAGCAGCCCGCCTCGGGATTGGGCGGCCATCATCCCGGCGATGCTGATGACGATCCCCAGGCCCGCCAGGACCCTCAGGCCACCGCTGCGCGAGTTCAGCAGATGCGCCAGGGAGATGCTGAGCAGCATCACCAGGTACATGGCCAGGCCCTGCGCCCCACCAAAGGAACTGCCCGCCCGGCCGGAGATATCGAAGGTGTGGTGGATCGCCGGTTCGTCACCGCTGGGGCCAGGCACCGGGATGCCCAGCATGCCGGTGAGCGTGTGGCCGTGGGTGGCATACTCCACCAGGCCATCGATGGCAAAGAAGACTGGAGTGCAGATCAGGGTGATCGCGGCGAAACGCCAGAAGTCCTGATCCGGGCGAAATACCATCAACAGCACCGGCAACAGTACGAACCATTCGACGACCCGCAATGACTGCTTGATGCTGGCGCCGGGGGCGATGGAGCCCAGTTGTGCGAGGAACACCGCGATCAGGAAGGGCGTGATGGCGAGGATCAGGAACGGTACGCGCATCCGCCCCAGGTGCGGCGCTTGCGGGCGTTGCAGCATGAACAGCCAGAGCAGCGCCCAGAGCACGACAAGCGCATCGGCGGCGTTCAGTGGAATGCCACCGACGGTCTTCTGGATCGGGATGGCCAGGCTGATCACAAAACCCAGGAATAACCATTGCGGCCGGCGGGCCAGCAGCAGGACGCCGCCGAAGGCCAACGACAAGGCCATGCCCGCCAGGGGCATGTAGACCGTGGTGAACGCCACCACCAACCCCAGAACCCCGGCCAGCACCACGCCCCGGCGCTGAGTCCGGTCATCGAGGGGCTCGTAGGGTGAGGGCTCAAACGCCATGGTCAACCACCTCGATGCGCAGGGGGTTGATCGACATCACCCGGGCATTGGCCCGCAGCAATGCCCGTGCTTCCTCGCGCCGCGCCGGCTGCAGGACGGCGGCCAGCAGGGTCTTGGCACTGGCGGCCAGCATCACCAGGTCGGTCAGCAGTTTGAGCAGCAGCACTTCGGCCAGGCTGCGGTGCTTGCGGTACAGCCGATAGCGGCTGCGGCGCAGCTCATAGCGCATGCGCAGTGCGGTTTCACTCGGCGCCTGGCGACGCTGGCCAGCGGGCGCGCGTCCGGAGGAACTACCGCCGTGGTGCAGAATCCGCGCGTCGGGCACCAGCAGCAACTCCCAGCCGGCGTTGCGGGCCCGTACGCACCAGTCGACGTCTTCGTCGTACATGAAAAAACCTTCGTCAAACAGCCCGACGCTGTGCAGCAACTCGCCGCGGATCAGCATGCAGGCGCCATGCAGGCGCTCAAGGCTGATGGGGGCCGACTGGCCGTTGGCCGGGAACTGCGGGCCGGTCAGCATGCGCTTGACCATCTGCGTCAGGCTGGGGAAACGGCAGGGGAAATCCTGATCGGCGCCATCGCTGGCATTGACGACTCGGCCACTGACCGCGCCCACCTGCGGTTGCAGTTCGAGGACTTCGATCAGCCGGTCGAGGGTGCCGGCCTCGACCTGGGCATCACTGTTGAGCAGCAGCACGTAGTCGCTGCGCAAGCCGCGCAGGATCAGGTTATTGCCGCCGCCAAAACCCAGGTTGTTTGGCGAGGCGATCAGTTGAATGTCCGGGCACTGCTGGGCGATGACCGACACGCTGTCATCGCCCGAAGCGTTATCGACCACGGCAATGGCCAGCGTTGCCCGACTGGGCGGGAAACGCTTGAGCGATGCCACGCACTCGACCACCAGTTGCGGTGTGCGGTAATTGACGATGGAAACCGTGAGCGTCTTCATCACGCATACCCCTGGAGCAATCGACTCTCATCATGCAGACGGGCGCCGAGGGCTTGGCAATGCTGCCTGAGCGCCGTGGCAGTCAGGCCCGGGATGCCATAGGTGGCCCGGGCGGCGGCGATATCCAGGCGGAACCCGTCGAATTCGCGCAGGTTGGTCACCAGCAACTCACCGCTGCCAAAACCTTCGATTAACCACTGGGCAATACGCCCGGTGGGTGTGCCGATGCCTGAGCCAAGATTGAAGATGCCTGGCTGCGGGTCTTGGGCGATTCGTGCCAGCCAACTGGCGAGGACTTCCACGGGGAGGAAATCGCGTTCGACGAAGGGGCTCATGTCCAGCACGATGCGCTGCTGGCCAAGCAGGCTGCGCAAGGCGATGGCGAAGAAGTTGCGCCGGCTTTCCTCAAGTTCGTAGCCGAAGATATTGCTCATGCGCACGATGGTCAGGCGCTCGCCGAGCATCTGGGTGATCGCCCGTTCGGTGATCAGTTTGCCGATCCCGTAGGTCGCCACGGGCTGGGGTTCCTGGGATTCGTGCAAGGCCTGGTCATTGATCGCGGGGCCGTACACCAGGCGTGAACTGGCCATGATGTAGCGCACCTGCGGCAGCGGTTCGATGCGCCGGGCCAGGGCCAGTTCGAAGTCCAGGGCGTGTTCGTAGCCGTTGCGCAGGGCCGGGTTGTACGCCAGGTTCAGCACCTGGCTGACACCGTCGAGCCAGGTGTCGCTCGCGAGGGCTTCGCGGTGGCCGATAAACCCCCAGCCAGCCGTCTGCTCGCACTGGCGCAAGGCCTGGGCGATCAGGCTGGTATCCCCGACGACGACAATGCTCATGGCTGGTTCCAGAACATTGAATGCATGCTCATCCGCCGGCGCCATACCAGCGGTACCCGTTGGTAACGCTCACCGAGCCAGTAGCCCAGGTACTTGCCCGCCGTGCGCAGCAGGATGGAAAAAACTGCCAGGGGCTGGCCGCGCTTGAGTGCAGCCTGGATCTCGACCTTGACGAACCGCAAGCCTTCGCCGGACGTCGACAGGCGCGCCTTGCTCAGTTCGCTGTCCATGGCAATCAGGGTGCCGATGTCGAAGTAGCGCTTGAATTCCTGGCTGATGCTGTAGTCGTGGCTGTGCACGGCCTGGGCCGCGGGTTCGTAGACCCGGGCATAACCCTTGCCGAGCAGGCGGATGGCTGCGGCCATGTCTTCGCCCAGGGGCAACTGTGTGGGGAATCCGCCGACGGCCTCCAGTGCGTCGCGACGATAGGCGGCAAAGGAGTTGGAGCAGAACACCGCCTTGATTCCGATACGCGCGATGTCTGCCTGGGTCGTGCGTTCATGACGATCGGGGTAATTGAACTCGCGAGCAAAACGTTCGGTGTCGGTGGCCTCCCGGCGCGGTAGCTGCTGGCCGTAGACCAGGGCCACCTGTGGGTCGGCAAAGGGCTTGAGCAAGCGTTGCAGCCAATCATCGCCCTGGGGGCAGGCATCTTGAGTGAGGTACACCAGGAACTCGCTGCGGGCGCACAACTGCAGCGCCAGGTTGCGGGTCTTGCCGTGGCCGAACTCACTGCGCTGGATGGTCACCAGGCGATGCCCGGCGGTCTCGATCATCTGCGGCGTCAGGTCGGTGGACGAGGAGTCGATGAACACCACCTCCCGAGGCGCCTGTTTCAGGGCGGTGAGGGCCGGCAGCAGGGCCTTGAGGTGCTCCTGGGCATTGAGGGTCAGCACGATGATGCTGCTGCGCATTCCCAGATTGGCTTCCTCGTTCGGGCTGGCGACGGGCATCGATTCAAAATGCATTCTTGCCTCCCAACCCACCAAAGATGGTCTTGATCACGATCCACAAGTCCAGCTCTGGCGACCAGTTCTGGATGTACTGCACGTCAAAGATGAAGCGCTCGGTCAGTGACTCTTCAGTGAAGGTATTGCCCCGTGAGCCATTGACCTGGGCCCAGCCGGTAATGCCTGGGCGCACCTTGTAGCGCTCGACGAAATCCACCACCACGTTCTCGTAGGTGCGGTCGCCGGCCTTGACGCCCGGCGGGTGAGGGCGTGGGCCGATCACCGACATATCCCCCAGCAGTACATTGATGAACTGCGGGAACTCATCGAGGCTGGTGCGCCGGATGAAGTTGCCGATCCGGGTCACGCGGGCATCCTGGCGCTGGTTGAGGCAGATTTCGCCGGGCGTGGGGTCGAACCGCATGCTGCGAAACTTGTAGATCTGGAATAGACGGTTGCGCAGGCCGTAGCGGCCTTGGGTGAACAGCGCCGGCCCAGGCGACTCCAGGCGGATCAGGGCGCCCAGCACCAGGCCAATGGGCAGGAACAGCAACAGCACGACCGCCGAGAAGCTGATGTCGAACACCCGCTTGATCAGCCGTCCTTCGATAGGCAAGGGGTTCATGCCCAGCAGCAACATGTTGCCGGGTCCGCTGTGCGGGCGGCTGAGGAAGGGATGGCCGAGCACCGGCTCCTCGGGGGCGAGGTAGACATTGCCCATCTGCCCGCGCAGGCGGGTGGCCAGCGAGCTGACCCGGTCACCTGCCTGGTTGGGCAGGGCGATGATCACTCCGTCGATGTCCGGTGGCAGTTGGTCCAGCTGCGCGGTCCCCCCGGCGAGCAGGGGGAACGGCAGGGTGGAGGTATCAATGCGCGAGCTGCGGTCGTCGATGAAACCGATCACGACGATTTCCGGTTCCCGGGCGGTCAGGTAGCGCGCAATCGCCACGCCTTGCTCGCCAGCGCCGACGATGACCAGGCGCAGCTTGCGGTCCCAGGAGCGGGTGTAGCGCGACACGTACTGACCGGCTACTTGCGCAAAAAGCACCAGCATGATGAACAGCGCGAGGTAGGACCAGGGAGCCAGCATCGGCATCTGGCCGATCTCCATGAATACCAGCACCAGCAGGGTCACCAGTGCGCCGTTGAGCACCGAGCTGACCCAGCGCAGGGCTTTGCGGTCCTGGCGCGAAAAGCCTTTGTAGACCCGCACGGGCATCACCGCCGAGGCACAGACCACCACGAAACCGACCGTCCAGGCATCGGCCCACCAGCGATCCGTGAGCCACCAGTAGTGGACGTTGAGCAGCACGGTCGCGAGCAATCCTCCCAGCACCCGGCCCAGCCGAGTCAGGAGGATTTCCAGGCCAGCCAAGGCCGGGGCATCAAAACGGCGGGCCCTTTTTTTAGCACGCGTACCCTGCACCTGTGCGTCCGGGGCAGCGCCCGGGAGCGTTTCGCTAACTGACATGGAATATCCTCGCCTCAACTGCGCAAGTGACAACAACTCTGAGTCAGGAACTAAGGCCTTTGGAGAGCCCGTTGGAGACTTCCTGTACCGGCAGCAGGCCGGCGACTTCGACCTCGACGGCAGCGGTCGCGGGCAACTCGCCAAACAACTCCGGGTAGCGCGCGAAGTTGTCGCGGTACCAGTCGACTAACATGCTGATGTCGTCGCTCAGGTTGTTTTTGGGCTTCCAGCCCATGTGCATGAGCTTGTCCCAGGACACTGAGTAACGCCCGTCGTTGAACGGCCGGTCGGGGATATAGGTAATGACTTCGCGCGAGGGTTTGTCGAAGGCCTTGCTGATAAGTTCGGCCACTTGCAGGTTGGTATATTCCTCGGTGGTGCCGATATTGTAGACCTCGCCGACTTCACCTTTTTCAGCCACGAACACCACCGCTTCGGCGAAGTCCTGTGCACTAAGGTAGTGCCGGCGATTGGTACCATTACCATGCAGGGTCAGTTTGCGCCCGGTCAGCATGTGGCAGATAAAGCGCGGGATGATCTTTTCCGGAAACTGGCGGATGCCATAGAGGTTGTTGGCCCGGATGATCACGATGGGTTCGTGGTAGGACTGCAGGTAACCCTGCAGGATCATCTCGGCCGCGGCCTTGGAGGATGAGTAGGGGTTGGTGGGGCGCAAGACCTCGTTTTCACTGGCCGCGCCTTCCATGACCTGCCCGTAGACCTCGTCGGTGCTGACATGGACGATCTTCCTGACCTTTTCCTGGCGGCAGGCTTCCATCAACGCATGGGTGCCCAGCACATTGGTTCGGGTGAACTCCAGGGAGTTGCCGAAAGAGTTATCCACATGGCTTTCGGCTGCGGCATGGATCACCAGGTCAGCGTCCTTGACCACCCGGCGGCACATATCCAGGTCGGCAACATCGCCGACCAGCAACTGCACGCGATTGGGAAACAAGTGATGGGAAATGTTGCGAACATCGCCGGCGTAAGTCATCTTGTCGAAGACCACAACTTTGGCGTCAGAGAAATGCCGGCAAACTTCGTCGACAATATGCGAGCCCGCAAAGCCGGCGCCGCCAGTTACTACTATCTTGCGCATGACGTTAACTCCTTGGCCAAAAACCTGAGTCTGATAAAACGTCCAATCCATTCGCCGGCCCCTACTGCGCGGATCAAGGGCCCATAAGTGTTTTTTGTTACAGATAGCTCCAACGACAACAGCGAACTTGTGGCGTTTTGATACTTAATAGCCATTAGGCGAAGTTTGACTTTAGTCACTCACCTGTATTTCACCAGTGCAGCGGTTAGTTTTTTTTGCCATTACTTGGAACATAATCGCTAGCATCAAAAGGCCAGCAACATTTGCGCCACAATAGAACTGGGCTAACAGCTCAAGCGACAACCGGTCGTGCCAGATCAAGGCCAGTACCAGCAGCACTGTCAGGTTGGTGCCGTGGTAGAACAGGTTGCTCACCGGCGCCCGCAAGGCCAGGAGCCCAAGCTGTATCGGTGCGGCGGCTGCCACGGCCAGCAGGCCGAAGGCCAGGTACACCAGCGCCGGCCCGCCTTTGCTGAAGTCGGGGCCGTACAGCACGCCCAGTAACGGTTCCCCAGCCAGCCACGCCAGCAGCACGAACCCCAGGGCCGGCAGCAGGAATGGCAGCGCCCGCAGCAGCATATAGCGGAGCAAACGGGCCGGGCCTGCCTCTTGATAGTGCGCAATGAAGCGTGGGCGGAAATGATTGGTCAGGGCGATCAGCAACGGATTGATCAGGTTGGTGACCGCGATGCACGCCGCATACAGGCCGGCCATCGCCTGGCCGCCCCCCAGCAGCGCTAGCCAGGGGTACAGTTGCACGCTGGCGACATGGCACAACCCGCCGGCCACCAGCCAGCCGCCATAGCCGAGGAAGGCACGCCATTGAGTCGCCAATTGCCTGATCGGTGGCCAGAAGAATGACGCCTGGGCCTGCGGCAGGTTCAGCGCAAAGGACAGGGCGCAAACCCCGGCGATGGCAAAGAACACTGTTTCAGCGCTGAGCCATCCACCCCAGGCTAAGACCCCGAGGGCGAGCAACTGGCCGATGGCACTGGTCAGGTCGAGGATCAGGGCTTGCCTGGAGCGGTTGATCACGTAGAAATGCCGCCGTAGAAATTCGCGCATCACCAGACCCATCACCGCCAGGGGCAGGGCAGGCCAGAGCTCGCTGGGCAAGCCTGCCCCGAATTGGTGCAGCAGGGTCAAGACCAACGCCACCACCAGGCCGAGCCCGGCGCTGCCCCACAAGGCGCTGCTGAACAGGGCGTGCGGCTCTCCTTCGCCGCTGGCGCGCAGATAGGTGTAGGGCGTCGCGATCAGCGTGTCGCCCAACGAGATGATCAGGAAGCAGAAGCTCAAGCCCAGGGCGTAGGCGCCCAGGGCTTCTTGCGAGACGCAGCGACCCAGCACCAGGCCTGTGAGGAAGCTGGTCAGGCTCTGCGCCGCCTGGCCGCCGATCACCCAGAAAACGCCATATCCACGACGACTCAGTCGTGTCCAAGAATGACTGCCAGACATAATTGCTGTCCTTGGAGATGGACTGTTGACGTATCACTCCCCGTCGTTGCTCGGGGGAGGGGCTGCGCAGGATGATCGCTAGTGAGTAAGGATTAGTATCACTTCGCCAGATTGGCAAATCCGTCGACGGAAAAACGGATGAGCGAGGGATCAACGCGCGCTATAGGTATTGAGAGCCTTTTCGATGCACTGCGCGGTTTTGCCGAAGGCCTGGACGCTGATGTCGGCAAACGCGCCGCCACCCTGGTCGGCGACCAGCAGCATGATCACTTTGCCTTTGTTGGTCAGCGAGCGCAGCAGCAAGTGCTCGCCGTCGAACAGCGAGCGCAGGCTGTCCGGCAAGTGGGCGCAAAACTGTGCATGGTTGGCGGGTGTCAGGCGCAATTGCGCCGGTTGCGCCAGCAAGCGCTGCAGCACGCTGCTCTGGCCGACCGCCAGTTGCAGGCTGGCGCTGTCCTTGGGCAAGCCCCAGGTCTGGTGGACGCGCAGGTTGCTCTGAGTGCGGTCGGCCATCAGCAGCATGGCCCGGCGCATGCCGCAGGCCGCCAAGGCATCCCGGGCGCAGGTGGTCAGGTGCAGGGCGTTGCTGAAGGGGCTCGGCTCGGCCAGCAGTTGGGCACAGTGTTTGCGCCAGCGCTGCAGGTCCTCGGCCGAGGGCGCGGCGGGAGCCTGTTCGCCGCGGCCCTGGCCATCTTCCCAGGGCCACAGCAGCGCTTCGGCCGGGTGCCAGAGGTCGGGCTGGCCGTGGTTGCGCGCGCTTTGCGCGGCCTGTTGGTGCTGTTGCTGCTGCACCTCATCCATCGGCATTTGCAGGTAGAGGCTGGTCAGGTACTGCCAGCGCCGGGTGTGCGGGCCGACCCAGGATTGCTGGGCCGACAGCGCCAGGCCGTTGGCCAGCAGCACGCTGTTGGCGGGCTGGTTGAGCCAGCGGCGCAAGGTCGGATCGTCATCCAGGCGGTTTTGCTGGCGCAGTGGATGGTCGGCGTCACGGGCAATGTGCAGCACTTGCACCAGCTCGCGTTGCTCGGTGAGCAGCAGCCGATAGCCCTGGGCGACCCAGAAGGGCAAGCGCCAGAGCTCCACCAGCACCTGGCAGAGTTCCAGCAGGCGTACCCCGAACAGCTGTTTTTCGACCTTGTGCGCTGCCTCGCCCTGGTGGATCACCCGGCGCTCCCATTCCTGCAGCAACTGTGGGTGACTCAGGGCCAGCGGCCACAGGGGGGCCAGAAACAATAGGCTGCCCCAGTGGATGTCCTGCCACAGGCGCGCCAGGCGGCTGGCAAAAAAGCCGTTGGCCTGTTGCGAGGCGTGCTGGCTGATCAGTTGCAGCTTGCGTAGTGCCGGCGGGATATCGCGCTCGGGCATGGCGGGCAGGCGTGCCAGGAGTTCGGCGGTGCGTTTGAGGCCCAGGCGAGTGAGCGCCACTTCCAGGTTTTCACAAGGCTCACTGAGGCTGCCGTGGGCGTGGCGATTGGCCTCGCGGATCACGCTCAGGGCCAGGGCTGGACTGCCCTGAATCAAGTCGGCGATATCGCGCAGGGAGCTGCGACTGCTGTTGATGGCTCTGCACACGCGGTCATGGCTGGCCTGCGGTACGGGCAAGACCACAGCGTCGAGACGCTGGACCCAGTCCTGCAGGGTGGAGGGGGTTGCCGGTGGGACGTTCGTTTCATTAACCATGGTCGGGCGCGATCATCGTTGACTTCAAACACGCCCGGGGCGGGGCAAATTGGCTTTTCGCCATAACTGGCTATAGTCTGGCGCAGTTTTGCCGATAAGTAGAAGAAGAGATTGTTTAACTTCCGAATATGACCTTGAACCCGACTTAAGTAAGTACCTTCTACCTATGGCTAAAATTATCGGCATCATCGTCGTATTCGCGAGCGTGCTCGGCGGATACGTGCTTTCCCATGGCAAGATTGCCGCCCTGATCCAGCCCTTCGAGGTGTTGATCATCGGCGGCGCAGCCCTGGGTGCATTCCTCCAGGCCAACCCCGGCTACATGACCATGCACGTGCTCAAGAAGTCCCTGAGCATGTTCAGCACACGCTTCACCCACGCCTTCTACCTGGAGGTGCTGGGCCTGATCTACGAGATCCTCAACAAGAGCCGCCGCGAAGGCATGATGGCGATTGAAGGGGATATCGAGGACGCCGCCGCCAGCCCGATTTTTGCCAAGTACCCGACGGTGCTCAAGGACGAGCGCATGACTGCGTTTATCTGCGACTACTTGCGCATCATGTCGTCCGGCAACATGGCGCCCCATGAGCTCGAAGGCCTGTTCGACATGGAGCTGTACAGTCTCAAGGAAGACCTGGAACACCCCTCCCATGCAGTCAACGGCATTGCCGATGCGATGCCCGGTTTTGGTATCGTCGCGGCGGTACTGGGGATCGTGGTCACCATGGCCTCGCTGGGTGAGGGCGACCAGAAGTCCATCGGCCTGCACGTCGGTGCGGCACTGGTGGGGACCTTCTTCGGTATTCTCGCCGCCTACGGTTTTTTTGGTCCGCTGGCCCATTCCCTGGCCCACGACGCCAAGGAAGAGCTGAACGTCTACGAGGCCATCAAGGCCTCGCTGGTGGCCTCGGCTTCCGGCATGCCGCCGTCGCTGGCGGTGGAATTCGGGCGCAAGGTGCTGTACCCGGCGCACCGTCCTAGCTTCGCCGAGCTGGAACAAGCAGTTCGCGGTCGCTGAGTCATGGAAAACAATCAGCCGATAATCATCAAGCGCGTCAAGCGCATCGCGGCCGGGCATCACGGGGGCGCCTGGAAAATCGCGTTCGCTGACTTCGCGACGGCGATGATGGCGTTTTTCCTGGTGCTGTGGCTGCTGTCCACGGCCACGCCGGAGCAGAAGATCGCCATTGCCGGCTACTTCAAGGACCCGATCGGCTTCACCGAGAGCGGTACGCCCTACGTCATCGACCTCGGCGGTTCGCCGGAGCTGGCGCCGGACAAGACCCTCAACCCTGAGGCCAAATTCCAGCCGCAGCCGGACAAGGTGACGGTCGATACCGAGCAGGCCGAAGGCGTGGCCGAACAGGTCGAGCAGGAACGCCTCGAGTTGCTGCTGCTGGAGTTGCAGAACAAGGTCGAGGAAAACCCGCAACTGCAGAAATTCAAGGACCAGATCCTGTTCGAGATCACCCCGGATGGCTTGCGCATCCAGATCATCGATTCGGAAAACCGGCCGATGTTCGACTCCGGCAGTGCACGCCTCAAGCCGTACTTCGAAGACATCCTGCTGGCCATGGCGGACACCATCAAGGCGGTGCCCAACAAGATCAGCATCAGCGGCCACACCGATGCCAAGCCCTATGCCGGCAGCGGTGATTTCGGCAACTGGGAGCTGTCGTCCAACCGTGCCAACGCCGCGCGACGAGCGCTGGTGGCTGGCAGCTATCCGCAAACGCAGGTGGCGCGGGTGGTGGGCTACGCTTCGTCGGCCATGTTCGACCGCAAGAATCCGTTCAATCCGGTCAACCGCCGGATCGACATTGTGGTCCTGACCAAGAAGGCCCAGCGTGCCATCGAAGGTGAACAAGGTGCCGAGCCGGCGCCGGTGCCGACCCAGGGCCAAGGGGCCCCGGGCGAAGTGCCGGCAGCGCCAGTCGACCCGGATGCCTTGCCCGCAGACCAGCAACCGCTGCCAGCCCATGAGCTGCGCGAGCGCTTGAATCTGTTTGATGATCCGCTGCCCAAGCCATCTGAAGCCCCCAAGCAGTGATCCATAAAAAAGCCGACAGCGATGTCGGCTTTTTTATGCTCGCCGTTCGCTTCAAAAGCCGCGGCGGACCCTGGCCTTGAGTTCGGTATGGAAGCGATCTGCATTAGTCCGGTTGTTCGAGCGTAGCGACTCGTTGCTGACGATCGAGTCCAGCGTCATTGCGCGTCTGCTTGTCTGCTCGTCGCGGTAGGCGTCGATAAAGAAATCGAGGTCGGCAATCCTCGACAGTTTTGGCCACTTGTCGAGGTACTCGGGCAGTTCTCCGGCGCCGGTCTTGAATGAGCAGATTCGCCGGTCACTGATGGTCGCCTCGCCAATTTCGAAGGGTACCCACCAGGAGTGCGCGGTTTTGTCCGACACCACTGCGAGCAAATGGCTGCACTCGGTAATGTTGCGGGTAATCACCCCGGTGATGTCGTCGGTGGTTTGCGATTCAGGATCCAGTACATCCAGATAGGTTTTTATCCCAGCCTGGCTCAGCCGTTCGTTGATGGTCATGGCGATGGGGCGGTCGGTGTGGCGGTAGCTGATAAACACAGGCATCAGAAGTGTCCCTTGATCGCGAGTTCGCGGTAATAGGCGCCGAGTGCGGTGAGCCGGCAACCGGTGGCGTTGATGGCGGCGTAGTACATGTGCTCGGCGTCAACTGGCTCGACCAGGCTGTGGCGATTGCACTTTTGCAGTTGGGCGAAAATGTCGCCGTTTTCCGGATCGAAGGCGGCGTCGGTGGGTTCGAAGCTGGGGTCCAGAGGGAAGACAAAACTTGGCTCGGTAAACCAGAGGGGCAGTTTTCGCAGTATGTCCTCGGCGATCAGTGGCGCGACTTCGCGCAAGGCAACGAATTGCGACACGTTGGTCTTGAAGACTGGACGCTGCTCCCACGCGCCCAGCGCGTTGTCGACAAACGAGTAGACGCTGCCGGGCGTGACTTTGCCCAGTACGTTGGCCGCGCCGCCATGCAATGCCTGCAGCAGCAGGCCGGTAAAAACGCCGTGGCCGGCCCTCTCCATCGCTGGCTGCTCTTTCTTGCACGCGGTGAGGATGGTCAAACCCTCACCGATCATGCTGCTGCCGCCCCTTAAGCCGCGGACATCGGCGGCTGCGCCGGCTTCACAGCAGTCGAGAATGATGATTTTGTTTTTGATCTGGGTGGCATTGCTGGCCCAGAGGAGAATGTCGCTGATGCGGATGCCGTCACCGCTGCCTTGGAAATCCTGGGGGATCAGCAACCCCTCATCAATGTTCGTATCAAATTGTCCGTGGCCGGCGAAGTACAACAGGGCGACATCACAATCCCCGGAGAACAACTCTTGAATGCTCTGCTTCAATAGCCGGCCGGTCAGGACTTCTTCGGCCGAGGTCATGATCTTGTTGCTGAAATTGGGTCGGCCGCTGGCATGGCGCTCCAGCAGGGATGCCATGGCCATGGCGTCGTTGTTGCAGCCGCTCAGTTGGGTGACGTGGCTGTAGTGGTTGATCCCGATGAACAATCCCTTGCGCATGGTTACACCGCCGTGTGCTGGCGGATCGCGTTGACAATGCTGTTGGTGTTCCACGCACATTCGGCGTGCGCCGCGTCACGCACCACCGTCGACGTGCGCTCGGCGGCGAAAGGCCTGATCGCGATGATCACCTTGCCAAGGCGTTTGGCAATCTCGATTTCCTTGTTGATCCACTTGCTGTACGTCGAATACACGCCCGCCATGATCAACACCGCAGAGCAGGGGCGGATCTTGTTTTCGATCGCCAGCTCCAGTTGCATGTCGTTCAAGGCGCCGACGATCGGATTCTGCGGCGGCACCGAGAAGTTCTTGAAGGAAAAGCTCGGGTGTGCGCTGAGCAACTCCACCAGCCGGTCGTGTTTGTCGGCGTGGTTCCACGAATGGCTGATGAACAGATGATAGGTTTGCATGGGTTTCCCTCGGTATCGCCTGAATGCGAGAGAGACTGAATGTATGCACTTGAATGGGCGTCGCAAGACCGGCAGAGAGAAAGAGAATCGCCCTACAAGCAGGCGTGCGTGGGCCTTACAGAAAATTCCGATGTTTAAAAGGTGCAGGGATTTGTCGGGCGACATGAACCACCCGCCGCTCCATCAGTGCTGGAGCGGCGAGCGCGTCTGTTTAGTAGCTGGTTTCAGGCAGGCTGGCGATGATCGAGCGATAGCTGTTCATCCGCTGCTGCTGCACGCGGCCGTCTTCCAGGGCCTTGAGCAGGGCGCAGCCAGGTTCGCGGTCGTGTTTGCAGTCGCGGAAGCGGCAGGTGCCGATCAGGTCGTTGAACTCGATGAAGCCGGCTTCGACGTCGGCGCGGCTGACGTGGCCCAGGCCGAATTCACGAATGCCCGGGGAGTCGATCAGCTCACCGCCACCTGGGAAGTGGAACAACCGCGCGGTGGTGGTGGTGTGGGTGCCTTGGCCAGACAGCTCGGACAGCGGCCCGACGCGGGTTTCGACTTCCGGTAGCAGGCTGTTGACCAGCGACGACTTGCCGACGCCGGACTGGCCGACAAACACGCTGATGCGTCCGTCCAGCTGCTGTTGCAGGGTTTCCATGCCATTGCCGTGGTGCGCCGAGACTTCCAGCACCGGGTAGCCGAGGGTGCGGTACACCGCCAGCAGGGCGTTGAGCGCCGGGGCGTTGTGCTCGTCGATCAGGTCGAATTTGTTGAGCAGCAACAGCGGGCGGATGCCGGCGTGTTCGGCAGCTACCAGGTAGCGGTCGATCAGGTTGGCGTGGGGCTCGGGCAGCGGGGCGAAAACGATGACGATCATGTCGACGTTGGCCGCGACCGGCTTCAGTTGGCCGCGACTGTCCGGACGGCACAGCTCGGTGTTGCGCGGCAGTTGCGCGACGATCACGCCGATGCCCTGGTTGCCGGCACGCCAGACGACCTGGTCGCCGGTTACCAGTGCGGGCAGGTTGGCGCGCAAGTGGCAGCGGAACACCTGGCCGGCCAGTTCGCCTTCGCAAGCCTCGACCTCGACCTGGACGCCGAAGTGGGCGATGACCAGGCCGGTTTGCTCGGGACCAAGGTCGCCACCCTCCAGCGCTTGCACGGCGCTGGATTCGCGTTTGGCGGCGCGGGCAGCGCGCTCGCCTTGAATTTTTTCGATGCGCCAGTTTTGACGACGATTGAGTTGGCGTTTGGCCATGGGTGTTCCGTGTTGATAATGCAGCGATTAGGTAAAACGGCCGCGAGTTTAGCACGCCCAGGGGGTTGCCTAGGCTAAACTGCGCAACACTGCTTAGGAGCCGACACATGCAAAACCCACAGAATCTGATCTGGATCGATCTGGAAATGACCGGTCTGAACCCTGACACCGACGTCATCATCGAGATGGCAACGATTGTCACCGACAGCAATCTCAACACCCTGGCTGAAGGCCCGGTGATCGCGATTCACCACAGCGACGAGATCCTGGCCGGCATGGACGAGTGGAACACCCGTCAACACGGCGGTTCCGGGTTGACCCAGCGGGTGCGCGACAGCCGCATCAGCATGGCCGAAGCCGAAGCCCAGACGATCGCGTTTCTGGAACAGTGGGTACCCAAGGGCAAGTCGCCGATCTGCGGCAACAGCATCTGCCAGGACCGACGCTTCCTTTATACCCACATGAAATCCCTGGAAAGCTATTTCCACTACCGCAATCTCGACGTTTCGACTCTCAAAGAGTTGGCTGCCCGCTGGGCACCGGACGTGCGCGACAGCTTCAAGAAGGGCAGCACCCACCTGGCCCTGGACGACATCCGCGAATCCATCGCCGAGTTGCAGCACTACCGCCAGCATTTCATCAAGGCCTGACCCAGCAAAGCAGGCTGATCAGCATATGCCCTCTTCTGGTGCGGATCCGAAATGGCTAGACTGCGCGCCTTCCTGCAAGGACCGCCACCATGTTGCTGATGCTCTACCTGATTGCCATTACCGCTGAAGCCATGACTGGCGCGTTGTCTGCCGGCCGTCGGGGCATGGATTGGTTCGGTGTGGTGCTGATCGCCTGCGTCACCGCCCTGGGCGGCGGTTCGGTGCGTGATGTGCTGCTGGGGCATTACCCGCTGACCTGGGTCAAGCACCCGGAGTACCTGGTGCTGACGTCGGTGGCGGCGATGTTCACGGTGTTCACCGCGCGCTGGATGCGCCACCTGCGCTCGCTGTTCCTGGTGCTAGACGCCGTGGGGCTGGTGGCCTTTACCCTGATCGGCTGCATGACCGCCCTGGAAATGGGCCACGGCATGCTGGTGGCGTCTGTCAGCGGGGTGATCACTGGGGTATTCGGCGGCATCCTGCGCGACATCTTCTGCAACGATATCCCGCTGATCTTCCGTCGCGAGCTTTACGCCAGCGTCTCGTTTGCGGCAGCCTGGTGCTACATGTTCTGCCTGTACCTGGAGCTGCCGGGTGAGCAGGCGATCCTGATCACCCTGTTCGGCGGATTCCTGCTGCGTTTGCTGGCGATCCGTTTTCATTGGGAAATGCCCAAGTTCGTCTATAACGACGAAGCCTGATGTTGCTCAAGGGCCCATTGCACGTGTTCGCGCACCAGTTCTGAAGGGTGCTCGGCCCGGGCCTTCAAGGCTTCCAGCACCGGAATGCTCGACGGCGCGTTACCCAGGCCCACGGCCAGGTTGCGCAGCCAGCGTTCATAACCGGCGCGGCGCAGGGGCGAGCCTTCGGTGCTGCTGAGGAATTTGTCTTCATCCCACAGGAACAGCTCGGCCAGGCCGGCATTGTCCAGGTTGTGGCGGGGCTTGAAGTCACTTTCGCCACTGGGGCGGGCGAAGCGGTTCCAGGGACAGACGATCTGGCAATCGTCGCAGCCGAACACCCGGTTACCGATCAACGGACGCAACTCTTCGGGAATCGGGCCTTTCAGTTCGATGGTCAGGTAGGAAATACAGCGTCGCGCATCCAGTACGTAGGGGCCGACAAAGGCGTTGGTCGGGCAGATGTCCAGGCAGGCGGTGCAGCGCCCGCAATGTTCCGTGCTGTGGGGCGGGTCCACGGGCAGCGGCAGGTCGACGAACAGTTCGCTTAAAAAGAAGTAGCTGCCGGCCTTGCGGTTCAGCACCAGGGTGTTTTTCCCGATCCAGCCCAGGCCGGCCTGCTCGGCGATGGCTTTTTCCAACACCGGTGCACTGTCGACGAAGGCGCGATAGCCGAACGGGCCGATCAGCGCCTGGATCTTTTCTGCCAGTTGCTGCACGCGCTTGCGGATCAGCTTGTGGTAGTCGCGGCCCAGGGCGTAGCGCGAGACGTAGGCTTTTTCCGGTTGGGCCAGTAGCTGCGCCATGTTGGTATCGCCTGGCAGGTAGTCCATGCGCAGCGAGACCACACGCAAGGTGCCCGGCACCAGCTCCTCGGGATGTGAGCGTTTGCTGCCGTGGGCGCCCATGTATTCCATTTCGCCGTGATAGCCAGCGGCAAGCCAGCGCTCCAGGTGCTGCTCATGCTCAGTCAGGTCCAGACCGCTGATGCCGACTTGTTGAAAGCCCAGTTCGCGGCCCCAGTCCTTGATCGATTGGGCGAGCGCGGGGAGGTCTGTAGTAATTGCAGGCATGAGACAAGAGAAACCGGAGCTGAGGTGCGTATAATTCTGCCAGACATCGGAGCCCGAAGACGCATGCCGCAGACAAATCACCCTTTACCCGACGTTCAGTCATTGGATCCCGGCCATTTGCCGAGACTTGCCGCACGTTCGGCGAACGCCCATAAAGGCCAGTTTGGCCATGTGTTGTTGATCGGCGGCGACCGCGGTTTTGGCGGCGCCATCCTGCTCAGTGCCCAGAGTGCCTTGCGCAGCGGGGCCGGGCTGGTCTCGCTGGCCACCCGCAGCGAACATGTGCCAGCGGCACTGGCCCGGTTGCCCGAAGCCATGGTGCTTGGCACCTCGTCGGCGAACCAGTTGATGGGGCTGCTGGAGCAGGCATCGGTGCTGGTGGTCGGTCCTGGGCTGGGGCAGGGCGCCTGGGGGCGCAGCCTGTTGTCGGCAGCGGCCAACGCAGCGCTGCCCCAGGTCTGGGATGCCGATGCGCTGAATCTGTTGGCCCGTGGTGGGGTCAGTCTGCCCAAGGACTGCGTGATCACCCCGCATCCAGGCGAGGCGGCACGACTATTGGGGATTTCGACAGCCGAGGTTCAGGCTGACCGGCTTAGCGTAGCGCGCGCGTTGAGCCAACGATTTGATGCAGTCACCGTATTGAAGGGCGCGGGCACTCTGATCGCCAGTCCCGATGGTCGTGTCTATCGTTGCGAGCGTGGTCATCCGGCCATGGCCACTGCAGGCCTGGGCGATGTCCTGGCCGGTTTGCTGGGGGCGTTGCTGGCCCAGGGGATGGCCGCGTTCGAGGCCGCAGCGCTGGCCGTATGGCTGCATGCCACGGCGGGCGAGCGTGAAGGTAAGTTGGGCCGAGGGCTGGCGGCCAGTGATCTGATTCCCGCCATTCGTCAGTTGCTGGAGGAGCAAGCACCGTGTCTGAAGTAACCCTGTATCTGGCCGATGAAGACGCCATGGTGGCGCTGGGCACCCGTATTGCCCAAGTGACCCAGGGGCATGGCATCGTATTTCTGGACGGCGACCTGGGGGCGGGTAAAACCACCCTGTCCCGGGGCATCATTCGCGGCCTGGGCCATGTAGGATCAGTAAAAAGCCCTACGTTCACATTGGTCGAACCCTACGAAATCGGTGAGATTCGTGCCTTCCACTTCGACCTGTACCGGCTGGTCGACCCGGAAGAGCTGGAGTACCTGGGTATTCGTGATTACCTCGAAGACGATGCGTTGTGCCTGATCGAATGGCCCCAGAAAGGTGCAGGCTTTTTGCCAAAGCCCGACCTGACCATTACCATTAGCCCGCATGACAGCGGACGTTCGCTGAGTTTGTTGCCCCAGAGCCCGCGTGGCGAGACCTGGTGTGCCGCTTTGGCATTGGAATTCAAATAAATGATGGGGTTAGGTATGCGCTTTCGCGCGTTGGTTGCTGTCGTAGGAATGCTGCTTACGGCACTGGCCGTTGACGCTGTGGCCGCGACCAAGGTCAACAGTGTTCGCCTGTGGCGGGCACCGGACAACACGCGACTGGTGTTTGACCTGTCTGGCACTGTCCAGCACAGCGTCTTTACCCTGACGGCCCCGGATCGCCTGGTGATCGACATCAACGGTGCCGTGCTCGGCGCGCCGCTGAACGTCGCCACCGCAAATACCCCGATTACCTCCATGCGTTCGGCCCAGCGTACGCCGACCGACCTGCGGGTGGTCATCGACCTGAAAAAGGCCGTGACCCCGAAAAGCTTCGTGCTACCGCCCAATGCGCAGTACGGCAACCGCCTGGTGGTCGATCTGTTCGACAACCCGGCCGACGCTGCACCGCCGCCGGCCCCGACGCCCAGCGTTGCGACCATTCCGGCGGTGCCGGTGACGCCGACGGCGCCGGCAATCAAGCTGCCACCCGCACCACCTGCGCCCCCCGGCAAGCGTGACATCATTGTGGTGATCGACGCCGGTCACGGCGGTGAAGACCCAGGCGCCTCGGGTTCACGCGGCCAGCGTGAGAAAGACGTGGTGTTGGCCATCGCCCGTGAACTGCAGCGTCAGGTCAACGGCATCAAGGGCTTTCGCGCTGAACTGACCCGCACCGGCGACTATTTCATTCCGTTGCGTGGACGTACCGAAATCGCCCGCAAGAAAGGCGCCGACCTGTTTGTCTCGATCCACGCCGACGCCGCGCCGTCGAAAGCGGCCTTCGGCGCTTCGGTATTCGCCCTGTCCGACCGTGGTGCGACTTCCGAGACCGCGCGCTGGTTGGCTGACAGCGAAAACCGTTCCGACTTGATCGGCGGTGCCGGCAACGTCAGCCTCGACGACAAGGACCGGATGCTCGCCGGGGTCCTGCTCGACCTGTCGATGACCGCGTCGCTGACCTCCAGTCTCAACGTTGGCCAGAAGGTCTTGAGCAACATCGGCCGGGTCACGCCGTTGCACAAGCAACGGGTCGAGCAGGCCGGGTTCATGGTGCTGAAATCCCCGGATATTCCGTCGATCCTGGTGGAAACCGGGTTTATCTCCAATGCCAACGAAGCCTCGAAACTGGCCGCCCCGAGCCACCAACAGGCACTTGCCCGCTCCATCAGCAGTGGCGTTCGGCAGTTCTTCCAGCAAAACCCGCCACCGGGTACCTACATTGCCTGGCTGCGCGATTCCGGGAAAATCGCCCAGGGCCCACGGGACCATACCGTGCGCCCGGGCGAGACCCTGGCGATGATAGCCGTGCGCTACCAGGTGTCTGCGGCCAGCTTGCGCAGCACCAACAACCTGCCATCCGATGAGCTGAAGATCGGCCAGCACCTGAACATTCCCGGCACCGAACTGGCGGCCAAGGAATGAACGACTCGGTGAACAGCGGCGCGCGCATCGAACTGCTCAGCCCGCGCCTGGCGAACCAGATCGCCGCTGGTGAAGTAGTCGAGCGCCCCGCCTCGGTAATCAAGGAGTTGCTGGAGAACAGCCTCGACTCCGGCGCCCGGCGCATTGATGTCGATGTCGAACAGGGTGGGGTCAAGCTGCTGCGGGTTCGCGACGATGGCCGGGGGATCCCGGCCGATGACCTGCCCCTGGCCCTGGCCCGTCACGCCACCAGCAAGATCCGCAACCTGGAAGACCTCGAGCAGGTGATGAGCCTGGGGTTTCGCGGTGAGGCCCTGGCCTCCATCAGTTCCGTGGCGCGCCTGACCCTGACGTCACGCACCCGGGATGCCGATCAGGCTTGGCAGGTCGAGACCGAAGGCCGTGACATGGCGCCCCGGGTCCAACCGGCGGCCCACCCGGTGGGCACCTCGGTGGAAGTGCGCGACCTGTTTTTCAACACCCCGGCGCGGCGCAAGTTTCTCAAGACTGAAAAGACCGAATTCGATCACCTGCAAGAAGTGATCAAGCGCTTGGCACTGGCGCGCTTTGATGTGGCCTTCCACCTGCGGCACAACGGCAAGACCATCCTCAGCCTGCACGAGGCCCATGATGATGCGGCCCGTGCGCGGCGGGTGGCAGCCATCTGCGGCTCGGGTTTCCTGGAGCAGGCATTGCCGATCGAGATCGAGCGCAATGGCTTGCATCTGTGGGGCTGGGTCGGGTTGCCGACGTTCAACCGCAGCCAGGCGGACATGCAGTATTTCTTCGTCAACGGCCGTGCGGTGCGCGACAAGCTGGTGGCCCATGCGGTGCGCCAGGCGTATCGCGACGTGCTGTTCAACGGGCGCCATCCGACTTTCGCGCTGTTTTTCGAAGTCGACCCGGCGGCGGTCGACGTCAACGTGCACCCGACCAAACACGAAGTGCGCTTTCGCGATGGGCGCATGGTTCACGACTTCCTGTATGGCACTCTGCACCGCGCCCTCGGCGATGTGCGTCCGGAAGACCAGTTGGCCGCGCCAGCGCCGGTCGCCGGCATGGTTCGTCCCACCGGGATCGAGGCCGGGGAGTTCGGTCCACAAGGGGAAATGCGTCTGGCGGCCAATGCGCTGCTTGAGCAACCCCAGGGCCAGCCGACATTCAATACCGGCGCTGCGCCGGGCTCGGGTGCCGGTGCCGGTTATCAGTACCAATACACGCCACGGCCCCAAGGTGCCGGCGTGCCGGTGGCTGAGGCCCAGGCGGCCTATCGCGAGTTTTTTGCACCCTTGCCCGAGGCGAATGCCGCGGCGTTGCCGGAGGGTCAGGACGACATTCCACCCTTGGGCTACGCCCTGGCGCAGCTCAAGGGTATCTACATTCTTGCGGAAAACGCTCAAGGCCTGGTCCTGGTGGACATGCACGCCGCCCACGAACGGATCATGTACGAGCGCCTGAAGGTGGCAATGGCCAGCGAAGGCCTGAGCGGCCAGCCGCTGCTGGTGCCCGAATCCCTGGCAGTCAGCCAGCGCGAAGCCGACTGTGCGGAAGAGCACGTCAGCTGGTTCCAGCGCCTGGGCTTCGAGCTGCAGCGCCTGGGCCCGGAAACCCTGGGTATCCGGCAGATCCCGGCGCTGCTCAAGCAGGCCGAGGCCAATCGCCTGGTGCAGGACGTTTTGGCGGACTTGATGGAGTACGGCACCAGCGACCGTATCCAGGCGCACCTCAACGAGTTGCTCGGGACCATGGCCTGCCACGGCGCGATCCGCGCCAACCGGCGCCTGGCCCTGCCGGAAATGAACGGTCTGCTGCGTGACATGGAAAACACCGAGCGCAGCGGTCAATGCAACCATGGCCGACCGACCTGGACCCAATTGGGCCTGGACGATCTGGACAAACTGTTCTTGCGCGGTCGTTGATGAGCCAGCTCCCTCCAGCGATTTTCCTGATGGGCCCGACCGCTGCGGGCAAGACCGATTTGGCCATCGAGCTGACCAAGGTGCTGCCCTGTGAGCTGATCAGCGTCGATTCGGCGCTGGTCTACCGGGGCATGGATATCGGCACGGCCAAGCCGTCAAAGGCCTTGCTGGCGGAGTTTCCCCACCGCCTGATCGATATTCTCGACCCGGCCGACGCCTATTCGGCCGCGGATTTCCGTCGCGATGCTCTCGAGGCCATGGCCGAGATCACCGCGCGCGGCAAGATCCCGCTGCTGGTGGGCGGCACCATGCTTTATTACAAGGCGTTGATCGACGGCCTGGCCGAGATGCCCGCTGCCGACCCGCAGATTCGTGCCGAGATCGAGGCAGAGGCGGCCCGCCTTGGCTGGCAGGCCCTGCACGATCAATTGGCGGTGATTGACCCCGTTTCCGCGGCCCGCATTCACCCCAACGATCCGCAGCGCCTGAGTCGGGCGCTGGAAGTCTATCGGGCCAGCGGCCAGAGCATGACCGAGCTGCGCGCACGACAATCTGCGCAAAGTACTGAAGCAGGCGCTTCGGGACGCCCACAATTGCCCTATACTGTCGCAAACTTGGCCATTGCCCCGGCAAATCGCCAGGTGCTGCATGAGCGAATTAAACAAAGATTCACACAAATGTTGGAACAGGGGTTCATTGACGAGGTCGTAGCCCTGCGTAAAAGAAGTGACCTGCATTCGGGGTTGCCGTCTATACGCGCTGTAGGCTACCGACAAGTCTGGGATTACCTGGATGGCAAGCTGACGTCAGCCGAGATGCAGGAGCGTGGAATCATTGCCACGCGCCAATTGGCGAAGCGCCAGTTCACCTGGCTGCGCAGTTGGGCTGATTTGCACTGGCTGGACAGCCTCGATTGCGACAATCTGCCACGCGCCTTGAAATACTTGGGATCGGTCTCCATATTGAGCTGAGTCCTTGCAATTGCCGTCTATCCTTGGGGGTGTGACGGCTGAAAGCTTTCTGCTTACCTATTTTTTTATTATTAAATCCTTAAAGGAGTGCGGCACATGTCAAAAGGGCATTCGCTACAAGACCCTTACTTGAATACTTTACGTAAAGAGAAAGTTGGGGTTTCCATCTACCTGGTCAACGGGATCAAACTGCAAGGCACGATCGAGTCGTTCGACCAGTTCGTCATCCTGCTGAAGAACACCGTCAGCCAGATGGTCTACAAGCACGCTATCTCTACAGTGGTACCGGTTCGTCCAATTCGTCTGCCTAGCGCAACCGAATCCGAACAGGGTGACGCTGAGCCAGGTAACGCCTGATAGGAGTCTCCTTTGTTCTTTGAGCGCCACGGTGGTGGTGAACGAGTGATCCTTGTTCACTTGGATGGACAGGACCCTGAGGCGCGCGAAGATCCGCAGGAGTTTCAGGAACTGGCTAATTCGGCGGGCGCCGAGACCGTTGCGTTTTTTAACGTGCCGCGTCATCGGCCAACCGCCAAATTCCTGATTGGCAGCGGCAAGGTCGAGGAGCTACGCGACCTGGTCCATGCCGAAAAGGCCGATCTGGTAATTTTCAATCACATCCTCACGCCCAGTCAGGAACGTAACCTCGAACGTGTTTTCGAGTGTCGCGTGATCGACCGTACCGGTCTGATTCTCGATATTTTCGCCCAGCGCGCCCGTACCCATGAAGGCAAGCTCCAGGTCGAACTGGCCCAGCTTGACCACATGAGCACCCGCCTGGTTCGTGGCTGGACTCACCTTGAGCGTCAGGGTGGCGGTATCGGCATGCGTGGCCCGGGTGAAACCCAGTTGGAAACCGACCGCCGCCTGCTGCGGGTTCGCCTGCGACAGATCAAGGGGCGGCTGGAAAAAGTGCGTAGCCAGCGCGAGCAATCGCGACGGGGTCGATCGCGTGCAGATATTCCTACCGTGTCTCTGGTGGGGTATACCAACGCCGGTAAATCCACGCTCTTCAACAACGTCACTAAATCCGACGTGTACGCGGCTGACCAGTTGTTTGCCACGCTGGACCCGACCTTGCGCCGTCTGGAACTGGACGACCTGGGGCCGATTGTCCTGGCGGACACTGTGGGTTTCATCCGCCACTTGCCGCACAAGCTGGTCGAGGCATTTCGGTCTACGCTCGAAGAGTCGAGCAACTCCGACTTGCTGTTGCACGTGATCGATGCGGCCGAACCGGATCGCATGTTGCAGATCGAGCAGGTGATGGTGGTGCTGGGCGAGATTGGGGCTCAGGACTTGCCGATCCTCGAGGTCTATAACAAACTCGATTTGCTTGAAGGCGTTGAGCCACAAATCCAGCGCGATGCCGATGGCAAGCCGCAACGGGTCTGGCTCTCGGCGCGTGATGGCAGTGGTCTGGAATTACTTGAGCAAGCGATTGCCGAGTTGCTGGGCAGTGAGTTGTTTGTGGGTACATTGCGTTTGCCGCAACGATTCGCTCGACTGCGCGCACAGTTCTTCGAGCTGGGCGCAGTACAGAAAGAAGAATACGACGAAGAAGGCATCAGTTTGCTGGACGTTCGTTTGCCACGGGTCGAACTCAATCGACTGGTGAGCCGCGAGGGAATGCAGCCGCTGGAATTCATCGAGCAACACACTTTGCAATAAAAGCCTGAAAAAGCGGTTGTGCCGCTATGACGGGCATTCTGTAGCATTGGTCGGCGCGCCGTGGGTGCGTCTTTGCTTTATCAGATGGAGAGCGCTATGGCTTGGAATGAGCCGGGTGGCAACTCGAATAATCAGGATCCTTGGGGTGGTAAGCGCCGCAATAATGGCGACCGCAAGGGGCCACCAGATCTCGACGAGGCCTTCCGAAAGCTGCAGGAAAGCCTGAATGGGTTGTTCGGTGGTGGTAAAAAACGTGGTGACGATGGCGGTAGTTCGAGCAAGGGCGGCGGTTATGGCCTGCTCGGCATCGGCCTCGTCGTGCTGGCGGCCGTGTGGCTGTACAGCGCGGTTTATGTGGTCGACGAGCAGGAGCAAGCCGTAGTGCTGCGCTTCGGCAAGTACTACGAGACCGTTGGCCCGGGCCTGAACATCTACCTCCCGCCGATCGACAAGAAGTACATGGAAAACGTCACGCGTGAGCGTGCCTATACCAAGCAGGGTCAAATGCTGACTGAAGACGAGAACATCGTCGAAGTGCCGCTGACCGTGCAGTACAAGATCAGCAACCTGCAGGACTTCGTGCTGAACGTCGATCAGCCGGAAATCAGCCTCCAGCACGCAACCGACAGTGCCCTGCGCCACGTGGTGGGTTCTACCGCCATGGACCAGGTGCTGACTGAAGGTCGTGAATTGATGGCCAGCGAAATCAAGGAGCGTCTGCAACGCTTCCTCGATACCTATCGCACCGGTATCACCGTGACCCAGGTCAACGTACAGAACGCAGCGGCACCGCGTGAAGTGCAGGAAGCCTTCGATGACGTGATCCGTGCCCGTGAAGACGAGCAGCGTTCGCGCAACCAGGCTGAAACCTATGCCAACGGCGTCGTGCCGGAAGCGCGTGGTCAGGCCCAACGCATCATCGAAGACGCCAACGGTTACCGTGACGAAACAGTCTCGCGCGCCAAGGGTGAGGCCGACCGCTTCACCAAGCTGGTGGCCGAGTACCGCAAGGCTCCGGAAGTCACTCGTGAGCGTCTGTACCTGGACACCATGCAGGAAGTCTTCAGCAACACCAGCAAGGTTCTCGTGACCGGCAACAAGAATGGCCAGAGCAATCTGCTGTACTTGCCGCTGGACAAGATGATCGACAGTGGCCGTCCTGCCAGCGCTCCGGCGACCGGTGCCGCGGCCAGCAGCAATGAAGCGAATGCGCGTGCGGCAGCAGATCTGCAGCAACAGGCACGTACCAGGGAGAGTCGCTGATGAGCAATAAATCGCTGATCGCCCTTATTGTCGGCGTTGTCGTGGCGATCGCTGCCTGGAACTGCTTCTACATCGTGGCTCAGACCGAGCGTGCGGTGTTGCTGCAGTTCGGCCGCGTGGTCCAGGCTGATGTCCAGCCAGGCCTGCATGTGAAAGTGCCCTACGTTAACCAGGTGCGTAAATTTGACGCACGCCTGATGACCCTGGATGCACCGACACAGCGTTTCCTGACGCTGGAAAAGAAAGCCGTGATGGTCGATGCGTACGCCAAGTGGCGAGTCAAGGATGCCGAGCGCTTCTACACTGCGACATCCGGCCTCAAGCAGATTGCCGACGAGCGTTTGTCCCGCCGTCTGGAATCGGGCCTGCGTGACCAGTTTGGTAAGCGCACCCTGCACGAGGTGGTGTCTGGTGAGCGTGATGCGCTGATGGCGGATATCACGGCTTCGTTGAACAAGATGGCGGAACAAGAGCTGGGCATCGAAGTTGTCGATGTTCGGGTCAAGACCATCGACCTGCCGAAGGAAGTGAACCGCAGCGTGTTCGAGCGTATGAGCACCGAGCGTGAGCGTGAAGCCCGTGAGCACCGTGCCAAGGGTAACGAGCTGGCAGAAGGCATCCGTGCCGACGCCGATCGTCAGCGCCGCGTACTGTTGGCTGAAGCCTATCGTGAATCCGAAGAGGTTCGCGGTGACGGTGATGCCCAGGCCGCTTCGATCTACTCCAAGGCCTACGGCCAGGACCAGGAGTTCTACGCGTTCTATCGTAGCCTGCGTGCCTACCGTGAAAGCTTCGCGAACAAATCCGACGTCATGGTCCTGGATCCAAGCAGCGACTTCTTCCGTTACCTGGAAAAAGCCAAGCCTTGATCCGACACTGATCCAAAAGGAACCCCGCCGGGCGGCTAAAGCCTCTCGCGGGGTGATCCTTTGGGAAAACGTGTGTATGATGCGGCAGCCGGGAAATTCCCGGCTTTTTTGCGTCTGCACGTTTGATTGCGTGCAGTCGGGTTGAACAACTCGACAGGTTTTTCGAGGAAAGTGTTTGGCGAGGCCGGATTCAGGCCGATCGCCACGTCGTCCATGCGCGTGAAATTCTGTGCATGGGCCAGACATTTTCTGCTTCACTCAAGGCCGGCCGAGGGTTGGCCGCCCGGATCAAAGGGGAATGGCGTAATGGCAACGGTAGACCGCTGGCTGCTGCCAGATGGCATCGAAGAAGTACTGCCACCAGAGGCGGCGCGCATTGAAGTGGCGCGCCGTCAGGTGTTGGATCTGTTCCAGAGCTGGGGTTACGAGTTTGTCGTGACTCCCCATATCGAGTACCTGGAATCCCTGCTGACCGGTGCGGGCCAGGACCTGGATCTGCGCACCTTCAAGGTCATCGACCCGCAGTCTGGCCGGCAGATGGGTTTTCGTGCCGACATCACGCCGCAAGTGGCGCGCATCGATGCGCACACCCTGCGCCGCGAAGGCCCGAGCCGCCTGTGCTACGCCGGCAGTGTGCTGCATGCGCAGCCCCGTGCCTTGTCGACTTCGCGCAGCCCGATCCAGCTGGGCGCCGAGTTGTACGGCGACGCCAGCCCGAGTAGCGACGTCGAAGTCATCAGCCTGATGCTGGCCATGCTGCAACTGGCCGATGTGCCGGATGTGCACATGGACCTGGGCCACGTCGGTATCTACCGCGGCCTGGCCCGTGCGGCCGGTTTGTCCGGTGAGGTCGAGCAACAGCTGTTCGACGCCTTGCAACGCAAGGCTATCGACGAGGTCATTACCTTGACCGAAGGCCTGCCTGCCGACCTGGCGGGCATGCTGCGGGCGCTGGTCGACCTGTGTGGCGGCCGTGAAGTGCTGGCTGCTGCCCGTGAGCGCCTGGCCCAGGCGCCGGCGCCGGTGCTGGCAGCGCTGGACGACTTGCTGGCGATTGCCGAGCGGCTGTCCGTGCGTTTCCCGCAGTTGCCGCTGTACTTCGACCTGGGTGAGCTGCGTGGCTACCACTACCACACCGGTGTGGTGTTCGCGGTATTCGTGCCGGGTGTTGGCCAGTCCATTGCCCAGGGCGGTCGTTACGACGACATCGGCGCCGACTTCGGTCGCGCTCGTCCGGCCACCGGCTTCTCCACCGATTTGAAAACCCTGGTGACCCTGGGGCGTGCTGAGATCGAGCTACCGTCTGGCGGTATCTGGATGCCTGACAGTACGGATGCGGCACTCTGGCAGCAGGTTTGCCAGTTGCGCAGTGAGGGTCAGCGTGTCGTCCAGGCATTGCCTGGGCAACCATTGGCCGCCGCCCGTGACGCGGACTGCGACCGGCAATTGATTCAGCAGAACGGGCTTTGGCAAGTATTGCCGCTGGCTTCTTGAGTTTTCCTGCCGGCCGCTGCCGGCACCAAGTTTGCGCGAATGAGGACAAGTGTTATGGGTAAGAATGTCGTAGTCCTGGGCACCCAATGGGGTGATGAGGGCAAAGGCAAGATCGTTGATCTGCTGACCGAACATGCTGCCGCCGTAGTGCGCTACCAAGGTGGCCACAACGCTGGCCACACGCTGGTGATCGATGGCGAAAAAACTGTCTTGCACCTGATCCCTTCGGGCGTACTGCGCGAAGGCGTGCAGTGCCTGATCGGCAACGGCGTGGTGGTTGCACCAGACGCCCTGCTGCGCGAGATCACCAAGCTGGAAGAGAAAGGCGTACCGGTGCGCGAGCGCCTGCGTGTCAGCCCTTCCTGCCCGCTGATCCTGTCGTATCACGTAGCGCTGGACCAGGCTCGTGAAAAGGCCCGTGGCGAGCTGAAGATCGGTACTACCGGTCGCGGTATCGGCCCGGCCTACGAAGACAAGGTTGCGCGTCGTGGCCTGCGTGTGGGCGACCTGCTCAACATGCCGCGCTTTGCAGACAAACTGCGTGAACTGGTGGATTACCACAACTTCATGCTGGTGGGTTACTACAAAGAGCCAGCCATCGACTTCGAAAAGACCCTGGCCGAGTGCAAGGAATACGCCGAGCTGCTCACCCCGCTGATGCTGGATGTGACTGCCGAGCTGCACGACCTGCGTCGCGCTGGCAAAGACATCATGTTCGAAGGCGCCCAGGGTTCGTTGCTGGACATCGACCACGGCACCTACCCGTACGTGACCAGCTCCAACACCACCGCTGGCGGCGTTGCTACCGGTTCGGGTGTTGGCCCGATGTTCCTGGACTACATCCTGGGCATCACCAAGGCCTACACCACGCGCGTGGGTTCGGGTCCATTCCCGACTGAGCTGTTCGACGAAGTCGGTGCGCACCTGGCCAAGCAAGGTCACGAGTTCGGCGCGACTACCGGTCGTGCTCGTCGTTGTGGCTGGTTCGACGCCGTTATCCTGCGTCGCGCTATCGATGTGAACAGCATCTCGGGTATCTGCCTGACCAAGCTGGACGTACTCGACGGTCTGGAGACCATCAATATCTGCGTCGGCTACAAAGATGCAGAAGGCAACGACATTGCTCCGACCGACGCCGACAGCTACCTGGGCCTGCAGCCTGTGTACGAAGAAGTGCCAGGTTGGACCGAATCGACCGTGGGTGCCAAAACCCTGGAAGAGCTGCCAGCCAATGCCCGTGCTTACATCAAGCGCGTTGAACAGCTGATCGGCGCGCCGATCGACATTATTTCGACCGGTCCGGACCGCAACGAAACTATCGTTCTGCGTCACCCGTTCGCTTAATAAGCTGTTGATGTAAAACACAAAGGGCCCCTGATGGGGCCCTTTGTCGTTTGTGCCTGCCGGGCGGCATGACCTTTGCTGTGAATATCCCTTCGAGCGTGCTATCAGTTTAATAGCATCCAAGTAGAGGGATTTTCTGTGTCGGCCGTTCTCTCACTGTTACAAAGCCGTTTGTTGCGGCCCGTATTCGTTACCCTTGGTATCGCCCTTTTGGTGCAGGTGCTGGTGGCGGTTGCCCTGACGCGGAGCACCGTGACCGCCCTGGAGGCGGATCTGGGCGCGCGTCTGGGCGCCGATAGCCAGAAGCTTTCGGGTGAACTGGAGCAGGCCGGACGCGAGGTCACTTCCAGTCTGGATAACCTCTCCACCAGTACCCGTCAGCGCCTGACGGCCGGTTTGTCTTCGCGACTCGAGGATGAGCAGGCACAACTGCGCGCCACCCTGGAAAAGGACCTCAAGGACTCGGCCAATGACATGGCCCAGCTCCTGGCATCGGTCGCACCGCGCGCCATGTGGGACAGCGATGTTCCGACCCTGTCCGAGTTCGCCCGGCGCGCCCAGCGCAATCCCAATGTGTTGTTTGTGGTGTACGACGATGCCACCGGCCAGCACCTGACCCGCTACCTGAACCGGGAAAACCCGATCAACAAGGCCCTTTTGGAGAAAGGCCAGGGCGAACGCGCCTTGGATAAAGTGCTGGATGCGGCGAAAAACGATCTGTCGGTGTTCTACGTCGAGGCATCGATCAACCCTAATGGCGTGGAAATCGGCAAGGTACTCATGGGGGTTTCCACGGCCTCGGTCGAGGCGGACCTGGCTGCACTCGACAAGCGCTTCTCGGCGCTGATCGCCAGCAGCGATCAGCTGGTCGGTGACAGCCTCAAGGGCGCCGCGGCTGACAGCGCTACAGCCATGCGCGCGCGCCTGCAGTCGGCGCAGGCCACTGCCAGCGAGATGCAGGCCAATACCACCGCTACCGTACAGGAAGCCGCGGCGACTCTGCGCTGGCGGATCGGCATGGCGTTGGCCCTGGTCGGCTGCGGTGTGTTGCTGCTGCTCGCGGTGGTGCTCGGGCGGCGAGTGGTCAATCGCCTGAAGTTACTGATTGCCGCGATGGATGACCTGGCGGCGGGCGAGGGCGACCTGACCAAGCGCGTGCAGATCAACAGCCAGGACGAAATCGGTGACATGGCGTCGGCGGTCAATCGGTTTGTGGATAAGTTGCAGCCGATCGTTCGCGAGGCCGGTGATGTGGCCCAGCGCACAGGTGTGGAAATCGGCGCCATGAGCCAACGTAACGCCGGGGCCGATGCCGCGGCGAAATCCCAGCGCGATGAAGTGGCAGAGAGCCTGCGGGCGCTGTCACAGATGGCGGACGAGGCGCAGGCTGAAAGTCATGCCATGCAGGCGGCCTTGCAGCAGGTGGTGGATATTCGCCAGGCGACCGATGAAAACACCCGTACCTCGGCTCAGGTCGGCAGCTTGATCGAAGCGCTGGCCGGGCAGGTGGATACGGGCGCCAAGGTGATCGAGCGGCTGGCCCAACAAAGCGAGCAGATCGAGGTGGTCCTGGAAGTGATCCACGGCATTGCCGAGCAGACCAATCTGCTGGCCCTTAATGCCGCGATCGAAGCGGCGCGGGCCGGTGAGACCGGGCGCGGTTTCGCGGTTGTGGCGGACGAAGTGCGGGCACTGGCGAGCAAGACACAAAGCTCCACCGGCGACATCCAGGCGCACATCGGTGCCCTGCAGCAGGGCGCGCGTGAAGCGGTTGCGGCGATCGGCCAGGCAGGGCGCCAGGCCAACGAAGGGTTGTTGGTATTACGCGACAATGCACGGCTGCAGCAGTCGGTGCAGGCCTCCGTCGAGCAAGTGCATGCGGCCATCGGCCTGGCGACCCAGGCGGCGGCGCACCAGGCCAAGGGCGCGCAAGCGGTGCGTGGGCGGGTCCAGACCATCCATGCCCAGGCCGAGAAGGCGGCCCAGGCGGTGGTTGAAACCACGGCCAGCGGCAAAGTGCTGGATGGCTTGGCGGCGCAGTTGAAGGCCAGCCTGGGGCAGTTCCGGGCGTAGGGCTTGCCCGCAATAGCCATCTCAGCGACTCAAATACATCCGGGTAGTCAACAGATACACCGGCAGCCCCGACACCAGAATCAGCAGCGCCGCATAGGGTGCTGCTGCCGCAAACTCGACATTCGCAGTGTGAGCCCAGACCTCGGTGGCCAGGGTGTTGAGCCCGGTCGGGCTGAGCAGCAGGGTCGCCGTCAGCTCTTTCATCGCATCGAGGAACACCAGGGCAAAGGCTGCGCCCAGCGCCGGAAAGATGATCGGCAGCGTCACTCGCACAAAGGCGCTGAACGAGGACGCGCCGAGGGTGCGGGCGGCCTCTTCGAGTTGCGGAGCGGCCTTGTTCAGGGCCGTGCGAATCGGTGCCTGGGCCAGCGGCAGGAATAGCAAGGCGTAGGCGATCAGCAGCAACCCCGAGGTCTGGTACAGCGCCGGCACATAGTGCAAGGCGAAGTAGACCAGCGTCAGGGCGATCACCAGGCCAGGCAGCGCGTGCAGTAAATACGGCAGGCGTTCAGCCCAGAGCGCCAGGCGGCCCTTGTAGCGCACCACCAGCAAGCCCACGGGCACCGCCAGCACCAGGCACAGCGCTGCGCCGCCCAGGGACAAGGCCAGCGATGACAGCAGCGCTTCGCCGATTGCCGCCATCGGGAAAGCTGCCGATGAGCCTACCGCCAGCCAGTACCCGAGCATGCCCAGGGGAATCCCGCTGCCGACAATCGCCAGCAACAGGCAGTAAAGCTGGCCTAGCGGTGCCAGGGCGCCCAGGCGAACCTGCTCGGCATGCCGCGCGGCACCCTGGCCGATCCGCACATGGCGGCCCTTGCCGCGCACCCGCAGCTCCAGCCACAACAGCACCAGGCACAGCGCCAGCAGGACGGCGGAGAGCATTGCCGCATTGGCGTTGCTGAACTCCAGTTCAAACTGTTGATAGATCGCCGTGGTGAAAGTTTGCAGGCCGATGATCGACAGGGCGCCGAATTCCACCAGCATGTGCAGGGCAATCAGCAGCGAGCCAGCCAGCAGCGAGGGCCAGAGCAGAGGCAGGGTGATCTTGAAGAACACGCCCCAGCGGTTCAGGCCCAGGGTGCGGGCCGACTCCTCCAGGGCGGGGTCGAGATTGCGCAGGGTCGCCGCCACCGGGAGGAAAATCAGCGGGTACTTGGACAGGCTCATCACCAGGATCGCCCCGCCCAGGCCTTCGAAGCTGGCACTCAGGGAGACCCAGGTGAAGCTGCTGACGAAAGCCGGGACGGCAAACGGCAAGCACAGAATCACTCCCCATACGCGCCGCCCCCGCAGGTTGCTGCGCTCCAGCAGCCAGGCCAGCGACAGGCCGACCAAGGCGCAGGCCAGCGTGACGCCGATCATCAGCAGCAGGGTGTTGCGCAGCAGGCCGAACACATAGGGCCGCCATAGCAGATGCACCGCCTGCGCCCAGCCGGCCTGCCAGGCTTTGAGGCCGACATACAGCAGTGGCAACAGGCTCAGGCAGACCAGCAGCAGCACCGGTAGCAGCAACCAGATCGAAGGCCGCTTGCGCCGGGGTACATAGGCTGCGCGCGAGGCGGAGGCGGGCAGGGAGGCGCTCATCAGTTCAAGCCAACTTCACGTTCCAGTTCCAGGGCTTCCTCGGCATTGCCCAGGTCGGCCGGGGTGACTTTCGGCGCTTGCAGTTCGTTGAACGGCTTGAGTCCGCGGTCCGACTCCATGCCTTTATGCAGCGGGTACTCGGCGGTGGTCTGGGTAATCACACGCTGGCCCTCTTCGCTGGCCATATAGGCGAGTAGTTGCTGGGCTTCTTGCGGGTGTTTGCTGGACTTGAGCACGGCGGCGCTGGAAACGGTGATCAGGCCGCCGACGTCGCCGTCGCTGAAGTAATACAGCTTCGAGTCGAGCTGGCCTTTTTCCCGTTGCAGGGCGAACCAGTAGTAGTTGTTCACCAGCACCGTGGCTACTTCACCGTTTTCCACGGCCTTGAGGGCGACCATGTTGTTGCTGTAGGTCTTGCCGAACGCCCGCAGGCCGGTCAGCCATTCTTCGGCCGCATCCATGCCGTGCACTTTGATGATCGCCACGGCCTGTTCCTGGAACGCGCCACTGGTGGGTACGAACCCGACCTTGCCTTGCCATTTCGGATCGGAGAACTCCATCACCGATTTTGGCAGGTCTTTTTCGTCGATCAGTTTCGGGTTGTAGGCCACCACGCGGACCCGGGCGGTGACGCCGATCCAGGTGCCATTGCTGGCCACGTAATCCTTGGGCAGCACTGCCAGAGTGGCATCGTCGGTCTTGGCCAGCAGGCCTTGTTCGCCCAGCTTGTTCAGTGGCGGCGACTCTTCGGTGTAGATCACGTCGGCGGGTGAGCGCTCGCCTTCCTCCACGACCTGGCTGGCAAGCTGGTTGCTGCTGCCTTTGCGTACGTTGACGTGAATCCCAGTCTTGGCTTCGAAGGCTTTGGCGACGGCATCGCCGACTTCCTTGTGCTGGCCGTTATAAAGCGTCAGGGAAACCGGATCGGCCGCCTGGGTGAGTGGGCAGGCCAGGGCCAGCCCTAGCAGCGTGAAGGTCAGGCCGCGGCGCAGGGTATTTCGAAACATCATTCGCAGGGTTCCTCACTGTCGCATTGCAAAAACTTGAAACAATGATAAACGATATTATTTCTCAAGTGCGGACGCTGATTCCTGTAGGAGCGAGCTTGCTCGCGATGGGCGTGAACGATGGCGCGTTCTGTCTGAGAACAAGTGCTGGTCTCGAGTGCATCGCGAGCAAGCTCGCTCCTACAGAAGAGGGTGGGGTGTTTTTCGGAGGCCGGAAACGCAAAAACCCGCTTTCGCGGGTTTTTGTGAGATTCAAGATCATCGACCTTGAATTTGAATTGGTGCCCAGAAGAAGACTCGAACTTCCACGACCTTGCGGTCACCAGCACCTGAAGCTGGCGTGTCTACCAATTTCACCATCTGGGCAGTATCGACAACGTTGCCGCTGTTGATGTGGCGCACTATACGGAGCGCTATTTGATCTGTAAACCCCTGATTTAATAAAATTAAATCAAACCGCTAAAATGCAAAAACCCGCTTTCGCGGGTTTTTGTGTGAGCCTTGAAATTGAACTAATCTCAAGCTCGTAATTGGTGCCCAGAAGAAGACTCGAACTTCCACGACCTTGCGGTCACCAGCACCTGAAGCTGGCGTGTCTACCAATTTCACCATCTGGGCAGTATCGGCAACGCTGTACGTCGTCGATGGCGCGCACTATACGGAGCGTCGTTTTAACTGTAAACCCCTGATATCAAAAAAACAGGGAAAACTTTACGAATGCTGCCAGGCGGTCGCATTCCGGCGGCAGGAAAGGGCATTTGGGGCCTTCAGTAGCCTGAAATTTCCCGTTTCATTACGCCTATGCCAAACTAACCCGCATATAGACAAGGTGAAAACTCTCTAATGGCCGATTGGCAGTCCCTCGATCCCGAGGCCGCTCGTGAAGCGGAAAAATATGAAAACCCTATTCCTAGCCGCGAACTGATCCTTCAGCACCTTGCTGATCGAGGTTCGCCTGCTAACCGCGAGCAACTGGTCGAAGAGTTTGGTCTGACCACAGAAGACCAGGTCGAAGCCCTGCGCCGCCGCCTGCGCGCCATGGAGCGCGACGCTCAACTGATCTACACCCGTCGTGGTACTTACGCACCGGTGGACAAGCTCGACCTGATCCTTGGCCGCATCAGCGGTCACCGTGACGGCTTCGGCTTCCTGGTGCCGGACGACGGCAGTGACGACCTGTTCATGAGCCCGGCGCAAATGCGCCTGGTGTTCGACGGCGACCGTGCCCTGGCGCGCGTGTCTGGCCTGGATCGTCGCGGGCGTCGCGAAGGCATGATCGTCGAAGTGGTGTCGCGTGCTCACGAAACCATCGTCGGCCGCTACTTCGAAGAAGGCGGCATCGGCTTTGTCGTCGCTGACAACCCGAAGATCCAGCAGGAAGTGCTGGTGACCCCGGGCCGCAACGCCAACGCGAAGGTCGGTCAATTCGTTGAAGTGAAGATTACCCATTGGCCAACCCCACGCTTCCAGCCGCAAGGCGACGTGGTCGAGGTAGTGGGTAACTACATGGCGCCGGGCATGGAAATCGATGTCGCCCTGCGCACCTACGACATTCCTCACGTCTGGCCGGAAGCGGTCCTCAAGGAAGCGGCCAAGCTCAAGCCGGAAGTCGAAGAGAAGGACAAAGAGAAGCGCATCGACCTGCGCCATCTGCCGTTCGTCACCATCGACGGCGAAGATGCCCGCGACTTCGATGACGCCGTCTACTGCGAGTCCAAGCCAGGCAAGCTGCGCCTGTTCTCCGGCGGCTGGAAGTTGTACGTGGCGATTGCCGACGTTTCCAGCTACGTGAAGATCGGCTCGGCCCTGGATAACGAGTCCCAGGTTCGCGGCAACTCGGTGTACTTCCCCGAGCGCGTGATCCCAATGCTGCCTGAGCAGCTGTCCAACGGCCTGTGCTCGCTGAATCCGCACGTCGATCGCCTGGCCATGGTTTGCGAGATGACCATCTCCAAGTCCGGCGAAATGACCGACTACTGCTTCTACGAAGCGGTGATCCACTCCCACGCCCGCCTGACCTACAACAAGGTCAGCGCGATGCTGGAAACGCCGAAACTCTCCGAGGCGCGTCAACTGCGCGGCGAGTACAACGACGTCCTGCCACACCTCAAGCAGCTCTACTCGCTGTACAAAGTGTTGCTGGCCGCTCGTCACGTGCGCGGTGCGATCGATTTCGAAACCCAGGAAACCCGGATCATCTTCGGTTCCGAGCGCAAGATCGCGGAAATTCGCCCGACTGTGCGTAACGACGCGCACAAGCTGATCGAGGAATGCATGCTGGCGGCCAACGTGGCCACCGCCGAGTTCCTCAAGAAGCACGAGATTCCTGCGTTGTATCGTGTTCACGATGGCCCGCCACCGGAGCGCCTGGAAAAACTGCGCGCCTTCCTCGGCGAGCTCGGCCTGTCCCTGCACAAAGGCAAGGATGGTCCGTCGCCGAAGGACTATCAGGCCTTGCTGGCCGGTATCAAGGATCGCCCGGATTTCCACCTGATCCAGACGGTCATGCTGCGTTCGTTGAGCCAGGCGGTGTACAGCGCGGACAATCAGGGCCACTTCGGCCTGAATTACGAAGCCTATACCCACTTCACCTCGCCGATCCGCCGCTACCCGGACCTGCTCACGCACCGGGCGATTCGCAGTGTCATCCATTCGAAGATGAACACCCCGCACGTCAAGCGTGCTGGCGCGATGAGTATTCCGAAGGCGCGTATCTATCCGTACGACGAAGCGACGCTGGAGCAACTCGGCGAGCAGTGCTCGATGAGCGAGCGCCGCGCCGACGAAGCCACTCGCGACGTGGTGAACTGGCTCAAGTGCGAGTTCATGAAAGATCGCGTGGGCGAGTCGTTCCCGGGTGTGATCACCGCCGTGACCGGTTTTGGCCTGTTCGTCGAGCTGACCGATATCTATGTCGAAGGCCTGGTCCATGTCACCGCGTTGCCGGGCGACTACTACCACTTCGACCCTGTGCACCACCGCCTGGCCGGTGAACGTACCGGCCGCAGCTTCCGCCTCGGCGACACCGTTGAAGTGCGCGTGATGCGGGTTGACCTGGACGAGCGCAAGATCGACTTCGAGATGGCGGAAAAAACCATCAGCGCACCGATCGGCCGCAAGAAGCGCGGCAGCGAAACCGCCGCTCCGGCTGCCAAGACCGCCGCAGAACCGGCGCCGGCGAAAACCGGTCGTCGTGGTCCTGCCAAGGAAAAGGCTGCCGAAGCCTACCGCCCAAGCGATGCCGCGGCGAAAAACGCCGAAGTGCGCAAGAGTCGGGAAATGAAACAGGCGTTGCTGGCCGAAGCGAAAAGCGGTGGTAAAGCGGCGTCTGGGGGAAAGACCGGACGGTCGGCGCCTGAAAAGGCCACCGGCGGCAAGCCAGCCAAACCGAGTAAACACCGTAAGGGTCCGCCAAAAGCGGGCTCGGCTCCAGCCAAAAGCGGCGGGGCACGTAAACCTAAGGCCAAGTCATGAGTCAGTTGGAAAAAATCTACGGCGTGCATGCGGTAGAAGCATTGCTGCGTCACCACCCGAAACGCGTCAAGCAGATCTGGCTGGCCGAAGGCCGCAGCGATCCGCGGGTGCAGACGCTGATCGAGCTGGCTAGCGAAAACCGCGTTGCGGTCGGCCAGGCCGAGCGTCGTGAGCTGGATGCCTGGGTCGAGGGCGTGCACCAGGGCGTGGTTGCGGATGTCAGTCCGAGCCAGGTCTGGGGTGAGGCCATGCTCGACGAGCTGTTGGACCGTACCGACGGCGCACCGCTGTTGCTGGTGCTCGACGGTGTGACCGACCCGCACAACCTCGGTGCCTGCCTGCGTTCGGCCGATGCGGCCGGTGCGCTGGCGGTGATCGTGCCGAAGGACAAGTCAGCGACCCTGACCCCGACTGTACGAAAAGTAGCCTGTGGCGCTGCGGAAGTGATTCCGTTGGTGGCCGTGACCAACCTGGCGCGCACCCTGGAAAAACTCAAGCAGCGTGGCTTGTGGGTGGTCGGAACGGCGGGCGAAGCCGAGCAGAGCCTGTATCAGCAGGACATGACCGGCCCGACGATCCTGATCATGGGCGCCGAAGGCAGCGGCATGCGTCGCCTGACCCGTGACCTGTGCGACTACCTGGTGCACTTGCCGATGACCGGCAGCGTCAGCAGCCTCAACGTGTCCGTGGCCACAGGTGTCTGCCTGTTCGAAGCCCAGCGTCAGCGCAGCGTAAAAGCTGCAGGGACCGGCAAAAAGTCCTGACCCGGTTGTGTTCCCTGTAGGAGCGAGCTTGCTCGCGATAGCGGTGCAACATTCGGCATCAATGTTGAATATTGCGCCCTCATCGCGAGCAAGCTCGCTCCTACAGGGGTTTGTGGTGTCGCGCAAATGCGCATGCGAACGAACTGTTCAAATATTCACCAATAACCTTGCACCTCTCCTGTCCCTTCTCTACAATTGCGCCCCTTGCTGTGACGGCAGGCACGCATGTGTCTATCGCAAGCAAGTCCATAAGTGTCATTCACTCCTTGTCTGACCGCTTTTGAGCGGCAGGCTACAACCCGTAAGGAGCATTCATGCGTCATTACGAAATCATCTTTTTGGTCCACCCGGATCAAAGCGAGCAAGTCGGCGGCATGGTTGAGCGTTACACCAAGCTGATCGAAGAAGACGGCGGCAAAATCCACCGTCTGGAAGATTGGGGCCGTCGTCAACTGGCCTACGCAATCAACAATGTTCACAAGGCTCACTACGTGATGCTGAACGTTGAGTGCACTGGCAAGGCCCTGGCCGAGCTGGAAGACAACTTCCGCTACAACGATGCAGTGATCCGTAACCTGGTCATCCGTCGCGAAGAAGCCGTTACCGGCCAATCCGAGATGCTCAAGGCTGAAGAAAACCGCAGTGAGCGCCGTGAGCGTCGCGACCGTCCTGAGCACGAAGGCGCCGAAAGCGCTGATAGTGATGACAGCGACAACAGCGATAACGCTGACGAGTAATCCACGGACCTTTTAAGGAGCCTATCAAATGGCACGTTTCTTCCGTCGTCGTAAATTCTGCCGCTTCACCGCTGAAGACGTGAAAGAGATCGATTACAAAGATCTCAACACTCTGAAAGCCTACGTATCCGAGACCGGCAAAATCGTTCCAAGCCGCATCACCGGTACCAAAGCACGTTATCAGCGTCAGCTGGCCACCGCTATCAAGCGCGCCCGCTTCCTGGCCCTGCTGGCCTACACCGACAGCCACGGCCGCTGAGACCGGGCAGTCGACACGTAGTAAGGGATTGAATGCATGCGTGCCATAGCTGAGTTCATCATGCGCGGCCGTATGCAGGCCACTCTCGTAGTGGCCGGATGCGCGGCATTGCCGTTGTTGTATTGGTTGGGTGCTGCCGCAGGGAGCCTGGTGCTGCTGCGGCGCGGATTGAAGGACGCCTTGGGCGTCCTTGCTCTGGGGATGCTGCCAGCCTTGATTTGGTGGCTGTATTCCGATGATCCACGGGCACTCATGGTGCTGCTGGGATCTTCGGGCCTTGCGTTGGTTTTACGCGCAAGTGAGTCCTGGAACCGCACGCTGCTGGTCAGCGTAGCGATGGGAGTGGTGTTTTCGGTGGTGCTGGGTGCGGTTTACCGTCCCCACATCGAGATGCTGGCACAGGAACTGGTCAAGATCCTGCCGCTGGCCCTCGGTGACCTCTACCAGCAATTGTCGGTAGAGGAGCGAGCGCGTCTCGCCGCCCTGATTGCACCGGTCCTGACTGGCCTGATAGCGGCCTTGTTGCAAATCGTCAGTGTGCTGAGCCTGATTGTCGGGCGCTACTGGCAGGCGTTGTTGTACAACCCCGGTGGTTTTGGTCGCGAGTTTCGCGCCATCCGAATCCCGCTGGGGCCGGCGATGTTGCTGCTGGCGTGCATGCTTCTGGGGCCGAACTTCGGTACCCAGATGGCCATGTTGACGCCGTTGTGCAGCGTACCGCTGGTGTTCGCCGGGCTGGCCTTGATTCATGGGCTGGTGGCTGAAAAGCGACTGGCCAAGTTTTGGCTGGTGGGGTTGTACGTAACGCTGTTGCTGTTTATGCAGCTGATCTATCCGTTGCTGGTGGTCCTGGCCATTGTCGACAGCCTGATTGATTTTCGCGGTCGTTTGACGCCGAAAGACGTCGATAACGCGAACGGTGAAGGTTAAAAGTTAAGAGGATTTTCACATGCAACTGATCCTTCTGGAAAAAGTCGCCAACCTGGGCAACCTGGGCGACAAAGTGAACGTTAAGGCTGGTTACGGCCGTAACTACCTGCTGCCTTACGGCAAAGCTACCGCTGCGACCGCTGCCAACCTGGCTGCGTTCGAAGAGCGTCGTGCTGAGCTGGAAAAACTGGCTGCAGACAAAAAAGCTTCGGCTGAAAGCCGCGCTGCCCAACTGGCTGAGCTGGAAGTGACTATCACTGCCACCGCCGGTGACGAAGGCAAGCTGTTCGGTTCGATCGGTACTCACGACATCGCTGATGCACTGACCGCCTCTGGCGTTGAAGTTGCAAAAAGCGAAGTTCGTCTGCCGAACGGCACCATCCGCAACGTAGGTGAATTCGACGTAGCCGTGCACCTGCACGCTGAAGTTGAAGCCACCGTACGCGTTGTCGTGGTAGCAGCTTAAGCAGCACCTAACTGACTGGCACCTCGCGTGTCAGCCAGTTAACATCGGGCACGATCCTGTTTACAGGTCGTGCCTTTTGTTTTTCTACGATCCCCTAATTCCAAGTGGCCATGAACGATATCTCCGCTCCTGAGCAATACGATCTGCAAACCGCCGCGTTGAAAGTGCCGCCCCATTCCATCGAGGCCGAACAGGCTGTACTCGGTGGTCTGATGCTGGACAACAACGCCTGGGAACGCGTGCTCGATCAGGTCTCGGACGGTGATTTCTATCGTCATGACCACCGCCTGATTTTCCGTGCGATTGCCAAGCTGGCGGACCAGAACTCACCGATCGACGTGGTGACTCTTGCCGAACAGCTCGACAAGGAAGGCCAGACCTCCCAGGTGGGCGGCCTCGGTTATCTGGGTGAGCTGGCGAAAAACACCCCGTCGGTCGCCAACATCAAGGCCTACGCCCAGATCGTTCGTGCCCGGGCAACATTGCGGCAGTTGATCGGTATCGCCACCGAAATTGCCGACAGCGCCTTCAATCCCGAAGGGCGTACGGCTGAAGAGATTCTCGACGAAGCCGAACGGCAGATCTTCCAGATCGCCGAGGCCCGGCCTAAAACCGGCGGCCCGGTGAGCGTGAATGACCTGCTGACCAAGGCCATCGATCGCATCGACACCCTGTTCAACACCGACAACGCGATCACCGGCCTGTCCACCGGCTACACCGACCTCGACGAGAAAACCAGCGGCCTGCAACCGGCTGACTTGATCATCGTCGCCGGCCGTCCGTCCATGGGTAAAACCACCTTTGCGATGAACCTGGTGGAAAACGCCGTGTTGCGCAGCGACAAGTGCGTACTGGTCTACTCCCTCGAGATGCCAGGCGAATCGCTGATCATGCGTATGTTGTCGTCCCTGGGCCGTATCGACCAGACCAAGGTCCGGGCCGGTCGCCTGGACGACGACGATTGGCCGCGCCTGACCTCGGCGGTCAACCTGCTCAACGACCGCAAGCTGTTCATCGACGATACGGCCGGTATCAGCCCTTCGGAAATGCGCGCGCGGACCCGCCGACTGGTGCGTGAGCACGGTGACGTCGCGCTGATCATGATCGACTACCTGCAGCTGATGCAGATCCCGGGGTCGGGTGGCGACAACCGGACCAACGAGATTTCCGAGATTTCCCGTTCCTTGAAGGCCCTGGCCAAGGAATTCAACTGCCCGGTAGTGGCGTTGTCCCAGCTCAACCGCTCCCTGGAGCAACGACCGAACAAACGGCCAATCAACTCCGACTTGCGGGAATCCGGAGCGATCGAGCAGGATGCCGACGTGATCATGTTCGTTTACCGAGACGAGGTGTATCACCCGGAAACCGAGCACAAGGGCATCGCCGAAATCATCATCGGCAAGCAGCGTAACGGCCCGATCGGCACCTCACGACTGGCGTTCATCGGCAAGTACACGCGCTTCGAAAACCTCGCGCCGGGCAGCTACAATTTCGACGACGAGTAAACTCTTCAGCGCCTGAGGGGCCCAATCGCGGGCAAGCCCGCTCCCACAGGGTTAGTGTGATCCCTGTGGGAGCGGGCTTGCCCGCGATTGGGTCGCCGTAATTTCCGACCATAACCGTCGGAATTGGTCAAAATTTGTGCTATATTCCGCGCCCGCGATTTTTCATCTCAACACCGGTCACCGTCATGCAAACAGCCAAGCCGTTATTTGACTATCCCAAGTACTGGGCCGAATGTTTCGGTCCTGCGCCATTCCTGCCGATGAGCAGGGAGGAGATGGATCAGCTTGGCTGGGATTCCTGCGACATCATCATCGTTACCGGTGATGCGTACGTCGACCACCCATCGTTCGGCATGGCCATCATCGGCCGGCTGCTGGAGTCCCAGGGCTTTCGCGTCGGGATCATTGCCCAGCCGAACTGGCAGTCCAAAGACGATTTCATGAAGCTCGGCGAGCCGAACCTGTTCTTCGGTGTCGCGGCCGGCAACATGGACTCGATGATCAACCGCTACACCGCCGACAAGAAGATCCGTTCCGACGACGCCTACACCCCAGGTGGCATGGCCGGCAAACGTCCGGATCGCGCAAGCCTGGTGTACAGCCAGCGCTGCAAGGAAGCCTACAAGAATGTGCCGATCGTGCTCGGTGGCATCGAAGCTTCCCTGCGCCGCATCGCCCACTACGATTACTGGCAGGACCGGGTGCGCAACTCGATCCTGATCGACGCCTGCGCCGACATCCTGCTGTACGGCAACGCCGAGCGGGCCATTGTCGAAGTCGCCCAGCGCCTGTCCTACGGACACAAGATCGAAGACATCACCGACGTGCGCGGTACTGCGTTCATTCGTCGTGACACGCCTGCAGGCTGGTACGAAGTCGATTCCACGCGCATCGACCGTCCGGGCAAGGTCGACAAGATCATCAACCCGTACGTCAACACCCAGGACACCCAAGCCTGCGCCATCGAGCAGGAAAAAGGGCCAGTCGAGGATCCGAGCGAAGCTAAAGTCGTGCAGATCCTGGCCAGCCCGCGCATGACCCGCGACAAGACCGTGATTCGCCTGCCATCGGTGGAAAAAGTCCGTGGTGACGCGGTGCTCTACGCCCACGCCAACCGGGTATTGCACCTGGAAACCAACCCGGGCAACGCCCGTGCGCTGGTGCAGAAGCATGGCGAAGTCGACGTCTGGTTCAACCCGCCGCCGATTCCGATGACCACCGAAGAAATGGACTACGTGTTCGGCATGCCCTACGCCCGTGTCCCGCACCCGGCGTACGGCAAGGAGAAGATCCCGGCCTACGACATGATCCGCTTCTCGGTCA
This sequence comes from Pseudomonas sp. S04, assembly GCF_009834545.1. Taxonomy (NCBI): domain Bacteria; kingdom Pseudomonadati; phylum Pseudomonadota; class Gammaproteobacteria; order Pseudomonadales; family Pseudomonadaceae; genus Pseudomonas; species Pseudomonas sp. S04. The sequence goes on from NZ_CP019427.1 coordinate 599,080, forward strand.
ACATCATGCGTGGCTGCTTCGGTGGCTGCACCTTCTGCTCGATTACCGAGCACGAAGGCCGGATCATCCAGAACCGTTCCGAAGAGTCGATCATTCGCGAAATCGAAGAGATCCGCGACAAAGTGCCAGGTTTCACCGGGGTCATTTCCGACCTTGGCGGGCCGACCGCGAACATGTACCGCATCGCCTGCAAGAGCCCGGAAATCGAATCCGCGTGCCGCAAACCATCCTGCGTGTTCCCGGGCATCTGCCCGAACCTCAATACCGACCACTCGTCGCTGATCCAGCTGTATCGCAGCGCACGCGCCTTGCCGGGCGTGAAGAAGATCCTGATCGCCTCGGGCCTGCGTTACGATCTGGCGGTCGAGTCGCCTGAGTACGTCAAGGAACTGGTGACCCACCACGTCGGTGGTTACCTGAAGATCGCCCCGGAACACACCGAGGAAGGTCCGCTCAATCAGATGATGAAACCGGGCATCGGCAGCTATGACAAGTTCAAGCGCATGTTCGAGAAGTACACCAAGGAAGCGGGCAAGGAGCAGTACCTGATTCCGTACTTCATCGCGGCCCACCCGGGCACCACCGACGAAGACATGATGAACCTGGCCCTGTGGCTCAAGGGCAACGGATTCCGCGCCGACCAGGTACAGGCGTTCTACCCGTCGCCGATGGCCACGGCCACCGCCATGTACCACTCGGGCAAGAACCCGCTGCGCAAGGTCACCTACAAGAGCGACGGCGTGACCATCGTCAAGAGCGAGGAGCAGCGTCGCCTGCACAAGGCGTTCTTGCGTTACCACGACCCGAAAGGCTGGCCAATGCTGCGTGAAGCGCTGACCCGCATGGGCCGCGCCGACCTGATCGGGCCGGGCAAGAACCAGTTGATCCCGCTGCACCAGCCGGCTAGCGACAGCTACCAGA